>JAKKUO010000047.1 GCA_021890795.1 Bacillota bacterium | reverse complement strand
GCGGACTTTCACCGCCAAGTCAGCGCCCATGCCGGGCGCACAGAAAATCCGGAGCGGACAGGGAAACTGTCCGCTCCGGTTCGTGGCTCCGGCCAGGGCGATGGTGGCACCCGACACCGACCGGTGGTCCCGGCCCGCCCCGGCGTCCCCGGGGCTCCGGGTGCCCCCACCCCGGCCGCTGACTCCTCGACGCGCAGGCCGCTTACTCCTCGACGATGAAGACGGTGACCAGGCCGAACATGCCCATCTCGGACTCCGCGTGGGTCAGGACGTGGCAGTGGAACGCCCACTTGCCCGGGTTGGTGGCCTCCACAATCACGTCCCAGCGGTCGCCCGGTGCGACGGAGAGGTTATCGCACTGGAAGGGGTTCGGCAGCGGGTACCCGTCCTTCTCCACCACGGTCATGGTGAGGCCGTGGAGGTGCATCGGATGATACTGGAAGCCGTTGTTGATCATCCGGATGCGCACCCGCTCCCCCTTCTTGGCCACGATGGGCTCGGTGGCGGGGAAGCTCTTGCCGTTCAGCAGGTACCCCAGCGGCCCGTCGCTGAGGAACATCAGGTACTCCTTCTGGGTGTTATACCGGTTCCGCTGCGCCGGGTCCTTCGGGTCGATGATGAGCGGGCCGAAGAGACCCATGCCGTTCTGCTTGCTGGAGTTGTGATGGGAATGGTACATGTGGGTGCCAGGGTTGACCGCCGTCCACTCGTAGACGTAGGTCTCCCCCGGGCGGATCGGCGGCTGGGTGAGGAAGGGCACGCCGTCCTGGCTGTTCTCCACCAGGACCCCGTGCCAGTGGACCGCGGTGGACTCATCCAGCTCGTTCTTGACGATGACCCGGACCCGGTCCCCCTCGGTGACCCGAATGAGCGGGCCGGGAACGGTGCCGTTGTAGGTCCAGGCCTCCACCTTCTTGCCCGGCTCGATCTCCCACTGGACCTTCTTGCAGGTCAGTTCGAAGACCTTTACCCCGTTTTCAATCCGGGGCTCCAGGGGCTGCGCGCCCTTGCCCTCGGTGGCGGCCGGGAAGGCCTTGATGCCCGCCTCGTGGTGGGCATCCATCTGCTCCCAGGTCATGCTGCCGCTGCTCTGGTTTCCCGTGCTCGTCGAATGGGTGTCCGCGGAACCGGACCCGTCCGAACCTGCAGTACCGTTCTGCCCCTTGGTCGGAGTCGCGCAGGCGGCCAGACCCAGGGTGGCGAGGCCCGCACCGGCCAGACCAGCAACCTTCAGGAAGCGACGGCGCGTCGTCTCCATCCTCTTCCATCCTCCCTACTTTGCCCGGCGCCCGGCGTCCCACGGGTCAGGGTCGGGCTGTGTCCCACCGCCAGGTCTGCCAACACCAGGGTCGATGGCCAACAGGCACGGCGGTGGAACAACCGGAGGTCCTGATGAATTCGCAATCATACTAGCGGTTGTACAGATAGACCGTCATTCGGTAGGAAGGACTATTTTTGTGCTACTCGACACCTGAAAAAGTATTAGTCCCCCGAGCGATACCGCCCGGGGGTAATCGGGTATGGACCTGATGGGAGATCGATCCCCAAACGGACACCTCCGGCCCGAGCCGGACCCGGCGCACCGGTGTCACCTCGACAGGCTAGGCCGGCGGGTCACCGCCACCGGGCTGCCGGGGACGAGCCGCTCCCGGAGTTCGGCCAGCAGGGCGGTCGGCACCCGGGCGCATCCCGCGGGGTCGCCCGGCGCCGTGATCCAGAACTGGCTGGCAGCATACCCGAGCCGCTCCAGGCGGATCCCGTCGGGCCGGACCTCGCTCACCCGGTACATCCCCGCGGGACAGGTGGCGGGTTCCTGAAGCCGCTCGGCCCAGATCAACCGGTTCTGCACCGCAGCGGGAAGGCCGTCCCACAGCCGGGCCCACCGGTCCTCCAGTTCGAGCCAGTGCCGGGCCCCTGCAGGTTCCGGCGGCAGCTCCGGCTGTCCGCCCGGGGAGAGGGCCACCGGCACCAGTTCCAGCCGGTCCACCTCCCGGCCCCGGACCCGGACCCGGGCCAGAACCCCAGGATGGCCCCCCTCTAGCCCGGGGGCAGGAACCAGGCGGCCCAGGCTGTAGACCACCGGCCGGTCCCGGATCCACTCTACCGCCTGTCCCGCCTGGGGCCCGACACCGAGGACGAGGTCGGCCCCCGCCTCGATGGCCAGCCGGGCCAGTTCCCGCTGCCGGCCGTCGGGGACGGGGCTGGCCCCGGGGCCCCACCGGACCAGCACCACCACCACGTCGGCAGCGGCCCGGGCGGACCGGACCGCCCCGCCCAGGGTCTCCGCACCCCGGGCCGCGGTCTCGGAGCCGGCCGGAGGGGCGGTCTGGAGGAAGCCGCCGCTGGAAGGCCGGTCGTCCCGGAAGGCGACCAGGCCGATCCGGAGCCCCGACCGGGTCACGACCTGCGGCGGCCCCGCCCCGGCGAGGTCCGCCCCCGCGCCCAGGGGAAGGAGGGCCGTCACCTCCAGACGGCGGAGGGTGTCCGGCAGTGGACCCGGCAGGGCGATCACGTCGAACCCCGCCCCGCTGAGGGCGGCAATCGCCCGGTCCATCGGGCCCTCCGGCCCGGCCCCTGCCCACGTGGTCTCCAGGAGGTGGGCCACGGCGATGTCCGCCTCCCGAATGAGGGGTGCGATGCGGCCGAAGGGGAAGTGGGGGTCGCCGTCTCCGGCGGCAGGGTCGGGCTCCCGGATGGGCCCTACCTCCCCCGCCACCAGAAGGGTGACGGCACCAGGGGCCGTCGCCGGCCCGGGGAACACCATCCGGTCGGCCTCCTCAGGCCCCGGACCCGGGCCAGGGTCGGTGCCGGAGCCACCGCCTGGTGCGGCCCGGGCAGGCCCTCCTGTCGCCAGCAGGCCCGCGACCACCGCCGCTGCAACCTCCTGCACCGCCGGAGGCACCAGGGCCCGCCAGGCGGTCCATGTGGCAAGGGCCACCGCCACCGCTACTGCCGCCACCCGGGCCCAGCCGGCCACCCGCTCCGCGGGCAAGAGGTCAGGCTCCACCCGCCGCCGGGGCGTCCGCCCCAGTGGGCCGGCGGGAGCGGGAAGGCGGCGGAGTTCGGCCTCGGAAGAAGACAGAGCGGGGGTCCCCGGGAGTGCGAAGCGGTCCTCCGGCCCCAGGGCACCGCGGCTTGCCGCCGGCGCCGGTTGAGCCGGTGGGACCCGGAGGTGCCGCCCCGGGGGCGCCGGGGGCTGGGTCCAACTCCCACGGAGGTGTGGACCGTACTTCCCCACCTGGGCCGCCTCCCTCTCCCGGAATCCCCGGCCTCTCGGCCAGCCGCCTTCCTCCGATACCCGCGCGCCTTCGCCTGAGCGATGTACACCTTTCCTCAAGACATGAGCGGGTTGAATCGTTGACACCTGTCTCAATACCTTCGACGGCCGCCGGGAGCGACGGGGTTCCGCCCAAGACGGGGGGTTCCACCCGAGCCGAGGGGGTTCCGCCAGGGCCGAAGGGATCCCGCCCGGGCCGGCCTCTACGTTCCCCGTCGGCGGCGCTGGAGCAACTCCCGGAGCGGGGGCATCGCCTGGAGTTCCGCCTCGGTCACCTGGCTCCAGTCGATGCCCTGGGGCCGGGGATACCGGGTATGGGTGCGGATGACCCGGTCCGGGGTGCAGATGATGTCCACAGGGATGTCGTAGGGGTCGACGGGGACCCGGTCGACCACCTGCAATTCGTGGACCGTGGTAGCGATGGGCATCTCCGGATGGCCCAGTTCCCGGAGGATCGCATATTCCCGGTCGCTGTACCCTTCGCCCTTGCCGATGCGGCCCCCCAGGGGGTCCACCGCCACACTGCCGGCCACCACCAGGTCGATGGGCTCGACCTCGTCCAGGGCCACCTCCCGGCCGTAGATGGCCATCCCCTTGATGCTGGTGGCGTACCGCTCCTTCCCCGGCGGCACCCACTCCGGCCGGAGGCAAAGAAACCCCGCCCGCAGCCGGGGCGTGGGCATGTAGAGCACTTTGCCGTCCAGGATGGCCGCCAGCCGGACCGGATGCTGGGGCGCGTCGGGGTTGACCTTTAGAGCCCTGGCCCGCTGCCACTCCGGTAACTCCCGCAGCCGGGCCGCGGCGGCTGCCGCGCCGACGAAGTTCGGAATCCGTCCGTGAACCGGCAGGGGGAAGGCCGCCTGGCGGGCCTCGGTCAGCCGGTCCCAGACCATCTGCCGAATCGCCTGCTTGTCCATGGGCCACCTCCCTCGCGCCGGCATCCCGGCGCCGGCGCGGCCCATCGCGCCGGTGCCGGGCCCTTTTCCCCGGGCCTGGTGGCCCGGCCCCCTCATCCCCGCTCCTTCGCCGCGCCGCTTCCGATCTCCTGGCGACCGGCCGCCCAGGCCTGCTGCCGGCAAGAGCACCCTTGCAGCCCGGCACACATAGACTGGGACTGCACGCGCCGACCCAAGAGGGTGAACCGATGGCAGTGGTGAGAGCACGGGAGCAGGATCTGAAGCTCCTTGCCCGGCTGATGCGGGCCGAAGCCGAGGGCGACGGCGAGCTTGGCATGCTGATGGTGGGGAACGTTGGGATCAACCGGGTGCGCGGCAACTGCCTCGATTTCCAAGGCATTCGCACCATACCCCAGATGGTCTTCCAGCGTCCCGGTGGATTCGAGGCCACCCTCAAGGGCTACTTCTACCAGCGGGCCCGGGAACGGGACGTGCAGCTCGCCCGGCGGGTGGTGCAGGGAGAGCGGTTCTGGCCGGCCACGTACGCCCTCTGGTTCCACCGGCCACCCGGACCCGACTGTCCGCCCCAGTGGTTCAACCAGCCCAACTCCGGCCGGTACAAGTCCCACTGCTTCTTTGCTCCTTCCGGGGACGACTGTCCGGGAGTCTACAGGTGGTAACGAGGTGAGTCGGATGTACGCGGTGCACGGTTACCCTTACCCCGCTGGGTACCCCGCCCATCCCGGCGGTTTCTTCCTGCCGCCGATCCAGGGGCAGGAACAGCCAAGCCAGGGGCTGCCGCCCCTGGAAGAGTCCTACGTGGAGAACATCCTGCGGATGAACCTGGGCAAGGTCGCCACGGTGTACATGACCTTCGAAAACAACGAGCAGTGGAACGCGAAGGTCTTCCGGGGCCGGGTGGAGGCAGCTGCCCGGGACCACCTCATCCTGAGCGACCCCGAAACCGGCAAGCGTTACCTGCTGCTGATGGTCAACCTCGACTACATCGTCTTCGACGAGCCGCTGGAGTACGTCCCACCCCCTGCCCCGGGGATGCCCTTCCGCAGGCCATTCCGGCCCTAGGCCGCCGAAACGCCGCGCCTGGACCCCCGGCGCCGCACTGGCGCCGGGGGTTGTGCGGTTGCGCTCGACGCGCCGGCAGATTGCGACCGGCGCGCCGGCAGGGCTCACCGGCAGGCGTCATCCCAGGTTGACCGCCAGGTGTCCGGACGGTCCGGCGGGTGGACCGGAGTGGTCACCCCCGGCCAGGCCCCCCGGGCCGTGGACCAGGCGTGGTACCGCTGTGCCACCAGCCCTGCCAGAGAGGGCAGGAGGTCAAAGGTGGTGGTGCCGTGGGCTTCCACCTCCACGGTGTCCTCCTCCAAGAGCCGGCTGCACCAGCCGGGCTCCGGAGGCAGGAGGGGGGCCGGGCCAAAACGGTCCTCTACAGAGACCCGGTCCACCTCCCAGGCGAACCCACCCCCGGCCATCCCCATGGCCCGGGCGTTGGCATTGAAGGCGGCCCGAGCCGCCTGCTCGGCGGCGCCCCAGTCGTACTGCACCCACCGGTCCTGGATTTCGGCAAGACAGCCGTCGTAGTTGGCGCAGTCGGCCCGGGTCCGCCACCCCTCCGGTCCCCAGCCGCCACCGGCAAAGAGCGCTGCATCCCGCCCCCGCATCTCCGGGATGTCGAAGTGGACCCGCCGGTACTGGGGGCAGGGGATGCAGGAGGGGTCTCCGCTCCCGTCGCAGCACGGGTCGTATTCCTCCCAGATGTACCGGGTGATGTACAGTTGCGACCACCGCTCGCCGCTCAGGGCCGCGCTGAGGGCGGCGGCATCCGTCGCGGTCTGCAGCCCCCGCCAGTGGATCTGTACCCGGGCCCAGTCCCAGAGCACTGCCAGCCCCAGGAGCAAGACCGTGGTGAAGATCACCACTGCAGGCATCACGCTGCCCCTCTGGTCCTGCCAGGCCCTCCGACCCGGGCCCCGGGGCCCCCCGGCCGGATAGCGTTGCCCCCGACCTCGCATCCCCATCACCTCCGGTCCCACCTCCCGCGGATCCGGCCGTCGGTTCCGGCTGTCCCTCGGGGGTGCGGACTTCGTCACCCACCCTGGCGAAACATCGCCCGGCCGGGAATCGCCCACTCAGAGGACAGGCCGGGGAGGGTGCTGCCGGCAAAGGGCAAGGGCAGCCGGTAGGTGACGGTAACAGTGAGAAACTCCTGACCGGAGACCTGCACCTGAACCCGGGAAGGGTCGAATCCGGCATCCTTCATCTCTTCCCTGGCCACGGCCTCGGCCGCCGTCGCATTGCCCGTCACCGCATACTGCCGGGCCGCCAGCCGCGCGGCGGACATGACGGCCATCTTGGTAGCAAGGGCCTGGCTCAAAAGCAGGATCGCCATGAGCAGCCCGACCAGAAGCGGCAGGGTGAGGACCAGTTCCGCGAAGGCCGAGCCCCGGTTCTCCTGCCACCGGAAGGGCTGCCCGAAGGCCCCCGGGACTACCGGAAGAGTTCCTGCCGCTCGAGCCGGGCCACCGCCCTGCCGGTCAAGTTCCATGTGGGGCTCACCCCCCGCAGGATCCCGGCTGCTCCTCCGAAGGGCAGGTTGAGGAGATAGGTGACCTCGGCCGTCACATACTCGGGCCCGGGAGCCCCATGCCGCAACGTCACCTGCAGGGACCCTGGGTTGAAGCCCGCTAGCCGGAGCGCGTCCTGGGCCCGGGCAGTGGCCTCCGCGACCGCGCGGCCCCGGCCCTGGGCCCCGTAGCGAGGGTCGTCCCAGGTGTGGGCGGCGTAGACCCGGGCCGCGTCCCTAGCCGCGGCCATGACCACCGCCTTGGCCGTGGCCGCCCAGGCGACGGCAAAGGTGGCGAAAACCAAGCCGATGGCCAGAGGGAGCGCAATGGCGGTCTCCGCCACCGCGCTGCCCCGTTGGGCAAATGGCCGCCGCTCTCTCCCCCTGGGCACCGTCCGGTCCCCCCAAGCCTCACTTACCGAAGTCGCTCAACTTATCGCCGGCTCTCTGCAGAGCGTCCTGAATGACCTCCCGGAAAGCAATAACCCCGGCGATCACCATGACCGCAATAAACCCCACCAGCAGCACGTACTCCGCCAGGCTTGCCCCCCGGTCGGAACGGAAGAGCCCCCACCGGGCCCGGGCGTATCCCCACACGGACCGCACCTGCGTCAGCATCTGGCATCCTCCTTCTCGCCACCCACAAACCTGTCCGCCGTACCCGTCGGTCTACATCCGAAAGGCTGCCGCCAGCTGGATCACCACCGGCCCCAGGACGATGATCATGACCGGCAGCAGGCCAAAGAGGAACATCGGCCCCAGCATCAGCACCGGGAGGGAGGCCGCCCGGGCCTGGAGCTCCAGGCCTCGGATTCGGCGCAGGTCGGCGCTGTACTGCCGGAGGGTCTGGGCCACCGGGGTACCGTACCGGGCACCCTGCTGCAGGATCCAGGCCAGCCGGGAGACCTCCGGCAGCCCGGTCCGCTCGGCCATGGCCGCCAGGGCCTGCTCCCGGGTGCTGGCCATCATCTCCTGGACCGTCCGGAGGAGTTCCCCCCGGAGGGGCTCCGGCATCCGCAGCGCCACCTGCCGCATGGCCTCCGCCAGGGGCATCCCGGCCTCCACCCCCACCGCGATGAGGTCGATGGCGGTGGTCAGGTCCCGGGCGAGGCTCCGCTGCCGCTGCTCCGCCCGCCGGTCGACGATCGCCTGGGGGGCCATATACCCCATCAGCCCGCCCAGGGCCGCAAAGAGGATGCCCCCGGGCCCCAGCCCCAGGTATCCCAGCGGCAGGAGGAGGAAGGTTGCCCCCACCGCCGCCGCCACCTGGAGGGATGCCATCTGTTCGCCGGTCCACCCAAAGGGCCGGCCGGCCCAGACCAGCTTCCGCTCCAGGGCTGCCACCCGGCCGGCGCCGAAGAGCACGGAGGCCAGCCCTGCCCAGACCTCCCTCAGCGCCGGCGTCCAACCTCCCCGCTCCTCCGGTCCGAGCATCGGCAGGGGCACCCGGCGCCGGGACTGGAAGGCGACGGTGACGCCCATAGCCGCCAGCCCCACCGCCAGAAAAGCCAGGAAGGCCGCCAGCACTTCCACCTTTCATCACCCCCTGGTCCACCTGCCCCTCACCCTCTGGTGAGCCTTTACATCACCCCCCGGGTCAGCCGGGCGACCATCCCGTGGATGATCACCACCCCGACGGCCACCATCCCGAGGGCCGCTCCGATGATGAGCTGGCCCAGGAGGCTCCGGGTCACCTGCTCCATGAACCCTGGCACCAGGATCCGG
This sequence comes from Bacillota bacterium, assembly GCA_021890795.1. GTDB lineage: Bacteria > Bacillota > Sulfobacillia > Symbiobacteriales > ZC4RG38 > ZC4RG38. The sequence goes on along the minus strand of JAKKUO010000047.1, from coordinate 12,385 downwards.
AACATCCCCAGGAGGAGCACCGGCATGCCGGCGATCAGCCAGGAGGTCATCCGCCCCTCCGCGGTGAGGGCTTCCACCTGCTTGAGGAAGGTCTGCCGCTCCCGGGTGAGGTCTGCCACCTTCAGCAGCACGTCGGCCAGGCTGCCCCCCGATTGGGTGTGGAAGGCCACCGCGGTGGCGAAGAGCTCCACCTCCCGGGTGGGGATCCGCTGGGGCAGGACCTGGATCGCCTCGTCCACCGGCCGCACCCCCATGGTCCGGGCCACCAGCCGGAACTCCGCCCCCAGGGGCTCCGGGCTTTCCGCGGCGACGTGCTCCAGGGCCTGGTGGAGGGTCGCCCCGGCCCGCAGCCCGGCGACGATCTGCTCCAGAGCCGCCTGAAACTGGGTGTTGAGGAGGGCCAGGCGCTGCCGCTCCCGGACCTGGACCGCCAGGGCCGGCAGCCCCATCGCCCCTGCCGCGCCCGCCAGGAGGACCAGCAGGGGAGCATCCACCAGGGCCCAGAGGAGAAGCGCCGCCCCCACCATCCCCGCCCCGGCCAGGAAGGCCACCGCGCCGGGGGAGAAGCCCACCAGGGCGGCCCGGTCCAGGAAATCCTGCCGCTCCTCCGGCGGAAGCTCTCCTTCGCTACTGGACTCCAGCGCGCTCTCGCCGCCCCGGATCCGGCGTTCGATGGCTTGTGCCCCGCCGGCCCGCCGGGCCGCCATCTGCCGGAGCCCGGCCAGGAAGAGGACGGCGGCCACCGCCGCCAGGGCCGCGGCCAGCCCGGCCAGGAACATCGCCCCTCACCTCCCCTCGGGCAATCCGAAGACCTCGAGGGTCGTCCCGTACTTCCGGGCCCTCTCCGCCGCCCGGGTGAAATGGAGGCCCGTGGGCTCCAGCCGGCCGGTTTCCGGGTTGAGCTTGTAGATGGGGCGAAGCACCGGCCGACCGTCCTCCCCCACCCCGGCCACCTCCACCACCTCGACCACCTTCCGCTCCCCGGTGGGCAGCCGCATCATCTGCAGGACCAGGTCGATGGCCAGGGCGATCTGCCGGAGGATCACCGGCACGGGGAGGTCCTTGCCTGCCAACAGCACCATGTTCACCAGCCGCTCCACCGCCTCTTCCACCTCATCGGCGTGGACGGTGGTCATGGAGCCCGGGTGGCCGGTGGACATGGCCTGGATCATGTCCCAGGCCTCCCCGGCCCGGCACTCGCCGACGATGATCCGGTCCGGCCGCTGCCGGAGGGCGTTGATCACCAGGTCCCGGAGGGTCACCTCGCCCCGGCCCTCGGTGTTCGGCGGCCGGCTCTCCATTGAGACGTGGTGGAACCGATCCGCCTGGATCTCCGCCACCTCTTCGCAGGTGATGGTCCGCTGCCCCGGCGGGATGAGGGAGACCAGGTAGTTGGCCAGGGAGGTCTTCCCCGAGCCGGTGCCCCCGGAGATGACGATGTTCAGCCGAGCCTCCACAGCCTGCCGGAGCACCGCGCTGGCGTCGGGGGTAAGGGTGCCCAGCCGGACCAGCTCCTCCTCGGTAAAGGGCCGGCGGTGCTTCCGGATGTTCAGGGCGGACCCCCGGACCCCCACGGGCGGGATGATGGCGTTCAGCCGGGAGCCGTCGGGGAGCCGGGCGTTGACGATGGGCGAGGCGTCGTCGATGTGCCGGCCCGTGGGCCCCAGCATCCGCTCGATGACGTCCCGGAGGTGTTTCTCATCCCGGAACCGGGCTTCGGTCTCCAGGAGCTGGCCGTTCTTCTCCACCGCGATCCGGTCCCAGCGGTTGACCATGATCTCCGTGACCTCGGGGTCCTTGAGAAAGGGCTCCAGGGGGCCGTAGCCGATGAGATCGTCCAGAAGCCGGGCGACGAGTTCCCGCCGGAGGATGATGGGCATCTCCCCGGGGCCGTACCGCCGGTCGACAAGCTCCGTGAGGATCCGGCCCACCTGCCGCTCGGTCTCCGGATCCCCCCGCTTGAGCACCGCCTCCGGGGGGAGCCGCTTCAGGACCAACTCCCGCCCCTCCTCCCGGAGGGCCTGGAGTTCGGCCTCCGGGATCTGCCCGATGACCGCCCCGCCGGCGGCCATCGCTTTCTGCAAAAGCCCCCCGGCGCCGGCCCCGCCGCCGGGGGGCTGGCGGCCGAGCGGCGGACCCGGCCGGCTGCCGCCGGCCAACCGCTGGAGCAGCTCGCCTCCCATCGCGCCTCTCCTCCCCCACCGCTGGCCGACGGGTTACCGCCGGCCGAATCGCTATCGCCAGCCGGAGCGCTACCGCCGGCCGAAGAGGCTCCCCAGCCCGCCCCTCCGGGCCGGCCGGTCCTCGGGGTAGACCCGCCAGATCCCGTGGACGATGGACCGGATCCCGGCGGCGTACTCCGACCGGGGGTTCTCCAGGAAGTAGGCCTGTCCCCGGTTCATGGCGTCCTCCACCCCCGGGTCGTAGGGCAGGGCTTCCAGGAAGGTGTAGCCGAGCTTGGCCAGGTAGTCCACCGCGTCCCGGACGGAGAAGACCGCGTTGTTCCGGGTCCGGTTCAAGACTACGAAGCACTTGTGGGGTGGAATACCCAGGCTTTCCTGCTTTTCCCGGAACTTGGTCAGCCGGTCGATGGCAAGGTAGTCCAACGTGCTGACCAGGATCACCCGGCTGGCCCGCTGGAGGGCGATGATGGTGCTGTCCCGGAGGTCGATGGTGCAGTCGATCAGCACCGGGTCATAGAACCGCTGGACCGTGTCGAGGATCCGCTCCGCCAGCTCTGCGGTGAGCAGCCCCTCGTCCGCGGGGTTCCGGGGGGCCGCCAGGGCCAGCAGCCCGGTGCGGTGGTGCATCAGCAACTCCTCGGTCTCCTCGAGGGACTGGGGAGGCTGGCTGAAGTGGGCCCAGTGGACGACGGTGCGGCCAGCCTCCACGTCGGCGTGCCCCCACCCCAGGGCCGCGGCCAGGGAGCCGTAGTCCACGTCGAAGTCCAGGGCGACGGGCTTGACCTTGAGGACCCGGTTCGCGGTGAGGGCGGCGGCCATGTTCACCAGGGTGCTGGTCTTGCCGACGCCACCCTTCGGGTGGTAGAAGGCGATGGTCTCCCGGCCCACGGTGACCACCTGCAGCCGGGGCTCCTCCGTCTTCGGCGGCGCCAGGGGATGCCGGCCCGGGGCAAAGAGGGGAAACCGGCGGGCGGCCTCCTCCAGTTCCCGGCGGGCGGTCTCCACCACCTCCCGCACCGCCTGCTCCAGCTCCTCGCGGCTCACGCTCTTGGGCAGGACCCGCCGAACCCCCCGGCCCTGGGCCTCAACCGCCAGGGGGACGTCCGGGCACTCGTCCACCAGGATCACCTGCACCCCCGGCACCCGCCGGCCCACCTGCTCGGCTACCTCCAGGCCGACCATGTCCGGCAGGTACCGGCTCACGATGAGCACGTGGGGTGCGAGCTGCTCCGCCTTGTGGATGGCATCCCGGCCAGTGGCCGCCTGACCCACCAGCCGGAAGACGGTGCTGGCAGACGCGTGGAGCAGCACCCGGTTGATGAACTCCTGGTTGTCGTCGGCCGCCACCACGCGGATGTAATCACCGAGACCGGGTAGGTACAGCGCCATGGGCCTCCCGCACCCCGGGACCGGGGTGCGGCCATTTCCCCCTTTCCGGAATCAGGATGGGCCAGGTTCCACGGCCTCCGCCGGGTGCAAGGCCAGAAGGATGCGCCCTTTGGCCAGCCCCTCCAGGACCCTCAGGGCCTCCTCCGGGGTCAGGGCCACCAACACCTCGCCGCCGCCCCTCAGGCCGTCGCCCTGGACCACTTCCAGCACCAGGGCTCCCCGGGCCACGGGGCCGAGGAAGACAGCCCCCCGCCCCGGGGCGGGGGCATCCCCCCGGGCACCGGAGACCTCGTCCCGGAAATAAGCGAGGATGTCCACCCGGTCCCCGGGCTGCAACCGGGAAGCCAGGCCCGGGAAGAGATCGACCGGCAGGGAGATGGCCTGGCCCTCGGGCCGCCCGTAGGTCGGATCCGCCAGCCGTTCCGCTAGGGGCCCGCCCCGGCCGCGGTAGGTGGAGAGGTGCCCCTCCCGTACCACGTCCCCGGGCAAGAAGGACCGGTTGGTCCACTTCCCCCGGGCCTCGGCGAGGTCTTGCAGGGCGCCGCTCGGCACCGCCGCCTCCGGGAGCATGACCACGGCGAGCATCCTGTCCAGCATCTCGTCGGTGATCTGGGTGTACGCCTCGATGGGTTGCCGGGCCACCACCACCGGCACCCGGGACGAGGCGGAGAGGGCCAGCTGGTAGACCAGGGCCGCAGCCCCGAGGGCCGCCACTGCCGAGAGGGCGAAGAAGAGCGTCGGGCCGCTGCCGAGGCGGCCGCCCGTCAGCCTGGGCATGGAGATGGGCATCCTCTGCAACCTCCTGTTACCCCGCCTGCTGCCGACTCTAGGCCGTTACCTGCCCGGACCCGCTGCGGACTCAGGGCCGTTCCCTGCCCGGGACCGACACCCCCGGGCCCGGTGCTCCCCGGGACCCCTGCCGCAGGTCCAGGAGGGCCCGGGAGAGGGACCCCCAGGGGTCACCCCCGGGGGGAGCGCCGCCCCCGGCCGGGGCACGGCCCCGGGCCCCGGAACGGCCCCGGCCCACCGGAATGCCCATGACCACCGACCGGGCCACGGACCGCTCCTCCGGGATCTCGGCCAGCACCGGCAGGTGGAGGTACTCCGCCACCCAGTCCCGGGTGACGCCGGCCCCCGGGTCCCACCGGTTGAGGACCGCAGCCTGCGGCCGATCCCCGGCCAGCCGCCGCCACCGCTCCCGGATCAGGGTCAGGTCCAGGGGGTCGCCATCAACCACCCACAGGACCAGGTCCGCCTCCTGGAGAGCCCCTGCCGCCTCCGGCGCCGCCGGGTCCCCGGGCAGGTCCACCACCGCCCAGTCGTACCGGGCCGCCAGGGCCGCCAAGAGGTCCGCCACCCGGCCGGGCTCCGGGGGCGGCTCCCCGGCCAACGCGGCCACCCCGGAGGGCAAGAGGGCAACCCCCGGATGGGGCGTACCTACCAGGCACCACTCCAGGGGCGTTCCTCGGAGCGCCTCCCGGTAGCCACTGGTCTGCCATGCGCCCAGCAGGTAGCCGAGGCGAGGCTGAGGCCGGGCGGCGTCCACCGCGGCCACGGCGGCGCCGGTGCCGCCCAGGGCAGCCGCGAGGCCCGCGGCCACCGTGGTCCGCCCCACCCCTGGCCGGCCCAGGACCGCCACCACCCACCCCCGGCGGGGCCGGGGGTAGGGCCGGATAGCGCCCGCGTCGGCCTCCGTCGGGCCCCGGGGTCCGACCTCCCTGCAGCCGGAGGCCTCAGCCCCCGGCCCACCGGCGGTATGGGCATCGGCCTCCGGGGGCCCCTCCGGGGGTCCGGCACTACCTGCCGCCGCCCCCTGCCGGAGGCCGGCATCCCCCGCGGGTCGCAGCACCAGGCGGGTGCCGTCCCAGAGCCCGGCCCCGGCCAGGGTCTCCCCGGGCGCCAGCTCCCGGCCCGATGCAGCCACCTCCAGCCGGTACACCCCCGGGTCCTCCCCTTCCCTCGGGGGCGCCAGGGCCGCGGCGATGGCGGCCACAAGGCGCGCCGCCGGCAGGTCCGCGGGGACCTCCAGGTCCCGGGAGGAGCCGCCCTCCCCCAGTTCCACCGTGACCAGCACCCGGTGCATCGCCACCGCCCTCCGGTCAAGCCTGGAGGTGCCAGCCCTGGGAGGTGATGATCGCCCAGAGCTTGTTGGCTAGCTCTTTGTCCGAGGCGTAGCCGGCCTCCTGGATCCGCTCCACCCAACACCGGAGGTCGCTGCCGCACTGCCGGGCGGCGGCGTACCGCTCCTCGTTGAGCACCCGGGCGTGGTCCTCGATGGACTCCAGCGGCGAGTGATAGGCCCGGAACTCCGCCAGCACCCGAACTTGCCTGCCACCCTTGTATTCCCAGGTCCAGGCCCGGACCGACCCGGCCGGCCCCGTGCCCTTGATGCCGAAGAGGTTGTAGCTCTGCCGGCCGGTCTCCACGTCGGTGGGAAGCTTGCCGCCCCAGCCGGACTCCAGCGCCCACTGGGCGGCCTGGACCTGCCACGGAATCCCCAGGGTCTCCTGGGACCGCCGGAAGTAGGGAAGCAGCATCGCAAACCGCTCCTCCCGGGAGGCCTTGAAGTAGGCGTCGACGTCGAAGGGCGGGTGCCGGCGCCGGTACTCCTCCTCGTACTGGGCGTTGATCGCCCGGTTCTGCTCGTCGGTCACCACCGCCCCCTGGGACCGCAGGTAGTCGGCCTTGGCCTGGAGGGCCGCCATCCGGGCGGTATCCCCCTGGAGCCGGGCCTGCCACCAGGCGTGTTTGACGCCGATGAGGGCGGCGGTGAGGATAGCCGCCTGCTCCGCCGGCTCCGGCTCCGTAGCGCCCTGGGCCCGCAGCTCGTTTGCTCGCCGGTGGGCTGCCGCCATGCCCTCGGCGTCGTCGGCCATCCAAGCTTTCCACCAGCTGTGCTTCGCCTGGATCAGCTCCCACCGGAGCTGGTAATGGGCCGACACCTCCTGGTTCATCGCATCGGTCTCCACGGCGCCGAGGGCCCGGAGGTGGTTGGCCCGGGCGTGGGCTGCAGCCATCCCGGCCTCGTCCCCCCGGAGCCGGGCTTGCCACCAGGCGTGTTTGGCCTGGATCAGCTCCGCCTGCAGGTGGTTCTGGTGGGTACCGGCCACCTGGCCGATCCCGGCAGCGCCTTCCTGGTCGGCCCGCACAAACTGCTCCGCCTTTCGAAAGAGGTACCCGGCCAGGGCCTCGGCGCCGGCGGCCAGGGCCTCCCCCTGCCGCCGGGCCGCCCCCACCAGCCCCTCGACGTGAGCCTCGTGGCGGGACTCCCAGTCGAGGCTGGCGTAGGCTCCGCTGAACCGTTCCACCACCGCCCGGAGGCCGCCGGCGGCTTGCTGCATCTGCCCGCCGAGCCCCGCCAGCGCCTCCGGGTCCACCCGAATCCGCGCCACCTGCCACCCTCCTTCGGAACGAAGCGGCTCCGCGTCGCCGTCACCGCTCCATCACCGCGCCGCCTCCCGTGGCTCCGTCCCGGCACAGCATCCGGATCCGTACCGGCGGACCAGCCGCTCCACCCACCCCCCGAGGGGCGGATCCCCCACCTGAGCCGTGGCGACCTTCACCTTCCGGAACCGGCTCCGGCGGACGTAGTACCCAAGGCCCGGGGGCAGGAGCCGGCCCGCCTCCGCCGGGGGCAGCCGCAGGTTGAACGGTGCGAGGTCGCTGTGCTCGGTGCTGCCCAGGGCAAAGCCGGTCTGGAGTTCCCGGACCGCCTTCCCCAGCCCGTCGTATCCCTGGTGGAAGGCCAGGCTGGAGCCGGCGAGCAGGAAGTGGAGCCCCGCTCCCCGCTCCCGGCGCAGGAGCTGTTCCCACCGCTCCCGGGTCGCCGACGGGATGGCGTCCCGGCAGACCTCGAAGTCGTCCACCGCCACCACCACCAGCGGCTGCGGAGCCCCTGGATCCAGGGCGGCCGGGCTCACCGGCGGAGCCCCGCCGCGCCGCCGCTCCTGGGCCAGGTCGGCCAGGGTCTGGAGGGCGGCGTCCAGTTCTTCCGCCGTGGCCGCGTAGGCCCGGACGTGGGGCAGGGCCCGGAGGGGCTCGAGGCTCCCCTCGCCGAGATCCACCAGCCAGAGCTGCAGCCCGTCCGGCGGGAACCGGTGGGCCAGGGCCAGTACCCAGGCCTGCAGGAGCGAGGTCTTGCCGCTCTCCGGCGGCCCGGAGATGCAGAAGTGCGGCCCTTCCCGCAGGTCCACCCGGAAGGGCTCCAGGCTGTCGGCCTCCAGCCCCAGGGGCACCGCCGCCTCCCGTTCCGGCTCCCCCGGCCACTCTGGCGCCAGGGGCAGCACCTCACTGAGGGGGATCACCTCCGGCAGGGTCCGGACCGGCCGGGGCCGGGGGCCCGCCCAGGCCCGGTCCAGGGTCTGGAAAAGGGCTTTCATCTTCTCCGCCCGCTCCCAGTCGGTGCTTCCGTCCACGGGCAACGCGGCCTGAAATTCCAGCGGCGGCTTGCCCTTCACCAGCCCTCGCCCCGGTACGGGCGCCGGTTCCAGGCCGTCGGTCCGCCCCACCGCCCCGGCGTACTCCATCCGGTCGGCGAGGCGCAGGCTCACCGCCTGGGTGATGTTGTTGCCGATGCGGGACCGGAGGGCCGACGGGCTGTGGGCCGTCACCACCAGGTGCAGGCCGAGGCTGGCCCCTTCCCGGGCGATGACCGCCAGGCGCTCCTCTCCCTCCGGGTAACTGCTGGCCAGGGCCGGCAGGTCGTCCACCGCCAGCAGGAGGGCCGGTAGCTCGCCCCCGGCCTGCCGGTAGGCCGCCAGGGTCCCCACCCCGGCCTCGGCGAGCCGGGCCTTCCGGGTCTCCAGCTCCCCCAGGAGGAGCCGGAAAAGCCGCTCCAGCCGCTCGTTCTCATCGCCCCGGACCACCGCGCCCACGTGGGGCAGGTCCCTCAGGAGGAAGAGCCCCCGGCCGCTGGCGTCCAGGAGGTAGACCTGCAGTTCCCAGGGGGAGTGGTCCAGGGCGAGGGAAGTGATCAGGGTCTGGAGGAAGGTGGTCTTCCCCATGCCCGGGGCTCCGAAGACCGCCAGGTGGCCCTCCCGCCCCAGGGGGATGCGCAGGGGCTCCTGCCGCTGCTCCTCCGGCCAGTCCACCAGCCCCACCACCGGCTCCAGCCAGTGCCTGGCCGGGCTCCACCCCCGGCCGTCCCAGCCCCCTTCCCGGGGTCCCAGCCGGTCCAGGGAGACCGTTTCCGGCAGCGGCGGCAGCCACGGCCCCGGCAGGGGGGCGATCCCCGCTGCCCGGGCGGCCGCGGCCAGGTGTGCCACCAGGGCCTGAAGCTGGGTCTCGCCGGTTTCCGGCGCCCGCACCTCCGGCGCCGGCGGCCACAGCGGTACCCGGGTGCCGTCCAGGGCCACCTCGGCGATGGTGAGGGCCGCCTCCGCCTCCCCGTCCCCCGCCTCCGGGCGGTAGGGGGCGCCGGCCCAGCCGGACTGGAAGAGCTCGAAGCGCTCGTTGTTACCCACCTGGAAGTAGGCCCGCCCCGAGCTTGTGATGCTGGCGGCCAGGGGGCTCTTCAGGACCTCCTGGCTGTCCTGGGGGCGCTCCACCCGGAGGCAGATCCGGAAGCGGGTGTTGCTCCAGATCTGCTCGTCCACCACCCCCGCAGGCTTCTGGGTCGCCAGGATCAAGTGGACCCCGAGGCTCCGGCCTACCCGGACGGCGCTCACGAGTTCCCGCATGAACTCCGGCTGCTCCGCCTTCAGCTCCGCAAACTCGTCCACCAGGATCACCAGGTGGGGCAGGGGCGGCAGCGGCCGGCCTTCCCGTCGGGCCCGGATGTACTTGTCGATATGGTCCACCCCGACCTCCCTCAGGAGCCGCTGCCGGCGGCGGAGTTCCGCCTTGAGGGCCGCCAGGACCCGGCGAGCGAAGCCCCCGTCCAGGTTGGTGAGGGTGCCCACCACATGGGGCAGGTCCCGGAAGACCCCGGCCATTCCGCCGCCCTTGTAGTCCACCATGACGAAGGCAAGGTCGTGGGGGTGGAAGTGCACCGCCAGGGAGGCCACCAGGGTCTGGAGCAGTTCGCTCTTGCCCGAGCCGGTGGCCCCGGCCACCAGGCCGTGGGGGCCGTGGCCGCGCTCGTGGAGGTCCAGGACCAGGGGTTCGCCGCCGGCCCGGCGGCCGACGGGAACCGCCAGGGAGCGGTGGGGGGTGGCCGACCGCCACCGGGTCAGGACGTCCAGCTCCTCCACCCGGCGGAGGCCGAGGAGCTCCAGGAGGGTGACCCGGTCGGGAATCTCCGCCGCCGCAGCCATCCGGTGGGGGCGGACCGGGGCCAGGGCCCGGGCTAGCCGCTCGGCGGCCTCCCGGCTGGCCTCATCCGGGGTGAAGGGGATCTGCCCGGGGGACGGGGCGGTGAGGATCAGGTTCCCGGCGCCGGGGCCGACCTCCGCGATCCCCCGGCACTCCTTGGGAAGCAGTTCCCGGCGTTCTGCCAGGAGTACGGTGTAGGCGCCGAGCGCCGGCCCCTCCTGCAGGAGGAGGGGCAGGAGGGGATCGCCTTCGGCCAGCCGGGGATCGGCCAGGAGGAAGACAAAGAGGGGCAAGGGGGGATCCCCGGGGCTGCCGCCGGTCTGCGCGCCGGCTACCAGCCGCCGGCGGCCAAGAAGGTCGTAGAGACCGGAGAGGAGGGGCTCAGCCCCCTCCGGGTCCATGGCCAGGTACCGCTGCCGGCGATCGGGGCTCCAGACGTGGGGCAGCCACCGGAGCCAGAGCCACTCCTCCGCCTCCGCCGCCGGGAAGAGGGCCACGAGCTGCACCTCGTCGGGCCCGTGGTGGGTAGCGATCTGCATCGCCAAGGCCCTGGCGGCTTTGACGACTTCCGGCCGGGGGCCGACGATTCCCGCCACCCCCAGTTCCCGGAGGGGCAGGCAGATGGGAGCGCCGGTGACCCGGCCGAACTCGGCGGCCAGCTCCTGGGCCTGCCGGAGGAGGGGATCCGGGTCGGCGGTCGGGGCGGACCGGGGAGGCTTTACAGTGACGGCAAAGGGAACCTCCCCCACCCCCAGCCGGAGGGAGAGGCAGTCGGCATCCTGGGGCGACCGCTCCCAGAGCCGGGGATCCCGGCGCTCGGCCCGGGCCAGGCACTCTCCGGGGGTCGGGTTCATCTGCCGGAGGGCGTGCTGCTGCTGGACCCGCTGCCGCTCCAGTTCCTGGCGACACTCCTGAAGGAGGGCCAGGTAGCGCTGCTCCCGGGCGACCAGGGCCTGCCGGTACCGGTGCTTCTGGTAGAAGTAGGTGCCGACCTGGACCAGGGCCGCGATGGCCATCATGGGTAAGGAATAGAGCGCGTAGGGCGCGGGCTGGCCCGTGTGCCGGCGGACCAGGGCTGAGACGACCAGGGTGCCCAGAAGCCCGGGGAGCAGGTAAAGGAGGATCGACGCCAGCGAGAGGTGGAAGGCCGGCGGCGGGCTGGGCGGGCCGGGAATCTCCACTTCCCCCTCGGGCAGCTCCGGGCGGAGCCGGGGGGAACGGTAGAGGACAGGCGGACCGCTGGTATCCATCCTCTGCCTCCAACCAGGGCACCGCGGCCGCAGGGCAAGAGGCCGCAGGGCGTCATGGGAGCGGGGGCAGGGCAGCGGGGTGCCATGCCGCCCTGCCCCGAGGAGGAAGGGACGAGCCCTAAGCCTACGCGGGCCGGTCCGCCTCCTCAAACCGCTGGGCAATGGCCATCAGCTGCTGGTGGATCTGGTCCAGGACGGCCACGAAGTGGATCATCTCTTGCCGCCACTGCTCGAAGTCCTGGTAGAACTTCTCGCTGCTGAGGCCGTCCCAGTTGCCGTCCAGGTTGCGGACCGCCGCGGAAAGGGTCTGCACCATGGCGTTGCTCTCTTCGCTGCTCTTGCGGAACTGGGCCGCCACGGCCCGCAGTTCCTCGGGGTTCACCTGGATCCTTGCCATCGGAACGCCTCCTTCGCTGCCCCTGGGGGCTGGTTTGGACTCATCCGGGGCGACCCCCGGAAAGAGAAGACCCACCTCAGACGAGTGGTGCCGAGGCGCCGCAGCCCGGCAGCAGCCCCAGACACCCTGGGAGCCTCCTGGATCGCCTCCCGCGCGTACAGGTTTCTCCTCACCTACCAATATCTTCTAGGTACATATTAAATTGCCAACCAGGGGGGCGTCAAGACCTTTCCCTCGCCACCCGTCCGCTGGGTTTCGGTGGGGCACCGGCTCCGCAACAGCGGGCGCAGGTCAGAAGCCTGTACGAAACGGTTTGGTCGAAGTTGGTGAGACGTAATTCTGTGACTCTGCAAGGGGATCCAGGGCATGCATCGGGTGCGAGGGCAAGGAAAACGCCCGCCCCCAACTTGTGGGGAGCGGGCTGGGAGAGCCTGTCGAAACTGATGTTCAGCCTTGCTCCGTCTGTTTAGGCAGAGGAGGGGGCGATATGGAGTCTCTTCTCAGACGGCTACTGCTTCCCACCTTGCTCGTCGCCGCGCTCGTGGGATGTGCGCGGGGCGAGCCATATCCACTGCCTTCCGAGCCGCCTGATATATCTGGGACGATCGAAGCGATTCGAGAACCGAAGAACGCCGGTTTGCTGCAGGTCTTGGTTCAAGAAGGAGAGTCGGAAAGGTACAGCCGGATGTGGGTTTCCATCGGAGACGCCACACAGATTGTCGACGCGAGGTCCGGTGATGCCCGCCAGATAAAACCCACAGACCTTAGGGAAGGACAGCGAGTGCAGGTTTGGCTCAACGGCATAATCTTCCATTCGGATCCTGCGCAGTCATCCGGACGGGTGATAGTGGTAACGGACTGACTGCCGAATTGCGGGGTGGTCCACCGAAGGTGACAGATAGGTGGATTTCCGC
>JAKKUO010000089.1 GCA_021890795.1 Bacillota bacterium | reverse complement strand
CACCTGGCCATCCAGCGGCAACTTCTGGAGCTGAAGCTGGAGTGGCTCCGGGCCCAGGAGAAGGACCTGGAGGGGATGCTCGCCAGCACCGTGGTGGTGGCGCCCTTTGCCGGCGTGGTCACCTCCGTCACCGAGGCCGTGCCGGGGGAACTGGTCGCCCAGAACGCCGTGGCGGCCACGGTGGCTGACGACTCGGGCCGGCACGTGGTCACCCGGAACGACGACGGCCGGCTCCGGCTCCTGGCCCGGGGGCAGCGGGTGGAGATCACCCACGGCACCCGGCAAGGGGTGGCCGCGGTGACCGGGGTGATCGAGTCGGCCCCCCTGGTGGCCGAGGACCTCCAGTCCGCCGGTGAAGTAGTGCGGATCGACGTGACCCAGGCCCTCGACGGCACCGCCTTCCGGCTCGGCGACCCGGTGACGGTCCTGGTGGAGATCGCCCGGGCCGAGAACGTCCTCCGGGTGCCCGCCGGGGCGCTGGGGCGCCGGGGCGATCGGTATTACGTGGTGGTACAGGAAGGCGGCATGGCCCGGGAGGTCCCCATCGAGGTGGGCATCAGCGACGGCACGTACTACGAGGTCCGGTCCGGGCTCAGCGAGGGCCAGGTGGTTCAGCTCCTCCAGTGAGCCGGCCGGAAAGGAAAAAGGACCAGGAGGGTTGGACCCGATGAACGCCAGTCCCATCCCGGCCTCGGAGCCCCTCCTCCGGGCGGAGGAGGTGACCCGGGTCTACGGCAGCGGCCCGACCCGGGTGGAGGCCCTCCGGGGGGTGAGCCTCGCGGTCTGGCGGGGGGAGGTGGTGGCCCTCCAGGGCCGATCCGGCAGCGGCAAGACCACGCTGCTCAACCTCCTCGGCGGGCTCGACCGGCCCACCAGCGGCCGGATCTTCCTCGGGGGGCAGGAGCTGAGCCGGCTGTCTGAGGCGGAACTGACCCGGATCCGCCGGCGCCACATCGGCTTTGTCTTTCAGGCCTTCGCCCTTCATCCCCTGCTCTCCGCGGAGGAGAACGTGGAGCTTCCCCTGCGATTTTCCGGGGTGCCGGCCCGGGAACGCCGGGAGCGGGCCCGGCGCTGGCTGGCATACGTTGGGCTGGACGCCCGCCGCCGCCACCGGCCCTTTGAGCTCTCCGGCGGCGAGCAGCAGCGGGTGGCCATCGCCCGAGCCCTGGCGGCCGAGCCGGACCTGATCCTGGCCGACGAGCCCACCGGCCAGCTGGACAGCGCCACCGGTGCCCGAATTCTGCAGCTCCTCCGCCAGGTGGCCCGGGAGCAGCAGATCACCGTGGTCATGACCAGCCACGACCCGGCCATCCCGGAGTTTGCCGACCGGGTCTACACCCTGGCCGACGGGCGGCTGGTAGAGCCGGCGGCACAATCCCGGACGGCGGGGAATCCGCCGGGGGTGGACAGTCCGCCCCCGCCACGCTGATGGGCGAGAGAGGTGCCATGCTCGTGGAGTTCGTGGAGTGGCTGATGGTGGGGATGAGTTGGCTGGCGGCTGTGTCTCTGCCCATCTATGCCCTGCACCAGCAGGTCCGGGCGCTGGAACGGCGCGTCCGGCACACCCAGGAGCTTCTCCGCCAGGTGGCGGAGAGGCTGGGGCTGCCCGAGGATCCGCTTGCCGCCGAAATTCGCGAGCTGGTTGCCCGGGGAAAGACGGTCGAGGCAATTCAGCGGGTGTGTAAGGTGCGAGGCCTCACCTTGAAGGAAGCCAAGGAGTTCGTGGACTCGATCTAGCGGCGTGGACTCGATCTAGGGACATGGGGGTGCCGGACAGGGCAGCCCCTTCCCTGGCTGCGGCCTGTTCTTCCTCCTCCCCTTCTGGGGGATGGGCGGGTACCTCGATGTCGCAAGGGGTTGATCGCATGTCACATCTCACGTGGATAGGCCCGAAGGGCCGGACCGGGAACCCTCCCCATGCCCTGGTGGTGGGGGGCACCGGCATGCTCCGGGAGGCCACCCTGGGGCTTGTCCGGCAGGGCTATGTGGTCTCGGTGGTAGCCCGGCGGCAGGCCCGGCTGGACGCCCTGGTCCAGGCCGCGGCCGGGCTGCCCGGGGCCATCCACCCCATCGCCCTGGACTACCGGGAGACCGGCACCCTCACGGCCAGGCTGGCCGAAGCCCGGGATCGGCACGGTCCCTTCGAGCTGGCGGTGGTCTGGATCCACAGCACCGCCCCGGCGGCGCCTTTGGCGGTGGCCCGGCTTGTGGGCACTCCGGACCGCCCCGGCCGGTACTTCCACGTCCTGGGCAGCGCCACCGCTGACCCCTCCCGGCCGGACCCGGACCGGCAGGCGGCCTTTGCCGCGCTGCCGAATATCCGGTACCGGGAGGTCATCCTGGGGTTCGTGCGGGAGGGCGGGCGCTCCCGGTGGCTGACGAATGAGGAGATCTCCGCTGGGGTGCTGGCGGCGGTGGCGGCGGACCAGCCCCGGTACATCGTCGGCACCGTGGACCCCTGGCACCTGCGCCCCTGAGGGCCGGAACCTGGCGCCTGCGCCCTTGAGGGCCGGGACCTGGCACCTGTGCCCATGAAGGCGGGGAACGGAAAGAACCGTCTTCGCAGCAGCCCCATCGGGGTCGTCGGCGTGAAGGCAGTGGTATCCGCTGGCAAGGAGGCGGTGGCCCATGAAGGGAAAGGCACGGTGCCGTCGGTGGGTTGGGCTGGCGCTTCTGGCCGTGACCGCGGCGCTGGTCGGCTGCAGGACGCCCGGGACTCCCACCTCCGGGCCGCCGGCTGCCCCGCCTCCCTCCGGCTCCCAGGGACCGGACCTGATTACCCAAAACCCCGCGGATCTCTCTCGGGACGAGATCCGGGCGGGACTTCTCCGGCTCCTGGGCGAATCGGGTCAGGACCCAGAGGCAGCGCTGGAGAAGCTCACCGAGCGGTGGGGGCTCCGCGGTCGCGACGGGTCGCTGGTCCCCTATCTCAAGGCGGACCTGGACGGCAACGGCCTCGATGAGTACGTGCTGGCCCTCGGTGTCACCGACCCCGGCGCCCTCTACCCCGGAAAGGGCGCGGCGCTCTTCGTCATCTATCGCCAGGGCGACCGGTTAGAGGTGGACCGCTCCGACCCGATGTCCGAGGGGGCAGAGCTGAACTTGATGGAGCCCTACCTGCATGGGGTGGCCGACCTGACCAACAGCGGCCGCCTGCAGATCGTCTGGTCAAGGCCGCACGTGGTCGCTACGGGTCCGCAGCCCCATTCCGTCTTCGTGACCGAATGGACGCCCGGTTCGTTCCGACATCTCCCTGGCGAGATGGCGATTAGCAGATGGCGTGACGGAGTAAAGGTGGCGCTCGAGGGCCGGGACCTGGTCCTGACCGGCGGGAGCCGGAGCCTAACGGAGACGGGAACCCGGGTGGACCGGTACCGCTACCAGGAGGGGGCCTTCCGCCTCGTGGACCGCCGGTTCGTCCACGACAACAGCGACCCGTTCCTCCATCTCGAGACGGAGGAACCGGCGTACGGGCTGTTCTGGGACGGAGTGGTGGCCGAGGCCGTCGGACGGGTGGCGGACGCCGAGGCTTTCTACCGGGCCGCGCTGGACCCGGCCCGGAGGGCTCACCCCGGTACCCTGTGGCAGTACAATGCGTTGCCCAAGGAACTGGATGAAGCCGAACTGGCTGCCTTTGACGAGGCCCTGCGGGCCCTGGTCCGCTTCCGCCTGGGCGGGGTGCTCCTCCGGACCGGGCGGGCAGAGGAGGCAGCAGCCATCCTCCAGCACGGGCACGGTCGCTATCAGGGGTTGCTGGACGCCCTGCGCACGGCCCCCAGCCCCGCCGAGGGGTGCCAGGCCGCAGCGGAATGGGCCGCGGCCCACCCGGACTTCCTGACCGCCCTGAACCTCGGCGGCATCCCGTGGGAGCCGCGGGAACTGTGCGCCCACCCGCCCCTCGAGGACTCCCTGGCACCCGTCGAGGATTCCCCGGCGCCCCTCGGGGACTCCCCGGCGGGGTAGGAACGGGCAGTCCCCATCGATACGGGTGCACCGCCACGTCTGGTCAAACCAAGGGAGGCACAAGGCAGTGCACAAGGAAAGGCGGCCCGGCCCAACGGCCGGAGCCGCCTTCTGCTGTGCTGCTCGGGTCCATGGGCACAGGGCCCTAGCCGACCGCCTTGATCAGGCCGATGTGGTTGCCCTCCGGGTCGGTAAAGACGGCGAGGGTCGGGCCGCCCGGCACCTCGGTGGGCGGCAAGGCCACCTGGCCACCAAGGCTCTCCGCCCGCCGGAGGGTCTCCTCCAGGTCCGGGACTTCCACGTAGATGATCACCTTCGGCGTCTCGTCCTTGCCGATGCCGCCGCTGACGGCGCTTTCCTGGGGGCCGGTGAGGGCATAGTCGAACTGAGGCACCACCTCAAACGTCCAGCCGAAGAGGGCCTGGTAGAACTCCCGCAGCCTCGTGGGATCCTTCCCCATGATCTCCCAGTGCACGACCCGGAACGACATGTGTCCGTTCCTCCCCTGAATGGGTGTTGTGGCGGCCCCCCCCGGCTGGTCGAGCCAGTCTGGTCTGGCGCTGGTTGAGCCAGCCTCGTCCGGCTCTGGTCGAGCCAGTCTGGCGCCGTCACCGACAACAGGTTCGGTATCAAAGATGCGAATCCTGCAACACACAGCGTTCGCGGGGCGGCTGCAGACCCCGCGATTTTGCGGCCGGTCACCCATGGCGGGGCCGGGCCGGCAGCCTGCCGAGGTGCACCCCGGGACGGGCAGCCGGAGGCCCTTCCGGACCGGCCAACCGTGGCGGGCAGCCGGAGGCCCTGTCAGACCGGCTGACCGTGGCGGGCACCCACAGGCCCCTTGCCTACGGCCGCCGGACGATGATCCGCCCCTCCTCCACCTCCAGCCGCACCCGGTCCCCCAGCCCGGCTTCGGCCAGCAGCTCCCGGGGGATCTGGATCCGGCCGGCCCGGTCCACCACCACCAGCTCCTCGTGGGTGGCACCCGCGGCCGTTCCCGGCGCCCCGTCGCCTGCCGCCTCCGCCGCCTCCCCCGCGGGCCGGCGGACCGCTTCCTGAGCCACCTTGCCGTCCCGGATCAGCACGTACCGGTCCACCGCCCGGGCGAGGGCCCGGTCGTGGGTGACGATGATGACCGTGGTCCCGTACCGCCGGTTGACTTCCCAGAAGACCTCCAGGATGCGCTCGCCGGTGGCGGTGTCCACCGCGCCCGTGGGCTCGTCGGCCAAGAGGAGCTGGGGCCGGTTGGCCAGGGCCAGGGCGATGCTCACCCGCTGCTGTTCCCCGCCGGAGAGGGCCGAAGGCCGGTGGTGGGCCCGGTCCTTGAGCCCCACGGCCTCCAGCAGCTCCAGGGCCCACTGCCGGGCCGCCCGGCCCCCCCGGCCGGCGAGCAACATGGGCACCTCCACGTTCTCCAGGGCCGTCAGGTAGGGCAGGAGGTTTCGGGCGCTGTTCTGCCAGACAAAGCCCACTACCTCTCGCTGGTAGCGGACCCGCCGGGCGGGGGTGAGGCGGCCAAGGTCCCACTCCCCCACCAGGCAGCGCCCGGCGGTGGGCTGGTCCAGGGCCCCGAGGATGTTCAGGAGGGTGGACTTCCCCGAACCGCTGTTGCCGATGACCCCGAGGATCTCCCCCTGGCGGACCTCCAGGTCGAGGCCCTGGAGGGCAAAGACCTCCAGGTCGGCCACCTTGTATATCTTGACCAGCCCCTCGCACCGGACAAAAGCCATCGACCGTCTCCCTCCATCGACAAGGCCGGCGCCGCCCCGGCTACCCCTGATCCTCGCCGAGCTTCAGCGCCTCGTGCACCCGCAGCCGCCCCAGGGCGACCCCCAGCCCGGCCACCGCCCCGGCCAGCATCAG
>JAKKUO010000046.1 GCA_021890795.1 Bacillota bacterium | reverse complement strand
GGGCTCGGCAAGAACTCTCCGACGGCTTCGTTGACACCTGTACAGCCCGGGAGTATAATCCCGTCGGGACATAACCTGGATGCGACGGAAAACGAAGGGGGACAAGCCCAAGGTGCAGGCCAGGACCAGGTGGGCCAGGGTCCTCTTCCCGGCCCTGATTCTTTTGATCCTGACGGCCGCTTTTCTCTTTTCCAGGGTCTGGCCGCTGACCCAGTACGTGAAGCGGGGACTGGACATCGCGGGCGGGGTCCGGCTGGTGCTCCAGGGGGAGCCCACTGCCAATGCCCCCATCACCCGGCAGGCGATGGAGGACGCTGCCCGGGTGATCGAGCGGCGGGTCAACACCCTCGGCGTGAGCGAGCCGAATATCCAGCTTGAGGGGCAGGACCGGATCGTCGTCGAGCTGGCGGACGTCCACGATGTGGAGCGGGCCCGGGAGATGGTGGGCAAGACCGCGGTCCTGCGGTTTGTCGGCCCCGACGGCCAGGAGGTCCTCACCGGCAACGACGTGGAGCGGGCCCAGGCGGTCCAGGACCCGGCCTCCGGGAAGTTCGTGGTGGCCCTCTCCCTCAAAGGCGAGGGGCCGAAGAAGTTTGAAGAGGCGACCCGGAAGTATCTGGGCCAGCCCATCGCTATCTACCTCGACGATGAGATGATCTCCAACCCGGTGGTGCAGAGCGTCATCACCGGCGGGCAGGCCCAGATCATCGGCGACTTCACCGCGCAAGAGGCTGCCGATCTCGCCAGCCTCATTAACGGCGGCGCCCTGCCCGTGAAGCTCAACATCATCGAGAACCGGAGCATCAGCCCCACCCTGGGCCAGGCGGCTTTCCAGAAGAGCCTGCAGGCCGGGGCGGTGGGCGTGGCCCTGGTGATGCTCTTCATGGTCGCGGTCTACCGGCTCCCCGGCTTCCTGGCGGACCTGGCCTTGATCGTCTACCTCTTCCTCACCGCCGGGGCGCTCATCGCGATTGACGCGGTGCTCACCCTCCCCGGCATCGCCGGTATCGTCCTCTCCCTTGGCATGTCCGTGGACGCCAACATCGTCATCTTCGAGCGGATCAAGGATGAGCTCCGGAAGGGCACGGGCCTCCGCAGCGCCATCGACGCCGGCTTCCACCGGGCCTTTGCGGCGGTCGCGGACGCCAACCTCACCACCATCGCCGCGGGGCTGATCCTCCAGTACTTCGGCACCGGGCCCATCAAGGGCTTTGGCCTCACCCTGTGGCTGGGCACCGCCATCTCCTTCTTCACCGCGGTCACCCTCAGCCGATGGCTCCTGGTGCTGGCGGTCAACACCGGCTGGTTTAGCAAGCGCAGTCTCTTCGGCATCCGGGAGGAGGTGCAGGCCTGATGCGGCGGCAGTTTGACTTCATCAAGTGGGCCAAGGTCTGGCTCGCCATCTCCCTGGTGGTGATCGCCGTGGGCCTGGTCAGCCTCGCGACCCGGGGCATCAACCTGAGCGTCGACTACACCGGCGGCACCGAGTTGGAGCTCCAGTTCGGCCAGGAGCTGACGGTGACCCAGGTCCGGGAGGCCGTGGCGGAGCTGAGCGGCAAGAGCCCGGCGGTCAAGAAGGTCGGTGGCGGGGAGGTCGGGACCGACTTTATCGTCACCACCCCCCGGCTCACGGACCAGGAGCGGCTGGACCTGGTGGCCAAACTGAAGGAGCGGCTGGGCACCGAGGTGACGGTCCTGTCGGTCGATGACGTCAGCGGCACCATCCGGTCGGAGCTGATCCGGAACGCGGTCCTGGCGGTGCTGATCGCCACAGCCTTCCAGCTGATCTACATCGGCTTCCGGTTTGAGTTCCGCTCCGGCGTCACCGCGATCCTCGCCGTGGTCCACGACGTCCTGGTCACCCTGGGAATGGTCTCCCTGCTGGGCCTTGAGGTGGGGCCGGCCTTTGTGGCCGCGGTGCTGACCATTATCGGGTACTCCGTAAACGACACCATCATCATCTTCGACCGGATCCGGGAGAACCTGCAGCGACAGAAGGGCCGGGGCGAGAGCCTGGCGGACCTGGTCAACCGGAGCCTGAGCGAGACCGTGACCCGGTCCCTCTACACCTCGGTGACGGTTCTGCTGGTGCTGGCGGCGATCCTCTGGCTCGGGGGCGAGACCACCCGGGACTTTGCCGCTACCCTCTTCATCGGCACGGTCGCCGGCGCCTACTCTTCCATCTGTTTTGCCGCCCCCATCTGGTACTGGTGGCGGCAGGCCGGGGAGGGCAAGCGCTCCCGGGCTGCCCGGGCCCGGTAAGGTGCGGTGGCCTTGGGGCGCTGGGTATGTTTCGGTGGCCCTGGGGGCTGGCTATATTTCGATGGGCCTGGGGCACCGCCGGGTGCCGCCCCATGGCCGTGGTATACTGAATCTGAGACGAAACGTTCGGGTTCAGAAATGGATATGGGCGCAAGGGCGGAGCCGGAGACCCGTCGGGCGGAGGTCCCGCGGGTCTCTCCGCCTTGTCGGGGGTTTTTCCCTCGACCAACTCTCTTGGCCGGAGGCGAAGCACCGTGACCGATCTCGCCCGCTACGAACGGGGCCAGCGGGGTGCGGCGGTCGGGCTGGCGGCCTACATCGGCCTGGCCGGGCTCAAACTCGGGGTAGGTTTCTGGTCCGGCTCCCGGGCCCTGGTGGCCGACGGGATCAACAACCTGACCGACATCGCCGGCACCCTGGCGGTGCTGCTGGCCATGCGGGTGGCAGGCCGGCCCGCGGACGCGGACCACCAGTACGGCCACCAGCGGGCGGAGACCCTCGCCACGGTCATCGTCAGCGGGATCATGGCGACGGTGGCGGTGGAGATCGGCCTCGGCGCGGTGCGGGCCCTGCTGGACCCGGCCCGGGCGGCGCCCCGGCCGGAGGCGGCCTGGGCCGCCGCCTTCGGCGCCCTGGTCATGGTGGCGGTCTGGCAGTACAACCTGCGTCTGGGCCGCCGGCTCGGGAGCCCGGCCCTCCTGGCGGCTGCCGCGGACCACCTCTCGGACGCCCTCTCCAGCCTGGTCGCCCTCGCCGGCGTGGCCGGGGCGGAACTCGGGCTGCCCTGGCTCGACCCGGTGGCCGGGCTGGTGGTGGCGGGGTTCATCCTCCGGACCGCCTGGGAGATCGGCCGGGAAGGGGCCCACCAGCTCCTGGACGGCTTCGACGCGGCCCAATTGGAGGCGATCCGGGCCCGGGTGGCGGAGGTGGAAGGGGTGGCGGCGGTCTACGACGTCCGGGCCCGGTACATGGGGCCCGCGGTGCTGGTGGACGTCACCATCGGGGTGGACCGGAACCTGACGGTGGCCGAGGGCCACGGGGTGGCCGAGCGGGTGGAGAGCCACCTCCGGGGCTGGTGCGCCATCGACCGGGTGATGGTCCACGTGGAGCCCGCCCCGCCCCCGGTCCCGAGCAGGAGGCATGACGGCTCTCCGGTTCCCAAGGAGGAGGCGTAGCGGCTCCCCGGCTCCCGAGGAAGAGGCCCAGCGGCTCCCCGGTGGCCGGGGGGCCGCAGTTTTTTCCTGGGGGTGGTTACACTAGAAGGGACTGCTTGAGGGAGACGGAGGGTCCGGCGTGGAGCCACGGTTCGAGTCACTCCTGGGTCTGGTCCGGCACAGCGGCAATGCCGCCCTGCTTCAGGCGGTGGAGATGTCGATCCTCTCCACCCTGGCGGGGCAGCCCCTGCACCTCCACGCGGAGGGGCTCCGGGGCACCGGCAAGACGACGATCCTGCGGGGAGCCCAGCGGCTCCTGCCCCGGATCCGCCGGATCCAGGGCTGCCCGTACAACTGCGACCCCGGGGCGCCCCACTGCCCCCGGCACCGGGACCTGGACCCCGAGGCGGTGGCCGCCCTGGGCACCGAGTGGATCCCGATGCCCTTTCTGGAGATCTCCCATTCCGCCAAGGTCGGCACCGTGGTGGGATCCATCGACCTCGGCCGCCTGGTGGATGCGGAGAAGCCCGAGGCGGCCCTGCTTCCGGGGACCCTGCCCCGGGCCCACCGGGGGATCGTCTTTGTCGACGAGATCAACCGGCTGGCGGAGACCGCCCCGGAACTGGCGGACGTGCTGCTGGACGTGATGGGCACCAAGCCCGGCCGGGTGCAGATCGAGGAGACGGGCCTGCCGGGGGTGGAGCTCAGCGTCTCCATCTCGGTCTGGGCGGCCTCCAACCCGGACGAGGACCCCGGGCCCCTGGAAGAGATCCGCCGGCAGCTCTCGGATCGGTTCGATTTCGTCATCCCCACCGGCCGGCCGGGGGAGGCGGAGGTGGTGGCGGAGATCCTGGCCCACTTCGAGGGCACCCTGGCCCTGGGCGGGGCCCCCGCCACCGCGCAGGCGGCCCGGCTGGAGGCCTACCGGACCCGGATGGCTGCCCGGCCGGCCCGGCTGCAGGAGGTGGCGGTCCCTCCCTGGGTCCGGCGGCAGGTCGCGGAGATTTACGCCCGGTTCGGCCTGGAGAGCCTCCGGGCCGCCCAGGCGATCCTGTGGGGGGTGCGGCTCTCCGCCTGCCTCGGGGACCGGAAGGAGGCGGCGGGGGAGGACCTGCTGGCGGTGGCCCCCCTGGCCCTGCAGCACCGGGTGGACGGGGAGACCCTGGGCCGGATCCTCCAGTACCTCCGGACCCTGCGGGGCCCCGGGGAAGGCAGCGGGGCCTCGGGGAGTGCCGGACCGGGCGGCCCCGGGGCAGCCGCCGCGGCCCTAGCCCGGGCCGAGGCCGGGGGCCGGCCGGCAGCCCCGGGGGTCCTGGCCGGTTCCGGGCCCACCCGGCCGGGGCCGGGTCTGGCCCCGGGTGCGGCCCGGCCCCGCGCGGGGGCGACCCCGGGGCAGGGAGAGGGGGGCCTCGCCCCGCCGGGGTCCTTCTTGCAGCCGGCCGCCCAGGGCACCGCCGGCCTTGCCCCCGGGGCCGGGTGGAACGGGGCGGGGCCCGGCGGCGCCGCCGGCGCCAGCCCTGGTGCCGGCACTGGGGGCGCCGGCCCTGCCGGGTCTGGCCGGGGGGCCGCCGGCGGCGGCCTGGGGCTCTCCGGACCTCACACCGGGGGCCACGGCCCCGGCGTCCAGGGGCTGGGCCAGGGCTCCGGCCCGGGGCCTGCTTCCCCCGGTCCGGGTGGGGGACACCGGGACGGCCGGCCCTTTTGGGAGCGGGTGAAAGCCGCCCTCCGGGGGTCCGGCCGGGGCGGGGGTCCCGTGGCAGGGGCTGCGGCCGGGGCCCGGGGACCCGGCCGGGAAGAGGGCCTCCGGGACGGGGACGGCAGGCCCCTCCGCCCCGCGAGCCCTGAGGCCGTCCCGCCCCAGGCGCCGCCCCACCCGGCCCGCCCCCTGGGCACCCTGGGGCCCGGGGAGCTGGTCCGTACCCAGGCGGAGCTAGGGGGCGACTACGGGCCATGACCGTCCGGGACGGGGGCCTGAGCAGCACCCAGGGCATCACCGGCCTGGACGGGGGCATGGGCAGGGGGACCGGGGCCGCGGCCGGCATGGACTGGGTGGAGAAGGTGGCCGCCCACCTTCACCGGGGCGAGGGGGTGCGGTTCGGGGAGGCGGCGGTGGTCAGCCGCCGGGTCCACCTGATGGATCCCGCCGTTCCCGAAGAGGTGGTGGTCCTGGGCCACGCGGACGCCGGCCAGGTCTTCTACGGCCGCCGGGACCGGGACCGGGTGCTGCACATCGACCTCTTCCACCAGGTGGGGCCGGTGGACCACCGGCGGGTGGCCGCGGCGGTCCGGCGGGTCCTCAGCCAGTGCGGTCAGCCGGACCTGGCCCACTACGTGGACGTCCAGACCAGCACCGGGGGCGGCCGGGTCACCGGGGACCTGACCTACGGCACCCGGCCCAGCCTCCGGGCCGCCCACCGGAACCACATCCACCTGGCCGCCGAGATCGGCGACGGAGGGCTGCCGCTCCTCTACCCCCTCATCCTCGCCCTGGAAGAGGAGGTGCTGGCCCAGGGGCTGGAGATCCGGAGGGTCGACCGGCTCCGGGGGGCTCCCGCAGGCAGAGGGGCCGTCCCCCTGGACATGAGCGACTACACCGATGTCTCCGACTCCCTCCTCCGGGAGCCCGGCACCTCCCCCGCGGCCGGGGAACCCGGGGCCCCTGGGCCCGGGGGCGGGGGTGCCCCGGGGGGCGACCCCGGTGCCCGGGGGGGCCGGGTGGGCCCCCGGGGAACCGTTCCGGAGGATGCCCTGGAGCCCGGGGCCGGTCCGGAGCCCGCCGGGGTTCCGTGGCCGGTGCCGGTGGCAGCGGCCGAGGAGCGGCTCCAGGCGGTCCTCGCCCTCTCCCGGCGGATCGGCAGCCCCGACGAGCTGAAGCGGACCCTGGACCTGCTCCGGGCGGGGCGCCCCAGTTCCGGCGGCCTGTCCACCGGTGTGCACGCCCCGTACCTCCTCCGGGAGCTGGAGGCCCAGGGGCTCATCTACCGGGAGGGCCGGGCGGTGCGGCTCACCCCGGCGGGGCTTGCCCTGGCGGAGTACTTCGACCGGCACCTCCGGGAGGTGAAGCTCCGGTTCCGCAAGCGCATCCGCCGGGTCCCCCGGGGCCCCCTGCCCACCGCGGCCCGGCTGGGGGACCGGCCCTCGCCCGCGGTGCGGTACGGGCCGGTCCGGGGAGTGGTCCCGGTGGCGCCAGGGCAGCCCATCGCCCACCTGGCGGTGCCGGAGACGGTGGTAGCGGGGATCCGCCGCACGTACCTGGAGCGGGCCCAGGCGCAGCAGGGCCCGGGGTCGCGGCCCCCGGAGCCCCCCGCCCGGGCGCAGCAGGACCCGAGGCCGCAGCCCCCGGAGCCCCGGACCCGGAACGCCCGCCCCGGCCGGCTCACCCTGGAGCGGCGGGATCTCCACGTCTACACCCGGGCGGGGGACCAGCCCCTGTACCTCTGCCTCCTCATCGATGCCAGCGCCTCCATGGCCGGCCGGCGGATCCTGGCGGCCAAGCACCTGGTCCGGCATCTTCTGACCAGCACCCGGGACCGGATCGCGGTGGTGGCCTTCCAGGAGCGGGACGTCCGGGTCCACGTCCCCTTCACCCGGGACTGGGGCCGGGTGGAGGAAGGGCTCGCCCGGATCCAGCCCATGGGCCTCACCCCCATGGCCCATGGCCTCACCGGGGCCCTGGAGCTGATCCGGGACAGCCGGGTGCGCCGGCCCCTGGTGCTCCTCATTACCGACGGCATCCCCACGGTGCCCAAGTGGGGCCTGGACCCCCTGGCCGACGCCCTGGAGGCCGCCCGCCAGGTGGCCCGGAGCCGGGTGCCTTTCGGGTGCATCGGCCTGATGCCCTCCCGGCGGTACCTGGAGGACCTGGCCCGGGCCGCGGGGGGAACCCTCCACGTGGTGGAGGAGCTGGACGAGGAGGCGCTGGTTCGTATCGCCCACCGGGAGCGGCTCCGGTGCCGGAGCCGCCGGTGACCCGGGGGGCGGCAGGGGAGAGCCGGAGGCGCCGGGGCCCCGGCGCGGCAGGGGACTGCCCCCGGGACGGCGAACCCCTTAGCGGAACGCCGGCCCCGAAGGGCCGGAGATCCACAGGGGGGACGGACAAGCGGTGGCACGACCCTACAGGGCCCGGCGCTGGCGTTGGGCTGGCGCGGACCCGGCCCTGGCCCTGGGCCTCGCGGAGTCCCTGGGCATCTCCCCGGTGCTGGCCCAGGTGCTGGTGGCCCGGGGGTACGCCGACCCGGAAGCGGCCCGGGAGTTCCTGGACCCGCGCCGGGACCGGCTCCTGGATCCCTTGCAGATGAAGGACATGGATCGGGCCGTCGGGCTGATCCGCGAGCGGGTCGCAGCCCGGCAGCCTGTTTTGGTGTACGGTGACTACGATGTGGACGGGCTGGTGGGCACCGCGGTCCTGGTCACGGTGCTCCGCCGCCTGGGGGTACCGGTGGAGTACTACATCCCCAACCGGTTCACCGAGGGGTACGGGCTGAACCGGTCGGCCCTGGACCGGGCCCGGGCGGCCGGGTTCGACTTCATCCTGACCGTGGATACCGGCATCTCCGCCGTGGCCGAGGCCGCGGCGGCCCGGGAACTGGGCATCACCCTGGTGATCACCGACCACCACGAGCCGGGGCCGATGCTCCCGGCCGCGGCCGCGGTGGTGAACCCCAAACGGCCTGACTGCCCCTACCCCTTCAAGGGGCTGAGCGGGGCGGGGGTGGCCTTCAAGCTCGCCCAGGCCCTCCTGGGGCCCGGGGACCCGCTGCTGGACGAACTCCTGGACATGGTGGCCCTGGCCACGGTGGCGGACCTGGTGCCCCTGGTGGGGGAGAACCGGATCCTGGTCCGGGAAGGGCTGGCCCGGCTGGAGGCAGCCCCCCGGCCGGGGCTGGCGGCCCTGAAGCGGGTCGCCGGCCTGGGGGAGGACCGGCCGGTCACCGCCTGGCACCTGGCCTTTGCCCTGGGCCCCCGGGTCAATGCCCTCGGCCGGATGGGGGATGCCCGGGTCGGGGTGGAGCTCTTCCTCACCGAGGACCCGGACCGGGCTCTGGAGATCGCCCGGCGCCTGGACCGGGAGAACCAGGCCCGGCAGCAGGTGGAGCAGCGGATCCTCCAGGAGGCGATGGCGCAGCTCGCGGCCCAGCCGCCGGAAGACCGGGCTTACGCCGCGGTGCTGGCCGGGGAGGGCTGGCACCACGGGGTGGTGGGCATTGTCGCCAGCCGGGTGGTGGAGGCCACCTACCGGCCCGCGGTGCTCCTGGCCATCGAGGGGGACGAGGCCCGGGGGTCCGCCCGGAGCATCCCGGGGTTCCACATCTACCGGGCCCTCTGCGAGTGCCGGGACCTTCTGGAGAAGTTCGGCGGCCACGCCATGGCCGCGGGGATGACCCTCAAAGCCCGGAACGTGCCGGCGCTCCGGGAGCGGCTCAACCGGCTGGTCCGGGAGTGGCTCTCGGAGGAGGACCTGGTGCCCGCGCTGCCGGTGGACGGCCTGGTGCCCGGGGACCAGATCACGCCGGAACTGGTGGCGGAACTGGCCCGGCTGGAGCCCTACGGCCTGGGTAACCCCGGTCCCCGGCTGGTCACCCGGGGGGAACTGCTGGAGGGCCGGGCGGTGGGCGACGGCACCCACCTGAAGTTCCGGCTCCGGACCGGCGGGCAGGTGCTGGACGGCATCGGCTTCGGCCTGGCCGCGCCCGGGGCCCCGGGGGCGGCCCTGCCGCCGGCGCCGGTGCCGGTGCAGGTGGCCTTCACCCCGGAGATCAACCGGTGGAATGGCACCGAGCGGCTGCAGCTGAACGTCACCGACCTCCAGGTGCCCGGGCCGGCGGAGGGGCTGGAGGAGTACGCCCTCCTTACCCTGCCCCGGCTCCTGGCCTGGGACCCCCTGGCGGGGGTGGAGGCGGCGGCGGACCCGGGGCCCCTGCCCCGGTGGGTGCCCCTGGCGGAGGCCCAGGCGGCGGGGGCGGCGGACCGGGAGGTCGCCGCGGGCACCGAGCCCGGCCTGAGCGAATCCATGCCAGCCCAGCCCGGGCCCGCCCTGGCCCAGGACCCGAGCCTGGCGGAGACGGATCCGGACCCGGAGGCGGCGGCTCCGGATCCGGCGGCGGGGGAACCGGACCCGGCGGCCGGCCCCGGGGCTCCCGGGGCGGCTGGGGCGGAGGACGGCCTCTTTGAGGCCATCGCCCGGCTGGGGGCCGGGGGGCGGGTGCTGGTCCTGGTGGCCAGTCCCTGGGCGATGCTTCCGGTGGCCGGGGCCCTCCGGCCGCTCCTCACCCCGGCCGGGGGCCAGGTCTGCCTCTGGTGGCCCGGGGAGTCCTGTCCCGGGGGCGGGGCCGAGGAGCCCGGGGTGGTGGTCACCACCTGGGGCCAGCCGCTGCCGGAGGCCGCCTTTGCCGCAGCGGTGGCCCTGCACCCGCCTTACCACCTGGCCCAGGCCGCGGCCCTGGCCCGGGCGGTCCGGCCCGGCGGCCCCGTCTGCCGGGCCTGGGAGCCCCACCACTGGGCGCTTCTGGAGCGGACCCTGGCCTGGCCTTACCCCGGCCGGCCGGAGCTGGTGGAGGTCTTCCGGCTCCTCCGCGCCGCCGGCGGGGCCCGGTCCCTGGCGGAGTGGGCGGATCTGTGGGCCGCCCGGGGGCGGGAGCCCCTGGGGCCCTGGAACCGGCTGCGGATCTGGGCCGCGGTCCGGATCTTCGAGGAACTGGGGCTGGCTGCGGGGCTGGATGCGGATCGGATCGCACTTACCCCCGCGGCGAGCGGTATACATGGTAAAATGAATCTCAGCGACAGTCCCCGGTACCGGCGGGGCACGGTGGGGCGCATGTTCCTTGGCCGTTGCCGGGACGCCCTTTGCGGTGCGCCGGGGCCCTGGCCCGCGGCGCGTGCCCCGGCGTAACGTGAAGGAGGCACCAAGGCTACAATGGATCTCAAGTCCCTGATCCGAACGGTCGACGATTTTCCCAAGCCCGGCATCAGCTTCAAGGACATCACCACACTCCTCAAGGAGCCCGCGGCCTTCCGGGAGGCCATCGACACCCTGGCCGCCCGGTTTGAGGACCGCGGGGTGGAGCTGGTGACCGGGCCGGAGTCCCGGGGATTCATCTTCGCTTCTGCCCTGGCCTACCGGCTGGGGGCCGGGCTGGTGCCGGTGCGCAAGCCCGGCAAGCTGCCCTGGCGGACCCGCCGGATCACCTACAGCCTGGAGTACGGCGAGGACGCGCTGGAGGTACACGAGGACGCGTTCCGGCCTGGCCAGAAGGTGTTGGTGGTGGACGATCTCCTGGCGACCGGCGGCACCATCCGGGCGACCATCGACCTGGTGGAGTCCCTGGGGGCCCAGGTGGTCGGCGTGGGCTTCCTCATCGAGCTGACCTACCTGGGGGGCCGGCAGCGCCTGGCCGGCTATGACGTCCACTCGCTGATCCAGTACTAGGGAAGGTACACTCGGGAAGAGATGGCCACCGGCCCTGCCCCGGCCCTTTCCCGGAATTCGGAGGGGCCGGGGTCGCCGTACCGTCCCCGCAGAGGGGGTGAGCCCGTGGACCTGGAGACATTGAAACAACTGATCCGGCGGTACCTGCCGGATGCGGATCTGACCCTGGTGGATGAGGCCTTTGCCCTGGCTGACCAGGCCCACGCGGGTCAGTTCCGAAAATCCGGGGACGCGTACATCCAGCACCCGCTGGAGGTGGCCGGCATCCTGGCGAAGCTCCAGATGGACCCGGCCACCATCGCCGCCGCACTGCTTCACGACGTCTGTGAGGACTGCGGCGTCAGCCTGCAGCAGATCGAGGAGAAGTTCGGCAAGGAAGTGGCCTCCCTGGTAGACGGGGTCACCAAACTGGAGAAGCTGGACTTCACCTCGAAGGAAGAGGCCCAGTCCGAGAACCTCCGGAAGATGTTCCTGGCCATGGCCAAGGACCTCCGGGTCATCCTGATCAAACTGGCGGACCGGCTCCACAACATGCGGACCGCCTGGGCCTGGCCGCCGGAGACCCAGCGGCGCAAGGCCCAGGAGACCCTGGAGATCTACGCGCCCCTGGCCCACCGGCTGGGGATGGCGGACATCAAGTGGGAGCTGGAGGACCTGGCCTTCCGGTACCTCGAGCCGGAGAAGTACCGGCACGTCGCGCAGCTGGTGGCTCGGAAGCGGGCGGAGCGGGAGAGCATCACCCGGGAGCTGATGGAGCAGATCGGCCAGCGGCTGGCAGAGGTCGGGATCAAGGCCGACATCTCCGGGCGGCCCAAGCACCTGTACAGCATCTACCGGAAGATGTACCAGCAGGGCAAGGATATCACCGAGATCTACGACCTCATCGCCGTCCGGGTGATCGTCGACGAGGTGAAGGACTGCTACGGCGCCCTGGGGGTGATCCACTCCTACTGGCGGCCCCTTCCCGGCCGCTTCAAGGACTATATCGCCACCCCCAAGGCCAACCTCTACCAGTCGCTGCACACTACAGTGGTGGGGCCCCACGGGGAGCCCTTCGAGATCCAGATCCGCACCTGGGAGATGCACCGAACCGCGGAGTACGGCGTCGCGGCCCACTGGCGGTACAAGGAAGGGAAGACCGACAAGGACTTCGACCAGAAGCTCTCCTGGCTCCGGAGCCTCCTGGAATGGCACCAGGAGATGCGGGAGGCCCGGGACTTCATCGAGGCCGTCAAGGTGGACATCTTCGCGGACCAGGTCTTCGTCTTCACCCCCAAGGGACGGGTGGTGGACCTGCCCGCCGGGGCCACCCCCATCGACTTCGCCTACTCCATCCACACGGAGATCGGCCACCGGTGCGTCGGGGCCAAGGTCAACGGCAAGATCGTCCCCCTGGACTCGCCCCTGAAGAACGGGGACATCGTAGAGATCCTTACCTCTAAGAACAGCCCGGGACCCAGCCTGGACTGGCTGAAGATCGTCAAGACCTCCACCGCCAAGAACAAGATCCGGCAGTTCTTCAAGAAGGAGCGCCGGGAGGAGAACCTGGCCCGGGGCAAGGAGGCCCTGGAGCGGGAGATCCGCCGGCTCGGCCACGAGGTGCACCAGCTCTGCCGGTCCGAGTGGCTGGAAGAGATCTGCCGGAAGCACAACCTCGCCTCGGAGGAAGAGCTGTACGTCGCCATCGGCATCGGCACCCTCTCCGCCTCCTCGGTGGCGGCCCGGCTCCACGACCTCTACGAGCGGGAGCAGGCCCGCAAGCGTGCCGAGGCCGGCGAGGCCACCGGGACCCCGGGGGCCCAAGGGACTCCTGTGGTGACCGAACGGAAGGACTGGGAAGGGTACCGGCGGGTCTCCAGCGGGATCCGGGTCAAGGGGGTCGACGGGGTGCTGGTCCGGTTCAGCCGGTGCTGTAGCCCGGTGCCCGGCGACCCGATCATCGGCTATGTCACCCGGGGGCGGGGCGTGGCTGTCCACCGGCTGGACTGCCCCAATATGGCTCACATGGCCAAAGAGTCGGACCGGCTGATCGAGTGTAGCTGGGAGGAAGGGTACAGCGCCGCCCACCCGGTGGAGATCCAGATCGTCGGGGTGGACCGGGCGGGCCTTCTGGCCGACGTGGCCGGCGTCGTCGCCGACAGCCGGATCAACGTCCTCAACTCCTTCTCCCGGGGCAACCGGGACGGCACGGCGATCATCGACATGGTGCTGGAGATCCGGGACCTGAACCAGTTGCAGTACGTCCTCCAGAAGCTCCGCCGGGTCCCGGACGTGCTGGATGTGCGGCGGGTAGTCAGGCAAAGCAGAGCCCGAAGGAGTGTCAGCGGCTGATGCGGGCGCTGGTGCAGCGGGTTTCCCGGGGCCGGGTGACGGTGGGCGGCGAGGTGGTCGGGGAGATCGGCCGGGGATACGTGGTCCTCCTGGGGGTGGCCCGGGACGATACCCCGGAGGATGCCCGGTACCTGGCAGAGAAGGTCGCCCACCTGCGGATCTGGGAGGACGAGGCCGGCAAGATGAACCGCTCCCTCCTGGAGGTGGGCGGGGCAGCGCTGGTGGTCAGCCAGTTCACCCTCTACGCCGACACCCGCCGGGGCCGCCGGCCGAGCTTTGAGCAGGCGGCTCGGCCGGAGGTGGCCGAGCCCCTGTACGAGCGGTTCTGCGCCGAACTCCGGTCCCTGGGGGTGCCGGTGGCCACTGGCCGGTTCCAGGCCCACATGGAGGTAGAGCTGGTGAACGACGGCCCGGTGACCGTCCTCGTGGAAAGCCCCCGCCGGGGCGATGCGGCCCCATGACAGCAGGAACTGACGCGCCGAGGCGAGAATTCTTGTAATCCCATGAGTTAGAAGGTGATGGTATGCTCCTCTGGTCCCGGGCCCTGGGGGAGTTTGGGACCAACTGCTACATCATCGCCTGCCCAGAGACCCGTCGGGCGGCGGTGGTGGACCCCGGCCAGCCGGATCCGTGGATCCGGTCGGTGGTCCGGTCCGAAGGGCTGCAAGTGGAGTGGATCCTCCTGACCCACGGCCACCTGGACCACATCGCCGGGGTGGAATGGGTGCGGGAGTGGGCCGGTGCCCCCGTCCTCTGCCACCCCGACGAGGTGCCCTACCTGCAGCAGCCGGAGCTCAACCTCTCCGCCCTCTGGGGAGACCCCCTGCCGCCCATCCAGCCCGACCGGCTGGTCAGGGACGGCGAGGAGGTGACGGTGGGCCGGCTGCGGCTGAGGGTGCTCCACACCCCCGGCCACACCCCGGGGAGCATCTCCTTCTACACTCCCGGACACCTGCTTTCCGGGGACGCCCTGTTTGCCGGCAGCATCGGGCGAACGGATCTACCAGGGGGGAATTTGCCGCTCCTCCTCCGGTCGATCCGGGAGCGGATCTTCTCCCTGCCCGGGGAGACGGTGGTCTACCCCGGCCACGGGCCGACCACCACCGTCGCCGACGAACAGGAGTACAACCCGTTTGCAGGCGGACACAGCGGCTAAGCGTCGCAGCGTTGCCAGGAGGGGGGATCCTGATGGCCACCAAGCCCACGACCCGGGAGCAGGAACTGGAGCGCCTTGACCGGAGCCTGGCCCGGCTGTTCAGGCTGATCCGGACCCGGGACGCCGGCGCGACGGGGATCTCCCCGAGCCAGCGGGCGGTCCTGCGGGCCCTCGAGGAGTCCCCCTTGCAGATCTCCGAGGTGGCCGCCACCCTGGGGGTGACCCTCAGCGCCGCCACCGGGCTGGTGGACCGGATGGCCCGGAACCAGCTGGTGGAGCGGGAACGGGACCAGGCCGACCGCCGGGTGGTCTGGGTGCGGCTGACCGAGGCCGGCCGTCAGGCAGCCCGGGCCGCGGAGGAGGAGCGGCGTCGGGTGCTCCAGGAGGTTTTCGCCCCCCTGAGCGATGAAGAGCTGCAGACCCTGGCGAACCTCCTTGAACGGGCCCGGACCGATCTGTAAGATCCTCTGACCGTGCGATCCAGGCGCCGGCCCGGGCGCCCCGGGGCTGACCGCCCGGGCGCGACGGCTGGCGGCATCCCGCCCTGCCGCCTGGGGCGCGGCAGGGCTAGAGGCGCGTGGAGGGTTGCCCATGCCCGTGGTTGCAAGGCTCCAGGCCAACAGCCCGATCTTCGCCCCGGATCTGCAGCAGCTGGGGCAGGTCTTCTTCCCCGGCGGCGAGCTGGCCATCGACCTGCCCGACGCCCCCGCGGACGCCGCCGCCTCGGCTGCCGCCTCCGGCCCGGCCTGGCAGGTGACGGTGACGGCCCTGCCCGCGGATGCAGGGCCCGATGAGATGCCCGGGACGGCGGCCGAGCCCCGGCCGATCCGCTGGCGGGTGCGGGTGGAGGCCGCGGCTCCCGACGGCCGCCGGGAGGCACAGGAAGAGATGGTCGCCGGGCAGCCCGACTGGAGCCCCCGGCAGTACGACCACCGGCTCCGCCGGGCTGCCCGGCGGCTGATGCTGGCAGTCCTCGGGGGCCTGACGGGGATCGCCCCGGGGTGGGGCATCCTCACCGGGGTGCGGCCCACCAAGCTGGTCCACGACCTCCTGGACCGGGGGCTCCCCATGGAGGAGGTACGCCGGTACCTGGCCGAGGAGTACCGGGTGCGGCCGGACAAGATCGACCTGGTGACAGAGGTGGCGGCCCGGCAGCGACCCTTCCTCCGCCACGGGGCCGGGGATCCGGAGCGGTACGACCCCCGGGCGATCTCGGTCTACATCGGCATCCCTTATTGCCCCACCATCTGCTCTTTCTGCTCCTTCTCCATCTACCCCCTCCAGGAGCACCGGGGGGAGCTGCCCCACTTCCTCGCCGCCCTCCACCGGGAGCTGGAGATCATCGGCGCCGCGGTGGCGGAGCTGGGCCTCCGGATCGAGAGCCTCTACCTGGGGGGCGGCACCCCCACCAGCCCGCCGGACCGGGACTTCGCCGGGCTGCTGGAGCAGATCGACCGGGCCCTCCTCCGGGGGCAGCGGCCCCGGGAGTACACCGTCGAGGGGGGGCGGCCGGAGACCTTCAACCGGTTCAAGCTCGACGCGATGGCGGCCCACGGGGTCACCCGGGTGAGCGTCAACCCCCAGACTACCGTCCAGGCGACCCTGCGCCACCTGGGGCGGATCCACACGGTGGAGAAGTTCTACCGGGCCTACGACCTGGTCCGCCGGCACCCCCACCCCTTTGTGGTCAACTGCGACATCATCATCGGTCTGCCCGGCGAGGGGCCGGCGGAGGTGGCCCAGACCCTGGCGGACATGCGCCGGCTGGCGCCGGACAACCTGACGGTCCACACCCTGGCGGTCAAGCGCGGCTCCCGGCTCCACGGGGAAGGGGCCGGGCCCGAGGTGCTCCGGCGCCTCACCCCCCAGGAGGCGGAGGCTCTGGTGGCAGAGGCCGCGGCCACCGCCCGGAGCCTGGGGCAGCACCCCTACTACCTCTACCGGCAGAAGTACATGGTGGGAAGCCTGGAGAACGTGGGCTACGCCCGCCCCGGCACCGAGAGCATCTACAACATCCAGATGATGGAGCGCCGGCAAACGGTCATCGGCCTGGGGGCCGGGGCTACCTCCGCGTGGTTCTACGCCCCGGCCAACTGGCTGCTGAAGGCCCCCGAGAACCCGAGCCACCCGGGGACCTACATCGCCCGGGTGGAGGAGCTGGCCTGGCAGAAGGTCCAGCACCTGCGGCTTCTCTTCGGTGGCGAGACCCCCGCCCCGGCGCCCCGGCCGCCGGTGGGGACGGAGACAGGGTTTTGAGGGAGGCCGGCGCAAGAGAAAGGAAGCCGGCGCAAGAGCCGGCGCAGGAAAAGGAGCGCGGCGCAGGATAAAAGCGGCTCCCACCCGCCTTTGCGGGTGGGAGCCGCTGTCTGTTCGTTACCCTTCTCGCTACTCTTCGTTACCCTTCCGGCTGCTCAGGCCGCTGCCGGGTTCAGCCCCCGGCCGCTACCCTTCCGGCTGCTCCCGGGTCCAGCCCCGGCGCCAGATGAGGCCCGCCAGCCCGAGGAGGACCAGGGCCGCGGCCACCACCTGGGCGACCCGGAGGCCCCCGGCGAAGAAAGTGCTGTCCATCCGGATCCCTTCGATGAGGAACCGGCCGACGTTGTAGACCACCAGGTAGGCGAAGAAGACGCTTCCCGCCGGCGGCCGTCTCCGGAAGAAGAGGAGCAGGAGCCCGGCGCCCAAAAGGTTCCAGAGGCTTTCGTAGAGGAAGGTCGGGTGCCGGTAGGCGCCGTCGATGAACATCTGCTCCCGGAACCAGGCGGGGAACCGGCTCATGAACTCCGGGGTGGTGGCGACGCCGTAGGCCTCCTGGTTGAAAAAGTTGCCCCACCGGCCGATGGCCTGGGCGAGCAGCAGCCCCGGCGCCGCGACGTCCGCCCAGGGCAGGAAGGGCTGCCCCCGGCGCCGGGCGTACCAGAGGCCCACCAGGACGCCCCCCAGGACCCCGCCGTGGATCGCCAGGCCGCCGTGCCAGATCATGGGGATCTCCCATAGGTGTGCGCGATAGTACGGCCACTGCAGGACGAAGACCTCGTACAGCCGGGCGCCGATTACCCCCGCCGGTACCGCCCACAGGGCCAGGTCCGGCACGAACTCCGGGTCGAGCCCCCGGCGGGCGGCGAGCCGGCTGGCCAGCCCGACGGCGGCGAGGATGGCGCTGACCACGATGATCCCGTACCAGCGGATCTCTAGAGGTCCCAAGTGCACCGCGACGGGATCGATCACCAGAAAGTTCACCACGGCGACCTCCGTTACTGGCAGTTGCTGCAGTAGCCGTAGACCTCAAAGGCGTGCCCGACCACCTTGAAGCCCGGGTCCTCCCGGGGCCGGACGGTGGTCAGGGCCGAGGGGCAGAGTTCCACGCAGAAGCTCTTGCCGCAGCCCAGGCAGACCATGTGGTGGTGGTGCCGGCCTTCGGACTGCAGCTCGTACCGGGCGCTCTCCCGGTTCTGCAGGTTGACCTGGCCGATCAGTCCCTGTTCGGTGAGCAGGGCCAGGTTCCGGTAGATGGTGTCCAGGCTTACCTGGGGCTGGGTGGCCCGGACGGCCCGCAGGATCTCCTGCGCTGTGAGGGGCTCCTCCGCCGCGGCCAGGACCCGGAGGATCTCCAGCCGCTGGGGGGTGATCTTGAGGCCCCGGGCCTTTACCGCTGCAACGATGGCATCCAGGCTCAACAGGGGCACCATCCTAATTCGTAAAGTTACGATTCAATTGTATCGGCAGGGGAGGGAAGCGTCAACCGGCGGCTGGGAGCCGCCGGTCACCGCCGCTCCACGTACGCGACGTTTCCCGCGATCCGTCGGATTACCACCCGCGTCCCCCGGGGCAGGGTCTCCCCGGGGCGGTAGGGCCTGGCACTGAACTGCTGGATCGATCGGCCCGTGTCAAAGACCACCTCGCCCAGGCTCCGGTCCGAACAGCCGACGGTCAGTTCCCCCTCGAGACCCACGAACTCCGCCGCGGCCTCAGTGGCGCTGGACTGAGCCCGGGCGAGGAAGACCAGGACCCGAAAGACCAGCCAGCCCGCCAGCAGGGCCAGGACCACCGCGACCAGGGCCACCAGCACCGGCTGGAGCGCCCCGGCCCAGGTGAGGAGGCTCCCGCTGGCGCCGAAGATCGCCAGGGTCGTGGCGAGGACCACGGGTTTGAGGGGCGAGATGTAGGTGCCTCCGTGCCCCGCCTCAGGGTGGTCGCCGGCATCGGGATGGTGGTCGGCACCGGGATGGTGGTCGCCGTCAGCGTCGGCGAAGTTCTGCAGGAGCAGCCAGCCGAGGCCCAGGACCATGGCCGGGATGTAGACCCAGAGGGCCGGGGCCATGGGTCACGCCTCCTCCCGGGCCGGGGTCTCCGCCGGCGCCAGGGCGCTGCCCCCGCGCCCTGGGGCGCCGCCCTCTGCCAGGGCCGGAGCGTCGCCGTCCCCACCCTCTGGGGCGCCGAACGACGCCGGTACCGGAGTGCCGCTCTCCGCCGGGGCCGGCCCTTCCCGGACTACCTGCAGCCTCTGCTCCAGGGTCCCCAGGAGGTCCACCCCGGTGGTGGCCTTGAGGGTCTCCTGGATCTGGGGGAGCATCCGGGCCACCTCGCCGAAGAGGGCGCCGATGCCTACGCCCCCCTTGCCGTCCCCGCCGCTGATGAGCACGATCCGCTCCACCCGGGAGAGAGGCTCCGCCAGGGCCCGGGCCACCTCGGGCAGGACGTTCACCACCATCTGGAGCTTGCCCGCCTCGTTCATCTTGGCCAGGGCCTCGGCCTCCTTCTCCAGAGCCTCGGCTTTCGCCAGGCCCGCCATCCGCAGGGCTTCTGCCTCCGCCAGGCCCTTGGCCCGGATCCCCTCCGCCTCGGCCAGGAGCTTGGCCCGGATGCCCTCGGCCTCCGCCAGCATCCTGGCCTTCTGGACCTCCGCCTCCGCAAGCTGCGTCGCCCGGAGGGCCTCGGCTTCGGCCTTTCCTTTCCGCTCCATCGCGATGGCGTGGGCCTCGGCCCGGGCGATCTCCTGCTCCTTCTCCGCCTGGGCCCGGGCGATGGTGGCGTACTTGGCCGCCTCGGCCTCCTGCTCCGTCTGGTACCGCCGGGCCTCTGCGGGCTTGCGGACCTCCGCCTCCAGGAGCCGCTCCTGGGCCTCCACCCGCCGGGCGGCGATCTGGATGTCCGCCTCGGTCTCGACCAGCTCGACCTTCTTCTTCTCCCGGGCCAGGTCCTGCTCCAGCACCGCCTGCCGCTGGGAGTAGGCGATCTCCGCCTCGGCCCGGGCGACCTCCGTCTCCCGCTTGAAGGCCGCGGCCTTGATGTCCCGTTCCTTCTGGGCTTCGGCGATCCGGGACTCGGCCAGAGCCTTGGCGACCTCCGCCTCCTGCTGGGCCAGGGCGGATTTCACCGCTGCCTCCTTGGCCGCCTCCGCCTGGGCGATCTGCGCATCCCGGTTCACCTCCGCCACCCGCCGGGCGGCGAGGTTCTCCAGGTAGTGGTCGTGGTCGACGATCTCCCGGATGGAGAAGTTGACGATCCCCAGCCCCATGGGGGCCAGGGCCTGGACCGCCACCTCCTGGACCTGGCTGGCGAAGAGTTCCCGGTTCTGGTTGACCTCCTCCACGTCCATGGTGGCCAGGATCTCCCGGAGCTTGCCCTCCAGGACCTGCTGGACCGTGCTGGCGATCTCGTCCTCCCGGCCCAGGAAGAGGTTGGCCGCCGCCCGCATGGCGGACTCCTCGTTCTTGATCCGCACCTGGACCACCGCGTCGACGGTGAGGGGCACCAGGTTCTTGGTGGGCACCCGCTCCACCCGCACCGGCAGGTTGTAGAGCTTGAATTCCATGAAGGCGGCTTCGTTGATGATCGGCCAGACGATCCGGCCGCCGCTGGTGACGATCTCGCCGCCGCCCGTGCCCCGCTGCCCCTTGCCGAAGACGATCATGAACTTGTTGGGCGGCACCCGCTTGTACCAGCTGGCGACCCTGGCCAGAGCCAGGAACAGGACCAGCAGGAGGATCAGCGGGGTGACCACCGTGAGCCACAGTCCGTCCACCGGCACACCTCCTGGTCGTAATGGTCTCGTTGATGTAGATGCAGCAGCCGGCAAGACCGTTCGTGAATGACGATCGATTCTGATAGCAATGGTTTGTGCGCTTGCCATCAGCGAACCTCAGGACGGCAGGTGCCGGGCAGAACGGCAGGTGTGGGGCTGGGGCCGTGCGCAGAGGGAGGAAATGTCAGTTCTTGTAGCGAAATATCCATATCAGCCAGGAACCACCGGTCATGGCAGGCTTCGGACCGGGGGTGATCCCCACGGGGGGAGAACCCCCACAAAGGCCACGACTCCCTGTGAATCTTGCCTACGGAAACCGATGCCAGGCCTTGTCCCCCGCGAAGGGAGGAGACGTGGAATGACGACGCTGCAGCGAACCATGGCGCTACTGACGGCGCTGACCGTCGTATTTTCCGCCGGTGGGCCGGCCCTGGCGGCGCCGGCGGCGGCCGACGTGCCCCGGGCAACTCAGGGACGCCAGGGGCAGGTGCCTCCCGGTCGGGGGTTCGGCCAGCCGGACCGCCGGGAGGAGGTCCGGGACCGGGTGGAGGACCGGCTTGACCGTCGGGAGGACGTCCGGGACCGGATAGAGGACCGGCTTGACCGCCGGGAGGACGCCCGGGACCGGGCGGAGGATCGGTTCGACCGCCGGGAGGACATCCGGGATCGTGCGGAGGATGGCACCGACCGCCGGGAGGAGATTCGGGATCGGGCAGAGGAGCGCCGTGAAGCGCTGGCTGAGCGGCAACGGCTGGTGCAGCAGCGCCGGGAGGAGATGCGCCTCCGGATGCGGGAGGAAGCCCGCCGGCTCCGGGCCCAAGGGGAGAAGGGAACCTACCTGGTCTTCGTCAACGGCCACCGGGTGAACTTCACCCCGCTGGTCCGGGGCGGCCGGACCCTGGTGCCCTTCCGCCGCCTGGCGGAGCTGCTCGGCGCCACCGTGGACTGGCGCCCGGAGTCCCGGACCGTGATCATGGTGCTGGGCAACACCACGGTGCAGTTGACCGTCGGCTCCAACACCGCACTGGTCAACGGCCAGCCGGCGGTGCTGGAGGTTCCGGCTGACGTGGTGGGGGGCAGCACCTACGTCCCGCTCCGCTTCGTGGCTGAGGCTCTCGGGGCGCTGGTGGACTACGATCCCGAGACCGGTGCAGTGATCGTCATCGGCGGCGCAGTCGACGACGAGGTCACCGAGGGCGAAGAGGCCACGGGGGAAGAGGAAGCCGTGGACGACGAGGAGGCTACCGAGGACGAGGAGCCTGCTGAGGACGAGCAGACCGCCGGCGACGAGGAGGC
>JAKKUO010000088.1 GCA_021890795.1 Bacillota bacterium | reverse complement strand
ATCCGCAAGGGAGGAGATCGGCCGTGGACCGTGAGCGCTACGAAGCCATCATCCGTCAGGAGGCCGAGCGGCTCCGGGAGGAGTGGGAGACCAACCCCCGCTGGCGGGGGATCCGGCGGGACTACAGCGCCGAGGATGTGGTCCGGCTGCGGGGGTCGCTGCAGGTGGAGTACACCCTCGCCCGGCGGGGCGCGGAGCGGCTCTGGCACCTCCTGAACACCGAAGACTACGTCCCGGCCCTGGGAGCGCTGACCGGCGGCCAGGCGGTGCAGATGGTGAAGGCCGGGCTGAAGGCCATCTACCTGAGCGGCTGGCAGGTGGCCGCGGACGCCAACCTGGCCGGCCAGACCTACCCCGACCAGAGCCTCTACCCGGCCAACAGCGTCCCCGCCCTGGTGCGGCGGCTCAACAACGCCCTGATGCGGGCGGACCAGATCCACTGGGCCGAGGGGCGGGCCGACATCGACTGGTTCGTGCCCATCGTCGCCGACGCGGAGGCGGGCTTCGGCGGGCCTCTCAACGTCTTTGAGCTGATGAAGGCGATGATCGAGGCCGGCGCCGCAGCGGTCCACTTCGAGGACCAGCTGGCCGCGGAGAAGAAGTGCGGCCACATGGGGGGCAAGGTGCTGGTGCCCACCTCCCAGCACATCCGGACCCTCACCGCCGCCCGGCTGGCGGCGGACGTGATGGGGGTGCCCACCCTGATCATCGCCCGGACCGACGCCCTGGGGGCCACCCTCCTCACCAGCGACATCGACCCCCGGGACCGGGCATCGTGCACCGGCGAGCGGACCCCCGAGGGGTACTTTGTGGTGCGGCCGGGGATCGAGGCGGCGATCCAGCGGGCCCTGGCCTACGCCCCCTATGCGGACCTCCTGTGGTTCGAGACCTCCCGGCCGGACCTGGAGGAGGCCCGGAAGTTCGCCGAGGCGATCCACCGGGAGTTCCCGGGCAAGCTCCTGGCTTACAACTGCTCCCCCTCCTTCAACTGGAAGCGGCACCTGG
The DNA here is from genome assembly GCA_021890795.1 of Bacillota bacterium. Taxonomy (GTDB): domain Bacteria; phylum Bacillota; class Sulfobacillia; order Symbiobacteriales; family ZC4RG38; genus ZC4RG38. The sequence goes on along the minus strand of JAKKUO010000088.1, from coordinate 5,020 downwards.
ACGACGAGACCATCGCCAAGTTCCAGCGGGAGCTGGCGGCCATGGGCTACAAGTTCCAGTTCATCACCCTGGCCGGCTTCCACGCGCTGAACGCCTCCATGTTCGAACTGGCCAAGGGCTATGCGGCCGAGGGCATGACCGCCTACGTCCGGCTGCAGCAGCGGGAGTTCGAACTGGAGGCCCAGGGCTACACCGCCACCCGGCACCAGCGGGAGGTGGGGGCCGGCTACTTCGACCAGGTGGCCCAGGTGATCACCGGCGGCCAGGCTTCCACCCTGGCCCTCCGGGGCTCCACCGAGGAGGAGCAGTTCGAGACGGCACAGCCGCAGGTCGAGGCGGGGCGGGCCGGTTAAGGCCCGCCCCCTTCCGCGCAGGGAGGGGTGCGAAGGGAGGGGCCGCCCCTTGTCGAAATCCCTTTGGCGGATGACAGAATAAAAGTGTCCTGGCGCGACGGGCGCTGTGTTCCTGTGCAACGGACGTTGGTTCCGGAAAGAGCCGAGCCTGGGGAGGGAGAACCATGTCGGAGACCATGCGTGCGATGGTCATCCGGGCCTTCGGCGGCCCGGAGGTCTTCGAGGCCCGGCAGGTGCCGGTACCCCAGCCCGGACCCAACGAGGTGCTGGTCCGGGTCCACGCCACCTCGGTCAACCCGGTGGACTACAAGATCCGGCGGGGCGGTGCCTGGGCGGGGGTGCAGCCCCCGGCGATCATCGGTTACGACGTCTCCGGCGTGGTGGTAGCCGTCGGCCCCGGGGTGCGGGACTTCCGGCCCGGGGACGAGGTCTACTACACCCCGGAGATCTTCGGGGGCGCCCCCGGCAGCTACGCTGAGTACCACGTGGCCCGGGAGAGCATCGTGGCCCGCAAGCCCCGGAACCTCTCCCACCTGGAGGCTGCCGCGGTGCCCCTGGCCGGCGGCACCGCCTGGGATGCCCTCATCACCCGGGCCGGCCTCAGGGTGGGGGAGCGGGTGCTGATCCACGGCGCTGCGGGGGGTGTCGGTTCCTTCGCGGTCCAGATCGCCCGGGCCGCGGGCGCCTACGTCTTTGCCACCGCCCGGGGGGAGGCGGTGGAGGTGGTCCGCTCCCTCGGCGCCCATCGGGTGATCGATTACCAGAAGGAGGACTTCGTCCGGGTGATCCGGGAGGAGACCGGCGGTGAGGGGGTCGACGTGGCCCTGGACACCGTCGGCGGGGAGGTCCTGGGCCGCACCCTCCAGGTGGTCCGGCCCCACGGCCGGGTGGTGGCGATTGTCAACGCCAACGCCGATCTCTCCCCGGCCTTCGTCAAGAACGTGACCGTCCACTTCATGTTCCTGGAGCGGGCCCGCTACAAGCTGGACGCGCTCCGGGAGCTGATCGAACGGGGCGAGATCCGGCCCCTGATCCACGGGGTGATGGACCTGGAGCAGGTGGCCGACGCCCACCGGCAGATCGAGCAGGGCGGTATGCGAGGGAAGATCGTGCTGCGGGTGGCCGAATAAGGTTGCGGCTGGCTACCCAGTCGGGATCCGGGGCGGTGGCCCGGGGGTCGCCGGCGACAGCCGGGGCCCACCGATTCGGATTCCACCGGGGGCGAGGGGGGTGAGGCGATGGACCGGCGGCCGGTGCGCATCGGCCTGCAGGTAGGGGGTGAGGTGGACGGGGACGCCCTCTGCCGGCTCCTGGCAGCGGTAGCCCAGGAGGGGTCCCTGAGCGCCGCCTGCCGGCGGCTGGGGATGCCCTACCGGTCCGCCTGGGCGCTCCTCAGACGGGCCGAGGCGGAACTGGGGGTCGCCCTGGTGGAGCGGCAGGCCGGGGGGCCGGCCGGCGGCGGCGCCCGGCTCACCCCCCTCGGGGAGGAGCTTTTGGCGGGTTACCGGCGGCTTCAGGCGGAGGCCGCCGGGGCCGTGGGCCGGTACTTTCCCCACCTGCTGGCCCGCCTGCAAGGCGCGGCGGGACCGGCGGGGGAGCCGGCACCCGGCGGGGAGGCCCAGGGCGCCGGGGTTCCCGGGGGGCCGGCAGGGGAGCCGGCCCGGGACCCGGGGGTGGCGCCGGAGCCTGCTCCCCTCCTCCTGGCCGCCACCATCGGCCCGGTGGAGGTGGGGCTGGTAGGGGCGCTGGCGGAGGCCTTCCTCCACCGCACCGGTATCCCCGTCCGCCCCATCGCGGCCGGCTCCGGCCAGGCCCTGGAGCTGGGCCGCCAGGGGCGGGCCGATGTGCTGCTGACCCACGCTCCGGAGGCGGAGGAGGCCTTTGTCCGCGCCGGCTACGGCATCGCCCGCTATCCCCTCATGTACAACGACTTTGTCCTTCTGGGTCCGGCGGCGGATCCGGCGGGGGTGCGGGGGGCCGGGGGCATTCTTCCGGCCTTTCGGGCCATCGCCGCCGCCGGCACCCCCTTCGTCAGCCGGGGGGATCGGTCCGGGACCCACCTGAAGGAACAGGCCCTCTGGGCGGCGGCCGGGGTGACCCCGGCCCCGCCCTGGTACGAGGTCTACGCCGGCGGCGCCCTGGGGAGCGCCGCGACCCTGCGGTATGCGGCCCGACGGCAGGCCTACGTGCTGGTGGACCGGGCCACCTACCTCTCCCTGCGGCCGGAGATCTCTCTCGCCCTCATCCTGGAGGGGGACCCGCTGCTCCGGAACCTCTTCTCCCTGATTCCCCTGCGGGCGGACCGGGTGCCCGGGGTCCAGGAGGAAAAGGCCCTCCGTTTCTGCCGCTGGGCCACCGGCCCCGAGGGGCAGGGGATCATCGCCGGGTTCCGCCCCGGCGGGGTGCCGCTCTTCTACCCGGTGGCCGGTGGCGAGGCGGATGCTCCGGCGCCGGTGCGGAGCGGTCCGGGGGCCGACGCCGGTACCGGTGCCGGCTCCGGGCAACCCGGGGGCTGAGCCCGGCGCCCACCCCGGGCAACCCGGGGGCAGAGCCCGGCGCCGGCGGCGCCGGGGAGGGGGCGGGTCGGCGCCCCTCCCCCGAAGGTTTCCCGGCCGCAGGTTTTCTGGTGCGATCGTTATGCATATCGATACATAACGCCCGCCCATAAACTGGATCGGTACGGTATAATGGATCACAACGGCCGGGTCCGGGCGGGTCGTCAAGGCGGGCGGCTTCCGGCTCAAGGCTGGGGGCGGCCCGGGCCCGGGAAGAGAAGGATCCGCGGACAGGGGAGGACGAAGGGAACCATGGTGCGGATGGGACGCTGGTTGCGGCTTGGCTTGGCCCTGGTGCTCGCCGGGGCGCTGGTTGGCCTGGTGGGTTGCGGCAGGGGTGAGAGCGATACCGCCGCCGGGGGCGGCAGCGTTCCAGCAGGCGAGGACGCCGGCTCCAACGGCGAGGAAGACCGGACCGGCGGGCAGAACCAGTGGGTGATCCTGGCCACCACGACCAGCACCCAGGACAGCGGCCTGCTGGACGTGCTGATCCCGATCTTCGAGCAGAAGACCGGGTACCGGGTCAAGCCCGTAGCGGTGGGGACCGGGCAGGCCCTGGCCCTGGGGGAGCGGGGGGAGGCGGACGTACTCCTCACCCACGCCCCGGAGAGCGAGAAGAAACTGGTGGAGAGCGGCGCCGTGGTGAACTACCAGTTGGTGATGCACAACGACTTTGTCCTCGTGGGGCCGCCGGAGGATCCCGCGGGGGTCCGGGGGCTGAAGGAGTCGGCCGCAGCCTTCCGGCGCATCGCCGAGCAGGGGGCCCTCTTCGTCTCCCGAGGGGATGAGTCGGGCACCCACAAGAAGGAGCAGGCCATCTGGCAACAGGCGGGCATCGACCCCGAGGGGAAGCCCTGGTACCACTCCTCCGGCTCGGGGATGGGCCAGACCCTCCGGATCGCCTCGGAGAAGGGCGGCTACACCCTGACGGATCGGGCCACGTACCTCTCTCTGCGGCCGAACCTCAACCTGGAGATCCTCCTCGAGGGGGAGCCGGGGCTCCTCAACGTCTACCACGTGATGCAGGTGAACCCGGAGCGCTTCCCCCGGGTGAACGCGGAGGGGGCCCGGGCCTTTGTGGAGTTCATGGTCTCTCCCGAGGGGCAGAAGCTGATCGGCGAGTTCGGGGTGGACAAGTACGGCCAGCCCCTCTTCTTCCCCGATGCCGGCAAGACCCTCAAGGACCTCGGCCTCGAAGGCTGAGCACGGCTGCCCGGAGGATGAACCCGGGCACGGCGGCGCTGGCGAACGAAGCCCCGGGGCCAGGCTCCGCCTGACCCGGGCCAGGCTCCAGCAGGCCGTGGTCCGGCTCCAGCAGGAGGGAGGGGGTTCCGTGGACCTCATCTGGTCGGGCCTCAGGGAGGCCGTGGCGATGCTCCTCCGGGGGGACCCGGAACTCTGGCGGGTGACCTGGCTCACCCTCCGGGTGTCGGGAACCGCCACCTTGCTGAGCGTCCTCATCGGCGTACCCGTCGGGGCGATCCTCGCCCTCTCCCGCTTCCCCGGCCGGAACCTCGTCGTCAGCCTCATCAATACGGGCATGGGGATGCCGCCGGTGGTGGCAGGGCTCTGGGTGAGCCTCCTCCTCTGGCGTTCCGGCCCTCTGGGCCACCTGGGGCTGATGTACACCCCCACCGCGATGGTCATCGCCCAGGCACTCATTGCCACCCCCATCGTCATGGGCTTCACCCTGGCGGGGATCCAGCAGCTCGACCGCCGGCTCTCCCTCCAGCTCCTGGCCCTGGGGGCCTCCCGGTGGCAACTAATCCTGCTCCTGATCCGGGAGGCCCGGCTCTCCCTGCTGGCGGCGGTCATCGCCGGGTTCGGCGGGGTGGTCTCCGAGGTGGGGGCTTCAATGATGGTGGGTGGCAACATCCAGGGCTACACCCGGGTGCTGACTACCGCCACGGTGCTGGAGGTCTCCAAGGGGAACTTCGATGTGGCCCTCGCCCTCAGTTTCATCCTGATGGCCCTGGCCTTCGGGGTGACCTGGGCGCTGACCTTGCTGCAGCAAGGGCGCCGGCCCTTTGGCTCCTGAGGGCCTGGTACCGGGTACCGGGGCTGGGGACCGGCGCGACCAGAGGCCCCGGCGGAGCCGGGGCCTCAATTTGT
>JAKKUO010000045.1 GCA_021890795.1 Bacillota bacterium | reverse complement strand
CTGTACGCCACCCGGACCCAGCCGCTGGTCCTGGTCCGGGCCGGCCGGGTGACCTACGGCCTCAGCCCTGCGGATCCGGAAGGGTTCGTTGCCGCCCTCCGGAAGCGGCTGGGACAATAAGACGAAACGGGACCGCCCGCCGGCTGTGGGCCGGGGGCGGTCCCAGCGTTTTTCTTCTGCGGCCGGGGCTCTGGCAGCTGGGCCTGTCGCGACCGGGGCCGCCGCGGCCGGGGCGACGGGTGCTGCGCGGCCGGAGCCCGGAGCCAGCCAGTTCAGTACCCGACCTCTACGCCGGACCGGCTCCGGCCGAAGAGCTTGTAGGCCCAGGCCTGGTAGACCAGCACCAGGGGCAGGAAGATTGCCGCGACCAGGAGCATCAGCCGCAGGGTGTAGGGACTGCTGGCGGCGTTGAAGGCCGTCACGCTGTACGCCGGGTCGATGCTCGAGGGGAACATGTTGGGATAGAGGCCGACGACGGCTGCCATCACGGTGAGCAGCACCGTCAGGGAGCCGGAGAGCAGGGCTGCTGTGGGCTGGCCTCGGCGGACCTGGGCGAAGGACCAGAGGATGAGCCCCACCGCAGCCAGCGGGATGAGGAAGAGGACCGGAGCGGCCAGGTAGTTCTCCACGAGCCGCGTCGCAAAGGGGGTGGCGATCAGGAAGAGCCCGGCGACGCCGAAGAACCAGGGCCAGAGCCGCTGGGCCAGGGCGAGCCCCCGCTGCCGATGCTCCTCGTCCCGAGCCTTGTGGGCCAGCCAGGCGGCGCCGTTGTAGAGGAAGGCCACGACAAAGAGAAGGCCCGTGAGCAGCCCGTAGGGATTCAGCAGGGTGAGGAGATTCCCCTTGAAGCCCTCGGCGTCCAGGGGCAGACCCTGGAAGATGTTGCCGAAGGCGACGCCAAAGAGCAGGGCCACCATCAGGCTGGCCCCGGCGAGGACGCCCGCCCAGAGCCGCTTCCAGCCCGGGGCGTCGTCCAGGTTATAGAACTCGATGGCCACCGCCCGGAGGACCAGCCCCAGCAGGATGAGGATCAGGGGCAGGTAGAGGGAGCTGAACATGGTGGCGTAGAGCTTGGGGAACGCGGCGAAGGTGACGCCGCCAGCGGTGATGACCCAAACCTCGTTGCCGTCCCAGATCGGGCCGAGAGAGCGGATCAGGAGGAGTTGCTCATCGTCCCGGCGCGCCAGGCCTGCCAGGATACCTGCGCCCAGGTCAAAGCCGTCCAGGGCGAAGTAGATCGCCCACAGGAGGCCCCAGAGGAAGAACCAGATGGCGGGGAGCAGCACCTCGGACATGGCCGTGCCTCCTTGTGCGGGTGAATCCTCCTCGTGTGGGGTCATGCGGGAAGGGGGGCGGCGGGGCGGGGGCGGTGGAGGGGGACCGCCTCACGCACCCGCCGCTGCCTCGCCCGGCTGGGCCGCAGCGGACTGCTCCAGTTCCGGCAGCGGCTCCGGCCCTTTCCGGGCAAACCGAGCCAGCAGGTAGATGTCGGTGCCAATGAGAAGGGTGTAGACCACGGTGATGACCACCAGGGAGAGGAGCACGCTGCTGGCGGGGACCGGCGAGACGGAGTCGACGGTCCGCATCAGCCCGTAGACCGTCCAGGGCTGGCGGCCGACCTCTGCCACCATCCAACCCAGGTTGATGGCGATGTAGGGCACGGGGATGGAGTAAGGAAGCCACCGGAGGTACCGGGTGCTCTGCTCCAGCCGGTTCTTGCGCAGCAGGACCCAGCCGATCACGGCCATCGCCAGCATGTACAGGCCGAGAAGGACCATCAGCCGGAAGCTCCAGAAGACGAGACCCACCGGCGGCCGGTCCTCGGGCGCAAACTCCTTGAGCCCCTTCACCTCGGCGTTGGCGTCGCCGGTGGCCAGCCAGCTCGTCAGCTTAGGTACCGGCAAGGCCTGAATCGCGTTCCGCTCTTGGTCCGCATCCGGCACCACCACGAGGTAGAAGGGCGCACCGGACTGAGTCTCCCACAGGGCCTCCATCGCGGCGAACTTGGTGGGCTGCTTCGCTGCCACCAGTTGCCCGTTGAAGTGGCCGGAGATGGCCACGCCAACGGTCGCGATCAGGGCCAGGGCAAGGCCGCCCTTGAAGCTCGTCCGCATCAGGTCCACGTGCTGCCGGCGGAGGAGGTGGTAGGCGCTCACCCCGAGGACGAAGAAGGCTCCGACGCAGTACGAGGCCAGGATGGTGTGGGCGTACATGTGCCACGCGTAGGGGTTGGTCAGCACCGCCAGGAAATCCACCATCTCAGCCCGGTTGTTGCGGAGCACGTAGCCGACGGGATTCTGCATGAAGCCGTTGGCGACGATGATCCAGACCGCGGAGAGATGGGTACCCAGGGCGATCATCCAGGCGGCAAAGGCCTGCATCTTGGGGGAGAGCTTCTTCCAGCCGAAGAGCCAGATGCCGAGGAAGGTGGACTCGAGGAAGAAAGCGGTCAGGGCTTCAAAGGCCAGGGGCGAACCGAAGATGTCCCCCATGAACTCGGCGTACCGGCTCCAGTTGGTCCCGAACTGGAACTCCATGGTCACGCCGGTAACCGTGCCGAGGACGAAGTTAATGGCGAAGAGCTTTCCCCAGAACCTGGAGAGGCGCTTGTACTTCGGGTCCAGGGTGCGGGCGTAGAGGGTCTCCAGGATGGCGATGAAGGGGGCCAGGCCGATGGTCAGGGGCACGAAGATGAAATGGAACCCGACGGTTAGCGCGAACTGGATTCGGCTGAGGGTCACGGTATCCACGTGGAATCATTCCCTTCCCACGGCGGGTGCTCCCAGGTGGCAGGTGCACGGAACCAGCCCTGCAGGAGGGCAGGGCTGGTTCCGTCCAGCCAGGTTTGACCGGCGCGCCGGTTGAGGGAGGGTAAGAGGGAGGGTGGAAAGATGGAGATCCCTGGCTGGAGGGTCTGCCTAGAATTAGTCTAATTCCAATCCCCTTCCGCACCCATCGGTCCCGCGCCCCGTTCGCGGACTAGTACTTTTTGCCTATGGTCTAGACCCGCGCGCCCGCGATGGTAGCGCGGCTTGACGCCCGTGGCTGCCCCCAACCGCTTGCAAGAAACGCCGTGGCCCGCTGCCGCTTTGGCAGCGGGCCGCGATGGTTCTTTCCCCGCGTTTTCAGCGCCCCCAGGTGTCCGCAAGCCGGGCAAGCCCGTGGCTATCTCCCAGGCCGGCCCGGTGCCCGGGACTCCCTGCCGCCGCTAATCCTCACCGGACTCCGGACGGGGCTCTGGCTCGGGTTCCGACTCGGCTGGCGGTCCCGGGTCCTGCGCCGGCGGGCCGGCCGGGTTCGCCGCACCGGTGGGCGCCGGTGAACCTGGGGCGGCCGGGGCGACGCTCCGCCCAAGCCGCCCGGCCCTGCGGGCCGCCTCCCAGAGGAGGAGCTCAATCTGGGCGTTGACGCTCCGGAACTCATCCGCCGCCCAGCGCTCCAGAACCTCGTACAGCCGGGGGTCCAGGCGCAGGAGGAACCGCTTCTTCTCTGGCATCGCTATCGCCTTCTAGCTAGTACAGGCTGCCGGTATTGACCACCGGGCTCACGGCCCGCTCGCCGACGATGGTCACCATCAGGTTGTTGACCATGGCCGCCTTCCGCTCCTCGTCCAGCTCCACGATCCCCTCTTCCTTGAGCCGGGCGAGGGCCATCTGGACCATGCCCACCGCTCCCTCGACGATCTTCTGCCGGGCGGCGAGGATGGCGGCGGCCTGCTGACGCTGGAGCATGGCGCCCGCGATCTCCGGGGCGTAGGCCAGGTGGCTGAGCCGGGCCTCGAGCACCTCCACACCGGCCACCTGGAGCCGCTCCTGGACCTCATTGCGGAGGTCTTCGGCAATCTGCTCGATGTTGCCCCGGAGGGAGATCTCGCCCTCCTCAAAGGAGTCGTAGGGGTAGAGGGAGGCGAGGTGCCGGACTGCAGTCTCGCTCTGGATCGCCACGAACTGCTGGTAGTTTTCGACGTCAAAGAGGGCCTTGGCCTCGTCCACCACCCGGTAGACCACCACCGCGGCGATCTCGATGGGGCTGCCGGCGGCGTCGTTGACTTTCAGCTTCTCGCTCTGGAAGTTCTGGACCCGCAGGGAGACCGCGGGCTTGGTGGTGAGGGGGACCGTGAACCAGAAGCCGTTCTGCCGGATGCTGCCCAGGTAGTTGCCGAGGAGCACCACCGCCCGGGCCTGGTTGGGCTGGACCACGGTGAGCCCGCTGGACAGGATCCCGGCCAGCAGTACGATCACGACGCCGGGCACGAATAGGGCTAGCACGGGCTCGCCGCCGGCTGCGGTGGACTGGAGGATCAGCCGGAGCCCGAGGCCGAAGAGCCCCAGCACCACCAGGAGGCCCACAAAGCCGTTCATCTTCCACGCCTGCTTGATCTGCACCGCTTGCCCCCCCTTGTTCGACTGCTGCTATCGACATGATATCACGCCGATATCGGGGGGATCAATCAGCAGAAAGGGGAGAAGGGGCCGAAACGGGAGATAGCTCTCCGGCCGCTGAAGGGCCGACGGGTCTCTTGCTTTCACCGGATGTTTCACTTGATGGACATCTCGACGGATTGTGGTGTAAGGGTAAAGAGGAAGAAGGCCGTAAGGGTCAGCGGAGCGGTTCCGGCACCTCGCGGCCCAGTGGGTGCGGATACCCGGGAACCGAGCGGCGTGCCCGGACTTCCGCCGGCGGGGGCGGTGGCACTCGCCCTTGATTCACCGGGATGGCTAACATAAGATAAGTAACAAACAAACGTACAGTACCCTGGAGCGGGCCGCAGAGTAGGCGGCTGCCTGCGGCCATCAGCGCTGCCTGCGGCCATCAGGCGGAAGGGAGAGCGCGCATGGAACTCAAGGGCATCCATCACGTGACCGCTGTGACCGCCCGGATTCGGGAGAACCGGCGGTTCTACACCGAGGTGCTGGGGCTGCGGCTGGTCAAGCGGAGCGTCAACCAGGACGACGTGAGCGCTTACCACCTCTTCTACGCGGATGCTATCGGCACGCCGGGAACCGACCTGACCTTCTTTGACTGGGACCTGCCCCGGGAGCGGCGGGGGACCCGGAGCATCACCCGCACCGGCCTGCGGGTCCGCGGCGAGGCCGCCCTGAGGTGGTGGGAGGGGTGGCTCCGATCCCGGGGGGTGGCTACCCAGGGCATCGCCGAGTGGGACGGCCGGCTGGCCCTGTTCTTTGAGGATCCGGAGGGGCAGCGGCTGGCCCTGGTGGATGACGGCGGCCAAGGGGATCCGCCGGTGCCCTGGGACCGGAGCCCGGTCCCGCGGGAATACCAGATCCGGGGCCTCGGTCCCGTCCTCCTGAGCGTACCGGACCTGGTCCCTACTGACCGGATCCTCACCCAGGTGCTCAACATGCGGCAGGTGCGCTCCTATCCCCACCCGGAGAGCCCTCGGCATACGGTCTTCGTGTACGAGATGGGACCGGGGGGACCTCAGGCCGAACTCCACGTGGCCGTTCAGCCAGACCTGCCCGGGGCCCGGCTGGGGGCCGGTGGGGTGCACCATGTGGCCCTGCGGACGCCGGACGACGAGTACGACCGGTGGGCGCAGCGCCTCCGTCTGCTGGGGATCCCCAACAGCGGCAAGGTGGACCGTTTCTGGTTCCGGAGCCTTTACTTCCGGGAGCCGAACGGGATCCTCTTCGAGATTGCCACCGATGGCCCGGGCTTCACCGTGGACGAGGACCCGGCCACCCTGGGAGAGCGGCTGGTTCTGCCTCCCTTCCTCGAGCCCTACCGGGCGAGCATCGAGGCGAACCTCAAACCTCTGGATACGGTTCCGGAAGAGTAAAGGAGGAAACGCTGCCGTGCTTCGCTACGACCAGTACATCCCGGCCGGCGCCCGGGACGGGGCGCCGCTCATTGTCCTCCTCCACGGCCGGGGCAGCCACAAGGGCGATCTCATGGGGCTCCAGCCCTACCTGCTCCCCGAGGCCATGGTGGTCTCCCCTGAGGCGCCCTTCCCCGGGGAACCCTGGGGGTACGGCCCCGGCTGGGCCTGGTACCGGTTCCTGGGGCGGAACCGGCCGGAGCCGGAAAGCTTTGCCGCCAGTCTGGAGCAGCTTCACGCCTTTCTCACGGAGCTGCCCCGGCGGCTACCGGTGCGGCCCGGGCCCCTGATCCTGGGCGGCTTCTCCCAGGGCGGCACCGTGAGCCTCGCCTATGCCCTCTGCCACCCCGGGGCTGTCCAGTTCGTGATCAACTTCAGCGGCTTTCTCGCCGACCACCCCAGCGTCCAGGCGACCCCCGACCGGGTCCGGGGGACCCGCTTCTTCTGGGGGCACGGCACCCAGGATCCGGCGATCCCCTTCGCCCTGGCGGCGGAGGGGTGGCAGGCCCTGGCTCAGGCCGGGGCGGACCTCACGGCCCGGGACTACCCCATCGGCCACTGGATCGACCCGGGGGAACTGCAGGACGCGGTGGTCTGGCTCCGGCAGGGGCTCGGAAGGACGGAACAGGGGGCGGGTGAATCACAATAACGGAACAGCGGGCAGGTGAATCGCGATGGCAGCAGGGGCTGCGGGACAGATGCCGCCAAGCGAGGGGGGCCGTCCGGTGAGGGTGCGGGCTGCGGCGGTGTTAGCGGCGGCGATGCTCCTGTTCCTGGGGCCGGCCGGGTGTTCCTTCCGCCCCACACCGCCGGAGGATCGGGCGGGGGCCGAGTCCCCGGCGGGGGACCGGGAGGAGCCGCCGGCCCCCGATGCCGGCACCCCTGGCGGTTCCGCTGCCATCCCCGGCGCCGGCGGGGGCGGCGCGGCGGCGGTCCCCGGCCCCCTGGTCCCTGTGGAACTGGAGGTGCCTTCGGCCCTGGCGGAGGGGCCCTTTGCCGAGCCCCGGCGGCTCTACCTCCCCGCCGGCTTCCGGATTCAGGTCTTTGCCGCCGGGCTGGGGCAGGCCCGGTTCATGGCCGTTGGGCCCGGGGGAGACCTCTACCTTTCGATCCCCCGGGAGGACCGGGTGGTCGCGCTGCCGGACCGGGACGGCGACGGGGTGGCCGACCGGGTGGTCACGGTGGCCGAGGGGCTGGACCGGCCCCACGGCCTGGCCTGGCACCAGGGAGACCTCTACGTGGCGGAGAACAGCCGGGTGATCCGGCTGGAGTTCCGGGACAGTGTCCCCACCGGGAGGTACCAGGTGGTGGTGCCGAACCTCCCCCGGGGCGGCGGCCACTGGACCCGCACCATCGCCTTTGGCCCTGACGGGAAGCTCTACGTCTCCGCCGGCTCTTCCTGCAACGTCTGCCTGGAGGACGATCCCCGCCGGGCGGCCATCACCCGGTACAACCCCGATGGTACCGGCGAGGAGATTTACGCGACCGGGCTGCGGAACGCCGTCGGCCTCGCCTTTCACCCGGAGACCGGGGAACTCTGGGCCACGGAGAACGGCCGGGACCTGCTGGGGGATGACTTCCCACCGGAGGAGATCAACCGGATCGAACCCGGGCGGCACTACGGCTGGCCCTACTGTCACGGCGACCGGGTACCCGACCCCGAGTTCGGCCAGGGGTTTGACTGCAGCGCCACCGAGTCCCCGGCGGTGATGATGCAGGCCCACTCGGCGCCCCTGGGGCTTACCTTCTACACCGGCGATGCCTTCCCCGATGCCTACCGGGGGCAACTCTTCGTGGCCTTTCACGGCTCCTGGAACCGGTCGGTGCCGACGGGGTACAAGGTGGTGCTGGTGCCCTTCCGGGACGGCCGACCCGCAGGCAGCCCGGTGGACTTTCTCACGGGATTCCTCGTCGGCGACCGGGCTTGGGGCCGGCCGGTGGACCTGGTGGTCGGCCGGGACGGCGCCCTTTACCTGTCGGACGACCGGGCCGGCGCGGTCTACCGCATCCGTTACGCGGGCGAGTGAGGGGGGCGCTGATGGGGCGCGATCCGCCACGCCGGACCGCTGTCGGCCGCGCTGGCCCGCTATCTGCTATCCGGGCCGGTGACGCGGCCATGGATGGATGATGGGGCTCACCGGGCCCTTCAGCCCATGCCCCGGACCAGCAGCCCCACGAGCCCCCCAGCTACCACCAGCCAGGCGGAGTTGACCCGGAACCGGGCCAGGGCGGCGTAGCTGAGGACGGCGAGGAGCGCTGTCACCCCGTCCGCCACCGCCGCGGTCCCGAGCTGCCAGCCGACCGCGACCATCAGGCCGAGGGAGGCGGCGTTCACGCCGTCCAGGAACCCGGCGGTCCAGGGGGATTGGCGCAGCCGGGGGACCCAGGGGTTGATGGCGGCCACCAGGACGAAGGCCGGGAGGAAGATCCCCACCGTGGCCAGCACTGCCCCGGCGTGGCGGGCCAGGAGGTAGCCGACGAAGGTGGCGGTGGTGAAGACCGGCCCCGGGGTGACCTGGCCGACGGCCACCGCGTCCAGGACCTGTTGGGCGGTGAGCCAGGAGCGGCGCTCCACCAGTTCCTTCTGCAGAAAGGCCAGCAGCACATAGCCGCTGCCGTAAAGGACCGAACCGATCTTGAGGAAGACCCAGAACACCTGTCCCCCTGTGGCCGCGGAGACGGCGGTTCCGGTGGCAGCGGCGGGGATAGCGGCCCCGGCGGCCGCGGCTCTCGTGGCCAATGCGCCGGCTCCGTTGGCCGGTCCGCCGATAGCGGCCGGGTCCGGAGCCGCTCCGGCTGCCGGCCAGGCCAGGGCTGCGACAGCGGCTCCGGAGCCCCGGGGTCTCCTCGCCAGCATCACCCCTAGCCCGGCCAGGAGCAGGAGGGCCAGCTCGTGTACCCCCAGCCAGGCCAGCGCTGCCACTCCGCCCGCGGCCAGGCCGGTCGCAAGGTCCTTCACCGCCTTGCGCCCCAGGTTCCAGAGGGCCTGGAGCACTACTGCGGCAACGACCGGCTTCACCCCGTACAGCAGCCCCTCCATCTGGGGCAGGGTCTGGTACCGGACGTAGGTGGCAGCCAGGGCCCAGGTGAGGGCCATCGCCGGGAGGATGAAGGCGGTCCCGGCCACCAACAGCCCCGGCCACCCGGCCCGCAGGTAGCCGATGTGAATCGCCAGTTCGGTGGAGTTGGGCCCGGGGATCAGGTTGGTGGCGCCGAGGAGGTCCAGGAAGGTCTGCCGGTCCAGCCACCGGCGGCGCTCCACCACCTCGTCCTCCATCATGGCGATGTGGGCCGCAGGACCCCCGAAGGCCAGGGTGCCCAGCCGCAGGAAGACCGCGGCCAGCTCCAGGAGGCGCCGCCTGCCTTCTGCTGGTTCTAGGTGCCTCGGCAGGTCGGTCAAAGGGGTCACTTCCTTTCCGAAGATGCAACAGATGCAACATTCGCTGGCCGCAAGGGGTTCCCTGCCCGGAGGCCCTGGTGCCCATGGCTTGCCTGGGTCCCACCCATGGCCCGCCCGGGCCCTTCCCCGCTCCTGGGCCGTCGCCCAGCTCCTTGGCTTCGTCCTACCCCCCGGGCAGTCCGGCGCCCACGTAACGGAGGGGAGCAGACCATGCCATCCCGGAAGCAACCCACGCCGCCGGAGCCGGCCGGAGTCTCCCGGGGCCCGGCCGGGGAGCCGCCGGCCACTGCCGTTACCCCGCCTGGGACCCCCGGAAGGCCCCGGGGACCAACGGATCGCCCGCCGGCGGACCCCCTTGCCTCCTTTCACCCGGTGGTCCGGGCCTGGTTCCTTGAGCGCTTCGGTGCCCCCAGCCCGCCCCAGGCCCTGGGCTGGCCCCTCATCGCCCAGGGCCGTCACTGCCTCATCACCGCGCCCACCGGGTCCGGGAAGACCCTGGCGGCCTTCCTCAAGTGCCTCGATGCCCTCTGGCAGGAGGGGAATCCCGAGCCGGGCGGGGTGCGGGTGCTCTACGTCTCGCCCCTCAAGGCCCTGGGGGTCGACATCGAGAAGAACCTCCAGGAGCCCCTCCAGGGGGTGCTGGAGAAGGCCCGGGCGATGGGGGTGGCGCTCCCGGAGCTCCGGGTGGCGGTCCGCACCGGGGACACCGACACCCGGGACCGGGCCCGGATGCTCCGGCGCCCGCCCCACGTGCTCATCACCACCCCCGAGTCCCTGTACCTCATCCTCACCTCCCGCCGGGCCCGGGAGATGCTCCGGACGGTCCGGTACGTCATCGTGGACGAACTCCACGCCCTCCTGGGGACCAAGCGGGGGGCCCATCTCAGCCTGAGCCTGGAGCGGCTGGAGGCCCTCTGCCCCGAACCGCCGGTGCGGATCGGCCTCACCGCCACCGTCCGGCCCCTGGAGCGGGCGGCCCGGTTCCTCGGCGGCCAGGGGCCGGACGGCGCGCCCCGGCCGGTGGCGGTGGCCGACGCGGGCCTGCGCAAGGGGCTCGACCTCCGGGTGGAGGTGCCGGTACCGGAGATGGGCGCGCTGCCGGACGACTCCATCTGGCCCGCCATCGACCGGCGCCTGGCGGAGTTGGTCCGGGCCCACCGGAGCACCCTCATCTTCGTCAACAGCCGGCGGCTGGCGGAGCGGCTGGCGGCTCGGCTGGGGGAGCTCCTCGGGCCGGATCGGGTCCGCACCCACCACGGCAGCCTCTCCCGGGAGCAGCGGCGGCAGGTGGAGGAGGAGCTGAAGTCCGGCCGGCTCCCCTGCCTGGTGGCCACCGGCACCCTGGAGCTGGGGATCGACGTGGGGGCCATCGACCTGGTGGTCCAGGTGGAGAGCCCCCGGAGCGTCGCCCGGGGGCTGCAGCGGGTGGGCCGGGCCGGTCACCTCCTGGGCGCGGCCAGCAAGGGCCGGATCCTGCCCAAGTACCGGGGGGATCTGCTGGAGGCGGCCGCGGTGGCCCGGGGGATGCTCCGGGGCGAGGTGGAGGAGTTCCGGGTGCCCGAGTGCCCCCTGGACGTGCTGGCTCAGCAGATCGTGGCCATGGCCGCGGTGGAGGAGTGGCGGGAGGAGGACCTGCTGGCCCTGGTCCGCCGGGCCTATCCCTACCGGCACCTCTCCCGCCGGCAGTTTGAATTGGTGCTGGGGATGCTCGCCGGCCGGTACAGCGAGACGGGCTTTACCGAACTCCGGCCCCGGATCGCCTGGGACCGGGTGAATGGGGTGATTCGGGGCCGGGAAGGGAGCCAGGTCCTGGCGGTCCGCTCCGGCGGCACCATTCCCGACCGGGGGCTCTACGGCGTCTACCTCGCCGGCACCGATGTGAAGCTCGGGGAGATCGACGAGGAGTTCGCCTTCGAGACCCATCCGGGGGAGGTCTTCCTCTTCGGCACCCAGACCTGGCGGACCGAGCGGGTGACCCACGACCGGATCGAGGTCACCCCGGCCCCGGGGGTGGCCCACGCCCGGCTGCCCTTCTGGCGGGGGGAGACCCCGGGCCGGCCCACCGCCCTGGGTCGGAAGGTGGGGGCCCTTTGCCGGGAGGTGGCCGCCCGGCTGGACGACCCGGAACTCCTCCGGTGGCTGGAGGAGGAGTGCGCCCTGGACCCTCGGGCGGCAGCCAACCTGCGGAACTACCTGTGGGACCTGCAAGAGCACCTGGGGGCGGTGCCGACGGACCGGCACCTGGTGGCGGAGTGGTTCCCCGAGGAGCTGGGGGGCTGGCGGCTTCTCATCTACTCCCCCTTCGGCGGGCCCCTCCACGCCGCCTGGGCCCTGGCCCTGCGCCGGAAGTACCGGCAGTGGCTCGGCACCGAGATCCAGGTGGCCTGGAGCGACGACGGCCTGATGCTCCGGCTGCCGCCGGTGGAGCCCGGGGCAGGGGTACAAGCCCCGGAGGCGCCGGGGGAAGGCGCACAGTCCTCGCCGGTGCCCGGCGGGTTGCCGACGAGCGGCGGGGTGCAGGGAGCCGCCGACCCCCTGGCGCCGATCCGGTCCATGACCCCGGAGGAGGCGGAGGAGCTTCTGCTGGCGGAGCTGGGCGACTCGGCGATGTTCGGTGCCGCGTTCCGGATGGCGGCGGAAAGGGCCCTTCTTCTCCCCCGGCACGGCCGGGGCCGGCGCACCCCCCTCTGGCTCCAGCGGCAGAAGAGCAAGGACCTCCTGGAGGCGGTGCGGGGCCATGGGGACTTCCCCATCCTCCTCGAGGCCTACCGGGAGTGCCTGGAGGAGGTGCTGGACCTGCCGGGGCTCCAGGAGGTGCTCCGGGGGATCCAGTCCGGGGCCATCGCCCTCACCGGCCGGCAGACCCCCGGCCCTTCTCCCGCCGCGGCCGGGCTCCTCTGGAACTTCACCGCCGCCCACCTGTACGAGGACGACACCCCCCGGGCGGAGCGGGCGGCGGCCACCCTCGCGCTGGACCGGGGCCTGCTCCTGGAACTCGTGGGCAGCGGGCGGCTGCGGGAGCTGCTGGACCCGAGGGCCCTGGCGGAGGTGGAGGCCCGGCTCCAGCATACCCATCCGGCGCTCCGGGCCCGGGACCCGGACGGGCTCCACGACCTGCTCCTGCGCCTGGGGGACCTCACTCCGGCGGAACTCCGGGAGCGGGCGGACCCGCCGGAGGAGGCCGACCGGTGGCTGAAGGCTCTGGCAGCGGCGGGCCGGGCGGTGCCCGTGACCCTGGGAGGCGAGGTGCGCTGGGTGGCCGCGGAGGAGGCGGCGATCTACGCCGCGGCCGCCGCCGGCGACGGGACTGCCCGGGAGCGGCTCCTCCGCCGCTACGCCCGGACCCACGGCCCCTTCACCCTGGACCGGGTGGCGGGCCGCTTCGGCTGGCCCGCGGCGGAGGTCCGGGAGCGGCTGGCGGTGCTGGCCGCGGCCGGGGAGCTGGTGGCCGGCGGCTTCACCCCCGGCGGGGACGAACCGGAGTGGTGCGACCCGGCTGTGCTGGACCGGATCCGCCGGGCCACTCTGGCTCTCCTGCGCCGGGAGGTGGAGCCCCGGTCCCCCGGGGAGTACGCCCGGTTCCTGCTCCGGCACCAGGGGGTGGCGGCCCCGGGCTCCCTACCTGGCGGCGGGGCTCGTCGGGGCGGGGGTGGGCCCGCCGGCGGCGGGCTGGTGGCCGACCGTACCGGCCTCGAGGGGCTCCGCCGAACCCTCTACCAGCTCCGGGGGCTCTTCCTGCCCGCGGCGGCCTGGGAGGAGGTGCTGCCCCGGCGGGTGGCGGGGTACGAGCCCCTCTGGCTGGATCAGCTGTTGGCCAGCGGCGAGTTCCTCTGGGTGGGGAAGGGCGGAAAAGTGGCCTTCCTCATCCCCGGAGAGCCGCCGCCGGTGCCGCTGTCCGTGCCCGGCGGCGAGCTGTCGCCGGTGCCCCCGCCCGGTGGGGAGCCGGCCGCCGGGGTGGCGGAGGAAGGGGCGGAGGAGCACCCCAACCTCAGCCCCGGGGCCCGGCAGGTCCTGGCTGCGCTCCGGCGCCGGGGGGCGAGCTTCCTCGGTCCTCTGGCGGCGGCCGCAGGGCTGACGCCGCCGGAGGCGCTGGCGGCTCTCTGGGAGCTGGTCTGGGCGGGGCTGGTAACCAACGACACCTTTGCCCCGCTCCGGGAACACCTCCGGCTCCGGGGGGCGGGCCGGGGGGCCGGCGCACCTGCCGGGGGCAGTCGCCGGCAGCTTCGGGCCGGCCTGGGGCCGTCGGTGGCCGGTGGCACCGGCCGGTGGTCCCTGGTGGCGGAGAGCCTGGGGCTCCCGGGCTTCGGGACGATGGCTCCGGGGCCGGGGGCTTCGGGCTCGGGCGCCGCTGCCGATGCCGGAGCCCGGGAGGCCCGGGTGGAAGCCCAGGTCGCGGCCCTCCTGGACCGGTACGGGGTGGTGGCCCGGGAGATGGCGGTCGCGGAGGGGATGGCCTGGAGCGAACTTTACCCGGTGCTGCAGCGGCTGGAACTCCGGGGGGAGGTGCGGCGGGGGTACTTCATCGCCGGTCTCAGCGGGGCGCAGTTTGCCCGGCCCCAGGTGGTGGATCGGCTTCGGGCTGAGGACTTGCGGGCGGCGGACCGGGACGATCGCCCGGCTCCGCCGGAGGTGGCGGTGCTGCCGGCCCTGGACCCGGCCAATCCCTGGGGGCTGATCCTGCCCCTGCCTCCTGCCGCAGAGGGGCGGTTCCGATTGGTCCGGGCGCCGGGAAACTACCTGGTGGTCTGGGATGGGGAGCCGGTGCTGGCGGTGGAAGGGGAAGGCCGCCGGTTGGTCCCCCTGACTACCCTGACCCCCGAGCGTCTCCCCGGGGCCCTGGCTGCTCTGCGGCAACTGCTGGAGCCGGTGGGCCGGGGCCGGGCCCGGCGCCGGGTGGAGGTGGAGCGGTGGGGGGACCGGCCGGTGACCGAGAGCCCGGTGGCGGAGGCGCTCCTGGCGGCGGGCTTTGAGCGGGGCTACCGGCGGTTCGTCCTCTACCCGGGGTGATGCCCGGGCGACCGGACGGGGGACCGGGCTTCGCCCCTGGGCCCGGCCCGATGGCCTTGGCTGCTGGCGAGCCGGGCGGCGAGGTCGGCGCAGAGGCGCAGCCCGAGGTCCCATCCGGCCTGCACGGCCAGGGCATGGGCTGCGGTGCGGAGGGGAATGGCCGCTGCCCTGGCTCCGACGCGGAGGGCGGTCTCTGCCAGCACCCAGAGGATCTGGGCCCGGACCTGCAGCCCTGCCGCCGGGTGATCCAGGGCTGCCCGGGCCCGGCCCACGGCCTCGGGGTACCTTCCGGCCAGGAGGAGACTCCAGGCCTGGTCGGCGGCCAGTTCCGCCGCCGGCTGTCCCTCGGATCCGCCGAGATGGGGGAGGATGCTTGCCATGCGTTCCAGACAGCGGGCGGCTTCTTCGGCCTCGCCCTCGAGAAAGCAGGCGTGGAGGGCGATGCGCAGGCCGGCGAAGGCCTCCTGGTATCGCCCGGAGGCCAGAGCGAGATCCGCAGACCGGCAGGCCCAGAGGATGGCCTCCCGCCGCCGCCGGAGCCGCCAAAGAGCCTCTGCCAGGAGGCGTAGGACCCAGGGCTCCGCCGGGGCAGCCCCGGGAGGCCCGAGGCGGAGAGCCCGGCTGTCCAGGGCCAGGAACGCCGTCAGAGCATCCGCCACCCCCTGCCAGTCCCCCAGCCCCTGGCAGGTGCGGGCAGCGGCCAGGAGGGCCTCCGGGCCCGGGGCGGCCTCCGGGGGGGCCTGGGGAAAGACCTCCGGCCCCGTAGCGGCGTCCGGGGGGACCCGAGGGCGGGCTCCCGGGGCCGGGCGGGGAGCCTCCTCCGGCGGGAGCGCCTTCAGGGGGGTGGTCGGGACGGCGGTGCCGGCCTTTCTCCGCGAAAAGCGGGCGAGGGCAGTGGCGGAGAGAGACTTTCGGGCCATTGGGGGTGAACCTCTCCTCTCCCTGGCGCCGGTTTTCCCTGGCGCCAGTGTGCGGATGACGAGCCTGCGGGGCCAGCGGACGGCAACAGCCCGGGAGCCGGGGTCCCTACTTCCGGCGGCAACGGTGGCGGTAGCCTCGGCCGCGTCAACTCGGAGGGTCAGCGGTTTGCCTGGCCCTCCCCCGTTCCGGATATCGGAATCTGCCCAGCACCGTTACCGGAATCTGCGCAGCATGGGTGTAAACCAGAATCTAGCCTGAATACCATTCTATGGATGTCCCCCACCGGGGGCAAGGGGCAAGTCGCGCCGCGCCAGCACTTTTGCTCGACAGGTGGCGACATTTTCGGGCAGAGAACCGACTGGCGACCTCCTGGACCGGTGCTTGAGCATCGGGCCGCG
Organism: Bacillota bacterium; assembly: GCA_021890795.1. GTDB lineage: Bacteria > Bacillota > Sulfobacillia > Symbiobacteriales > ZC4RG38 > ZC4RG38. The sequence continues at coordinate 6,280 of JAKKUO010000045.1, read as the reverse complement.
GCTTCTCGTCTCCCAGCACCGGCGGGTTCGCCGGGTTACAATCAGTCATGACGACCTGCGAAGTGACCCATCTGCGAAGGAGGCTACAACCCGTGGACGTCCTCGAAGCCATCCGGCGCCGGCGGAGTGTGCGGCAGTTCCGGCCCGATCCGGTCCCGGAGGAGATGATCCGAACCCTCCTGGATGCCGCCCGGCTGGCGCCCAGCAGTTACAACCTGCAGCCCTGGGAGTTTGTGGTGGTTACCGATCCGGAGGTGCGCCGCCGGTTGCGGGTCGCCGCCAACAACCAGGCCCAGGTGGAGGAGGCCCCGGTGGTCATCGTCTGCCTCGGGTCTCTCCGACAGCAGGACGCCCTGGCGGCCCGGCTTGAGGCCTCCCTGCCCCCCGACGCTCCGCCGGAGCGCCGGGAGCGGGTGATGAAGACCGTCCAGCGGCACAAGCATGACCCCGAGTTCCGGAAGATTCACGTCTTGACCAGCACCTACATCGGTGTCGCCTTCCTGGTGCTGGCGGCCCAGAGCTTTGGCCTTGGCACCTGCTGGATGGGTGGGTTTGACCCGGACCAGGTCCGGTCCCTCCTGGGGATCCCGGAGGACTTTCTGGTGGCCTCCCTGGTGGCTGTGGGCTGGCCTGCGGAAGGGCTGGAATTCCGCCCCCGACAGCGCAGGCCCCTGGAGGAGATTGTCCACTGGAACCACTTTGGCCGCAGGCCGGACTGGGAACCGGTGACCAGCCAGTAGAGAGCGGGAACGGAAACAGCGCCGGACCGGGGCGGTCCGGCGCCATTTTATGGCAAGGACTGGTTTAGAATCAGCCTTGTGTGGAAAGAATTCCCTATGCAAGCCTGTCCATTCCTGGTATACTTGCTGATGGTTTGCTTCCGCCCGGCCTGGCAACTTCAGAGATGTCCGACAGATAGGCGGTTGGGAGGGAGGAGGGAGAGATTGCGCTACCTGGGGTTGGGAGCGGTGCTGGCCACCTGTGCGGCGCTCCTCGTGGCCTTCGGGCCCGCAGGTGGCGTCTTTGGCCAGGACCCGCCCCCGCCGCCGGTGGACCCGCGGATGGAAGCCCTGGCCGTCCGGCTGGATGCCCAGAGGTTGGAGACGGAGCGGCTCGCCACCCGCCTGCAGGAGACCGTGGGCTCCGTCCAGGAACTGGTTGCACTTTTCCATAAAGCCAATCCCGAGATGCCCGTAGAAGTTGCCCAGGCCGCGGCCCTGGCGGTGCTCCGGAACAGTGACGAAGTCTTTACCCCCGAACTTCTGATGTCGTGGCTGTGGGAGGAGTCCCGGTACAGATTCCGGCTCATCTCCCGGGCGCAGGCGGAGGGAATCGCCCAGATCCGTCCCGGCACCGGCCGGTGGATCGCCACCCGGCTCCTGCAAACGGAATGGGACCGGGAGCGGGTGCAGGAGGATCCTGCCTACGCCATCGATCTCGGCGTGGCCTACCTGCGATGGCTCTACGACCGGTACGGCGGCGACCTGCACCGCACCTTCACGGCCTACAACCGGGGGACCGGCGGGCTGGAGGCTTACATCGCCGTGCACGGCACCCCGGTCAGCCGGTACAGCAGTTGCATCCTCGCCCGGGTCGGCCTGGACGACGGACATCGCTGCCGGACCCGGAGCCGGGATCAGGAGGGGGAGTGAAGCCCCCGGCCGGCTGCGAAAAACCCACCCCTGTCGGGGTGGGTTTTTCGTTTTGCCCTGGCACCGGCCGCCCTGGCACCGGGGCAGGGGCGCTTCCCGGCGGCCGCAGACTCCGCACCCCGCTGCCGGCGGTGTCGCTCCAGACCACGCCAGTAATTACTTCGTCTTGTAGATAATTCCGATAGTCCCCGGCCCGCAGTGGCTACCGATGACTGCTCCCGCCCGGGTCTCGAGGATCTCCCGCACCTCCGGCAGGGTCCGGCGCACCGCATCCGCCATGTACCGGGCATCGTCCGGCACCCCGGTGTGGGTGATGAAGACCCGGGTGGGGTCTACCCCAACTTGTCGGGCATCCTCGGCGAACCGTTCCAGCATCCAGTCCAGGGCCTTCTGGCGCGGGCCCCGGAGTTTGGCGGCGACGATCATGCCGCCGTCGACCACCGCAATGATTGGCCGAATCTTGAGAAGCGACCCGACCAGCATCTGCAGGCCGCTGCAGCGGCCGCCCATGTACAGGTAGTCCAGGGTGTCGACGACAAAGTAGGTCCGGATCTTGGGCCGGGCATCCTCCAGGGCAGTCAGGATCTCGTCCGGGCTCTTGCCGGCCCCGGCCAGTTCCGCGGCGAGGAGCACCTGGTACCCGACGCCGGTGGAGAGGTTGAGGGAGTCCCAGATGTGCACCCGGTTGCCGAAGGGCTCCACGGCCATCCGGGCGTTCTGGAGGGTGGAGGAGAGCTTGCTGGAGATGCCGACATAAATCACCTCGGCCCCGTCCGCGGTGGCCCGGGCGAAGGTCTCCTGGAAGACCGCGGGGCCGACGCTGGCGGTCTTGGGCAGACGCTTCTTCTCCGCTACCTTCGCGAAGAGCCGGTCTGTGTCGATGTCGACCCCGTCCCGGTAGACCTCCTCGTCGAACTGGACCAGAAGGGGGACGACCGTGATCCGGTGGCGCTCGACGAGCTCCCGGGACAGGTCGGCTGTCGAGTCGGTGACGATGCGTACCTGTGCCATCTGGTCGGTGCCCTCCGCTTCCAGGGGAGTCTGGGTGCTGCAGCGCCTTCAAGCAAATAGTACCACGTATTAAGTGCTTTGCGGGGGCGGGTTTACCCCGCCCCCGCCGCTGTCCACGCCGCGGCCCGGTCCCGGTCGGCCCATCCGGCGGGGACCGCGCCGGGCCGGGCCACCACCCAGGCGGCGGTCCAGGCTGCCAGCCGGGCGGCGGCCCGGAGGCTCAGCCCCTGGAGCAGGCCGGCGAGGAGGCCGGCGTCCCAGGCGTCGCCGCAGCCGGTGGTGTCCACCGCCGGCGCCGGCAGTGCCGGCTGGACCACCCGCTCGCTGCCGGCGGCGACGAGGCTGCCCCGGGGGCCGCACTTCAGTCCCACCACCGGGAAGGACCGGGCCAACATTTCGAGGGCGATCTCGGGATCGGCCGCGCCGGTGAGGAGCCGGGCCTCGTCCTCGTTGCAGAAGAGGTAGGTGACCCCCGCAAGGTCCGCCAGAAGCCGCTCCGCACCATACTCCCGGATGAGGCCGGCGGAGGCGACGTCCACCGCCACGGGGATCCCCTGGGCCCGGGCGGCGGCCAGGGCCGCCCGGGCTGCCTGCCGGGGGGCGTCCCAGAAGAAGGAGTAGCCGGTGAGGTGCAGGACCCCGGCCCCGGCGAGGGCGTCGGCCGGCAGGTCCTCCGGCCGGAGCCGGTGGTTGGCGCCGGGGCTGATGAGCATCGACCGTTCGCCGCCGGGGGAGATGAGCGCGACGATGGTGCCCGTCGGGGCTTCCGGGTCCCGGGCCACCCGGGCGTCGACCCCTTCGTGCCGGAGGCCGTCCACCAGGGCCTGCCCCAGGGGGTCGGCCCCCACCCGGCCCACGTAGAGGACCGGCAGCCCCAGCCGCCGGAGCCAGGTGGCGGTGTTGGCCGCGGCGCCGCCGGGGCGCGGGAAGAGCTGGCAGCGGGTGTCGGTGCCGTAGTTGAGCGGGCCCGGGAGGATCGCCACCAGGTCCAGGACCAGGTCGCCGAGGACGACGGCCTTGGCCTCGGTGCCCATGGGAGCCATATTGGCCACCTGCCCCTGCCGCGGTCAGCCCGCCGCCTTGAGGGCCCGGGCGATAGCCGCGCCCACCCGGGCGTTGTGGAGCACCAGGGCCTTGTTGGCCCGGACGGTGGCCCCCTGGCTCAGGCTGTGGAGCCGGGCCAGGAGGTAGGGGGTGACGGCTTTGCCCCGCACCCCCGCAGCGGCCATCTCCGCCATCGCCTCCTGGAGCCACCGGTCCAGGGTGGCCGGGTCCAGGGCGTCCTCCGGTGGGATGGGGCTCGCCACCAGCACCGCGCCGGGCATCCCCAGGGCCCGCCGGGCCCGGAGGACCGCCGCCGCCTCCGCCGGGGTCTCCACCCGGGCGTCCACCGGCAGCCCGGTGGACCGGATGTAGAAGCCGGGGAAGGTGTCGGTGCCGTAGCCCAGCACCGTCACCCCGTGGGTCTCCAGGTACTCCAGGGTGGCGGGGAGGTCCAGGACCGTCTTGGCCCCGGCGCAGACCACCGCCAGGGAGAGCCGGGCCAGGGCCGGGAGGTCCGCGGAGATGTCCAGGGTCTCCCCCCAGCCCCGGTGGACCCCGCCGATGCCGCCGGTGACAAAGACGTCGATGCCGGCCAAGACCGCCACCTGGGCGGTGGAGGCCACGGTGGTGGCCGCGCTCCGGCCCAGGCCGCAGAGCACCGGCAGGTCCCGGATGGAGGCCTTGGGGAGGTCCCGGCTCTGGGCCACCCGCTCCAGCTCCGGCCGGGTGAGGCCCACCCGGATGCGGCCGTCGAGGATCGCAATGGTGGCGGGGACCGCACCGGCCTGCCGGACCGTCTCTTCCACCGCCAGGGCCATCTCCAGGTTCTCGGGGTACGGAAAGCCGTGGGCGATGATGGTCGACTCCAGGGCCACCAGGGGTTTCCCTTCGGCCCGGGCCGCCTGGACCTCTTCAGAGAACACCAGGTAGGGGTTCATCGGCTGCATCGCTCCTTCTTGTGGGGTCGATTGCGCTGCCGGGTGGTCGCTCTCCCTTTCCGCTGGCGGGGTCCCGCTTCCCCTCACCGGGTGAGCCGCTCCAGGAGCAGGGAGAGGAACCGCTCCCCGTCCACCTTCAGTGCCACCCGGACGTGCCACCGGTCCCGGTCGGGGAAGAGTTCGGGCACCCGGTCGGCCAGAAGCGCCCGGCGGTCCACCACCGTCATCCCCCGGGTGTGCTCCCCCCGGGTCTCCACCTGGACCGGGAGGAGGGGGGCCTCCACCAGGGTCGGGTCGATGGCGACGGCCACCGCCAGGGCGTCGTGCTGGGCGCAGCCGTCCCGGCCGTAGACCCGGTCGTAGAAGTCCAGGTAATGGGCCAGGACCCGGTGGGCGAGCTGGGCCCCGGGCCGGGGGCACCGGCCCAGCTCTTCGTGCATCGCCCGGGTGAAAAGGGCCGCCATGGTCACGTCCAGGCCGACCATGGTCACCGGCCAGGGGGCAGCGAAGACTGCGGCGGCCGCCTCCGGGTCGTGGCCGATGTTGGCTTCGGCCCAGGGGCTGAGGTTGCCGCCGTAGAAGGCGCTGCCGCCCATCAGGATGACCTCCCGGATGAGTTCCGGCAGCCGGGGCTCCTTCACCAGCGCCAGGGCTAGGTTGGTCAGGGGACCCGTGGCGATGAGGGTGACCTCCCCGGGATGCCGCCGGGCGAGGCGGACAATCTGGTCCGCCGCGTGCTCCCCGGTGGGCTTCCCCCTGGGCGGGGGCAGGTACAGGTTGCCCAGGCCGTCCTCGCCGTGGACCCAGCGGGCGGTCCGCAGGGGCTGGTTGAGGGGTGCGGCGGCCCCCGCGGCGACGGGGATGTCGTCCCTGCCGACCCACTCCAGGACCCGCAGGGTGTTGAGGGCGGCGAGATCCGCCTCCACGTTGCCGTGGGTGGTGCCGATGGCCAGGACCTCCAGTTCCGGCGAGTTGAGCGCGAGCAGGATCGCGACGGCATCGTCGCATCCGGTGTCGACGTCCAGAATGACCTTCTTGGGCATCGGCAGGCCTCCTGCCTGTGTGGTGGTGATCGGCCGGGTGGCGGTGGGTCCGGCCCGGGTGCAGCGAGGCGCCGCATCGGCAGCCCAGCCCTCAATAGCGGGCGATGGCCTCCAGCAGCATCGCTACGAAGGCCTCCCGGTCGAGTTCCAGCCCCACGTGGCAGTTGGGTGGGCGGCCGGTCACCCCGTAGAGGTCCACCACCGTCTGGCCGTTGCAGAACTCGGACCGGGTCTCCACCACGACGTTGAGGAACCGGGTCTTGACAATCCCCGGCCGGATTACCTGGGCGACCGCGACGGCGTCGTGGAGCGGTGCGCCGTCAAAGCCGAAGACCCGCTTGTACGTGCCCCGGAAGAACTCGATGAGCCCGGCCACCAGATCCGCCACCGGCCGGCCCAGGGCCCGCAGGGCCGAGATTTCCGCATCGCCGACCTGGGCTTGGTGGGTGACGTCCAGGCCGATCATGGTGAGGGGCACCCCGGACTCAAAGACGACCCGGGCCGCATGGGGATCGACGAGGATGTTGAACTCCGCGACTGGCGTCCAGTTCCCTTCCCGAATGGCGCCACCCATCAGGACGATCTCCTCAAT
>JAKKUO010000010.1 GCA_021890795.1 Bacillota bacterium | reverse complement strand
GCATGTCCGGTGGTGTGAGAGGACGGGGGTTAGCCACCCCCTCCTACTCGATTGTCCGACCCCGGGCCTTGTCTTGTCTGAAGAGCAGCCGGCCCATGAGCGGTCGGAGGGCTATCGCCCGTTTCGGCCCCTTCGCCCCTTTCTGGTGATTGATCCCTCCGATATCGGTGTGATATCATGCCGATAGCAGAAGCAAAACCTGGGAGGCGACCCGCAGGGCCCGGGACCGCCAGCCGAGTCGGAACCCGAGCCAGAGCCCCGTCCGGAGTCCGGCTCGGATTCATGGCGGCGGCGCTGGGGATCGCCTGCCGAACCTTTGCGGCGCCAGCCGAGTCTAGTCTGTTGGATGTTGTGTCCGGATGCGGGGTGGATGCCGCCAGGGCTAGCGGGCATTTCCCCCGTCCGGGTCTGCAGGCCGGCGAAGGCAAAGCACAGACCGGCGGAAGAAGGGAGATGACAGAATGGCGGACGCAGCGGATCTGCAGGCTGGCCGGCCCGGAGGGGCCTGGTCCCGCCTGTTCCGGGTCCTGGTCTCCCCTGGAAAGGCCATGGCCGAGGCCGCCGAGGACCCGGCGGTGTTGCCACCCTATCTGATTTGGATGCTGGCGTACGCCGTGGCCGTGGTGGGGGTAGTCCTCCTCAAGATGGACGACTTCGTGGCCGCGGCCCTGCAACAGGTGCAGGGCGCTGACGCCCCGGCGGAGCAGCTCGAAGCGGTCCGGGCCATGATGCCCTACATCGTGCTGGGCACCGCCCTGCTCTCCCTCCTCCAGCCCTGGATTGGCGGCCTGTACTATGCCCTGCTCATGATGTTCTTCGGCAGCTTCACCGGCGAGGCCGGTCGATTCAAGCAATACTTCAGCGTCGCCGGCTACGCCGCGATGCCGGCGGTTCTCTCCACGCTCCTGGGGGCGCCCCTCACCCTGAGCGCAACCTCTCTTGAGCAGATGCAGCAAATCGGCTTTCACCTCGGCGTCCTGGTCCCCGAAGCCAGCGGGGCGCTCTTCGGGCTGCTGCGGGCCTTTGATCTCTTCGGGATCTGGAGCCTTGTCCTGGTTGTGCTCGGCTATGCGGCCATCCACCGGATGCCGCCGGCCCGGGCGGCCTGGGTTGGGGTGTTCTTCTTCGTGGTGCGGGCCCTGACCTCTGCGGGCGTCGCCGCCCTGGGCGGGGGCGTTGCCGGGCTGGGGGGTTAGGCGTTGGCGGCGAAACAGAAGTGGCTCATCGGCGCAGGCATCGCGGTGTTGGTCTTGGTGCTGGGGTGGGCCAACTACCGGCGGCTGGCTGGCGGCGGGGAGGCCGTGGCCGTCCGGACCCAGGTTCTGGAGCCTCAGGACCTGCAGGTGACGGTGCTCGCCCCCGCGACCCTGGCGGTAGCGAAGGAGTACGAAATCCGGTCCCCCATCCAGGCTGCCTCCATCTCCCTGGCTGTCGAGGTCGGCGACCGGGTCCGGGCCGGGCAGGTGCTGGCCCGGGCCGATACCCGGGAGCTGGAGCTGGCGGTGGCCCAGGCGGAGTCCAACCTTCTGAGCGCCCGGGCCCAGTTGGCGGAGCTCCGGCGCAAGGCCGAGTTGAGCCCGGAGCAGGCCCAGCAGCAGGTGGCGGCCGCTGAGGTGGCCCTGGAGCAGGCCCAGGCCCACCTGGCCCAGGTGCAGGCCACCCTGGCGACCCAGCGGCAGGCGGCCCAGGCCCGGCTGGCCCAGGCCCGGGCAGCCCTGGAGCAGGCCCGGGCGGGGCTCAGCCGGGGGCAGGTGACCCCGGAGGAGCTGGAGGCGGCCCTGCATCAGGTGCGGTCCGCGGAGGCGGAACTGGCCGCCCTCGACCCCGAGGGATCGCCCCAGATCCTGGAGGCCCGGCTGCAGGTGAGAAGCGCGGAGGCGCGCCTTGCTGAGGCTCGCCTGGCCGCCCGCTCCGCAGAGGTGCTGCCGGAGCAGATTCGGGCCGCGGAGGCCCAGGTGGCCGCCGCGGAGGCAGCCCTCCAAAAGGCCCGGGAAGACCTGGAGAAGGCCCAGTTCCGCAGCCCCGTAGACGGCACGGTGCTCCGGGTAGAGGTCAAGGACGGCCAGCCGATCACCCCCGGCGCCCTGATCGCGGTGGTGGCGGGGACCGAGAAGCTGAAGGCCCTGGTCCGGGTGGACGAGATGGAGATTGGCAAGGTGCAGGTGGGCCAGAAGGCGGTCCTCACCACCCCGGCCTACCCGGAGGAGCGGTTCGAGGGGGTCGTCACCCGCATCGACCCCCAGGGGGTGCGGAGCGAGACCGGCACCAGCACCGTCTACCCGGTGGAGGTGGAGGTGGACGCACGGGGCAAGCTCCGGCCCAACATGAACGTGGACGCGGAGATCATCGCCGACACCCGCACCGGTGTCCTGGCCCTTCCCCTGGAGGCCCTGCTGTCGGAAGGAGAGGACCGGTGGTACGTCTGGGTGGTCCGGGACGGCAAGGCGACCCGGGTCGAGGTCCGCGCCGGCCTCCGGACCCGGACCCAGGTGGAGATCACCGAGGGGCTCAACCCGGGGGACGAGGTGGTGGTCGGCCCCCTCAGCGCCCTCCGCAACCTGAGGGAGGGGCAGCGGGTCCGCGGGGAGGCGAAGGCCGGATGACCGAACCGATCATCCGCCTCGAAGGCGTGGAGAAGGTCTACCGCTCCGGGCCCATCGCGGTCCACGCCCTCCGGGGCATCGACCTGGAGGTGTTCCCGGGGGAGTTTGTGGCCATCATGGGTCCGTCCGGGTCGGGCAAGTCCACCCTGATGAACATCATTGGCTGCCTTGACCGGCCCACCGCAGGGGTCTATTACCTGGCGGGCCGGCGGGTGAGCGACCTGAGCGAGGATGAACTGGCCTACGTCCGGAACCGGCAGATCGGGTTTGTCTTCCAGACCTTCAACCTGCTGCCCCGGATGACCGCGGCCCGGAACGTGGAGCAGCCCCTGATCTACGCCGGGGTGGCGCCGGCGGAGCGCCGGCGCCGGGCCCTGGCGGCCCTCGAGCGGGTGGGCCTGGGCGACCGGGCCCACCACAAGCCCAACGAGCTCTCCGGCGGCCAGCGGCAGCGGGTGGCCATCGCCCGGGCTCTGGTGAACGAGCCTTCCATCATCCTGGCGGACGAACCCACGGGGAACCTGGACTCCCGGTCCGGCGAGGAGATCATGGCCCTCCTCCAGCAGCTCAACGACGAGGGGGTGACCATCCTCCTGGTCACCCACGAGCCGGATATCGCCGCCCACGCCAAGCGGGTGGTGACGGTCCGGGACGGCCGGATCACCGGCGACCGGCCGGTGACGGAGCGGCTCCTGGCCCGGGAGGTCCTGGCGACCATGGCCGCGGGAGGCGACCTGCGCTGGGAGGACCGCCCCGCCGCCGGAGGTGAGCCGGCGTGAACCTCTGGGAGAACCTGCGGCTCGCCTGGGAGGCCCTGATGAGCAACCGGCTCCGGGCGGCCCTGACCATGCTCGGGATCATCATCGGGGTCGGCTCGGTGATCGCCATCATCACCATCGGCCGGGGCACCCGGGCGGCGGTCATCAGCGAGATCCAGGGGCTGGGCGGCAACCTGATCACCATCTTCCCCAGGCAGCCCACAGGGTCCGAGCGTAGTCGCTTCGAACTGCTCAACGAGGATGACCTGGACCGGCTTGCCTTGGCGGTGCCGGAGATCCGGGAGATCATGACCCAGGACATGCTCCGCACCGAGGTCCGGCACGGGTCCCAGCGGCGGAACGCCGACCTGGTGGGGCTTTCCGCCGGCTATGCGGAGGCCTACCGGATGACCATCAGTCCTGGCCGGTGGTTCACCCGGGAGGAGGAGGCCGCCGGCGCCCGGGTGGCGGTGATTGGCAGCAAGTTGGCCGAGGACCTCTTCGGCAGCGAGGATCCTGTCGGCAAGGCGATCTACGCCGCCGGCTACCCCTTTACGGTCATCGGCGTCGTGCAGCCGGACACCGGCCTCCTGGCCCGAGCCTTCGGGGGCTTTGGCCTGGAGCAGCTGGTGATGGCGCCGGGCACCGCGGTCCGGCGGATCACCGGCACGAAAGATATCCTGAGCGTCGACGTGGTGGTGGAGGACGGCGCCGACCTGAACCAGGTGGTGGAGGACATCAAGGCCTACCTCAAGGCCGCCCACCCCAACGGGGAGTTCATGGTGGTCTCTACCCAGCAGATCACCCAGGCCCTGAGCAGCGTCACCGGGATCCTGACCGGGGTGATCGGGGCCATCGCGGCCATCTCCCTGGTGGTGGGCGGGGTCGGGATCATGAACATCATGCTGGTTTCGGTGACGGAACGGACCCGGGAGATCGGAGTGCGGAAGGCCATCGGCGCCCGCCGCTCCGACATCCTCTGGCAGTTCCTCATCGAGGCGGTGGTGATCTCCGTCTCCGGGGGGCTGATTGGCACGGCCCTGGCGCAGGTGCCCGTCTGGCTGGTGGGCCGGGCTCTGGACATCCCCCTCTCCATCACCTGGGATGCGGTGGCCCTGGCGGTGGGCTTCTCGGTGCTGGTCGGGGTGGTCTTCGGGGTCTACCCCGCCAGCAAGGCGGCGTCCCTCGATCCCATCGAGGCGCTGCGGTACGAATAGCGCCCCATGCGCCGGCGGCGGCCCTCGGAACCGCCGGGCCGGCGCTCAGCTCCGACCGGTTGGAGGGATGGAACTTGCTGCGGCATCGTGCTGCCCTGGCCGCGGCCCTGGCGGCGGTCCTCTCCTTGGGGGCGTCCCCGGGCGCCCTGGCCGCGCAGGCGCCGGCCTCCGCGCCGCCCCTCACCTCCCCTGGTGCGCCGGCGGTGCCCCGGGCCGTGCTCGGCCAGGTGGTCGACACCGACGGACAGCCCCTCCCGGGCGCGGAGGTGGAGCTCTTCCGGTACACGGCCGGCCGGGTGGCGGTGGCCACCGCGGACGGCGAGGGGTACTTCCAGTTCTCCGGCCTGACCGACGGGGTCTACTGGCTGCGGGCCTGGGCTCCGGGTCACACCGCCGGGGAGGTGCCCTACGTCCCCGGTACCCAGGAGCCTTTTGTGACCCTGACCCTCGCACCCCTGGAGGCGGTGGTGGCAGGCCGGGTGCTGGATGCCCGCACCGGCCAGCCCGTTTCGGCGGCGGAGGTGACCCTGATCCAGACCGGAGTCGGGGCCGTGGCTGCCGGGACGGCCCGGTCGGACGGTCACTTCGCCCTGGCCGGTCCCGGCGGCGAGGGGTACGCCCTGGCGGTCCGGGCCCAGGGGTACCAGCCCAAGCTCGTGGACCTGGGGGCCCTGGCCGGGGGGAAAGAGACCGGGGTGACGGTCACCCTGGAACCGGCCACCGCCCGGGTGGGCGGCACGGTGGTCACCACCGTGGGGGGCGTGCCCCTCGCCTCGGCCCGGGTCCGGGTGCTGCGGGCGGGCTTTGGGGTGGTAGCCGAGGCCTTCACCGACGCGGCCGGGTCCTTTGACCTGGAGGTGCCGGCCTCCACCGGCGAAGGGGACACCTACCAGGTGGACGTGCTGGCCCCCCAGCACGGCGCGCTCCGCACCGACCCCTTCCTGCTCCCGGGGGGCACCATCCGCAGCCTGACCGGGGAGAGCCGGCTGGCGGTGAGCCCCATCCAGACCCAGATCACCGGCCGGGTGCTGGAGGCCGACGGTCATGGCGTCGGCGGGGCGGAGGTCCTCCTGGAGCGGCAGGGGGTTGGAGTCATTAGCACGGTGAAGGCCCAGCCGGACGGCACCTTCCACATCACCGGGGTGCACGTGCAGCCCGGGGCCCGGTACCGGCTGCGGGTGATCGCCCTGGACGGGGCCCGGACCGGGGCCGTCACCGACTGGGTCGAGCTGACCCCCGGCAAGCCCTGGGAGGTCACCCTCCAGTTCCAGCGGGGCTCCGGCGACATGTACGATGAAGGTAACGTCCGGGTGGCGGTGGTGGACCCCGCCGGCCGCCCGGTGGAAGGAGCGACGGTGGAGCTCTTCCGGGAAGGCTTCGGCAAGATCCGGGAGGGGACTACCGACGCCCTGGGCCACCGGCTCTTCACCCGGGTGGAGGGGAACCAGGCCCCGGCCAGCAGCTGGTGGGCGCCCAAGGGGAACGGCTTTGTGGTGCGGATCCGGAAGCCCGGCTACTACGACCTGGTGGTGGGCGAGCCCACCCTGGACGTGACCAAGGAGCAGGAGACCGTGGTGAACGCCGTGCTCTACCCGGTTTCGGCGCCGGTGTCGGGCCAGGTGTCGGACCCCGACGGCCGGCCGGTGACCGGCGCCAGGGTCATCCTCCTGCCCGAGGGCGGCGGCCTCGCCCTGGAGACCACCACCGACGACCTGGGAGCCTTCCGGTTTCCGGAGGTGAGCACCGGCCGCCGGTGGACCCTGACGGTCCAGGCGGAGGGCTACTGGCCGGGGATGGGGCCGGAGGTGATCGCCCTGGACCCCGCCCAGGGAGCGGTGGTCAATGTCACCCTCCGCCCCATGGGGGCGACGATCACCGGCCGGGTCGCCGGCGACGGCGGCCGGTCGGTTTCCGGCGGCGTGGTGGTGGCGGTGGCTCCCGACGGCCGGCGGTTCTCTGCACACACCCGGTCCGCGGGTTGGTATGAGCTGACGGGCCTGCCCCCGGGGGTGCCCCTCACCCTGGCGGTGGGCGCGGGGGAGGCGGCGGAGCGGCCGGCTGGGCAGCCCGCGGCCCCGGGCCTCACCCCGGCCCTGCAGCCGGTGGGGCCGGTGATCCTCCAGCCCGGGGAGCGGCGGACCGTGGACCTGGCCCGGCCCAGCGGGACCGGGACCGTCGCTGGCACCGTCATGGACCCCCAGGGGCAGCCCTTGCCCGGGGTGTGGCTCCAGCTGGTCCGGGAGGGGGCCGGCGTGGTGGCGACGGCCCAGACCGACTTCCAGGGCCGGTACCGGTTTGCCGATGTGCCGGCCAATCCCGCCGGCGGCCGTTACCTGGTCCGGGTGGCAGCCCCCGCCGCCGGGTACCGGCAGGCCGGCAACCTGGGGCTGCCGACCCTCTTCCGGGTGATGCCGGGGCAGGTGAGCTACCAGCACCTGGTGGTGATTTCCCGCTGACCTGAGGGCAACCCATAAGGCTGCCTGGCCGGCAGAAGCGAGGCCCCGGGGCGTCTCCGCCCCGGGGCCTCGGCGCGCGCTGCCCCCGGGAGACATGGTTGCTTGCGAATTTGCATAAGTTCCTCCGAGCCCGTGCGTGCAGGTGCGGAGAAGCAGGAATCGACAAAACCGAGTGGTTTTCTACTTACAGCGATTATTGCGAATCAACCGGTTGTACGGTAATATGTGGATTGATGTGGTCCTCAGACAACCACCGTAGGGGGGAATGGTTCCATGCGTAGGCGGCTGGCAGCGGCGCTGGCGCTTCTGATGCTGGTCGCGGTCGGCTGCGGGAACAGGGCCGGCGATACCCCGGCCGATGCCACGGCCGGCACCGAGACCGGGGAATCGGCCTCCCAGGAGCCGGTCCACATCGTCGTGGCCCAGGGGGCCGATGCGGTCTCCCTGGACCCGCACAAGACCAACGACCAGCCCTCTTCCAGGGTCATGAAGCAGATCTACGACACCCTGGTGGAGCAGACCGAGGACCTGAAGCTCGAGCCGGGCCTGGCCACCAAGTGGACCCAGATCGACGACGTGACCTGGGAGTTTGAGCTCCGGCAAGGGGTCAAGTTCCACAACGGCGAGACCCTGACCGCCCGGGACGTCAAGTTCACCTTTGACCGCCTGGTCAACCCTGAGACCAAGGCGCCGGCCGCCTTCCTGCTGGAGCCCGTCCAGGAGGTCCAGGTGGTCGACGACTACAAGGTCCGCATCGTCCTCAAGTACCCCTTCGCGCCCATCCTCAGCCACCTGGCCCACACCGCCGCCTCCATCCTGAACGAGAAGGCGGTCACCGAGGCTGGCGAGGACTACGGCAGCAAACCGGTCGGCACCGGGCCCTTCAAGCTCGTCAGCTGGACCAAGGGTTCCCACATCGAGCTGGAGCGGTTCGATGAGTACTGGGGCGGTCCCGCCAAAGCCCAGAAGCTGACCTTTCGGAGCATTCCCGAGGGCGCCACCCGGGCCATCGAGCTGGAGACCGGCGCCATCGACATCGCCTACAACATCGAGCCCCAGGACTACCAGCGGCTCCAGGGCGATCCGAACATCCAGCTCACCCGGGATATGACCCTCTCCACCAACTACATCGGCTTCAACCTCAAGAAGTCGCCCTTTGACAAGGTGGAGGTCCGGCAGGCCATCAACCACGCGGTCAACGTCGACGAGATCATCGAGCACATCCTGGAGAACATCGGCCAGAAGGCCAGGGGCCCCATCTCCCCCCTGGTCTGGGGTGCCCATCCCGACCTCAAGGGCTACGAGTACAACCCCGAAAAGGCCAAGGAACTCTTGGCCAAGGCCGGTTACCCGAACGGCTTTGAGACCACCCTCTGGACCAACGACAACCCGGTCCGGGTGAAGATCGCAGAGAAGGTCCAGGCCGATCTGGCCAAGATCGGCGTGAACGTCAAGATCGAGGTCGTGGAGTGGGGCCAGTACCTGGAGGACACCGCGGCCGGCAAGCACGACATGTTCATCCTCGGTTGGGTCACCGTCACCGGCGATGCCGACTACGGCCTGTACCCGCTCTTCCATAGCAGCCAGCACGGTTCCCCCGGCAACCGCACCTTCTACACCAACCCCCGGGTGGACGAACTGCTGGACAAGGGCCGCCAGAGCTCCAACCCCGAGGAGCGGCTGCAGGCCTACCGGGAGGCTCAGGAGCTGATCACCGCGGACGCGCCGTGGCTCTTCCTCAACGTTGGCGAGGAGGTCACCGGCCTCGGCAAGACGGTGAAGGGCTTCGTGCCGCACCCGGCCGGGCATCACCGTCTGAAGGACGTCACCAAGGAATAACCTCTCTGGGCTTCAGGGGTGGGGTCGGTTTCATCCGGCCCCGCTCCTGGAGCCCGGTCCTCATCCGGCAGTGCCGATCCCCATCCGCTGCACGGGTCCTTACCCTGCAGCCCTGTTCCCTGTTCTCTGGTGCGAATCCGGATACGGTTGTGGGCAAAAGAGGTGTCACCCCGTTGTGGCGATACGTCACCACCCGGCTGCTGGCGGTCATCCCCGTGATGTTTGGCGTTGCCGTCCTCGCCTTTCTCATGCTGGTCCTGACCCCCGGTGACCCTGCCCTGCTGATGTTGGGTGAACGGGCTACGGAGGAGCAGCTCCAGACCCTCCGGCAGGAGATGGGACTGGACAAGCCGGCCTACGTGCAGTTCGCCCGCTTTATGGCCAACCTTGTCCGCGGCGACCTGGGGCGGTCGATCCGCTCCAGCCGCCCGGTGGCCGAGGAGCTGCTGGCGCGGCTTCCGGCGACGGTGGAGCTGGCGGTGGCCGCGGTGGTCCTCTCCGTGCTCCTTGGCATACCGTTAGGGGTCATCTCCGCGGTCCGAAGGGGTTCACTCGCCGACCACCTGGCCATGCTCTTCGCCCTGGGGGGCGTGGCCATGCCGGCCTTCTGGCAAGGCCTTATGCTGATGCTCATCTTCGCCGTCTACTTGGGATGGTTGCCGCCCTCCGGCCGCATGGGGGGCCTGGAGTACCTGGTCCTGCCGGCGATCACCCTCGGGACCCGGGAATCCGCCCTGATCGCCCGGATGACCCGGTCGTCCCTCCTGGAGGTGATCCGGCAGGATTACATCCGGACCGCCAGGGCCAAGGGCCTTTCGGAACGGGTGGTGATCTTCCGCCACGCGCTCCGCAACGCCCTGCTGTCGGTGGTGACCGTGGTAGGCCTCAACTTCGGCAGCCTCCTGGCCGGTGTGGTGGTGACCGAGACGGTCTTCTCCTGGCCGGGCATCGGCCGGTTCATGGTCGACGCCATTCGGGCCAAGGACTTCCCGGTGGTGCAAGGGGCCGTGGTGATGTTCGGCTTTCTGGCGGCGGCGGTCAACCTCCTGGTAGACCTGCTTTACGCCGTGATCGATCCCCGCATCCGCGCCCAGTACGTCCAAGGTAGGTGACCCCTGTGGCCGAGGTCTCCCTTCCGACCAGCCAGACCGCCCCGTCCGTCAGCTTCGGGCGCCAGGCCCTGCGCCGCCTGCTGCGGAACCCCGGGGCATGCGTAGGTCTCGTCGTCCTTACCATCATCGCCCTGGCAGCGATCTTCGCTCCCTACGTAGCCACCCATGACCCCCTGGAGCAGAGGCTCCCCGAGCGGCTCCAGGGGCCCAGCCCGGAGCACTGGCTCGGCACCGACGACTTCGGCCGGGACCTGTTCAGCCGCATCGTCTACGGCGCCCGGATCTCCCTGCGCATCGGCTTCACCTCGGTGAGCATCGCTCTGGTGGTGGGCGGCACCATGGGGCTGGTGGCTGCCTACTACGGCGGGTGGATTGACCACCTCCTGATGCGGATAGTCGATATCCTCCTGGCCATCCCCAGCATCCTCCTCGCCATCACCATCGTGACCATGCTGGGGCCGGGCCTGAACAACGTGATGATCGCGGTCGGCCTCGCCACGGTGCCGTCCTACGCCCGGATCATGCGGGCCGCGGTGCTGGCGGTGCGGGAGTCGGACTACGTCCAGGCCGCGATCGCTGCCGGCGCCTCGGACCTCCGGGTGATGGTGCGCCACATCCTGCCCAACTGCATGGCGCCCATCATCGTCCAGGCCACCCTCTCCCTGGCCACGGCCATCCTGACGGCCGCCGGCCTTAGCTTCATCGGCCTCGGGGCCCAGCCCCCCGAGCCCGAGTGGGGCGCGATGGCGGCCCAGTCCCGGCAGTACATGCGCCAGGCCCACCACGTGGTCACTTTCCCCGGGCTGGCCATCGCGATCACGGTGCTGGCCCTCAACCTGGTGGGGGACGGCCTCCGGGACGCGCTGGATCCCCGGCTTAACTAGGGCCGGGCTTCCCCTCCTTCGCCTCGGCCGCTCCTTCGCCTCGGCCCGGGACGATCCTGCGCCGGGGGCGATGCTGTAAGGCGGGGGCTTGCTGCCCCCGCCTCATCGCACCGGGCGGCTATGCGCGCCTGTGCCGGTTCCAGGGGTTTGCCTGGGAGCGCCGAGGATTTGCAACGTCCCCGCGCTGTGGTATAATCCAGGGAAACGTCGGGCCGGAGGCGAATGGACGTGGATTTTCACGAGAAATTCGGACCTGAAGCCCTGACCTTCGACGATGTGCTACTGGTACCAGCCCGTTCCGACGTCGTGCCCCGGGACGTGGACGTCAGCACCCAGCTGACCCGGGAGATCCGACTCAACATCCCGCTGGTCTCCTCCCCCATGGATACGGTGACCGAAGCCCGGATGGCCATTGCCATGGCCCGGGAGGGCGGGATCGGCATCATCCATAAGAACATGAGCATCGAAGAGCAGGCCGCGGAAGTGGACAAGGTCAAGCGGTCGGAGCACGGGATCATCACCGACCCGGTCTATGTGCATCCTGAGGACTCCATCGCTAAGGCCGAGGAGATCATGGCCCGCTACCACATCTCCGGCGTGCCGGTCGTGGACCATGACATGAAGCTGGTGGGGATCCTCACCAACCGGGACCTGCGCTTTGAGGAGAACTTCAGCCGGCCGGTCCGGGAGGTCATGACCCGGGAGAACCTGATCACCGCGCCGGTGGGCACCACCCTGGAGCAGGCCAAGGAGATCCTCCGGAAGTACAAGGTGGAAAAGCTCCCCCTGGTCGATTCCGAGGGCCGGCTCAAGGGCCTGGTGACCATCAAGGACATCCAGAAGGCCCGGCAGTATCCCAACGCGGCCAAGGACGACCGGGGCCGGCTCCTGGTGGGGGCCGCGGTGGGCGTGACGGGCAACATGATGGCCCGGGTGGACGCCCTGGTGGAGGCCGGGGTGGACGTGATCGTGGTGGACAGCGCCCACGGCCACTCGGTGCACGTGCTGAACGCGGTGGCGGCGATCCGGAAGCGGCACCCGAAACTCCAGATCATCGGGGGTAACGTCGCGACTTACGAGGGGGCTCTGGACCTCATCGAGGCCGGGGTGGACGCGGTGCGGGTCGGGGTGGGCCCCGGCTCCATCTGCACCACCCGGGTGGTGGCCGGGATCGGCGTGCCCCAGCTGACCGCGATCTTCGAGGCAGCCCGGGCGGCGATGCCCCGGGGCATCCCGGTGATCGCCGACGGCGGCATCCGCTACTCCGGCGACATCACCAAGGCCCTGGCCGCCGGCGCGAGCACGGTCATGATCGGCTCCCTCTTCGCCGGCACCGACGAGTCCCCCGGGGAGATGGAGATTTACCAGGGCCGGTCCTTCAAGGTCTACCGGGGCATGGGCTCCCTCGGGGCGATGCGGGAGGGCAGCCCGGACCGGTACTTCCAGGAGCAGGGGCCCAAACTGGTGCCCGAGGGCATCGAGGGCCGGGTGCCCTACCGGGGGCCCCTGGCGGACACCATCTTCCAGCTGGTGGGCGGCCTGAAGGCGGGGATGGGCTACTGCGGCTGCCGGACCATCAAGGAGCTGCACGAAAAGGCCCGGTTTATCCGGGTCACCCCTGCCGGCGTCCGGGAGAGCCATCCCCACGACGTGCAGATCACCAAGGAGGCCCCGAACTACTCGATTCAATAGGGCTTTTCAACCCTGGCGGCGGGGACCGGAGCGGCCGGCCCCGCCGCCGTTGACTGCTTGGCGGCGACGATGTGACAAACGTTCAGGCGAGAGGCTCGGCCAGACGGCGGCCGAGCCTCTCGCGTTTACCCATCCGGAAAGGTATGCCGGCCGCAATGGCACATCGGACATACAATTGCAGGAAGGAGGAGCAGTGTGTGTTCTCGTATATAATCAGTTCGTCGTAGTCTGAAAAACGAGTGCGAGCTGAGCGGTGCGCTTCCCGCGAAGGGGAGTGCGCCCTTTCATGTGCACCACGGGGGACGGGTCCTGTGTACAAGAAGATCGTGTTCGTTATCTCGGTGGCGCTGTTTGCGTTCCTGGCTTTCGTGGCCGTGATCGTCACGGAGTTGCATGACCGCGAGTTTCCGGTCGCACTTGGCACCAAAGCCGCAGCGGATCTTGATTTCCGTTGGGCCAGGATGTCGAACGAAGAGGCGTTCCGGCAACTTGGGCTCTTGAGCGACCAGTTGGGGTTAGGGCTGATCCGAGTCGCACCGGATCTGAAGGGCGACCTATCGGGGCAGGTCTTCGTGGTCCTGGGTCAGGAACCGGCCTGGACCGGGCCGGTCCCACGGTTCGGCAACCAGCCCGACGGTAGAATTCTGGGGAAGGATGCGCTGGCGCCGTCCTATACGACCGGAACCTACCTGGTAACGGGTGAGACGGCCCACCTCGCCGAATTCAAGGCCTGGCTCACGGAACATCGGGTTGAACAGCGATGGGGCGAGGACACCCTGGGCACCGTGCTGGAGTGGCTGGTACGGCAGAGTGAATTCGGTACGGCCCTCCTGGCCTGTGCCGCGATGATGGTCTCCCTGGCGCTCTATTGGCTGACGGTCAAAGCCAGAGGACGGGCCATTCGGGTTCTGGCCGGCGTGTCCACGTGGCGCATTCAGTATGAGGATCTTGGCGGCTTCTTGATGGTCCTGGTTGCCGCTGCGGTCCTCTGCAACGCATGTGCGGTGCCCTATGTGGGGTTCGTCCACGGCTGGATCTTCGTGCCCTATTATGCCAAGGTGCTGGCCATCTTCGAGATCGCCGTGATCGCCGTGACCATGGCTCTTGCGCTGGTGTTGGCCGCTGTCTCGTGGCCGAGCCCCGCCATGCTGGCCGCCCGGGAACCGGCGGTGAAAACCTTGCGGAATGGCACGGCCGTACTGCGGCTGGTGACGTATACGCTGATCCTTGCGACCATCGGGCCGGCCATCACGGCATTTGCCCATGCGAAGGACGCTGCTGCCGAGCAGGCGATGTGGAAGGCGCTGGCCGACCAGGTCGCCCTTGCGTTCCCGTTGGGGACCACCGAGAGCGACTTTCAGCGGCTCATGCCCCATGTCGGTCAGGTGGTTCAGATGGCGGAAAGCCGCAACGCCGTCGCCTTCTCGTACGTTATCCCCGGGGAACATCTACGGATAAACCGGCACGACATCGCTCCCTACCGGTACCTGGTGTTGGTCAATCAGCGATGGCTCGACCTCATGCTGTCGCAAGGGCAGCCTCGGGAAAACCCGGGGCGCGAACCGGCAGCGGGCCTCGTTCCGCTGTCTCTTGAAGAGGTGCCCGAGGGCGCCCGGTCCTACTTGGACGTGCATGCGCCTCTATGGGTCCGTAAACCCAGTGGCCAGGAGTTTCCCTGGAACCAGGTCGCTATCTACCGCTATGAAGGGAGATCCAAACTTCCATTTGCCTACTTCGGTGGAGACCTGGTGTTCCCCAAAGCCAATGAGGCCCTGATCGTGCTCGTCCCAAGGGTGCACGAACTGTTCAACGACGATTTCCTCATATCCGTTGCCTCGTCCAGCAACCTGGTTTTCACCGGACTTGAGGAGACCCAGCGGCTCATCGCCCAGCACGGACTGCAGGACAGCATTCGTGTGAACTACAGTGCCGAAGAAGGCATCCTCCGCGCTCAGCTCATGGCGTATTTCGCGTGGCTTCAGGGCGCCTCGCTGGCGGCGCTGGTCGTCGCCTTCGGCGTCGCCACCGGCATCGGGGCCTTCATTACGGCTGTTTTGAGCGCCCGCCGGGACTTCGTCCTGCGCCTGGCCGGGAAGTCCTGGTGGACGATCCTGAGGCACCGGGTGCTGCGGGAGTGGGGCGCCGGGGCCGCGGTGGCCGCCCTGGTGGTTATGGTCCAAAGGGCGCGGAGCAGTGCCCTGATCCTCTCCGACCCGAGCGCCACCGGTCTGGTCGCCGTCGCCCTCGCCTTCACGATCCTGCTTCTCCTGCCCCTGGTGCACTACTTCGCCGCTCAATGGGTATTCACCAAGGTCAGTTTGCGCCGGTTGTAAGGCAAAGGGTGGAGGGTTCAGCACGGTGCGCATTGTAGCCGAAAATGTGGGCGTGGCCATCGACGGCCGGACGATTTTCGACGGGGTCCATCTGGAGTGCGCATCCGGAGCCGTGACGGCCCTCGTAGGCCGCAGCGGGGCGGGAAAGACCACGCTTCTCAACGTGTTGGGGCTCCTCTTGCCGCCGACGAGGGGGCGGGTGCTGGTCGACGGGGTCGACACCACCGGCTGGGGGCCCCGTCAGCGGCAAAGGTTCTGGAGGGACCACGCCGCTTTTATCCTTCAGGACTATGGTGTCATCGACGAGGAGTCCGTAGCCTTCAACGTCACCATGACGGCGAGTCTCTTCGGTGCTCGGGTCGCGGGGGACCGGGAGCGGATGGCCGCCGTACTCGAGGCGACAGGTCTCAGGGGCCGGGAACGGGAACTGGCGGCCCGTCTGAGCGGCGGCGAGAAGCGCCGCCTTGCCATCGCCCGGGCGCTTTACAAGGACGCCGCGGTCATCTTCGCCGACGAGCCCACCGCTTCCCTCGATGGCAAGAATCGTGAACGGGTCATCGACCTCCTGGTCTCCCTGGCACGGCAAGGGCGGACCGTGGTGGTGGCAACCCACGATGAGGCGATGGCCCGGGCGGCTGACTTCCAGTACTCTCTCGGTACCTCGTAAAGCCCCTGACACAGCAGTGCGTTCGCCAGCGCGAAGGTTGGTGAGGGGAAGGGATGAGGATGGGCGGGAAGCGGTTTTCCGCTGTGCTCCTTTCGGTTGTCGCGACCGGGGTGCTCATCGTTTTCCTGGGCTGGGGGCTGGGTCTTTTCACCCAGGTGATTCCGTCCTCCCTTGCGCAGAAGCTTGCCTACCCCCCATGCGAACAACTTCCGGATCAGTCATCGGTTCTTGAGGCACTGGCCTCGCACAGAGACCTCGCGGACCGCCTTCAGAGCGTGGGACCCGGCGTCACGATCGAGGTGGCGACTCCGTGCAAAGAACAGCCGGACAAGGCATTGATCCAAATCTCGTATGCGACGAAGGCCGAGCGGGAGGGGGTTAACCGAATTCTTTCTCAAGAGGGGTTCGGAGTTCCGGCGGTGCTTGTGAGACGGTGAGACGCTCCTCTCTCAACCGTTTCCGAGCGCCCTGAACCGGTCTCCCGGCGGCGCCGCTGACGTGCGGAATCGACCAGCCTGCCCGGATGTGGACAACTTGTGGATAGTGTGTACAAAGCCTGTCGATAACCTGGGGGTTAAGCAAAATTCCGGCAGGAGAAATTCCGCCGAGTGAGATTGTCCCGGTCCCGGGGGATAGACCGCGGCCTGACCCGCAGCCTTGCGCGCAGCCGCATCCGCAGCCTTACCTGCCGTCTTGCCTGCCGCGACAGGAACCGCAGCCCTCGGATTTGAAGTAAGAAATAGAAGAGTGTGTGGGAAGCGACGGGCCCGTCTGTGGGAAGCGATGGACCATCGGGAGCGGGGCCGTGGGCGCGGGCCGTCTTCCCCAGTTCCTCGGGAGGGTCACCGGGCGGCGGCAACCTGCGGACCGGAAGGAGTGGGAACGATGGCGGATCGGCGGGATGCGGTGATTGTCAGCGCGGCCCGAACCCCCTTCGGCAGCTTTGGCGGCAGCCTCCGGGATGTGCCGGCGGTGGAGTTAGGCGGCATCGCCATCCGGGAGGCCCTCCGGCGGGCAGGGCTCACCGGGCGGGAGGACCAGGTGGACCAGGTGCTGATGGGCATGGTGGTCCAGGCCGGGGCCGGGCAGATTCCCTCCCGGCAGGCCGCGGCCCGGGCCGGGATCCCCTATTCGGTACCGTCCCAGACGGTGAACAAAGTCTGCGCCTCCAGCCTGTGGGCGGTAAACCTCGCCCGGACCTTGATCCAGGCCGGGGAGGCAGACATCGTCGTGGCCGGCGGCATGGAGAGCATGTCCGGCGCCCCGTACCTTCTGCCCCGGGCCCGGTGGGGGCACCGGATGGGCCACGGCCAGCTGGTGGACGCGGTGATCCACGACGGCCTCTGGTGCGCCTTCGGCGACGTGCACATGGGGGTCTACGGTGCGGAGGCCGCAGCGGAGTTCGGCATCGACCGCCGGGCCCAGGACGAGTGGGCCTACCGGAGCCACATGCGGGCCGTGGCGGCCTACGAGGCCGGCAGGATGCAGGAGGAGCTCGTCCCCGTCCCCCTGCCCCCGGCGGCCAGGGGTGGGGAGCCGGGGCGGCTGGACCGGGACGAGTCGATCCGGCCGGACACCACCCTGGAGAAGCTCGCGGCCCTGCGGCCGGTCTTCCGGCCCGACGGCACCGTCACGGCGGGGAACGCGCCGCCGCTCAACGACGGGGCTGCGGCCCTGGTGATCATGTCCCGGGAGCGGGCCGAGGCCCTGGGGCTCGAGCCTCTCGCCACCCTGGTGAGCAGCGGGCAGGTCTCCGAAGAGCCCCGGTGCCTGCACACGGTGCCGGCCCGGGCGGGGCTGCGGGCCCTGGCGAAGGCGGGGCTGGGGGTGAAGGACCTGGCCCTGGCGGAGATCAATGAGGCCTTCGCCTCGGTCACCCTGGCCTCCATCCGGCTCCTGGGTATCGACCCGGAGCGGGTGAACGTCAACGGCGGCGCCATCGCCCTGGGCCATCCCATCGGGGCGAGCGGCGCCCGGATCCTGATGACCCTGGTTTATGAACTGAGGCGCCGGGGCGGCGGGTACGGCCTGGCGGCCATCTGCTCGGGCGGCGGCCAGGGGGAGGCGACGGTGGTGCGGGTGGACGGATAGGGGCGGGAACCGATCCCGGGGGCAGGGCATCCGGCAGCGACCGGAGCCGGCCGCGAGAAAAGAGATAGAGCTTTAGCTGAATAGAAAGTCTCCCCTTCGGTGCAGTATCTTCGAGGTGGGTCAAGGGTCCGGACCCTCCAAACCCAGTACCGGGGCGTCATGGCTGGAGCGTCGCCACAAGGCGACCGGCCTGAGCCCGAGGGGGAGGCAAGCAGCAACATGTTGAAGTGGTTTCGGAGCAAGGACTCGGCCTGGTTCTGGCTGATCGTCCGGGTGTACGTCGGGTGGCAGTGGCTCGAGGCTGGCTGGCACAAGGTGGCGGGTCCTGAGCCCTTCGACGCGAGCGGTTTCCTGAAGGGTGCCATCCAGAAGGCGACCGGTGACCATCCTGCCGTCCAGCCCTGGTACGCGGCCTTCCTCAAGCACGTCGCCCTGCCCAACGTCAAGGTCTTCAACTTCCTGGTCGCCTACGGCGAGGTCCTGGTGGGCCTGGCCCTCATCCTCGGGTTTGCTTCCATGTTCGCCGCCTTCATGGGTGCTTTCATGAACCTCAACTTCATGCTCGCTGGCACCACCAGCACCAACCCGGTCCTCTACACCCTGGAGGTCCTGATGCTGGCGGCGGGCAGCACCGCTGTCGGGTACTGGGGCGTCGACCGCTGGTTCCTGCCGGTCTGGCGCCAGTGGGTCGATAGCCTCCTCCGCCGGTACGGCCGGTCCCAGCCTGCGACTGCCGGCACCGACTAAGGGGACCCGGAATCCTTTCCAGCTTTCCAGCCTCAGCCATCCTGCAGCCTCTTTTCATCCCAGATCGCTCCTCAACCCAGGGCAGCGGCCGGAGCATAGCCTCCGGCCGCTGCCCTTTTTCCGCGCCACAAGGGGTTTGGGCCCCGGTGGCGAAAAGGCTTAGAGGCAGAAAGGTGCCGGGAAGGCCGGGGAGGTCGTGGCCGATGCGGTTTCAGCGGATCCTGGTGGTGGGAGCCGGGCAGATGGGGGCTGGGATCGCCCAGGTGGCGGCCCAGGCCGGCCGGGAGGTCTGGCTCCGGGACCTGGAGCAGCGGCTGGTGGACCGGGGCCTGGCGACCATCGAGCGCAACCTGAGCCGGGACGTGGAGAAGGGCCGGAAGACCCCGGAGGAGAAGGAGGCGATCCTGGGCCGGATCCATCCGACCCTGGACCTTGCCCCCGCCGGGGAGTGCGATCTGGTGATCGAGGCCATCGTGGAGGACCTGGCGGCCAAGCAGGCCCTTTTCCGGGAGTTGGACCGGATCGCGCCGCCCGGAGTGGTCTTCGCCTCCAACACCTCGTCCCTGCCGATCACCCGGCTGGCAGCGGTGACAAGCCGGCCGGACCGGTTCATCGGCATGCACTTCATGAACCCGGTACCGGTGATGAAGCTGGTGGAGATCATCCGGGGGCTTGCGACCAGCCAGGAGACCTACGAGGCCGTGGCCGCCCTGGCGGTGGAGATGGGAAAGACCCCGGTGGAGGTCCGGGACTTCCCGGGGTTTGTCTCCAACCGGGTGCTGATGCCCATGCTGAACGAGGCCATGTTCGCGGTCTACGAGGGCGTCGCCTCGGTGGAGGCCGTGGACACGGTGATGAAGCTCGGGATGAACCACCCGATGGGTCCCCTCGAGCTGGCGGACTTCATCGGGCTGGACACCTGCCTGGCCATCCTCAACGTCCTCTACGAGGGGTTCCGGGACCCCAAGTACCGGCCCTGCCCCCTCCTGGTGCAGCTGGTCCAGGCCGGGTATCTGGGGCGGAAGACCGGCCGGGGGTTCTACACCTACACCCCCGACGGCCAGAAGATCCCCCTGCGCCGGGACGCGTTGTAGAAGGCGGGCCTGCCCGGGGCCGCCGGCGTGAGGGCCGCCTGCGGTCGCCGCCGGCACCAGAAGAGCCGGTAGGATCGCCTACCCCCGCCGTCGGAGCCGGAGGTAGGCGATCCGGGCCAGGAGCACAAGCCCCCCGTAGCCGATGGCCGGGTAGAGCCGTGCCACCAGCCGGGAGAACCCTGCCCGGCTGAGGAGGAGGGCCAGGGCCGCGGCCAGGAGGATCGCTCCGGCCCGGTTCCTCCCCTGGCCCAGCCGCCGGACGGCGCCAAAGGCGCAGGCCACCGCGGTGGTGTAGACCTCCGCCCACAGGACCAGGGTGTACAGGGCTGGGGCCGGGGCGGGCAGGGTCCGGGCCAGGGTGAGGGTCGGCACCTCCCCGAGGGCCGCGGCCGGGGCCGCGGCCAGGGCCAGGTGGAGCCCGGCGGCCAGCAGGCCCAGGGCCGCTCCCCCCAGGAGGCCGCCCGCGACCAGGGCCTGGGGATCGCCGGCCTCCGCCCCCAGGGGGGCGAGGACCGGAAGGGCCAGCAGGAGGTTGTAGCCTGCGTACAGGAGGGCGGCCAGCAGCCAATGGGGCGCCGCGCCTGCCGGCCTGGGTGCCGGGGCCCCGGGTGCCCCGCCGGGGAAGGAGGGGAACCCCTCCCGGAGGAGGGTGAGCCCCGTCACCCCTGCCACCGCCAGGATCAGCAGGGGGACCACCGCGCCGTTGGCGGCGGTTACCCCCTCGAGGCCGGCGAGGACCGTGAGGGCGGTGAGGCCGGCCATGGCCCCGGCCCCGACGCCGTAGGGCAGGTGCCAATGGCCTGCGGCGATGGCGCCGCCGGCCGCGACCATGACGCCGAACCCGGCCAGGACCAGCGCGGTGAGGATCCCATCGGCCAGGCCGGCCAGGGGGCCTAAGGTCGGGACCAGCACTTCCCGGTGGGACCGGGCCCGGGCCTCCCGGCCCATGGCCATGATCCCGATGCCGAACCAGCTCAAGAGCCCAGCGGCCAGGAGGATCCCCCAGAGTCCCCGGAGGCCGTAGGCGCCGAAGAACCGGAGGATCTCCTGGCCGCTGGCAAACCCGGCACCGACCACGGTGCCCACGTAAGTGGCGGTGACCCGCCAGGTGCCCGCCACGGGCCGGAGGGGCATGGCTCCCACCTCCCGGGTCTATCTCTACGGGCGGAAGGCGGTGGGGAGCACCCACCGCCGTGGCGGGCCGGAGAGTGGGCGGAAAGGACGGTGGGAAGGACCGTGGACTTCTTTTCGATCCGCCGGGTGAGCGAGGCGCAGCGGATCTTTCTGGAGGCGTGCCCCCGGGGGCCCCTGGGGGTGGAGGAGGTGGACCTGGAGGAGGCCCACGGCCGGGTGCTGGCAGAAGACGCGGTCAGCCCCGGGCCTCTGCCGGGCTTTGACCGCTCTTCGGTGGACGGGTACGCGGTCCGGGCCGAGGACACCTTTGGCGCCTCCGAGGGGCTGCCCGCCTACCTCCGGGTGGTGGACCGGATCCCCATGGGCAAAGCGCCGGAGCGGCCCCTCGGGCCGGGGGAGTGTGCGCAGATCGCCACCGGCGGCATGCTCCCCCCGGGGGCCGATGCGGTGGTGATGGTGGAGCACACCGAGGAGCTGGGGCCCGACGAGATCGGGGTGCTGCGGCCCGTCTCGCCGGGGGAGAACGTGATCCGCCGGGACGAGGACTGCCCCGCCGGGGGCACGGTCGTGCCCCGGGGCCGGGTGCTCCGGGCCCAGGAGCTGGCCCTCCTGGCCCACGCGGGCATCACCCGGGTCCAGGTGGCCCGGCGGCCCCGGGTGGCGATCCTGAGCACCGGCGACGAGTTGGTGCCCCCGGGGGAGACCCCGGGGCCCGGGCAGATCCGGGAGTCCAACAGCTACGCGGTCCGGGCCCTGGTCCGGGAACTGGGGGGCGAGCCCTTCTACCTGGGGATCGCCCCGGACCAGGAGGCGGCGATCCGGGAGCGGCTCGAGGAGGGGCTGCGCCGGGGGGACGTGGTGGTGGTCTCCGGGGGCTCCTCGGTGGGCGCCCGGGACCTGGTGGCTGGGCTCATCCAGAACCTCGGCAAGCCCGGGGTGCTGGTCCACGGGGTACGGCTGAAGCCCGGCAAGCCCACCATCCTCGCACTGGTGGACGGCAAGCCTGTGGTGGGGCTGCCTGGCCATCCCGTCAGCGCCCAGGTGGTCTTTGGCCTCTTCGTTGAGCCGCTGCTGCGGCAGCTGTTGGGCCTGCCGCCCTTCCCGGCTTTCGCCGCCGGGGTCCGGGCCCGGATGGCCAAGAACGTCGCCTCCGCCACCGGCCGGGTGGATGTGATCCGGGTCGCCCTGGTGGAACGGGACGGGGAGTACTGGGCCGAGCCGATCCTGGGCAAAAGCGGCCTCATCAGCACCCTCACCCGGGCCCACGGCGTGGTGGTGGTGCCCGAAGAGAAGGAGGGCATCCTGGCCGGCGAGGTGGTGGAGGTCCGCCTCGCATGAGGAGGCCCGCATGAGCTTCCCATGAGGAGGCCCGCACCGGAGGAGGACGGAGAACCCGATGGCTGAGCACCCGATGGACCATCGCCGGAAGATCTACCTCGAGTCGGTGCCCGCCGCCGAGGCCCTGGAGCGGTTCCTCACGGCCCTGGACGCGGCGGGCTGGCGGGGGGAGGTGGAGGAGGTCCCGGTGACTGAGGCCCTGGGCCGGTGGACGGCCCGGCCGGTGCTGGCAGCCATCTCCGCCCCCCATTACAACGCCGCGGCGGTGGACGGCATCGCCGTGCGGGCGGAGACGACCTTCGGCGCCAGCGAGACCAGCCCCCGGCGGCTCAGGTTGGGGCAGGAGGCCTTCTGGGTCGACACCGGGGACCCCCTGCCCCCGGGGACCGACGCGGTGATCATGGTGGAAGAGGTGAACCGGGTGGGGCCGGAGGAGGTGGAGATCTATGCCGCCGCCTCCCCCTGGCAGCACGTCCGGCCCATCGGCGAGGACATCGTCGCCACCGAGATGGTGGTGCCCCCGGGCACCTGCCTCCGGCCCCCCGAGATCGGGGCGCTCCTGGCCGCGGGGGTGACCCGGGTCGCCGTCTGGCGCCGGCCCCGGGTGACCTTCATCCCCACGGGGACGGAGCTGGTGGAGCCCACGGACCGGCCCCAGCCGGGGGAGATCATCGAGTTCAACTCCCGGGTGATCCTGGGCGAGGTCGCCCAGTGGGGCGGGATCCCCATCCGGCACGGGATCGTCCGGGACGATTACGAGGCCCTCAAGGCGGCGATTCAGGCGGCGGTGGCCACCAGCGACGTGGTGGTGGTCAACGCCGGTTCTTCCGCCGGCAGCGAGGATTACACCGTCCACGTGCTCCAGGAGCTGGGCCAGGTGGTGGTCCATGGCGTGGCCATCCGTCCCGGTAAGCCCACCATGCTCGCGGTGGTGGCGGGCAAGCCAGTCCTGGGGCTCCCGGGCTACCCCGTCAGCGCGTGGGTGACCGCGGACCTGTTTTTGAGGCCCCTCATCTACCGGTTCCTCGGCACCCGGCCGCCGGAGCGGCCCCGGGTCCGGGCCCGGCTCACCCGCAGGGTCACCTCCCCCATGGGGGTGCAGGACTTCGTCCGGGTCCGGGTGGGGCAGGTGGGGGAGCGGCTCGTGGCCACCCCCATGGCCCGGGGCGCGGGGACCATCTCTACCCTAGTCCGGTGCGAGGGGCTCTTGGTGGTGCCGGAGCACCTGGAGGGGATCGAGGAGGGCGCGGAGGTAGAGGTGGAGCTCCTCCGCCCGCCGGAGGAGGTCATGGGGGCCCTGGTGGCGGTGGGCAGCCACGACATCGTTCTGGACCTGTTGGCCGCCCACCTCCGCCGCCGCGGCATCGGCTTCTCCAGCGCCCACGTGGGGAGCCTCGGCGGGATCACTGCCCTGCGCCGGGGGGAGGCCCACCTGGCGGGGGTGCACCTGTTGGACGAGGCGACCGGCGACTACAACCTCCCCTACGTCCGGCGGTATCTGAACCGGCCGGCCTACCTGGTGCTCCTCTGCCGCCGGGAGCAGGGCTTCCTGGTACCGCCGGGGAACCCCAAGGGGATCCGGAGCTTTGCGGACCTGGCCCGGCCGGACGTGCGGTTTGTCAACCGGCAGCGGGGAGCCGGCACCCGCCTCCTCCTGGATTACGAACTCCGGAAGGCGGGTATCGCCCCGGCCCAGGTCCAGGGCTACCGGCGGGAGGAGTTCACCCACCTGGCGGTGGCCGCGGCGGTGAAGGCCGGCGATGCCGACACCGGCCTGGGGATCCGGGCCGCGGCCCAGGCCCTGGGGCTGGACTTTGTCCCGGTGACCGAGGAGGAGTACGAGCTTCTTATCCCCGCGGAGCACTGGGAGCACCCGGGGGTCCAGGCGATTCTGGAACTGATCCGGGACCCGGCCTTCCGGGCGGAGGTGGAGGCCCTGGGGGGCTACTCCATGGCCGACGCCGGTCGGATCCGGGAGTTCCGGCCGGAGGAGGCGCCGCGACCCGGGTAGATCGTGGGGCCGGGGCGCCGGGGTCCGCCTGGGTCAGCGGCGGCGCCGGCTGTCCCCGGTACCGCTTCCCCCGGCGGATAGTTTTTGCTACTCTATGAGTAGCAGAAACTGCATAGGGTGGTATTGGCTCCGAGCCTGTTCGCCTGCCGGCCCCTGGGGCCGTGGCGGGCAGGCCGCGGCCTGGCCCGGCCGGGCCCTGCGGCGGATGGGCCAGGTCAAGGGTGCGGCTGGAAACGGCCGCGCCTCCCGCCCCGGTACAGCCGGGGCCTTGGAAAGGAGTCACGTGGCCGGCGCCGGGGGTACCGGCAGAACGTGGCGCACCGATCCGATTCAGGGCGCGCCACGTTCTCTTTCTTCAGGGGAGACGGGGCCCTGGCGGCTGGCCTCGGGAGGGTGAAGCCATGCTGGATCCCTTCGGCCGGGAGATCAACTATATGCGGATCTCCGTCACCGACCGGTGCAACCTCCGGTGCGTCTACTGCATGCCCCTGGAAGGGGTGCAGCTGCGACCCCGGGAGGAGTACCTGACCTTCGAGGAGATCGAGCGGGTGGTGCGGGCCGGGCTGGCGCTGGGCATCGACCGGATCCGGATTACCGGCGGTGAGCCCACGGTGCGGCCGGGGCTGGTGGAGTTCATCGCCCGGATCAAGGAGGCGGGGGTCCGGGATATCTCCATGACCACCAACGGGATCCTCTTCCCGAAGATGGCCGCCGACCTGAAGCGCGCCGGGCTGAACCGGGTGAACATCAGCCTCGACACCCTCCGGCCGGAGCGGTTCAAGGCCATCGCGCGCCTCTTCGACGACCCCCAGGTGGTGCTGGATGCGGTGGAGGCGGCGCTGGAACTGGAGCTGCATCCGGTGAAGCTGAACATGGTGGTCATGCGGGGCTGGAACGACGACGAGATTGTGGAGATGGCCCGGATGACCCTCGACCGGCCCATCCACCTCCGGTATATCGAGGTGATGCCCTTCTCCGAGGCCTATCCCTTCAGCGAAGAGGTGCTGGTGCCGGCAGCGGAGATCCGGCAGCGGCTGATGGCGGAGTTCGGCGACCTGGAACCCCTGAAGGAAGGGGTTCCGGGCAACGGCCCCGCCCGGTACTGGCGGATCCCCGGGGCCAAGGGGACCGTTGGGTTTATCTCCGCGATGACCGAGTGCTTCTGCGCCGGGTGCAACCGGATCCGGCTCTCCGCGGACGGGAAGATCAACCCGTGCCTCGGCCACATCCACGAGTACGACCTCAAGCCCGTGCTCCGGGATCCGAGTGCCACCGAGGAAGACCTGATCCGGGCCATCGAGGCCGCGATCCTGCGCAAGCCCCGGGAGCACAACTTTGACGACCCCAACGGGGAGTACACCCTCCGGGTGATGCACGGCATTGGCGGTTAGAGAGGGGCGACGGCCGTGGCGGAACTGACCCATCTGGACGCCCAGGGCCACGCCCGGATGGTGGACGTGGGGCAGAAGGCGGACACCGTCCGGGTGGCGGTGGCCCGGGGCGAGGTCCACATGCAGCCGGAAACCCTGGAACGCATCCTCTCCGGCCAGGTCCCCAAGGGGGACGTCCTCGCGGTGGCCCGGGTGGCGGGGATTATGGCGGCCAAACGCACCGCCGACCTCATCCCCCTCTGCCATCCCCTCCCCCTCACCCGGGTACGGGTGGACTTCCACATCGACCGGGAGCGGTCGGTGGTGGAGGTGGAGGCGGAGGTGGCCACCGTGGGCAAGACCGGGGTGGAGATGGAGGCCCTCACCGCGGTCTCCGTGGCTGCGCTCACCATCTACGACATGACCAAGGCCGTGGAGAAGGGGATCACCATCCAAAACATCCGGCTGGTCCGGAAGGAAGGCGGCAAGAGCGGGACCTGGGAGCGGCCCGGGGAGCGGTTGGAAGCCGGACCGTAGTGCGCCGGCTCAGAGCCTGCATAGGATTCAAACTGGGGGCAGAGCGGACCTGCGCCGAGCCGCTGCTGCCCCCTTTCTCTCTATGGAGGGTGATGACCGTGATTCTCCTGCAGGCCCTGGACCGGTACCGGGCCCACTTGGGCCAATTCCTGCTCATCAGCCTGGTGGCGGCGCTCCTCTCCGCTGGGATCCCCCTGTTGGTCTTCATGGTCTTAGGCGGGATGGGAGCGGCCATGGCTCTGGCGGGTGGCGCCCTGGGAAGTGACCCCGGTGTGATCCTCGCGCTCCTGGGGGCTGCTGTGGTGGGTACCCTCCTGGCCCTGCTAGCCGCCTGGTTGCTGGGCGCCCTGGGCTACGGCATGCAGTGCACCGCCGCCCGGGATGCCCTGACCGGGCAGCCGGTCTCCCTGGGCCGGGCGCTTGCCGGGGCCGGACAGTGCTGGGGCCGGGTGGTGGGGTACAGCCTCCTGATCTTCCTTCCCCAGATGGTTCTCACCGCGGTGGCGGCGATCTCGTTCCTGGGCTGGCTGCTCTACTTGCTTTCCCTCCTTGTCCTGCCTCCTACCTTCCTGTACGGTCTCTACGCCCTGGTCGCCGAGGACCTCTCCGTCAGCGCGGCCCTGGGCCGGGTCTGGGCGGGACTCACCCGGCGCTTCGGGGAACACGTCCTCGCAGGCCTCGTCATGCTCGGCATCGCCCTGACCCTCGGGCTGGTGTCGGCGCTCCTGGCCCTGATTCCCATCGCGGGCTGGGTGGCCGCGGCGCTGCTCTTCTTTGCTGGAATTGGCTTCCTGCCGGTCTATTTCGGGCTGCGGTACCAGCGGAATGTCCGCCCCTACCTGGAGGAGCAGGGACCCCCGGTGCCTCCCTTTCCCCAGGGCCCTACGGCGTAGCCTCCGCTTCCTTGCAGTTGCCCCCTCCCCTGCGGCGGATCCCCTCCCGGCAGCCGGACGAAAATCTGGCTGGGAAAGGGGTTGACGCTGGCACGGCGTCCAACTATTATTGTACTTGGTGTTAGCACTCGGCCTCGGTGAGTGCTAACGCGCAGAGGCACCCAAACCGACAGGGAGGGACAACTGTCCATGAACATCCGGCCTCTGGGCGATCGGGTCCTGGTCAAGCCCATGGAGCGCGAGGAGCGGACCAAGAGCGGAATCGTCCTTCCTGACACCGCCAAGGAGAAGCCCCAGCAGGGCAAGGTGCTGGCCGTGGGTAAGGGCCGCCTGCTGGAGAATGGCCAGACGGTGCCGCTCGACGTCAAGGAAGGGGACACGGTGATCTTCTCCAAGTACGCCGGCACCGAGATCAAGATCGACGGCGAGGAGTACCTGATCCTCTCCGAGCGGGACATTCTGGCCGTTATCGTGGGCTAACCTCAGGGAGGGTGTCTTTTGGCCATGGCGAAGATGATCATTTTTGACGAAGAGGCCCGCCGCGCGCTGGAGCGGGGCGTTGACAAGCTGGCCAACACCGTCAAGGTGACCCTGGGTCCCAAGGGCCGCAACGTGGTCCTGGACAAGAAGTTCGGCGCTCCGCAGGTCTCCAGCGACGGCGTTTCCATCGCCCGGGAGATCGAGCTTGAGGACCCGTTTGAGAACATGGGTGCCCAGCTGGTCAAGGAGGTCGCCACGAAGACCAACGACGTGGCGGGTGACGGCACCACCACCGCGACGGTCCTCGCTCAGGCCATCGTCAAGGAGGGCCTGAAGAACGTCACCGCCGGGGCCAACCCGATGATGCTGAAGCGGGGCATCGAGAAGGCCGTCAACCTCGCGGTGGAGGAGCTGAAGAAGGTCGCCATCCCCGTCGAGGGCCGGAAGGCCATCGCTGAGGTCGCCGCGATCTCCGCCAACGACGCCGAGATCGGCAACCTGGTGGCCGACGCGATGGAGAAGGTGGGCAAGGACGGCGTCATCACCGTTGAGGAGTCTAAGACCCTCGCCACCGAGCTCGAGACCGTCGAGGGCATGCAG
Organism: Bacillota bacterium; assembly: GCA_021890795.1. Lineage (GTDB taxonomy): Bacteria > Bacillota > Sulfobacillia > Symbiobacteriales > ZC4RG38 > ZC4RG38. The sequence goes on along the minus strand of JAKKUO010000010.1, from coordinate 29,091 downwards.
TTCGACCGGGGCTACATCTCTCCGTACTTCGTCACCGACGCGGAGAAGATGGAGGCCGTCCTGAACGAGCCCTATATCCTGATCACCGACAAGAAGATCTCCACCATCCAGGACCTGCTGCCGATCCTGGAGAAGGTGGTGCAGCGGGGCAAGCCGCTCCTGGTGATCGCGGAGGACGTGGAGGGCGAGGCCCTGGCCACCCTGGTGGTCAACAAGCTGCGGGGCACCCTGCAGGTGGCCGCCGTCAAGGCGCCGGGCTTCGGCGATCGCCGGAAGGCCATGCTGGAGGACATCGCCATCCTCACCGGTGGTAAGGTCATCTCCGAGGAGCTGGGCCGGAAGCTGGAGAACGCCGGCATCGAGGACCTTGGCCAGGCCCGGCTGGTCCGGATCGCCAAGGAGGAGACCACCATCGTTGAGGGCCGCGGCTCCCAGGACGCCATCAAGGCCCGGATCGCCGCGATCAAGAAGCAGATCGAGGAGACCACCTCGGACTTCGACAAGGAGAAGCTGCAGGAGCGGCTGGCCAAGCTGGCTGGCGGCGTGGCCGTCATCCGGGTTGGCGCTGCCACCGAGGTGGAGCTGAAGGAGAAGAAGCTCCGGATCGAGGACGCCCTGAACGCCACCCGGGCCGCGGTGGAGGAGGGTATCGTCGCCGGCGGCGGTGCCGCGCTGGTGCACATCCAGCCTGCCATCGCCGAACTGGTGAAGACCCTCGAGGGCGATGAGAAGGTCGGCGCCGAGATCGTCCGGAAGGCGCTGGAGGCGCCGCTGCGGACCATCGCCGAGAACGCCGGTCTCGACGGCTCCATCGTCGTCGAGAAGGTGAAGACCCTGCCGAAGAACCACGGCTTCGATGCCCGGACCGAGCAGTACGTGGACATGATCCAGGCGGGCATCATCGACCCGGTGAAGGTGACCCGGTCCGCCCTGCAGAACGCCGCCTCCATCGCCGCGCTGATCCTGACCACCGAGGCCCTGGTCACCGACAAGCCGGAGAAGGAGAAGAACACCAACCCCGGCGCGAACATGGACCTGTAATCGGGCTCGAGGAGCCCGTAAGCCCCCGGCGCAAGCCGGGGGCTTTCGTTTGCCAGGGGCCCGGCCCCGGGAAGGGAGCAAGAAGGGCCGGAAGGAGAATGCCCCGGCGCCGGGAATACACCCGGAGGAATACTCCGGCAACGCTAAAGGAGGCGCCGGGATGGTTCTGGTCCGGGAACTGATCCTGTTGCTGGCTGCGGCGGTCTCCACCTGGCCCCTGGCCCTGGCGCTGGGCCTGAGGGGGAGCCCGGGGGCCGTGCTGTCGGGCCTGCTCTTTGTCCCGCCTTTCCAGGCCGGGTACGCCCTGGCGGCTCTGGTGGGGAAGCGGGCGCCGGCCCCGGTGCTGGGACTCCTGGGACTGGCTGGGTGGCTGGGGTCTTTCTGGCCGGTGCTGAGCCGGGGGACGCTCCTCGCCCTCCGGGCGGGGCTGCCGGACATCAGCCGGCTGATGCTCCCCATGGCTGCGGCACCCGTCGTCCTCGCCCTGCTCGCCGGGGCGGCGCTGCCCCGGGGGCGAGGCCTTCGGGGGGCGGCTGCCGCCCTCTTTCTCTGGTCGGTGCCCTTCACCGGGGTGCGCTGGGCCCTGGCAGAGCTGATGCCGGCGGCGGCGGCCCCGGTGCTGCAGGTGATGGGCGGGGTGGGGGCGGTCTACCTCACCCTGCGGGTGCTGGCGGCCCTGGCGTGGCCCCTCAGCGTCGACCAGCCTTTCCAGCGGGGGTAGCGCGGGTGAAGGCCGGAGGGCGGCGGCCCCGCCCCCAGGCTGTCAGCGGGTCACAGGCTGCCGGCGGCCCGGTCACTCCGGGCCGCCGGCGCTGTTTCTTTTTTTGGTCCGGTCTGACAATCGTGTTGCATACATATGCATCCGCTGTTATAATTATTCGCAGCCGTGGCCCCCGGGCGGACGGCCGGGGGCGGCTGGCGGCTGGCGTAAGTGACGATTGGTAGGCAGGACGGGAGGGACAGCGGTGATCCGGGTCGGCATCGCGGGGGTGACGGGGTATACCGGGGTGGAACTGGTCCGGCTTCTCCGCCGGCACCCGGAAGTGGAGGTCCGGGTAGGGACCAGCGAGCACTACCAGGGGCAGCCCCCGGACCGGGTCTACCCCCACCTGCAGGGGGAGGCGGAGTTCCCCATCGTCGCCCTGGAGCCCGGGGCTTTCGCCGGCTGCGATGCGGTCTTCCTTGCCCTGCCCCACGGGGTGGCGGGCCGGCTGGCGCCGGCCCTGGTGGAGCAGGGGATCCGGGTGATCGACCTGGGCGCGGACTTCCGGCTCCGGGACCCGGCGGCCTACCAGGCCTGGTACCGGCAGGAACCTCCGGCGCCCGACTGGCTCCGGCGGGCGGTCTACGGCCTGCCGGAGCTTTTCCGGGAGCAGATCCGGGGGGCCCAGCTCGTGGCCAACCCCGGTTGCTACCCCACCGCCTGCACCCTGGCCGCGGCACCCCTCATCGTCCACGACCTGGTGGACCGCCGGAGCCTCATCTTCGACGCCAAGTCCGGGGTCTCCGGCGCGGGGCGGGGGCTAAGCCTGGGAGTCCACTTCGCCGAGGTGAACGAGAACTTCAAGGCCTACAACATCGCCGGGGCCCACCGGCACACCCCGGAGATCGAGCAGAACCTCACCGCCCTGGCCGGGGAGCCGGTGACGGTCACCTTCACCCCGCACCTCGTCCCCATGACCCGGGGGATCCTGGTCACCGCCTACTTCCAGCTGAAGGAGCCGGCTTCCGCGACGCAGCTTTTGGACCTCTACCGGACCTTCTACGCGGGGGAGCCCTTTGTCCGGATCCGGCCGGAGGGGGACCTGCCCCAGACCAAGCAGGTCTGGGGGAGCAACTACTGCGACATCGGCCTGGCGGTGGACCGGCGCACCGGCCGGGCGGTGGTGGTGGCGGCCATCGACAACCTGGTGAAGGGCGCGGCGGGGCAGGCGGTCCAGAACCTCAACCTCCTCTGGGGCCTGCCCGAGACCCTGGGGCTGGAAGGGCTGCCGGTCTATCCGTAGTCGGGGAGCGGCGACCCGGGCGGCAGCCCGGCGCAGGACCGGCGGGGCTGGGGCGCTCCGCCGGGGGGACGGGAGAGGAGGGGTGGTCCGGTGCAGATTCGGAAGGCGGTCATGGCGGACATCCCCCAGATCCACCGGCTGGTGAACGGTTACGCCCAGCAGGGTCTGATGCTCCGCCGTCCCCTGGTGATGCTCTACGAGCAGGTCCGGGACTTTGCCGTCGCGGTGGAGGGGGACCGGGTGCTGGGCTGCGGGGCCCTGCACATCCTCTGGCACGACCTGGCGGAGATCCGCTCCCTGGCGGTCCAGCCCGAGTGCCGGGGCCGGGGGGTGGGCCGGGCCCTGGTGGACTTCCTGGTCCAGGAGGCCCTGGACCTGGGGCTCGCCCGGGTCTTTGCCCTCACCTACCAGCAGGAGTTCTTTGCCCGGTGCGGCTTCCAGGTGGTGAAGAAGGAGACCCTGCCCCAGAAGGTCTGGAAGGAGTGCATCTACTGCGAGAAGTTCCACGCCTGCGATGAGATCGCGATGATCCGTTACCTCCGGCCGGTGCCGGAGGCAGAGAGCGAGGAGATCCCAGTGGTGGAGATCCCCCTCTGGGTCAGGGAGTAGCGGGAGAAGGTGAGGCAGCGATGGGTTACAGCATCAAGGGGCTGGGCGGGGTGACCGCCCCCCGGGGCTTTCTGGCGGCGGGGGTCTCGGCGGACGTCAAGGGCCGGGGCGGCACGAAGAAGGACGTGGCCCTCCTCTTCTCCCAGGTGCCCGCCGCGGCCGCGGGGGTCTTCACCCGGAACCGGGTGCAGGCGGCCCCGGTGATCCTCAGCCGGGAGCGGGTGGCCCGGGGGCGGCTCCAGGCGGTGGTGGTCAACAGCGGCAACGCCAACGCCTGCACCGGCGAGCAGGGGCTCCGAGACGCGGAGGCCATGGCCGCCATCGCGGCCGAGGCCCTGGGGATTGCCCCGGAACTGGTGGCGGTGGCCTCCACCGGGGTGATCGGGGTGCCCCTGCCCATGGACCGGATCGCGGCGGGGATCCGGGCCGCCGCGGCGGCCCTCTCGCCAGAGGGCAACGCCGACGCCGCCCAGGCGATCCTCACCACCGACACCTTCCCCAAGGAGTGGGCGGTCCAGGCGGAGCTTTCCGGCGGCCGGACGGTGACCCTCGGCGGCATGGCCAAGGGCTCCGGGATGATCCACCCGAACATGGCCACCATGCTGGCCTTTGTCACCACCGACGCCCCGGTGGCCCCGGCGGACCTCCAGGCGGCCCTCCGGGCGGCGGTGGACCGGAGCTTCAACATGATCACCGTCGACGGCGACACCTCCACCAACGACATGGTCCTGGCCCTGGCCAACGGCCTGGCCGGGGGCGATCCCATCGCCCCGGGGACCGACGACTGGGCGGCCTTCGCCGCCGCCCTGGAAAAGCTCCTCGTCTACCTCGCCCGGGCCATCGCCCGGGACGGGGAGGGGGCGACCAAGCTCCTGGAGGTGGTCGTGACGGGTGCGGCGGACCTGGAGGATGCCCGCCGGGCGGCCCGGGCGGTGGCGGGGAGCAACCTGGTGAAGGCCGCCGTCTTCGGCTGCGACCCCAACTGGGGCCGGGTCCTGGCCGCCCTCGGGTACTCCGGCGCCACCTTTGACCCGGCCCGGGTGAACCTGTGGCTAGGGTCCGTCCAGGTGATGGCGGGCGGGGCGCCGGTGCCCTTTGACGAGGCCGCGGCCCGGCAGGTCCTGGCCCAGCCCGAGGTGACCATCCGGGCGGACCTGGGCGCGGGGGAGGCGACGGCCACCGCCTGGGGGTGCGACCTGAGCTACGACTACGTGCGGATCAACGCCGACTACCGGACGTAGGGTGTAGGGCGGGACCGCATCCCAGGACACAGGGGTGCGATGGCAGGGCACAGGGCGTGCCATGGTGACGACCGCCCCCGGGCCGGCGGCGGCCGGCCCGGGGGCCGGGGGGAGGGGGCCGGGGTGCAGCAGTACATCGACAAGGCTGCGGTGCTGGTCGAGGCGCTGCCCTACATCCGCTCCTTTGCCGGCAAGACGGTGGTGGTCAAGTACGGCGGGGCGGCGATGGTGGCGGCAGACCTCCGGGAAGCGGTGATGCAGGACATCGTCCTGATGAAGTTCGTTGGCATGAACCCGGTGGTGGTCCACGGCGGCGGCCCGGAGGTCAGCGAGATGATGAAGCGGCTGGGGAAGGAGCCGGTCTTCGTCGACGGCCTCCGGGTCACCGATGAGGAGACCATGGCCATCGCCCAGATGGTGCTGGTGGGGAAGACCAACAAGGCCATCGTGGCGGCCCTGAACGCCCAGGGCGGCCGGGCGGTGGGGCTTTCAGGCCACGACGGGGGGCTCATCCGGGCGACCCGGCACCTCCACCGGACCCGGGACGGGGGCTACGTGGACCTGGGCTACGTGGGGGACGTGGCCGGCATCGACACCGGGGTGATCGCCAGCCTCATCGGGGCGGGGTTCATCCCGGTCATCGCCCCCATCGGCGTGGGGGAGGACGGCCACGCCTACAACATCAACGCCGACACCGTGGCCGGGGAGCTGGCCGCCGCCCTGGGGGCGGAGAAGCTGGTGCTGCTGACGGACGTGGAGGGGATCCGGGCCGACCCCCGGGATCCCCGGAGCAAGGTGAGCCGCATCACCGCGGCGGAGATCGCCCAGTGGCTCCGGGAGGGGCGGCTGGAGGGCGGCATGATCCCCAAGGTGGAGGCGTGTCTCAGGGCCCTGGCGGCCGGGGTGCCCCGGGTGCACATCATCGACGGCCGGGTGCCCCACGCCCTCCTCTTGGAGATCTTCACCGACGAGGGGATCGGTACCATGGTGGTGCGGTAGAAAGGGGCGTTTGCCCATGGCGATGGACGCAGAGGCGATCCAGGCCCTGGACCGGGAGTACGTGATGGGGACCTACAGCCGCTACCCCATCGCCCTGGTCCGGGGCCGGGGCACCCGGGTCTGGGACGCCGCGGGGAAGGAGTACCTGGACTTTCTGGGGGGCATCGCGGTCAACGTCTTGGGCCACTGCCACCCCGCGGTGGTCCGGGCGATCCAGGCCCAGGCGGAGACCCTGATCCACACCTCCAACCTCTACTACACCGAGCCCATGGCCCGGCTGGCCCGGGCCCTGGCCGCGGCCGGCGGTCCGGGCAAGGCCTTTTTCTGCAACAGCGGCGCCGAGGCCAATGAGGGGGCCTTCAAGCTGGCCCGGAAGTACCACTGGCGCCGGGGGGACCGGCGGCGGGTGCGGATCCTCTCCATGACCTACGCCTTCCACGGCCGCACCCTGGGGGCCCTGGCCGCCACGCCCAAGCCGGAGATCCAGGAGGGCTTTGGCCCCCTGCCCCCGGGGTTCGACCCGGTGCCCTGGGGGGACCTGGAGGCCCTGGACCGGGCCCTGGACGAGACCGTGGCCGCGGTGATCCTGGAGCCGGTCCAGGGGGAGGGGGGCATCCATCCCGCGGACCCGGAGTACCTTCGCGGGGTGCGGTGGCTCACCCGGGAGCGGGGGGCGCTTCTGATCCTGGACGAGATCCAGTGCGGGATGGGCCGGACCGGGACCTTCTTTGCCTACCAGGGCTACGGGGTGGAGCCGGACATCGTCACCCTGGCCAAGGGGCTGGGGGGCGGGCTCCCCATCGGGGCGATCCTGGCCACCCCCGAGGTGGCCGCCGCCTTCCAGCCCGGGGACCACGGCAGCACCTTCGGCGGCAACCCGGTGGCCTGCGCCGCGGCCCTGGCGACGGTGGAGACCATCCTGGCCGAGGGGCTGCCCGCCCGGGCCCGGGAGCTCGGGGAGTACTTCCTGGGCCGGCTGGCGGAGCTCCAGGCCCGGTACCCGGGGGTGGTGGCCGCGGTCCGGGGCCGGGGGCTGATGCTGGGGCTTGTCTGCCACGAGGCCGACCAGGCCAGGGCGGTGCTGGCCGGCTGCCACCGGCGGGGGCTCCTGGCCAACGTCACCGCGGGCAGGGTCCTGCGGCTGTTGCCGCCGCTCACCGTCACCCGGGAGGAGGTCGACGCCGGGGTGGCGATCCTGGACGGCGCCCTGGCCGAGGTGGCCGGGGCGGGGTAGGGCAGGCGAAGGGAAGAAAGGAGGCCGCAGTGCGATGCCCAGAAAGAAGTGCGTGCTCGCCTACTCCGGCGGGCTGGACACCTCCGTGGCCATTCGGTGGCTGGCGGAGCACTACGACGTGGACGTCATCGCCCTGACGGTGGACCTGGGGGAGCAGGACAAAGACCTCGAGTTCATCCGGGAGAAGGCCCTGAAGGTCGGGGCGGTGAAGGCCTTCACCTACGACGTGAAGCGGGAGTTTGCCTACGACTATATCCGGCCCGCCCTCTGGGCCAACGCCACCTACGAGCACAAGTACCACCTCTCCACGGCCCTGGCCCGGCCCCTCATCGCCAAGAAGCTGGTGGAGGTGGCGGAGCAGGAGGGGGCGGAGTACGTCGCCCACGGCTCCACCGGCAAAGGGAACGACCAGGTCCGGTTCGATGTGAGCGTCGCCGCCCTCAACCCCCGGTTGAAGGTGCTGGCCCCGGTGCGGGAGTGGGGCTGGAGCCGGGAGGAGGAGATCGAGTACGCGGCCAGACACGGGATCCCCGTCCCCGTGGGCAAGGAGAATCCCTTCTCCATCGACGTCAACCTCTACGGCCGGTCCTGCGAGGCGGGCGTCCTGGAGGACCCCTGGGCGGAGCCTCCCGAAGAGGCCTTCGCCTGGACGAAGAGCCCCGCCGCGGCCCCGGACACCCCGGAGTACCTGGAGATCGACTTCGAGCAGGGGACCCCGGTGCGGCTCAACGGCGAGGCCATGGACCTGGTGCGCCTCATCGAGGCCCTCAACCGGGTGGCCGGGGAGCACGGGGTGGGCCGGGTGGACCACATGGAGAGCCGGCTGGTGGGGATCAAGAGCCGGGAGGTCTACGAGTTGCCCGCGGCGACGGTCCTCACCCTGGCCCACCGGGAGCTGGAGTTCCTCACCCTGCCCCGGGAACTCTTGCACTTCAAGCTCGGTGTCGAGCACACCTTTGCGGAGCTGGTCTACAACGGCCTCTGGTTCCACCCCCTGCGAGAGGCCCTACAGGCCTTCTTCGAGAGCACCCAGAAGACCGTTACCGGCACCGTGCGGGTGAAGCTCTTCAAGGGCAGCGCCACGGTGGTGGGGCGCAAGTCCCCCTACAGCCTCTACCGGTACGACCTGGCCACCTACGACCCGGGGGACGCCTTCGACCACAAGGCCGCGGTGGGCTTTATCGAGCTCTTCGGTCTGCCCACCCGGGTCTACGCCGCGGTGCGGAAGAGGTAGGACGGTGTCGAACCCCCCGTCGTTCACGGTTTGTTGTAGCAAAATTACAAAACCCGGACGGCCCGATGGCAGGATCTTGCCATTCGGGCCCCTAATTTTCTCTACCGGAACAGGCTGGTGGCGTGACCACTCTCCCAGGTGGGGCAGCGGGAGGGGTGGCGGTGCTGAACGACCGCAGGCAACGGCTCCTGCACTTGCTCCTGATGGCCAGCGGGCCCCTGTCCGCCGCGGAGCTGGGACGCCTTCTGGGGTATCCGGCCCGGAGCGTCCGGTATGACCTGGAGGCCATCGCGGACTGGGTGAAGGGATACGATGCCCGGCTGGTCGCCAGGGCCGGGGTGGGGTACTACCTGGAAGGCGACCTCCAGAAGGTGCGGGAAGCCCTCAGCCGCCTGCCCCTGGCGGACACCCCACCCTACGAGTACGTCCTCACCCCCAGGGAGCGGGTGCGGCGCATCCTGCTGCTGCTCCTGGGCCCCGGCGGGCCCCACCGGCTCCGGGACCTGGCGGCCCGGCTGGGGGTCGGCCGGAGCACCGTCTACACCGACCTGGCCGGGGTGGAGGCCTGGCTCCGGAAACGAGGGCTCGAGTTGGTCCGGGCCCCGGGGATCCGGGTCGAGGGCTCCGAGACCGCCTGGCGCCGGGCCATGACCGACCTGGTGATGGAGGAGCTGGACGAGGGGCAACTGGCCATGCTCCTCGAGGGCCGGCCGGAGGCGGCTGCCCTGCAGTCGCTCCTGCGGCCCTTGCTGCCCCAGGTGGACTGGCCCGCCCTGGGCGCGGTCCTCCGGGATGCGGGTCCGCCGGAACTGGTGGTCTACCTGACGGTGATGCTCAGCCGGGTGGCGGCGGGCCACACCCTGCCCCCCGACCCTCAGCTGGTGGAGCGGGTCCGGGGCACCTGGAGCTGGCAGCGGGCCCACCTGGTCTGCAGCGAGCTGGAGAAGCGCTTCGGCTTGCCTCTCTCCGCAACGGAGCGGGCCCAGGTGGCGGTGATGGTCCAGGCCACCCACCGGGCGCCGGTACCTGCCACGGAGGCCGACCTGTCGGACAGCGAGCGACGCCTGGTCCGGCGCCTGGCCAGCCTGGTCCAGACCCGCACCGGCGTGCCCGTCACCCAGGACCCGGACTTCCTCCTGAACCTGGCCCTCCACCTGCGGCCTATCCGGCAGCTCCTCGGCCTCTCCCAGCGGCCGGTGAACCCCTTCCTGGATGAGATCCGGTCGAGCTACGCCCCGGCCTACCGGGTGGCGGAGGAGATGGCCCGGATCCTGGAGGTCGAGTGGGGGCTTCCCATCCCGGTGGAGGAGGTCGGCTTCCTGGCGCTTCACGTGGCGGCGGCCATCGAGCGGGCCCGGCTGCAGCAGCGGACCCTGCCCAGGGCGGTGGTGGTCTGCGGGGCCGGGCTGGGCACCTCCCAGCTTCTCCTGGCCCGGCTGCGGGCGGCCTTTCCGGGGCTGATGGTCAACCGGGTGGTCTCGGCCCTGCAGCTTGGGCAGGTGCTGGCGGAGGAGCCCTGCGACCTGGTGATCACCACCTGCCGGCTGCTGCCCTGCGACCTGCCGGTGGTCCAGGTCTCCCCCTTCCTGACCGAGGACGACATCGCCCGGATTCGCCGCACCCTGGCCCAGCTCTCCGCCTCCCGGTCCCGGGGGCAGGCGCCGGCCCTGCTGGACCTCCTCACTCCCGCCACTGTGGCTGTGGACGCTGTGGCCCGGACCTGGGAAGAGGCGGTCGCCGCTGCCGGTTCCCTTCTGGTGAAGGCCGGGTTGGCGGAAGGCCGGTACGTCGAGGCGATGCTCCGCACCGTCCGGGAACTGGGCCCCTACGTGGTGGTGGTCCCCGGAGTGGCGGTGCCCCACGCCCGGCCTGAAGACGGGGTGCGGGAACTGGGGATGGCCCTGGTGCGGCTCCGCACGCCGGTGTACTTCGGTCACCCGGAGCATGACCCGGTGGACCTGGTCATCGCCCTGGGGGCCGTCGACTCCGAATCCCACCTTCCCGCCCTGATGCAGCTCTGGGAGATCCTCGAGAGCCCCCGGGCCCTGGCGGACTTGCGCAGCGCCCCCGACGTGGGAAGCCTGCTGGAGCGGTTGGCGGCCCGGGTCACCGGCAGCGCCGCGACGCCGGTACCGCCCTGCAGCCAGAAATGAGGGCGCCTCCGGCGGAACGAAGAGGGGTGAGCCCGGGAACCGGTCCCGGCTGCCGGGCACCGGTGTCCGCCGGAGAAAGGTACCCGGTCCCGGGAACGGCTGCTGCTAATGAAGACAGAATATTCAGATTATAAAGTCCAAACTCCCCGCTGTTGCCGCCGGCGGTGTGCCGCCCTCAGGCGGCAGCCGGGGCGGGGTGGAAGGGGACGGCAGGGATGTGGCCAACGGGGCCCCCAGGTGCCGGGAGGTCCGCAGCACAAGAGGTGATGCCGTTGGGCTCGATCCTTTTCGACAGCGACATGGTGGTGGTTGGGCAACCCTTTCCGGACCCGGAGGCCGTAATCGCGGACCTGGCGGGCCGGCTGGCCGCCCGGGGGTGCGTCGGGCCGGGATTCCTGGAGGCGGTCAAGGACCGGGAGACCCGGTTTCCCACCGGCCTACCCACCCAGCCGGTAGGGGTGGCCATCCCCCACACCGACCCGGAGTACTGCCTCAGGCCCGGGCTGGCGGTGGCGGTTCTGCCCCAGCCGGTCCCCTGGCGGGCGATGGGGACCGAACAGGACCTGGTCGATGTCCGGGTGGTCTTTCTCCTGGCCCTGCCTGCCCAGAAGCACGTGAACTTCCTCTCCCAGCTGGTTCAGCTCTTCCAGTCGCCCGACGCCCTGACGCAACTCATCAGCCTGTCGGATCCGGCGGCAGTCGCCGATTTCGTGCGCTGCCGAGTCAACCTTTCCCTTACTTGACGGGAGGTAGACCCCATGGCCAAGTACCGCATCATCACCCTTTGTGGTTCGGGGATCGCATCCTCGACCATCTGCGCCCAGAAGATCCGCAAGGGCATGGCGGAGCGCGGGATCGACGTGGAGGTGAAGCCCATCGCCTTCCGGGAGCTTCAGGGGGAGATCGGGAAGATCGACCTGGTCGTCTCCATCACCCCGGGGCTGAAGGTGGACATCAACGCCCCAGTGGTCAACGGTGTGCCGCTGCTCACGGGGATCGGCGAGCAGGCCGTCCTCGATGAGATTGCCCAAAAACTGACGGGAGGGAAACAGTAATGACACTACTCGACGTCGTCAAGTGGGTCATCGGCCTCGGCGCAGCGGTCTTCCTGCCCATCGTCATGATGCTGATGGGCATGCTGTTCGGCCTGAGGCCCGGTAAGGCGATTCGGGCCGGTCTGACCCTGGGCGTGGCCTTCACCGGTATCAACCTGGTGGTGGGCCAGCTCCTGGTCGGTCAGGTGGCCCCTGCCGCCCAGGCGATGATCAACCGGCTGGGGCTGCACCTGACGGCCATGGACGTGGGCTGGCCCGCGGCGTCCACCATCAGCTGGGCCTGGCCCTATGCGGCCATCATGTTCCCGGTGCAGATTGTCCTCAACCTGCTCCTGCTCCTGGTCGGCTGGACCAGGACCCTGAACGTTGACCTGTGGAACGTCTGGCAGAAGGTCTTCGCCGGCGCGGTGGTGATGGGGGTCACCGGCAGCCTGACCTGGGCCTTCATCGTCGCCATTGCGATGATCGTCATCGAGCTGAAGATCGGTGACATCACCGCCAAGCGGGTGCAGAAGCTCACCGGCGTGCCCGGCATCTCCATCCCCCATGCCTGCGCGACCTGGCTGCTGCCCGTGGCGCCCTTCGCCATGCTCCTGGATGCGATCCCGGGCATGAAGAAGCTGCGGGCCAATCCGGAGGACATCCAGCGGAAGATCGGCTTCTTCGGTGAGAACATCATCATCGGCCTGATCATGGGTCTGCTCATCGGCATCCTGGCGGGCTACAAGGTGGACAAGATCCTCCAGCTCGGCGTCACCGTTGCGGCGACCATGGTGCTCCTGCCGCGGATGGCGTCCATCTTCATGGAGGCGCTGATGCCCATCTCCGAGGCGGCCTCGGAGTTCATGAAGAAGCGCCTCTCCGGCCGGGAGTTCTACATCGGCCTCGACTGGCCGATCCTTGCCGGTCACCCGTCTACCATCGTCTCCGCGGTGCTGCTGATCCCGGTCCTGGTCCTGCTGTCGGTCACCCTGCCTGGCAATAAGGTGCTGCCCTTCGGCGACCTGGGGAACTTCGGCTGCCTGATGGGTCCGGTGGTGGCCATCGTCGGCGGCGACCTGGTCCGGTCCCTGATCCTCGGCGTCGTGGTCCTGGCGGTCTCCCTGTGGGGTGCCACGAAGGTGGCGCCGGCCTTCACCGAGCTGGCCATCCAGGTCGGCCAGCAGATCCCCGAGGGCGCTACCCAGATCTCCTGGCTGAAGACCAGCCCGGTCATCTGGGGGACCCTCGAGTTCGCCGAGGTGAACTGGATCGGCATCATCCTCTCGGTGGCCTTCCTGGTCGCGGGCTTCTGGATCCTGAAGACCCGGTACTCCGACCTGCCTGAGGCCGAAGAGGCGGAGGCTGCTGGGGGGAAGGCCTCGTGACGGAGACAGCCGCAACGGTATGGATCCCGGCGGACCGGCTGCGAGCGGAGGTGGTCCGGCTGCTGGTGGCAGCCGGGCTCACCGAGGCCGATGCCCGGACCGTGGCCGAGAGCATGGTGGAAGCCAGCCTCCGGGGCGTTGACTCCCACGGGGTGGCAGCTCTCGGCACCTACCTGCGGCGGCTGCGGGCGGGGGCAACCAACCCCCGCCCGCAGGTCCGAATCGTCCGGAGTGGTCCGGCCTACATCCTGGTGGACGGCGACAACGGCCTGGGGGCCATCGCCGGCACCTTCGCCATGGATAAGGCCATCGCCGGCTGCCGCCAGACCGGGATCTTCCTGGCGCTGTGCATGAACAACACCACCCTGGGGGCGGCCTTCTACTACGCCCGCATGGCGGCGCTCCAGGGACTCATCGGCATCACCCTCTCCAACGCCCCGCCCAGCATGGCCCCCTGGGGCGGCCGGAGGCCCCTCCTGGGGACCAACCCCCTCTCCATCGCGGTGCCCCGCCGGGAGGGGGAGCCGATCATCCTGGACATGGCCACCAGCGCGGCGGCCAAGTCCAAGATCTACTTGGCCCGGGAGAAGGGGATGCCGATTCCGGAGGGGTGGGCCCTGGACCCGGAGGGCCGGCCCACCACCGACCCGGAGAAGGCCCTCAAGGGGCTTCTGATGCCCCTGGGCGGCCCCAAGGGGTATGGCCTCTCTCTCTGCATCGACCTCCTGACCGGGGCCCTCTCCGGCGGCGGCTGCATGGACAAGGTTGCCTCCCTGCACCACGGCCTGGACCGGGGGCAGAACGTCAGCTTCCTCCTCGCCGCAATCGACCCAGACCTCTTCGCTGGCCGCGACCGGTTCCTCGCCGAGGTGGAGGAGGTGGTGGCCAAGGTCCACGGCTGCCCGCCGGCGGCCGACTCCCCCGGGGTCTTCCTCCCCGGCGAGCTGGAGGCCCGCACCCGGCAGGAGCGGCTGGAGCGGGGGATTCCCATTCCGGCCAAGGTGGCCGCGGAGATCCGACAGGAGGCTGCGGCGATTGGGGTGGAGGTGGACTGGACGTGACGAAGACCATGCAGGCCCTTGTCTTCTATCGGCCCGGCGAGATGCGGGTGGAGGAGGTGCCCGTGCCGGAGATCGGCCCGGACGAGATCCTGGTCCGGGTCCACGCCTGCTCCATCTGCGGCACCGATCTCCGGACCTTCAAGGCGGGGCACACCCGGATCAAGGGCCGCCGGGTCCTGGGCCACGAGTTCTCCGGCGTGGTGGCCCGGGTGGGGGCGGCGGTGGAAGGGTTCGCCGAAGGGGACCGGGTGATGGTGGTCCCCGGAATCTCCTGTGGCATGTGCGCCTACTGCCGGCAGGGGCTCGAGAACCTCTGCCTGCACCGGACCATCATCGGCTTTGATTACGACGGTGCCTTCGCCGAGTACGTCCGGATCCCTGCGGCGGCGATTCGCCTGGGGAACGTCCGCAAGCTTCCGGATCCTTTCGACCTCACCGCGGCGGCGCTGGTCGAGCCCTTCACCGCGGTCTACAACGGCCAGCGGCTCCTGAACATCCGCCCCGGGGAGACCGTGGGCATCATCGGCGCCGGGCCCATCGGGGTGATGCACCTGCTGCAGGCCCGGGCCCAGGGCGCAGCGCTGGTGGGCTTCATCGAGATCTCCGAGGGCCGGATCCAGGAGGCCCGCCGGTTCCGGCCGGACTTTGTCATCAACTCCCGGCAGGAGGACCCGGTGGAGCGGGTCCGGCAGCTCACCGGCCTGGGGCTCGACGTGGTGATCGTCGCCGCCGGGTCGGCGGAGGCCCAGCGCCTGGCGCTGGAGATCGCTCGCCCTGCCGGCCGGGTCAGCTTCTTTGCCGGCCTGCCCCACGACCGGCCCGAGGCGGTGCTGAACACCAACCTTCTGCACTACAAGCAGCTGGCGGTCTTCGGGGCCAACGGCTCCGGCCCCAACCAGTACGACACCACCCTCCGCTGGCTCGCCTCCGGTGCCATCGACCTGCGGCCTCTCATCACCACCGAGCTGCCCCTGGCCGAGGTCCATGCGGGCTTCGACCGGGTGGCCCGGGGCGAGGGGCTGAAGGTGGTCATCCGTCCGTGAGGGGGTGGTAGGATGCGGGGGCTGGCAGGCAAGATTGCGGTGGTCACCGGGGCCCGCCGGGGGATCGGCCGGGCCATCGCCGAGCGGCTGCACGCCGACGGCGCCACCGTGGTCATGGTGGACCGGGAGCCGAATCCGGTCTCCGGGGAGCGACTTTTTGCCTTCACCTGCGATGTGTCGGACCCCGAGGCCGTCGCCCGGCTGTTTGACGCCGTCACCGGGCAGGTGGGGGTGCCCCAGCTCCTGGTGAACAACGTCGGTGGCGGCCGGGAGCGGCGCACCCTCGCGGACCTCACCCCGGAGGCCCTGCACGCCGCCTACGCTTCCAACGTGGTCACCATGGTGGTCATGACCCGGGAGTTCGCCCGCCGGCTGGCGGCCACGGAGCTGACCGGGGCGGTGGTCAACCTCAGCTCCTCCGCGGCGGTCCGGCCCAAGACCGGCCGGATGCAGTACACCGGGGCCAAGGCCGCGGTCAGCGCCATCACCCAGTCCCTGGCCCTGGAACTCGCCCCCCGGATCCGGGTGAACGCGGTCTGCCCGGGGCCCACCCTCACCGAGGAGATCCGGGCCCGGTTCGAGGACCCGGAGCTGCGGAAGCTGGAGGAGCAGCGCCTCGCCCGGATCCCCATGGGGCGGATGGCCGAGCCGGCGGAGGTGGCCGACGCGGTGGCCTTCCTCCTCTCCGACGAGGCCCGGTACATCACCGGGGCGTTGCTGCCGGTGGATGGGGGGTACACCGTTGCGACCTGACCTGGTGGTGGTCCTCCAGTACAACTGCGCCACCCGGGCCCGGATGCTGGCGGAGGCGATCCAGACGGGCCTCCGGGCCCGGGGGCTCCGGGTGGAGGCCCTGGAGGCGGAGGTGGGTGCCTGCGGCTACTGGGACGGGCAGGCGGCCCTCTTCGTCGCCCCGGCCCACCCGGGGTTCCCCCTGCGCACCCCGGTCCTGGTGGCTCCCATGGCGTACATGTTCCCCACGGCGGAAAACCTCCGCCGGCTGGCGGAGAGCGTCGGCGAGCGTCTGGCCGGCGGATAAGCGAACAGAACTGAGGCGAATCGCTGAGATTGTGACGGAACTGAGGTGATGGGCGTTGAGCCGTGCAGCCGAAGCCTTACACGCAAGCCGGGTGGTGGCCATCCTCCGGGGGCTGGGGCCTCATGAGGCGGTCGCCGTGGCCCGGGCTCTTTACAAGGGCGGCATCCGCTGCATCGAGGTGACCTACCCCTCCCCGGGTGCGCTGGAGTCCGTGGCCGCGATCGCCCGGGAACTGCCCGATGTGGTGCCGGGGATGGGGACGGTCCTGACCCCGGAGGAAGTGGAGCGGTCGGTGGCCGCCGGGGCGGAGTTCATCGTCTCCCCCCACACCGACCCGGACGTAATCCGGAAGACCAAGGAGCTGGGCCGCCTTGCCATCCCAGGGGCCATGACCCCCACCGAGGCGGTCACCGCGGTCCGGGCCGGGGCGGACCTGGTGAAGATCTTCCCGGCCAGCGCCGTGACCCCGGCGTTCTTCCGGGAGATGCGGGGGCCGTTCCCCGAGATCCGGCTCCTGGGCACCGGCGGCATTACCGTGGAGAACGCCGACGAGTTCATCCGGGCCGGTGCCTACGCGGTTGGCCTGGGCGGGGCGCTGGTGGCCAAGGACCTGGTGGCCCGGGGCGATTGGGACGCCATCGCCGAGCGGGCCCGGACCCTGGTGGAGAAGGTGCAGGCCGCACTCCGCTGAGGGTCCGCGGGGTGCCGGGCCCCATCCGGGCATCCGCCAATTACCCTGAGAAAGGGGAAGGTGTCGAAGCCGCATGCAAACCCGACGCATCACCATCACCGATCCCGTAGGCTTGCACGCCAGGCCTGCAGCCCAGTTTGTCCAGGAAGCCCAGAAGCACCCCTGCCGGGTGATCCTCATGGCCGGCGACCGGTCTGCCGACGCCAAGAGCATCCTGCAGGTGCTGAGCCTGGGGATCCGGTGCGGCCAGGAGGTGGTCCTGGTGGCCGAGGGTCCCGGGGAGGAGGCGGCCATCGAACGGCTGTCGGCCCTCCTCGGCGGGGAAGGGGGGAGCCCCAGCCATGACGCAGCCGCGTGCGGTTGAACTCCGGGGTCTGGGGGCTGCCCCCGGCTCCCACCTGGGCCCCGCGGTCCTGGTGCAAAAGGCCGGCCTGGCCAGCACCGGGCGCCGGATCCGGCCCGAGGAGGCGCCGGCGGAGGTGGAGCGGCTCAGGGCGGCCCTGGCCCGGGCGGAGGAGGAGCTGGCAGCCCTGGAGGCTGAGACCCGGCAGCGGCTGGGGGAGGAGAAGGCCGGGATTCTCGGCGCCCAGCGGATGATGCTCCAGGATCCGGCCCTGGTGGAGGCGATGGTCCGCCGGATCACCGAGGAGCATCTGGGGGCGGAAGCCGCGTGCCTGAAGGCCTGTGAGGAGCAGGCCGCGGTGCTGGCGGCCCTGGACGATCCGTACCTGGCGGAGCGGGCCGCAGACGTCCGGGACGTGGGCCGGCGGGTGGTCCGGTGCCTCACCGGCGCGGCGGAGTCCGGCCTGCCCAAGGGCCTGCCCCCGGGGGCGGTCCTGGTGGCAGAAGACCTCCTGCCGTCGGAGACCGCATCCCTCGACGTGCAGAAGGTGGGGGCCATCGTCCTGGAGCGGGGCGGCCGCACCTCCCATACGGTCCTCATCGCCCGGGCCCTGGGGATTCCGGTGGTGGTGGGTGCGGCAGGGATCACCGGCGTCGTCGCCGACGGAGAGCTGCTGCTGGTGGACGGCGACCAGGGGACGGTGGTGGTGGCGCCGGAGCCGGAGCGGGTCCAGGCCTACCAGGCGGCCCGGGCGGAAGCGGAGCGGGAACGGGAGCGGCTCCTGGCCCTCCGGGACCTCCCCGGTGCGACCCGGGACGGCCACCGGGTCCAGGTTGCGGCCAACATCGGCGAGCCCGGGGAGGTGGCCGGGGTGCTGGCCGCGGGGGCGGAGGGGATTGGCCTCTTCCGCACCGAGTTCCTCTTCCTCCACCGGGAGGCCATGCCCACGGAAGAGGAGCAGTTTGAGGCCTACCGGACCGTCCTGGAGGCAGTGAAGCCCCGGCCGGTCATCATCCGCACCCTGGACATCGGCGGGGACAAGCCCCTGCCGTACCTGGACCTGCCCAAGGAGGAGAACCCCTTCCTGGGGGTCCGGGCCATCCGGCTCTGCTTCCGGGAGCCCGAGCTCTTCCGCCGGCAGCTCAGGGCGCTCCTGCGGGCCTCGCCCTACGGGAACCTTTGGATCATGTTTCCCATGATCAGCTGCCTGGAGGAGCTGCGGCGGGCCAAGGCCGAACTCGCCGCGGTCCGGGAGGAGCTGGTGGCCGCAGGGGTGGCGGTGGCGGACCGGATCCCGGTGGGGATCATGATCGAGACGCCGGCGGCGGCCATGGCCGCGGACCTCCTCGCCCGGGAGTGCGACTTCTTCAGCATCGGCACCAACGACCTGGTCCAGTACACCATGGCCGCGGACCGGGGCAACCCGGCCCTGGGGGAGCTGGCGGACCCCTTCCACCCCGCGGTCCTGCGGCTCATCGCCCGGACCATCGAGGAAGGGCACCGGCATGGCATCCCTGTCGGCATGTGCGGGGATATGGCCGGGCAGCCCCTGGCCATCCCCCTCCTGGTGGGCATGGGGATCGACGAGCTGAGCATGCCGGCGCCGGCGGTGCTCCGGGCCAAGGACCTGATCCGCCGGGCGGATCGGGCGACCTTTGTCGCCCTCTGGGAGCGGGTCCGGGGGCTGGCCACGGCCCGGGAGGTCCGGTCCTGCCTCGAAGAGGCTCTGGCAGAGCTGAAATCGGAGCAGTGAGAACAGCCCGGTGTCCGAGGGGACACCGGGCTTCGGCTTCAGGGCGACCCCCTCCCAGGGGGTCGCCCTTGCATACATATGCAATGGATAGTATAATCATGCAGAGCCCTGCCCAGGGCCTGAGGAACGGGGAACGGAGGCGATGACCGGTGAGCAAACCGTGGGCGGGCCGGTTCACCAAAGCGGTCGACCGGAAGGTGGAGCGCTTTACCGCTTCCATCGGCTTTGACCGCCGGCTCTGGCCCCAGGACGTCCGGGGGTCGATGGCCCATGCCCGCATGCTGGGCCGGCAGGGCATCCTCGCCCCGGCGGAGACCGAGGCGATCCTGGCCGGGCTGGAGGAGGTCCGGCGGGAGCTGGCCGCGGGCACCTTTCCTTTCCGGGTGGAGTACGAGGACATCCACATGAACATCGAGCGCCGGCTGATCGAGAAGATCGGCCCGGTGGGGGGCAAGCTCCACACCGCCCGCAGCCGGAACGACCAGGTGGTCACGGATCTGCATCTGTTTGTCAAGGACGAAATTACCGCCATTCGCGCCTTGATCTTCGACCTGCAGGGGATTATCCTGGATAGGGCTGCCGAAGAGCTTGAGACGGTCATGCCCGGGTACACGCACCTGCAGCGGGCCCAGCCCATCCTCCTGGCCCACCACCTCCTGGCCTACTTCTGGATGCTGGAGCGGGACGACGGCCGCTTCGCCGATGCTTACAAGCGGGCGGACCTCCTGCCCCTGGGGGCCGGGGCCCTGGCGGGGACCACCTTCCCCATCGACCGGGAACAGGTGCGGCAGGAGCTGGGCTTTGCCGGGGTGTACGAGAACAGCCTCGATGCGGTCTCGGACCGGGACTTCGTCCTGGAGGTGGTGGCGGCCGCGGCCATCTGCCAGGCCCACCTCTCCCGGCTGGCGGAGGAGCTGATCCTCTGGTCCACCGCGGAGTTCGGCTTTGTGGAGATGGACGACAGCTTCGCCACCGGCTCCTCGATCATGCCCCAGAAGAAGAACCCCGACGTGGCGGAGCTGGTCCGGGGCAAGACCGGCCGCATCTACGGCGACCTGATGGCCCTCCTGACGGTCGTGAAGGCCCTGCCCCTGGCCTACCACACCGACCTGCAGGAGGACAAGGAGCGGCTCTTCGACGCGGTGGACACCCTCAAGGCCTGCCTGGAGATGACCGCGGGGATGCTGGCCACGGTCCGGTTCAACCGGGACCGGATGGCCCGGGCGGTCCGCCAGGACTATTCCAACGCCACGGACCTGGCGGACTACCTGGCGAAAAAGGGGGTGCCTTTCCGGGAGGCCCACGAGATTGCCGGCCGGATCGTCCTGTACGCGATCCAGTCGGGGAAGTACCTCCTGGACCTCAGCCTGGAGGAGTACCGGCGGTTCTCCGACAAGATCGAGGCGGACGTCTACGCCGCGCTCGAGCCCGAGGCCTGTGTCGCCGGTCGCAACAGCCGCGGCGGCACCGGGCCGGAGGCGGTCCGTCAGCAACTGGAAAAGGCCCGGGCGCTGCACCGGGCCCGGGCCGGGCTCTTCGGCAGGACAACGGAATATGGCTCCGCCGCCGACCCTTTGGCTCCCACTGACGGCAATGGCGCCCCGTGAGGCGCCCGCAGGCGTCCAGCGAGACGCACCGGCAATGGAGGGGAATGCGAATGAAGGGGTATCTCGTGCTCGAGGACGGGACGGTCTTTCAGGGCGAGGCCTTCGGCGCGCCGGGCCTCAAGCCCGGCGAGGTGGTCTTTGCCACCGGCATGACCGGCTACCAGGAGGCCCTCACGGACCCGTCCTACTGCGGCCAGATCCTGGTGATGACCTATCCCCTGGTGGGGAACTGCGGCATCAACCCCGAGGACTTCGAGGCCCGGCGGCCCTACGTACGGGGACTGGTGGTGCGGGAGCTTTGCACCGACCCGAGCCACTGGCAGGCCACCCAGGCCCTCCACGAGTACCTCGCGGACCAGGGGATCCCCGGCCTGGCGGAGATCGACACCCGGGCGCTGACCCGGCATCTGCGGATCCACGGCACCCTGCGGGGCGTCATCGCCACCCCGGGGGTCGGGGATGCTCCGGCCGGGGCAGGGTCCGACCTTGGCGCGCCCGGCGGCCTGGTCCGGCTGGGGGGCGCCGGGTGGGCGGTGCCGGTGCCCCCGGCCCTGGCCGGCTGGTTTGACGACCTGGCCGCCATGGCCCGGGGCTTCTCCCTCACCGGGGTCATCGCCCAGGTGACCACCCCCCAGCCCTACACCGTCGAGGGCGGCGGTCGGGGCCCCCGGGTGGCGGTGATCGACCTGGGGGTAAAGGCGAGCCTCCTCCGGTGCCTCCTGGACCGGGGCTGCCGCCAGGTCACCGTGGTGCCGGCCACCGCCACCCCTGCGGAAATCCGGGCCCTGGAGCCCGATGGGGTCCTCATCTCCAGCGGCCCCGGCGACCCCCGGGAGGCAGGGGCGGCCATCGAAACGGTGCGGGAGCTTTTGCAGACCGACCTGCCCCTCTTTGGCATCTGCCTGGGGCACCAGGTTCTGGCCCTGGCCCTGGGGGCCCAGACCTACCGGATGAAGTTCGGCCACCGGGGCACCAACCACCCGGTCAAGGACCTCACCACCGGCCGGGTCTACATCACCGCCCAGAACCACGGCTATGCGGTGGACGAGGCGAGCCTTCCCCGGGGTGTGGTGGTCACCCACCGGAACCTGAGCGACGGCACCGTGGAGGGCCTCGCCCTCCCCGGCCGGCCGGTCTTCTCGGTCCAGTACCACCCCGAGGCTGGCCCCGGGCCGGAGGACAGCCGCTACCTCTTTGACCGCTTCATCGGGTACATGCAGGAGGCGGGGTTGCGCTCGGCGTGAAGGGCCGGGCGGTGCCCGGCCGGCGCCGGGTGGCGTCCGGGGAAACGAGCGGTGAGGAGGTAGCGGCGGACCATGCCCAAGCGGAAGGATCTCCACCGGGTCCTGGTCATCGGTTCGGGCCCGATTGTCATCGGCCAGGCGGCGGAGTTCGATTACAGCGGCACCCAGGCCTGCCAGTCCCTCAAGGAGGAGGGGCTGGAGGTCATCCTGATCAACTCCAACCCGGCCACCATCATGACCGACGCCCAGATGGCGGACCGGATCTACCTTGAACCCCTCACCCCGGAGTTTGTCGAGCGGGTGATCGCCCGGGAGCGGCCCCAGGGGCTCCTGCCCACCCTGGGGGGCCAGGTGGGGCTGAACCTCGCCCGGGAGCTGGCCACCGCCGGGGTGCTGGATCGGTACGGGGTGGAGCTTCTGGGCACGTCCCTGGCGGCGATCCAGAAGGCGGAGGACCGGGGCGAGTTCAAGGCCCTCATGAAGGCCATCGGCGAGCCGGTCCCCGAGAGCACCATCGTCACCACCGTGGGGGCGGCCCTCACCTTCGCGGAGAAGACCGGCTACCCGCTGATCGTCCGGCCCGCCTACACCCTGGGCGGCACCGGCGGCGGCATTGCCCGGGACGACGCGGAGCTCATCGAGGTCGTGAGCCGGGGGCTTAAGCTCTCGCCCATCGGCCAGTGCCTGATCGAGCGGAGCGTGGCCGGGTGGAAGGAGATCGAGTTTGAGGTGATCCGGGACGGGGCGGGGACGGTGATCACCGTCTGCTCCATGGAGAACGTGGACCCGGTGGGGGTCCACACCGGCGACTCCATCGTGGTGGCCCCGACCCAGACCCTGACGGACCGGGAGTACCAGATGCTCCGGTCCGCGGCCCTGAGGATCATCACCGCCCTGGGGATCGAGGGCGGCTGCAACATCCAGTTTGCCTTGCATCCCCGGAGCCGGGAGTACGTGGTGATCGAGGTCAACCCCCGGGTCAGCCGCTCCTCGGCCCTGGCGTCGAAGGCCACCGGCTACCCCATCGCCAAGGTGGCGGCCAAGATCGCCATCGGCCTGCACCTCGACGAGATCCGCAACCCGGTCACCGGCACCACCTGGGCGGCCTTTGAGCCCGCGGTGGACTACTGCGTGGTAAAGATCCCCCGGTTCCCCTTCGACAAGTTCACCGGCGCCAGCCGGACCCTGGGCACCCAGATGAAGGCCACCGGCGAGGTGATGGCCATCGACCGGACCTTTCCGGCGGCGCTGATGAAGGCGATCCGCTCCCTGGAGGTCGGCCGGGACAGCCTGGAGCACCCCCGGATCCAGGGCCTGGACGACGGTGAACTCCGCCGGCTCCTCGTGGAGCCTAGCGACGAGCGGATCTTCGCGGTGGCGGAGGCCCTGCGCCGGGGCTGGGGCTGGGAGCGGGTGGCCGCCCTCACGGGGATCGACAAGTACTTCGTCCGGGGCGTCGAGGCCATCGTCGCCATGGAGAAGGAGTTGGCCGCGGCCGGGCCCCGGGGGCTGGACCGGGGGCTCCTTACCCGGGCCAAGCGGCTGGGCTTCCCGGACAGCGCGATCGGGCGGCTCACGGGGCTCCCGGCCCAGGAGGTGCGCCGGCTCCGGCGCCGGCTGGGGATCCGGCCGGTCTACAAGATGGTGGACACCTGCGCGGCGGAGTTCGAGGCGGCCACGCCGTACTACTACAGCACCTACGAAGGGGAGAACGAGGCCCAGAGCCCGCCGGGGAAGAAGGCCATCGTCCTCGGCGCGGGGCCGATCCGGATCGGCCAGGGGATCGAGTTCGACTACAGCGCGGTCCACGCCGCCTGGGCCCTCCGGGACGAAGGGGTCCGGTCGATCATCGTCAACAACAACCCCGAGACCGTCTCCACCGACTTCAACACCTCGGACCGGCTCTACTTCGAGCCCCTCACCCTCGAGGACGTGCTGAACGTGGTGGAGCAGGAGGGAGGCCCCTGGGAGCCCGGGGAGGGGCAGCCGGGGATCCTCGGGGTGGTCTGCCAGTTCGGCGGCCAGACCGCGATCAACCTGGCGGAGCCTCTCCACCGGGAGGGGGTGCCGGTCCTGGGGACCCCGGTGGCGGAGATGGACCGGGCGGAGGACCGGAAGAAGTTCGACCAGCTCCTGGGGGAGCTGGGCATCCCCCGGCCCCCGGGGGCGGCCGCGGTGACGGTGGCGGAGGCGGTCCGGGCGGCGGGGAGCATCGGCTACCCGGTGCTGGTCCGGCCCTCCTACGTCCTCGGCGGCCGGGCGATGGAGATCGTCTACAACGAGGAGGAGCTTCGGGCCTACATGGCCCAGGCGGTCGAGGTCTCCGAGCACCGGCCGGTGCTGGTGGACAAGTACCTCCAGGGCAAGGAGGTGGAGGTGGACGCGGTCGCCGACGGCGAGCAGGTGCTGATCGGCGGCATCATGGAGCACGTGGAGCGGGCCGGGGTCCACTCCGGCGACTCCATCGCCGTCTACCCCGCGCCGGGGCTGAGCCACAAGGTCCGGGAGCAGGTGCTGGAGTACACCACCCGGCTCGCCCTGGCCCTGAAGGTGAAGGGCCTGGTGAACATCCAGTACGTGGTCTACGGGGGCGAGGTCTACGTCCTGGAGGTCAACCCCCGGGCGAGCCGCACCGTGCCCTTCCTGGCCAAGGCCGCGGGGCTGCCCCTCGCCCGGATCGCCGCCCAGGTGATGGCCGGCCGCACCCTCGCGGAGCTTGGGTACCGGCCGCCCGCGGGGGCGCCGGTGGTCCGGGTGGAGCCCCGGGGGCCCATCGGGGCGCCGGGGATCGGCTGGATCTGGCCGGAGCCCCGGCGGGTGGCGGTGAAGGCCCCGGTCTTCTCCTGGCAGAAGCTGGCCGCGGTGGACGTGGCTCTCTCTCCGGAGATGAAGTCCACCGGCGAGGTGATGGGGGTCGCCCCCACCTTCCCCCAGGCCCTCTACAAGGCCCTCCTCGCCGCGGGGCTCCGGGTGCCCCACCGGGGGACGGTGCTCTTCACCGTCGCGGACAAGGACAAGCCCGAGGCGATGGCCATCGCCGCGGACCTGGCGGCCCTGGGGTTCCGGATCCTGGCCACCGCCGGCACCGCCCAGGCCCTGGCGGCCTGCAAGGTCCCGGTGGAGCGGGTGAACAAGGTGAGCGAGGGGAGCCCCAACATCCCGGACCTCATCCGGGCCGGGGAGATCCACCTGGTGATCAACACCCTCAGCCGGGGCCGGGAAGCGGACCGGGACGGGTTCCTCATCCGCCGGGCCGGGGTGGAGCACAACGTCCCGGTGCTGACCAGCCTGGACACCGCCCGGGCGGTGGTGCAGGTCCTGGCCAGCATCCGGGAGGGGGACGAGCTGCCGGTGGAGGCCCTCCAGGACTGGCCGGTGGCCCAGGTGGTCCCCCCGGTGCCCCACGGCGGCCGGATAGGGGTGGTGTAGCCGTTCGGCCCCCGGTCCCGGGGCCGGGCGGGGCCACCCGGGGCAGGGTCCCGTACCGCCGCCGCTTTCGGGGGCAACAAAAGACGCCGGTGCCCGCCGGGTATCTCCCGGCGGGCACCGGCGCGCCCGGGCGTCGTCCAGGGGGCACTGGCACGCCCGGGCGTCTCCCGGTGGGCATTGTGACACGCCCGGGGCTAGCTTCCCTTCTGGTACCACTCCGCGTTCTTCTGGATGTACTCCTCCATCTCGGGGGGAACGTCGACGTCTGGGTAGATGGCCTCGACGGGGCAGACGGGGACGCAGGCGCCGCAGTCGATGCAGGTCTCCGGGTCGATGTAGAGCTGGTCCGTGGCGTCAAAGGCCGCCTGCCCGTCGGCCTCCGGGTACGGGTGGATGCAGTCCACCGGGCAGACGTCGACACAGGCCCGATCTTTGGTGCCGATGCAGGCGGCGGTGATCACGTGGGGCACGGGGGGACCCCTCCTTTCCACTCCTCAACCGGTGGGATCCTATCGCCCCCGTGCCCAAAAGATGCCTGTTGCCGCCGGTCCGCCGGCCTGCCTGCTACCGCCGGTACGCCGGCCCGCCGGCTACCGCCGGTACGCCGGCCGCCGGGCCTCGTACGCGGCGATCTTCTCCTCGTGCTGCAGGGTGAGGCCGATATCGTCCAGGCCGTTCAGCAGGCAGTAGCGGCGGAAGGGGTCGATGGCAAAGGTGGCGTGAAAGCCGTAGGCGTCGGTGACGGTCTGGGCTTCCAGATCCACCGTCAGCCGGTAGCCCTCGATCTCCCGGGCCCGGTCCAGAAGCCGTTGCACCTCCACCTCCGACAGGGTCACCGGCAACAGAAAGTTCTTGAAGCAGTTGTTATAGAAGATGTCGGCAAAGGACGGGGCGATGATCACCCGGAAGCCATAGTCCGCCAGCCCCCAGGGCGCGTGCTCCCGGCTGGAGCCGCAGCCGAAGTTCTTCCCGGTCACCAGGATGGAGGCTCCCTGGTACCGGGGCTGGTTCAGCTCAAACTCCGGGTTGGGGCTGCCGTCCGGAAGGTAGCGCCAGTCCCAGAAGAGGAACTGGCCGAAGCCGGTGCGCTCGATGCGCTTGAGGAACTGCTTCGGCATGATCTGGTCCGTGTCCACGTTCACCCGATCCAGGGGGACCACCAGGCCGGTGTGCCGAACAAAGCCCCGGCTGGGGGCCTGCCGCGGGGTTTCTTCCATGGGCGACTCTGCCATGGGCGACGCCTCCTCTCCCCGCCCCAGGCTCACCGCCAGGAGCGGATGTCCACGAAGTGGCCGGCGATGGCCGCGGCCGCGGCCATCGGGGGGCTGACCAGGTGGGTGCGGCCGCCCCGGCCCTGCCGGCCCTCGAAGTTCCGGTTGGAGGTGCTGGCGCACCGCTCCCCGGGCCGGAGGATGTCCGGGTTCATGCCCAGGCACATGGAGCAGCCGGACTCCCGCCATTCGAACCCGGCCTCCTTGAAAATCCGGTCCAGCCCCTCCTTCTCCGCCTGGGCCTTTACCTGGGTGGAGCCGGGGACCACCATCGCCTGGACCCAGGGGGCCACCTTCTTGCCCCGGACGACCTCCGCGGCCGCCCGGAGGTCCTCGATCCGGCCGTTGGTACAGGAGCCGATGAAGACCCGGTCGATCCGGATCTCCTGGATCGGGGTGCCGGGCTCCAGCCCCATGTAGGCCAGGGCCCGCTCCACGGCCTTCCGCTCCAGGGGGTCGTCGAACTCCTCCGGGTGGGGCACCCGGCCGGTAACCGGCGCCACCATCCAGGGGCTGGTGCCCCAGGTGACCTGGGGTTCGATGGCCGACGCGTCAAAGACCTCCACCCGGTCGTAGGTGGCCCCCGGGTCCGTGGGCAGCCGCCGCCACTCGTCCAGGGCCTGCTCCCAGGCCTTCCCCTTGGGGGCAAAGGGCCTGCCCTCCAGGTAGGCGAAGGTCGTCTCGTCCGGGGCGACCATTCCGGCCCGGGCACCGGCCTCAATGGCCATGTTGCAGAGGGTCATCCGGCCTTCCATGCTCAGGGAGCGGACCGCCTCCCCGGTGTACTCGACGACATACCCGGTGGCGCCGTCGGTGCCGATCCGGCCGATAATGGCCAGGATCAGGTCCTTGGCGGTCACCCCCGGGGGCAACTGCCCCTCCACCCGGATCTCCATGGTCTTCGGCTTGTGCTGCCACAGGGTCTGGGTGGCGAGGACGTGCTCCACCTCCGAGGTGCCGATGCCGAAGGCCAGGGCGCCGAAAGCGCCGTGGGTGCTGGTGTGGGAGTCCCCGCAGACGATGGTCATCCCCGGCTGGGTGTAGCCCAGCTCCGGGCCGATGACGTGGACGATGCCCTGGTAGGGGCTGCGGAGGTCGTAGAAGGTGATCCCGAACTCCGCGCAGTTCCGGGCCAGGGCCTCGATCTGCCGCCGGGCGATCTCGTCGGTGATGGGGAGGTCCCGGCTCCAGGTGGGAACGTTGTGGTCGACGGTGGCCACGGTGAGGTCCGGCCGGCGGACCTTCCGCCCCGCGAGGCGGAGCCCCTCGAACGCCTGGGGCGAGGTGACCTCGTGGATCAGGTGCAGGTCGATGTAGAGGAGGGCCGGACGGCCGGGCTCCTCGTGGACCACGTGGCTCTCCCAGATCTTCTCAAACATGGTTTTAGGTGCCATGGGGTCCAGCCTCCCCCGGAGATCGGTCTGTTTGAGGATACGGTCTGTTTGACTATAGATCGTAGGGAGCCAGCCCCCGGGTGTCTAAGATATCGTTGATATGTGTCCCATAGGTTTTGACTATGGGGGGCGCGCCGCCCCTGGGAGGCGACGGACCGGTGGAACTCCACCATCTGCGGTACTTCGTGGCCGTGGCCCGCACCGGGAGCTTTACCCGGGCGGCGGAGCTCAGCCACGTGGCCCAGCCTTCCTTGAGCCAGCAGATCCGCCGGCTGGAGGCAGAGCTGGGCGGTCCCCTCTTTGACCGGACCGGCGGTCGGGTGCGGCTGACGCCCCTGGGGGAGGCCCTTCTGCCCCGGGCGGAGCGGATCCTAGCCGAGGCGGAGGCCGCGGTCCGGGAGGCCCAGGAACTCCTGGGGCTGAAGCGGGGCCGGGTGGTGGTGGGGACGACCCCCATCTCCGGCGCCCACCTGCTGCCGCCGGTGGTGGCCGCCTTCCGGCAGCGGTACCCGGGGGTGGCCGTCGCCCTCCGGGAGGAGAGCACCGCCACCCTGGTGGAGCTTACCCGCCGGGGGGAGGTGGACCTGAGCCTCGTCACCTTGCCGGTCCGGGACCCGGACCTGGAGGCGGTGCCGCTCATCACCGAGGACCTGCTCCTGGCGGTGCCCCCTGGCCATCCCCTGGCCGAGGCGGAGGAGGTACCCCTCGGAGCGGTGGCCGGGGAGCCCTTCCTCCTCCTCAAGGAGGGCATGGGCTTCCGGAACGTGGCGCTGGCCGCCTGCGCGGCCGCGGGCTTCCGGCCGGAGCCGGTCTTCGAGAGCAGCTACATGGACACCCTCCTGGCCCTGGTCGCGGTGGGGATGGGGGTCACCCTGGTGCCCCGGCTGGCAGCCCGGGGGGACGGGGACCCGGCCCCCCGGTTCGTGGAGCTGGCTCCGCCCCGGCCTACCCGCACCCTGGGGTTGGTTTGGCGCCGGCAGGGGCACCTGTCGCCGGCGACCCGGACCTTTGTGGCGGTGGCCCGGGAGATCTGGCCCGGGGAACGGACGGGGCCGGGGGCCGGATGAAGTTGCGCTTTTCCGGCGCGGGCGAGGGGCTTCACAGGGCCCGGGGGGATGTGGTAGTATACCTCTTGCCGCCGGCACGAAGGGCAGTGCCCGGTGCGGCGGCGGTACCTCCGGACCCTGTCGGACGGGGACGGAAAAAGCTCCCGGTTGACAGCCGGCGGGGTGCTGAGGTAAAGTAAGATTCCTGCCCGGGACCGGGATCGCCAGGTG
>JAKKUO010000087.1 GCA_021890795.1 Bacillota bacterium | reverse complement strand
TACGACGACCGGTACGTCTACTTCACCATCCGCAACCACAGCGAGCGCTATAACAACCGCCGCGACAACCCCGGCAAGCTCGTCGCGGTGGACAAGTCCTCCTGGAGCATCGTCAGCGAGGTGGTCCTTCCCGGCAGCCAGCGGGCTGCCGCCAACACTGACCCCCTCGTCTGGGTGAAGCAGGGCCTGGTCATCGTCGGCGACACCGGCGGACGCTACCATGCCTACGGCCTTCAGAACGGTCAACTCGTGCCCCGGCCCTTTGTCGTGGTGCCCCACGGCACAGGCGAGAACGCCGTCTGCCGGAGCGTCAGCACCTTCTCCCTGTTGGAGCCCGGGGAACAGCCGTACACCGCTCCCCACGATTACCAGCAGCTGAACGGCGCCGGCATCGACCCGGTGCTGGCCACCGGCGGCACCGACCAGGGCTGGCTCCTCATCGGGGTGAACGCAGTCCGGGACGGCCAGCGCATCGGCCGGCTGGTGGCCCTCAGGGCCGGCGGCACCTACAACGTCCGCTGGGTCTCGGACTCCTCGCCCATCACCGTTCGCGGGGGTGAGCCCATCACCCTGACGGGGAAGCTGCAACTTCTGGGCACCGAGCGGTCGATGGCGATACCGGTCTGGTGGATCGTGCAGCGTCAGCGGGACGGGCAGGTGGTCGACACCATCACGGGGCCGGACGTGGTCCTGCCTCCGGGCCAGGTGGTTGACGTGCCGCCCATCACGTACACCCCCGACCCGGCCCAGGGCGACCTCATCGTGACCGGGGTGGCGAACCCCATCGACGCAACCATCGCCATCTATGCGGCGGAGGTCTTGGGTGCGCTGGTGGGGGTTCGCTGGCTCGAGGAGTGGCGGTGCCCGGGGGCCGTGGTGGAAACGGAGAACACCGAGGCCGGTCTCCGGGTGGCGGTGATGGACAACTTCCTGCAGTTCCCGGTCACCGTGCAGCAGCCGGACCTCAGTGTGAGCGACCTCCGGTTCCAGCCGAACCCTGCGGTGGCCGAGGAGCCGGTGGCCGCCTCGGTGGCGGTGACCAGCGACGGCCGCGGCTGGGACCAGCCGGTGGATGCGGTCCTGCGGTGGTCGGTCGACGGAAAGGTGCAGGGGGAGGTGCAGGTGCCGGCCCTGCGCCCCGGGGAGACCCGCCGTGTCGACCTGGGGTCGTTTACCGCCCCCAACCGGCCCCGGGTGCGGCTCCGGGCCGAGGTGCTGCCGGCCCCGGAGGAGACCCACCTGGCCAACAACGCCGTGGAGGTGGAGGTGCCGGTGCAGCTACCGGACCTGGTCCTCCGCCTGGCGGCGCCCGATGAGGTGATGGACACCGCCCGGCGGGTGCCGGTGCTGGTGGTGGTCACGAACACCGGCCGCCGGGCGGTGAGCGCGGAGGTGGCGGTGAGCCTCAACGGCCAGGTGGTCTGGACGGGGACGATGGCGGTCCCGGCGGGGGGCCGGGTGAGCAAGACGCTGGAGTTTCTGCCGGGGCCCGGGGGGACGACGATGACCTTCACCGGGGTGGTGGACCCGGGGAACGCCATCGCCGAGGCGAACGAAGAGAACAACCGGCACACGGTTCAGACCCGGGTGCTGCGGGACGAGCAGTTGCCCCCGCCGCCGGTGCCGGACAAGCTGGAGGCGTGGCTCATCGGGGGGTAGGGGCGGGCCTCTAGGCCGAGGCTCAGGCAAGGAGCCTCGGCCTTTCTGCGTCGCGTCCCGGCGCCGCTCGGGGTTCCACCGGCCGGGTCAGGCCGAAACGGTCGACGGAGGTTGGCCGTCCAAGTAGGCAGGAGGTGGATTCCGATGCCGGCCCTGTCGCTTCTCCGGGTCTTGGCCCTTCTCCTGGGGCTTTCCCTGGGGATGTCGCTGGGCCACGGCCCGGCCCCGGACCAGCCCAGACCTGCGGCTCCGGCCGCCCAGAAAGGAGAGGGAGCGGTGCGCACCCTGGACCGGGGGCAATACTCGGGGCTCAAGGAACCGATGGTGCTGCTGGTGACCGATCCTGGCGAGTGGGAGGAGGTCTGGCGCCGGCACACCGCCGGGGTGGCCAAGCCATCGCCGGCCCCGGTGGTCGACTTCGGGCAGGAAGCGGTGATGGTGGTGACCCTGGGGGAGCGCCGTTCAGGAGGGTACAGCATCACCGTCACCGGGATCCGGCTGGAAGGGGATCGGCTGGTGGTGCAGGTGCGCCAGCAGAGCCCGCCTCCTGGCGCCATCACTACTATGGCTCTTACCCAGCCCTACCATATGGTGGCCATCCCCAGGCCGGACCGGCCGGTGTCCCAGGTGGTGACCGAGGAGGAGGCTCCCTGACGGCACCGCTCCGCGCGCCCGGAACCAGGCGCCGCGGCCAGAGATGGGCACCGTGGCAAAGGCCTGGCCCTGGTGCCCAGAGCCGGGCACCAGGGCCAGGGACGGGCACCGGCGGTCGGAACGCAAAAAACCCCGCTCGTGCCGAGCGGGGTTCTCCGTCTGGTGCGGGTGGTGGGATTCGAACCCACACGGGGTTGCCCCCAGCGGTTTTTGAGACCGCCGCGAATGCCAGTTCCGCCACACCCGCGGATGCATCGGATGCATCCTCCATAGTATCACAGTCAGCGGCCGGTGGCAACGGCTTTCCGGTTCCCCCACAACGCTGCATTTGGCATGCGAATTTTCTTAAGAAACCCCGCCGTAACGGCGGCTGGAGCCCACTTTCCGGTGTCCCCGGTCGCAGGGATTTATCTTCTGGGAACCGAACTGAAATGTAAAGTCGGGGGGCAAGGGGGACAGACATGTAAGGGGATGCATGCCGGATTCATCGGCATAACCTGATCATTCGGGGAGACTGGCCTCCTAAATGGGGGGAGTGAGGAGCGCAGTGTCGCCGTCGGAAGAGGCCAAGCTGGTCGAACGGGCCCGGCAGGGCGACGTGGATGCCTTCGAGGCGCTGATTATCCAGTACGAGCGGAAGGTCTACAACCTGGCCTACCGCCTCACCGGGAATCCCGAGGATGCCAGCGACCTGGCTCAGGAAGCCTTCGTCCGGGTCTACCAGTCCCTGGGCGACTTCCGCGGTGACTCCTCGTTTGCCACCTGGCTGTACCGGATCGTGGCCAACGCCTGCCGGGACGAACTCCGCCGGCGGCAGCGGCAGCGCACGGTCTCCCTGGAGGTGACCGTGGAGAACGAAGACGGCGAGATGGTCCGGCAGTACGCCGACGAGGGGGAGGGCCCTGACCAGACCCTGGAGCGGGTGGAATTGCAGCGGCTGGTGCGGGAAACCTTGGCGACTCTGGACGAAGACCACCGGCAGATCCTGATCCTCCGGGATTTTCAGGACTTGTCGTATCAGGATATCGCGGATCTGCTCAACCTCTCCCTGGGCACAGTCAAGAGCCGGATCAACAGAGCCCGGCACGCCCTCAAGGTAAAGCTGGCAAGGGAACTGGAACTTTTGCAGTCCCGGGTCGTCTATAACTCCAGGAGGCGACACGGAAATGAACTGTGAGGGCGTCAGGGAGCGCCTGTCCGGGTACATCGACGGGGAACTGGACGACCTCTCGTTCCATCAGGTGCGCAGCCACCTCCAGCGGTGCCCCGCCTGCGCCGCGGAGGAGGCTCAGCTGCGCAGCCTCGTCGCCCTCCTCCGGCAGGTAGCCCGGGCGACGGAGGTTCCGGTTCCCTCTGACTTCCGGTCACGGCTGCGCTCCCGGCTCCTGCAACTCCCGCCGCCCCTTGCCCAGACGGCCCGGCCCCCCGGCGCAGCCCGTTGGCGCCGCTGGGGGTTGCCTGCTGCGGCCGCGGCTGCGGTGGCGGCGGGGTTCACTTTGCTCGTCGGCCCTGGCGCTCTCCGGGCACCGGCCGGGGACCCCGGTGCCAGGGCCCCGGTGGCCACGCCGGCGGTGGCCCTCAACAGCGGGTCGCCAGGGCTGGAGACGCCGGGGCAACCGGAGACCGGTGTTCTCGGCGGCCAGGCCCGGGAGGACGGCAGCACCGGCGTGGAAAACCCTGGTCAGGGCAGTGCTGCCCCAGGCCCCGGGACCCAAGGACCTGGGGGGGCGACCGGTGGCAGCCCCGGGCAGGAGGCCCCCGGGCAGCAGCCAGGCCAGCAGCCCGGACAACCCAACCCGGGCGGGGCTCCCCGCCCTGACGGCGGTCAGCCCGAGACCGGCTCACCGGGCCCCGTTCTGGGGGGGCCCGCGCGCATCGGCGATGGCAGCCCGCCCGGCGATGGGAATGTGGTGACCGCTACCCCGGGTGAGGGCCAGCCCGAAGCCGCGCAGCCGGCGCCGACGCCTCTCGAGGCGGTGACCTACCGGACCCGGATCCGGGCTCCCCTGGGCCCGGGGCTCGAGACCCGGTTGGCCCAGGTGATGACGGCCTTCCCCGAGGCCCGGCGCATCGGCGACCCCACGGTGACGGCGGTCAGCGAAAAGTCCGTGGCGCTTTCGTACACCTTTGCCGTGCCCCGGGGCCAGGCGGAGGCGATGCTCACCGCCCTGGAGGCCCTGGGAGAGCCGGTGCAGCGCTCCGTGCCGGAGGTTGTCTCCCTGGCGGCCGAGTATGAAGCCCGGGCTGCGGACCTGGCGGCGAAGCGGACCTGGCTCGAGGAGAAAGAGCGGGAGCTCCAGGATCCCAGGCGGTCCGAACTCAACCGGGAATCCCTGAAGACGGACATCGAGCGGGTCCGGCAGGAGATTCCGATCCTGGAACAGGAACTGGCCCAGATGTGGCAGCGGGCGCAGCAGGCCTGGATCGTCCTGACGGTAGAAGGGCCCCGGACGTCCACCGGGGAGTAGTAGGGGATCGCTCCGGGCAAGGAGTGGCGAGCGGCATTGAAGCCGTTTCCATTTGGCATCCTGGCCGTTTTCCTGGCGGCAGTGGCCCTTGGCCTTCTGCTGACCAGCAGGCCGCCGGCGGCTCTGGCCCCGGCGGACCGAGGTTCCGTCGCCAGGGTTACGGCTACCGGGGAAGCGGTCGTGTGGGCGGCTCCGGATGTGGCGGAAGTGACCTTTCGGGTGCAGGGCCAGGGGGCCGATGTCGCCGCGGCGGAGAGTGAGCTGGAGGCGGTGGTGGCACGGGCGGCGGCGGAGCTGAGGCACCTGGTGCCCCGGGAGTCTGTACGGGTGACCGGCCACGCGATCCGTCCCGTGACCGACAGGGTGGCCCCCGACGGCTCCACCGTCTACGTCAGTACCGCTACCCTGCAGGTGCGGGTGAGCAACCCGGCCCGGGTCGACGCGGTGGTGTCCACGGTGATGGGACTCGGGGCCCGGTGCGAGTTTGAGGGTGCAGTCTACCGGCTGGAAAACTCCCGCCGGGAGGAACGGACCGCTGTAGAGCGGGCCCTGGCGGCGGCCCGGGAGCGGGCGGCGATGGCCGCCGGCGTCGACCCGGATCGGCTGGAGGCCATGCCCGAGGCGGAGGTCGAGGTGACGGTGGAGGAGGGCACCGCCGACCGGGTGCCGGTCCGGGCCCGGGTACGGGCCACCTTCTCCTACCGGCCCTAGGCTCCACCAAGCCTGGGGGCGCCGGGGGTCCCGCACGAGCGGCTGTCGGTCGGTCAAGCAAAAATCGTAGCCCGCGCACGGTACTTGCCGTGTGCGGGCTTCTTTGCGTCCTTTACAGCCCCGGCGCGGCGATGCATAAGGGCGACAAGAAGTCGCAACCATGGGCCTTAGAGGTTCCATCCGACGGCTACCCCCAGGACGAGAGGGAGAGTCCGAGAGGCTGTGTGGCCCATCCTCAAGATGCTCCTCTTCGGCGGAGAGCCGCAGCAGGGGTCAGACCCCGCCCCGGGCCGGGCACCCACGCGGACGGCACGGCTGGCTCCCACCCAGACCCCGATGCCCGATGGCGCCCGGTCCGGCGCCACCGTCTGGCGCGTGAAAAAGCCGGCATCGCCCGCCGGGCGGAGCCACATGCGGCCAGGGGGCGGCCTCAGCCCGAGGCTGGGGGAGAACCTCCTGGCGCTGAAGCGGGTCTTCGGCAACAGCGCCGACATCGTCTACCGGACCTTCACCATCGACGGCCTGGGGCTCCAGGCCGCCCTGGTCTATATCGACGGCCTGGTCGACACCGCCACCGTCAACGACTTCGTCTTGCGGCCGCTGATGCACCGGGGCGAGTTGCTGCGTCAGGCGGTGGCACAGCCGGCGGCCGAACAACTGCCCGTGGAGGAGGGCGGGGCCGCCCACCCGCTGCTGCGCCATCTGCAGCAGCAGATCCTCGTCAACACCGTGGTGAAGGAGCGCACCGTCTTCAGCCACCTGGTGGACGACATCCTGAGCGGCGCGGCCGCACTCCTGATCGACACCGTCCCCGCCGCCCTCTTCGT
>JAKKUO010000044.1 GCA_021890795.1 Bacillota bacterium | reverse complement strand
CAGAGTGGCTCATCGGCCGGGTCCGGAAGGCTGAGCAGAACCACCTCTTCCTGGCCGCCGCGGCCAAGGAGCTGCAGCAGGGGTAGGGTCTACCCGGCGCCCTGTCCACATAGACCTGCTGTGTGCCGCTGTGTTCCCGGGCGGCTTCGGCCGCGGCAGGGGATGCGGCCCGCAGGGGGGACAAGGGGTTGCGGTGGCTCAGGCGGATGCACAGGTGGCGAGGGTTACAGGGGCTCCGGCGGCTGTCACAGGGGCTCCGGGGCTGGTGGCCCTGGTGGTGGCTGGTTCCGGCCCTGATGCTCGCCATGGCCCTGGGGTGGTGGACCGGGGCCCGGGAGGCCGCCGGCCGGAGGGAGAGCCCGGCAGCCGGCGGCGGCCCCGGGGACGCCGGGGGCGTGGCCGCAGCGGCGGAGGCCGCCGGGGCTGGGCCGGCAGTCCCAGCCCTGGCACCGCTGCCGCCGGCCAAGCCGCCGCAGCCTGCCCGCCGGGGCGGGACCCCGGGCCTCCGGGCCGGGGGCAGCCCCGGCGAGACCCACGTAGTGCGGCAGGGGGAGACCCTCTACGGGATCGCCCGGCAGTACGGCCTCACCCCGGAAGCCCTGATGGCGGCCAACGACCTCAAGGACGAGCGGATCTATGTCGGCCAGGTCCTGGTGGTGGACGGGCGGATCCGGCACCAGGTCCAGGTCGGGGAGACCGCCTGGGAGATCGCGCAGCGGTACGGGGTGACCCTGGCGGACCTGGCCGGGGCGAACCCCGACGTTTCCGACCTGGGGCGGCTCCAGGCCGGCCAGGTGCTCGTGCTCCCCCGGGGGGCCCGGCCGGGGGCCCGGGGATCCGGGGCGGGGCCGGACAGCGAGGTTCTGGCGGCCCTGGCCCGGCCGGGGACCCTGATCTGGCCGGCCCAGGGGACCATCTCGGATGCTTACGGTTACCGCATCCACCCCCTGACCGGGCGCCAGGCGTTTCACACGGGGATCGACATCGCCGCGGATGCCGGAACGCCCATCCGGGCCGCCCGGGACGGAACCGTGGGGTACGCCGGTTGGCTCCACGGGTACGGCAACACAGTGATCCTGGACCACCCGGACGGCACCCGCACCCTCTACGCCCATGCCTCCCGGCTGGAGGTCCGGGAGGGGGAGCGGGTGGCCCAGGGGCAGGTCATTGCCCGGGTGGGGTCCACGGGGAACAGTACCGGCCCTCATCTTCACTTCGAGATCATCGCGGGGAAGCCCATCGATCCGGAGCCCTACTTGCCCTAACCGGTTTCCAGTTCCGCCTTACTGTGCTAAAATTTGTGTCTGTAGGGATTGGGTCGCCTGACGCTCTTGCGGTGCTCCAGGGTCAACCGGACGACGATGGTCGCCGACTGCGGTGGGAAGGCCTTCGGTCACTCCGGTGCCGGGGGTCTTTTCTCGTGGACGAGTTGTCAGAGAGGAGCGAGGGCCTTGTTCCTGGACGCGCTGATGCCAGACACTGCAAAGCTGCAGCAATTCGCCTTCCTGTGGGAGATTGGCCTGGTGTTGGTCTCCGTCCTGGTGGCCGGGTACCTCAGCCGCCGGGCGAACCAGCCTGCGGTCTTCGGCCAGTTGCTGGCCGGGGTGATCCTCGGGCCGGCGGTACTCGGGTGGCTGCATCCGAGTCCGCTGATCAAGGAGCTGTCGGAGGTTGGCGTCATCCTCTTGATGTTCCTCGCCGGCCTGGAGACCGATGTCTCCGAGTTCCGGCGAAACGCCGGCGCGGCAACCCTGGTGGCGGTGCTGGGGGTGATCCTGCCCTTCATCGGCGGTTGGCTGCTAGCCGGCTTGCACGGCTACCCCACGCCGACGGCTATCTTCACCGGCACCCTACTGGTGGCCACTAGCGTCAGCATTTCGGTCCAGACCCTGCGGGAACTCGGCCGGCTCCGGAGCCGGGAGGGCGTGACCATCCTGGGCGCCGCGGTGCTGGACGACGTCCTGGGCATCCTGGTCCTCTCCCTGGTTCTGGGGTTCCTGTCCGCCGGGGAAGGCTCCGGCCTGGGCAGCCTGGTGGGGCTCCTGGTGCGAATCGCCATCTTCTTCGTTGTGGCCGGCGCTGTGGGCCGGTACCTCCTGCCCGGCCTGCTCCAGTGGTTCGACCGGTTCCCGCTGCCTGCCGCCCGGCAGGGGGCGGCCATCGCCTGTGCCCTCTTCTTTGGCTTTCTCGCGGAGGCTTTCGGGCTCGCGGCCATCGTCGGGGCCTACCTGGCGGGGCTGACCCTTTCCGCGGCCGGCGGCCAGGAGGAGCTGTACCACGACCTGGAGAAGACGGCCTTTGCCTTCCTGGTGCCCTTCTTCTTCGTCGGGGTGGGCCTCTCGGTACAGCTCTCGGGGCTCGCGGGGGAGGGCCTTGGCTTCATCGTCGTCCTGAGTCTCCTGGCCATCCTCACCAAGGTGCTGGGTTGCGGCCTGGGGGCACTCCTCAGCCGGTTTCCCCTGCGCTCGGCCCTTGGGGTGGGCGCTGGCATGGTCGCCCGGGGCGAGGTGGGGCTGATCGTGGCCGCCATCGGCCTGGACCGGCAGCTCATCGGCCCGGAGCTTTTCACCGCGATGGTGATCGTGGTCCTGGTCACCACCCTGGTCACCCCGCCCCTCCTGAAGCTGGTCTTCCGGGATGGGGCCGGGGCGCCCTCCGGAGCCCCTGGGAGCGTGACCTGACGGAGGTTATCCCCAACATCATCCACGTTTTGTCCACAGTTGTTCACACTATCCACAGCCGGTTGTCGATAAAGATTTCGTACAAAACGCTCCCCGGGGCCGGGGGTCTGCCAGCCCCGGGGACGCCTTTTCCCTCCTGGCACCCGCACCTTTCGGCCCACTCCGGCTGGCGCGGGACCGCCTGCCGAGGCTTGACACCGCCAAGCGCCTGCCGCGGGATTGTGCGGGGCCGGTAAGCGTGTTATAATTCTGCAGTACGACCGAGGGTGCCCAAGGGGTGTTGACTTGGGTACCCCTTCCCGACCCACTTTGTAATGGGAAAGCGAGGTATGGGCCATGCCAAAGGACATCCATCCGCCGTACGAGCAGACCACCATCACCTGCGCTTGCGGCGCTGTCTATCACGTGGGCTCCACCAAGAAGAACATCCGGGTGGACGTGTGCGGCAACTGCCATCCCGTCTACACCGGTGCCCGGATCACCACCCGGACCGAGACCGGCGGCCGGATCGAGCGGTTCCGGAAGAAGTACGGGCTCGAGTAGGCAGAGCGCAAGCTCTGTTTTTTTCTGATGGCTGATGGCGGGGCGCCGCTTGGGGTGGGCCGAGGGGGGAGAGCCGTTGCCCGAACCCGTCTTCTATGGTGGCCAGGCGGTCATCGAAGGGGTGATGATGCGGGGGCCGGAGTGGATGGCCATCGCCGTCCGCAAGCCGGACCGCAACATCGCGCTGCACGTGGAACGGGTCGATTCGGTACTCCGGCGGTACCCGGTGCTGCGGCTGCCGATCCTCCGGGGCGTCATCGCCCTCTGGGAGACGATGAAACTGGGCCTGACGGCTCTCCTCTTTTCGGTCAACCAGGCGGCGCCGGAAGAGGAGCAGCTCAGCAAAGGGGAACTGACCATCACCACCGCGGTGGGTATCGTGTTAGCCCTGGCGGTGTTCGTGGCCCTGCCGACCTGGCTGGGGAGCCTCCTGGAGCGCAGCCTGGGCAGCGGGTGGTGGGTCCAGCTGCTGGAGGGCGGGATGCGGCTGGGCATCTTCCTGGGCTACCTGAAGGCCATCTCCCTGGTCCGGGACATCCAGCGGGTCTTCCAGTACCACGGCGCGGAGCACAAGGTGATCAATTGTTTTGAGGCGGGGGACGAGCTGACCGTCGAGAACGTCCGCCGCCACTCCCGGGAACATAAGCGCTGCGGCACCAGCTTTCTGCTCTACGTGGTGGTCATCTCCATCCTCCTCTTCTCCCTGGTGAACTGGCCCAACCTGTGGCTCAAGATTGTCGGCCGGCTCGCCCTCCTGCCCCTGGTGGCCGGCATCTCCTATGAACTGATCCGCCTGGCCGGGCGGTACGACACGCCTCTGGTCAACGCCCTCAGCCGCCCGGGGCTGTGGCTGCAGGGCTTTACCACCCGGGAGCCCGACGACGACCAGATCGAGGTGGCCATTGCCAGCTTTCAAGCGGCCCGGGGCTTCGGGCTGCCCGGTTAGCGGGACTGTAGAGCCCGGCGTTTCTCTCCGGGCTCGGTGGGGGCCGGTGATCCCATGCGGGGGACGCCGGTCCTTTCGTCTGCCGGCGACGCCGGCCTTTTCGCCTGCCGGCGGGGTCCCGGATGCCGGGGCACCTGAACGGGGCACCGATGGGAGGAGGCAACGGTAGTGCTGGATCCGAGGGTGCTGGAGAAACTGGAAGGTGTGGAGGCCCGGTTTGCGGAACTGGAAGCCCGGCTGGCCGATCCGGCCCTGATCCAGAACCAGAAGGAGTTCCAGAAGGCGGCCCGGGAGCACCGGCGCCTCGCGGAGATCGTGGAGGTCTTCCGGGAATACCGGAAGGTCCTTTCGGACCTGGAAGGGGCCAAGCAGCTCCTCGATGAGGCCGACGAAGAGATGAAGGAACTGGCCAAGGAGGAGCTGGAGACCCTCCGGGATCGGGAGGCAGAGCTGGCCCAGCGGCTCCGGGTCCTGCTGCTGCCCCGGGATCCCAACGACGACCGGAACGTCATCATGGAGATCCGGGCCGGCGCGGGCGGGGAGGAGGCGGCGCTCTTCGCCGCGGATCTCTTCCGGATGTACACCCGCTACGCCGAGCGGCAGGGCTGGAAGGTGGAGGTCCTGGACGCCAACGAGACGGAGCTCGGCGGGTACAAGGAGGTCATCTTCCAGATCTCCGGCGAGGGCGCCTACAGCCGGCTGAAGTACGAGGGTGGGGTCCACCGGGTGCAGCGGATCCCCATCACCGAGGCCCAGGGGCGGATTCAGACCTCCACCGCGACGGTGGCGGTCCTGCCCGAGGCCGACGAGGTGGACGTGGAGATCCAGCCCCACGAGGTGAAGATCGAGGTCCAGCGGGCCAGCGGTGCCGGCGGCCAGCACGTGAACAAGACCGAGTCCGCGGTCCGGATCACCCACCTGCCCACGGGGATCGTGGTCTATTGCCAGGACGAGCGGTCCCAGTTCCAGAACCGGGAGCGGGCCTTCAAGATCCTCCGGGCCCGGCTCCTGGAGTACTATACCCGGCAGGCCAAGTCCCAGGAGGACGCCCAGCGCCGGGCTCAGGTGGGGACCGGCGAGCGGTCCGAGCGGATCCGGACGTATAATTTCCCGGAGAACCGGGTGAGCGACCACCGGATCAAGCTGACCCTTTACAAGCTGCAGGGGGTCCTGGACGGGGAGCTGGACGAGATCATCGACGCCCTGATCGCCCACGACCAGGCCCAGAAGCTGGCCGCGGCGGAGGCCTGAGGCGGCTGGCCATGGCGGCGACGGTGGCGGACCTGCTCCGGGCCGCGGCAGAGCGCCTTGGCGCCGCGGGGGTGGAGAACCCCCGGCGGGAGGCCGCCTGGCTGTTGGCCGGGGCCCTGGGGGTGTCGGTCTCCGACCTCCGGCTTCATCCCGAACGTGCGGTGCCGCCGGCGGCCGCGGCCACCTTTGCCCGGTGGGTGGAGCGCCGGGCCGCCCGGGAGCCCCTGCAGTACATCCTGGGCACCCAGGAGTTCCTAGGGCTCACCTTCCGGGTGACCCCCGCGGTGCTGATCCCCCGGCCGGAGACGGAGGTCCTGGTGCTCCGGTTCGCCGAGGCCCTCCGGGACGCGTTCCCGGGCCCGGGACCCCTGCGGGTGGCGGACATCGGCACGGGCTCGGGCTGCATCGCAGTGGCCCTCTGCCGGCTCCTGCCGGCGGTAGAGGTCTGGGCGGTGGACCTGTCGCCGGAAGCCCTGGCAGTGGCCGGGGAGAACGCCCGGCAGCACGGGGTGGCGGACCGGATCCACCTCCTGGCCGGCGACCTCTACGGGCCCCTGGCGGGGATGCGGCTCCACGGGATCGTCAGCAACCCCCCCTACATCCCCGCGGCGGAACTGCCGGAGCTGCAGCCGGAGGTCCGGGATTACGAACCCCGGCTGGCCCTCACCCCCGGGGAAGACGGCCTCGGGGTGATCCGGCAGCTGATCGCCGGGGCCCCTGCCCACCTGCTCCCGGGCGGTGTCCTGGCCCTGGAGGTGGGGGCGGGCCAGGGGGAGGCGGTCTTGGCGATGATGGGCGGGGCCGGGTTTGACGCCCGGGGGTACCGGGACGACCTGGGCCACCTCCGGGCGGTGGTGGGGATCTGGCCCAGGGCAGGAGATGACCGCCCTGGGGCCGAAAGATCGCGGGAATGGGTACTGCGGCCCGGGGACTCCCGCCGGCGATAGGGAGACAGGTGGGGAGTGGCATGGCGACGCGCATCTTGAAGGTGGACCCCCGGCGGCCGGATCCCGACGCCCTGGCGGAGGCCGGTGCGGTCATCCGCCGGGGCGGCCTGGTGGCCTTTCCGACGGAGACGGTCTACGGCCTCGGGGCGAGTGCCCTGGACCCCGAGGCGGTGCGGCGGATCTTCGCGGCCAAGGGCCGGCCGGCCGACAATCCCCTCATCGTCCACGTGGCGGACGCCCAAGACCTCGACCGGGTGGTGCGGGAGGTCCCGGCGGTGGCCCGGGAGCTGATGGCCCGGTTCTGGCCGGGGCCCCTGAGCCTGGCCCTCCCCCGGCGGCCGGAGGTGCCCGACGCGGTCACCGCCGGCCTGCCCACGGTGGGGGTGCGGATGCCGGACCACCCGGTGGCCCTGGGGCTGATCCGGGCGGCAGGGGTGCCCATCGCCGCCCCTTCGGCCAACCTCTCCGGCCGGCCCAGCCCGACCCGGGCGGAGCACGTGCTGGAGGACCTGGACGGCCGGGTGGACCTGATCCTGGACGGGGGCGAGACCGGGGTGGGGCTCGAGTCCACCTTTGTGGACCTCACGGCCCGGCCCCCGGTGCTCTGCCGCCCCGGCGGGATTACCCTGGCCCAGCTCGCCGAGGTCCTCGGCGAGGTCCGGGTCGACCCGGCGGTGCTGGGGAAGGAGCCCCAGGGACCGCCCCGGTCCCCGGGGCAGAAGTACGCCCACTACGCCCCCCGGGCGCCGGTGGTGCTGGTGGAGGGGCCCCTGTCCCGGGTCCAGGAGCGGATCCGCTCCCTCATCGCCGAAGAGGCCGCCCGGGGCCGGCGGGTGGGGGTCCTGGCCAGCGCCGAGAGCCGTGGCCTATACCCGGCGCCGGTGGTGGTGGAGGTGGGGAGCCGGAGCGACCTTGCCCGGGTGGCGGCCAACCTCTTTGCCGCGCTCCGGTCCTTGGATGCCCAGGGGGCCGATATCATCCTGGCGGAAGGGTTTCCCGAGGAAGGGATCGGCCTGGCGATCATGAACCGCCTGCGCAAGGCGGCGGGGCAGGTGGTCCGGGTCGGGGGAGAAGGGGAGGTACCCTGGGGATGACGGTTCTGATCGTCTGTACCGGGAACACCTGCCGGAGCCCCATGGCTGCGGCGCTGCTGCGGCATCTGGCTGCCCAGCGGGGCTTTCCGCTCAACGTCCTTTCCGCCGGAACCTTTGCGATTCCCGACCAGCCCGCCACTCCCGAGGCCCAGGCGACGCTGATGGGGCGGGGGATCGACCTTGGCGACCACCGGTCCCGGCCCCTCACCCCAGAACTGGTGGCCAGTGCAGACCGGATCCTGACCATGACCGCCGCCCACAAGGAGCAGGTCCTGGCCCTGGACCCCGGGGCGGCGGGGAAAACCTATACCCTGGGGGAGTATGCCGGCACCGGGGAAGAGGTCCCGGACCCCTTCGGCCGCAGCGCCGAGGCCTACCGGGAGGCTGCAGACCAGATGGAACGGCTGCTTC
Organism: Bacillota bacterium; assembly: GCA_021890795.1. Lineage (GTDB taxonomy): Bacteria > Bacillota > Sulfobacillia > Symbiobacteriales > ZC4RG38 > ZC4RG38. The sequence continues at coordinate 14,933 of JAKKUO010000044.1, read as the reverse complement.
AGCTGGCGCTGGAGCGGCTGATGAAGGAGGTGCAGGGGGCTTGAAGGTGGGGGTCGGCTGCGACCACGGCGGTTTTGACCTGAAGGCCGCAGTGGTGGAGGCCTTGCGGGAACTGAACCTGGAAGTCGTGGACTACGGCACCCACAGCCGGGATCCGGTGGACTACCCCGACTTCGGCCGGGCGGTGGCCCTGGCGGTGAAGCGAGGCGAGGTGGACTTCGGGGTGGTGATCTGCGGCACCGGCATCGGCATCTCCATCGCGGCCAACAAGGTGCCGGGGATCCGGGCTGCCCTTTGCCACGACCCGTACTCGGCCCGGATGGCCCGGGAGCACAACGACGCCCAGATCCTCGCCCTGGGGGCCCGGGTGGTGGGGCCGGGGCTCGCCCAGGAGATCGTCCGGGCCTTCTTTACGGCCCAGTTCGCCGGCGGCCGGCACCAGCGCCGGGTGGAGAAGATCCACAACATTGAGGCGGAGTTCTCGTCCTGCTGAGGCGGGTGAGCCCATGGCCCGCGGAGGCGCCGGCCCCAGGGGCCGGCGCCTCGGGACGAGGGGTTGAAGGGCGCCAGACGGGGGGTGACGGAATGGAACCGACCCCGGCGTTTCTCGCAGAGGTCCGGCAGCAGGTGGAGGCGGCTGCCCGGGAGCTGGTGGCGGTGGCGGGGCTGAGGCCCGGGCAGATCCTGGTGGTGGGCTGCTCCACCAGCGAGGTGTGCGGGGAGCGGATCGGCACCGCCGGCTCCCTGGCGGTGGCGGATGCGGTGGTGCGCCCGCTCTTGGCGGTCTGCCAGGAGCACGGGCTCTACCTTGCAGCCCAGTGCTGCGAGCACCTCAACCGGGCCCTGGTGGTCACCCGGGAGTGTGCGGAGCGCTACGGTCTGGAGGAGGTGACCGTGGTTCCGGTGCCCGGGGCCGGGGGCGCCTTCGCCTCCCGGGCCATGGCGCTCCAGCCCGAGGCCATCTGTGTGGAAGACCTCCGGGGACAAGCCCATGCCGGCCTGGACATCGGCCAGACCCTCATCGGCATGCACCTCCGGCGGGTGGCGGTGCCGGTGCGGCTGGGGGTCCGGCAGATCGGCCGCGCTGTCCTGACCGCGGCCCGCACCCGGCCCAAGCTCATCGGCGGGGAGCGGGCGGTCTACCGGCGGGACCGGTTGCCGCCCCTTGAGACGGATGCGGACGGACCGTGCTAGGCCGGGGCGGGCGCCAGGCGTAGTCCTGGGGGCCAGACGCAGGAAGGGATGCAGAAGGGAGAGGGAACCGTGGGCCGCGTCGTGGTAGTGGACCATCCCCTGGTGCAGCACAAGCTCGCCATCCTCCGGGACGAGCGGACGGGGGCCAAGGAGTTCCGGGAGCTCCTGGAGGAAATCTCCATGCTGATGGCCTATGAAATCACCCGGGACCTGCCCACCGAGGAGGTGGAGGTCAAGACCCCCCTGGCCACCTGCAAGTGCCGGATGCTGGTGGGGAAGAAGATCGGCCTGGTTCCCATCCTCCGGGCCGGGCTGGGGATGGTGAACGGGGTGCTGCGGCTGATCCCCGCGGCCAAGGTGGGGCATATCGGCCTCTACCGGGACCCGGAGACCCACCAGCCGGTGGAGTATTACTGCAAGCTGCCGCCGGATACCGGGGAGCGGGAGCTGATCGTCCTGGACCCGATGCTGGCCACCGGCGGCAGCGCCGCGGCGGCGATCCAGTTTCTGAAGGAGAAGGGGGCCCGGCAGATCAAGCTGATGGCCCTGGTGGCGGCGCCGGAGGGGATCCGGCGGGTGCAGGAGCAGCACCCGGAGGTGGACATCTACGTCGCCGCGGTGGACTGGTACCTGAACGAGCACGCGTACATTGTCCCCGGCCTGGGGGACGCGGGAGACCGGCTCTTCGGTACCAAGTGATGGTGTCCCGGCACCAAGGGGCGGTGTTTCGCCTGCCGGCCGGGGCGGGGCCGAGAGCCGCCCGGGGGCCAGACAGACGGCGAGGGGAGGAGGGCTCGGGAGGATGACCGGCTACCGGCGCCCGACCTGGGACGATTACTTCATCGAGATGGCAAAGCTGGCCGCGGCCCGGGCCACCTGCCCGCGCCGCCGGGTCGGGGCGGTGCTGGTGCGGGAGAACCGGCTGATCGCCACGGGGTACAACGGGGCGGTCCGGGGGGCGCCCCATTGCGACGACGTGGGCTGCCTGATGGTGGACGGCCACTGCGTCCGGACGGTGCACGCGGAGCTGAACGCCCTCCTCCAGTGCGCCCTTAACGGGGTTTCCAGCGCCGGCAGCACCATGTACTGCACCGACTTCCCCTGCGTGGGCTGCGCCAAGGCGATGGTGCAGGCCGGGGTGGTCCGGGTGGTCTACCTCTCGGACTACCCGGACCCCAACTCGGCGGCCATCCTGGCTGCAGGTCACGTCGAACTCTATAAGGCAGTGGCCTCGCCGGAGGGCTACCGGTTGACCCGGGTAGAACTGGGAGGGTAACCGTGCAGACCAGCAAGGCGATTCCCCTGCCGCGGCTGAACGGCATCGCGCCGACGGTGGAGTCCACGGCTCTGAAGCTGATGGAGGAGGCCGGCGAACTCGGAGCGGCGATCAGCCGTCTGAAAGGATTGCCGGGGATTCAACCCAAGGACGGGGCGACCCAGGAAGACCTGGTCCTGGACGTGGCCCGGGAACTGCTGGACGTCGCCCAGACCGCGATCACGATGATGTTCGTGCTGGAGGAGCAGTACAACCTGAACATCGAGTCGGTTCTGGCCGAGCATCTGGCCAAGCTCCGCCGGAAAGGATATCTGGTTTGACAACTTCCTGCCCCGGGTCTACAATAAAGGCGCCTCTGTTACGGTTAAGCTCTCCGGTAAGCGCTGCGTTACAGTAAGCGCTGGGGTTAGTGCTACCGTATGGTAAGCTTTACGGTAAGCCTCGTAGGCGGCACCTGTTCTACGGGTAAGCGCTACGGTGGCCCGGCGGTTGTCAGGAGTTGATCGCGCCATGAAAGGCGTCTTTTCGGCCTTTGGACTCTCCCTCCTCCTGGCCCTGGTCCTTACCCCTGTCGCCCGGTGGGTGGCCCTGCGGATCGGCTGCCTGGACCCGGTCAAGGAGCGAGGGGTCCACACGGAGCCCAAGCCCTACCTGGGTGGGGCGGCGATCTACCTGGCCTTTACCCTGGCGGTCCTGGCGACCGAGTGGCCGCTGGACCAGGGGGTGCTGGGCATCCTAGTCGCGGGCACGGCGATCTTCCTCATCGGCCTCGTCGACGACCTGCGGCGCCCGGTCGGCATCCCCGCCCGGTACAAGTTCCTCCTCCAGGCGCTGGCGGCGGCGCTGCTGGTGTATGGGTTTGACGTCCGGATTTACTGGATCAAGAATCCCTTTACCCCCGAGGTCCCGGGCGATTACCTGTTCTTTGGCCCCTGGGCCGGTCCGCTGACCATCTTGTGGCTGGTCAGCTTCACCAACATCATCAACCTGGTGGACGGCCTGGACGGCCTGGCCGCGGGGATCTCGGCCCTGGCGAGCCTTACCCTCTTTGTGGTCTCCCTCCAGCAGGGGGATGTGCGGCTGATGGTCCTGCCCGCGGCCCTGGCCGGCGCGGCCGTGGGGTTTCTCCGGTACAACTTCAATCCGGCCAAGATCTTCATGGGGGACGCCGGGGCCCTCTTCCTCGGCTTCGCCCTGGGGGCCATCGCCATCCACAGCGTGCTGAAGAGCGCCGCGGCGGTGGGGGTGGCGGTGCCCATCCTGGCGGTGGGGCTGCCGGTGATCGACACGGCTCTGGCCATCGTCCGGCGGCTGGCCAGCGGCCGCTCCATCGGCGAGGCGGATCGGGACCACCTGCACCACCGGCTGATGCGCCTGGGGTTGAGCCACCGGGAGACGGTGCTGGTCCTCTGGGGGGTCTCCGCCTCCCTGGGCCTGGCGGCCGTGGTGATTGCCAACCTGCCGCTTCCCCAGGCCATCCTCCTGGTGGGCTGCGTCCTCGGCGCCCTGTTCTACGGCCTGCACCGGCTCGGGGTGCTGCAGGTTTCACCGCCCCGACGGCGGGATCTGGATCGCTAAACCTGGACCTCGCTGATGGCGGACAGCCGGCCGGAGGGCGCCATCTGCGCCCGGCGGCCGGCGTCCTGGTTGATGGGAGTAAGGAGGCTCTTGCCCGTGCCCCAACGACGCAAGATCCTGGTCATCTTCGGAACCCGGCCGGAGGCCATCAAGATGTGCCCGGTGGTCCAGGCCCTGGGCCGCTACCCCGAGTGGTTTGATGTCCGGGTGGCGGTGACCGGCCAGCACCGGGAGCAGCTGGACCAGGTGCTGCGCCACTTCCGGGTGACCCCGGACTACGACCTGAACATCATGCAGCACCGGCAGACCCTGGCCTACATCGTCACCGCCGCCCTGGAGGGGTTGGACCGGGTGATCCGGGAGGTGGCCCCGGACCTGGTGCTGGTCCACGGGGACACCCATACCACCATGGTGGGGAGCCTGGCGGCCTTCTACCACAAGGTGCCCGTAGGCCACGTGGAGGCCGGGCTGCGGACCTACAACAAGTACTCCCCCTTCCCCGAGGAGATCAACCGGCGGATCGCGGACGTGGTGGCGGACCACCTCTTTGCCCCCACGCCCCTCAACCGGGCCAACCTCCTCCGGGAGGGGGTGGACCCCCGGGCGATCTACGTCACCGGGCAGACCGGCGTAGACGCCACCCTGGCCACCTATCGGCCGGACTACCGGTTCGAGGAGCCCCGGCTCAACGAGGTGGACTTCCGCCGGTACCGGGTGATCGCGGTGACCGCGCACCGGCGGGAGAACTGGGGCGAGCCCATGCGCCGGATGTTCACCGCCATGCGCCGGCTGGTGGAGGACCACCCGGACACCCTGCTGATTTACCCGGTCCACCTGAGCCCGGCGGTGCGGGAGGTGGCCCTCCCGATCCTCTCCGGCCACTCCCGGGTTCTGCTCCTGGACCCCATCAGCTACCCGGACATGATTAACCTCATGGCCCGGTCCTACCTCATCCTGAGCGACTCCGGGGGGCTGCAGGAAGAGGCGCCGGTCTTCGGCAAGCCCCTGGTGCTGATGCGGGACACCACCGAGCGGCCCGAGGCGGTGGAGGCGGGGGTGGTGGTGCTGGCGGGCACGGAGACCGAGTCGGTCTACGCCGCGGCCCACCGGCTGCTTTCGGACCCGGAGGCGTACCGGCAGATGGCCCAGGCCCGGAACCCCTTCGGCGACGGCCGGGCGTCGGAGCGGATCGCGGGGTACCTCGCCCACCTCTGGGGCTTTGCCCCGGCGCGGCCGGAAGAGTTCGCCGGTTAAGCCAGAGGAGTTCGCCGGTTGAAGTGGAATAGGAAGAGATCGCCGGCTGAGGCGGAATCGGTAGATTTCCGCTTAGGAATTGTGCGACAACTGAATCCGGGTTGTGTGTGTCGCACATTTTATTGTATAATCGCCATCGGGAGTCCAGCCGCCACTTGAAGGGGGCCGGAGCCCTTGCCAAAGTCGACCAAGCCGCAGCCCGGGTACTTGCAGGTCGCTGTGGACTTTGGGTACATGCTGGTCGCAGCGGAACTGCTCTTCGGCGGCGGCGGGTACTGGCTTGACCAGAGGCGTGGGGCTGAGGTCCCCTGGTTCACAGTGGCGGGCGTTCTTTTGGGGTTGGCTGTTGCTTTCTACAGCCTCTTCCGGCGCCTGGGCGCCCTTGAGCGCGCCCGGCGGGCGGAGGAGGCGCGGAGCGGGGACCGCCGCGGCGGGGAGCCGCGGTAGGGGGCTATTTGTGTGCTGCCTATTGTTATCGGCCTCACATACGGTGGCATCGTTGGGCTGGTCCAGAACCTGTGCCTCTTCTGGTACCTCAGGCGCAGGCCAACCGGCGGCCGAGGCTCCCTCCGCTCCCTCGTCGGTCTCTTTTTTCTCCGGTATCTGGTGGACCTGGTGGCGCTGCTGGCGTACTGGCGGCTCTTCCGCCACACCGGCGGCCTGGCCGCGGCTGCCATCGCCATCGCCCTGGCCATCCAGGTTTCCCTATGGATCGCCTACCGGCGGAAAGGGGGGAGATTGTAGTTGCCGCTGCTGCTGCCAAACCCCTGGGCCCTCGGGTTGGAGGTCCACTTCCACGAACCCCATGACCTCTTCGCCCCCCTCGGGATCGACAACCTGGTGTTGGGCGAATGGCTGGTCATGGCGGTTCTGATCACCGTGGCCCTGCTGATCAACCGGCGGATCGCCAAGGTCCCCAACACCCGGTTGCAGGCAGGGATGGAGGCGCTCCTCAGCTTCCTCGAGGGCTGGCTGGCGGGCTTTGTGGGCAGCCGGAAAGAAGCCCGGAAGTACCTGCCCTTGCTGGCGACCCTCTTCCTCTTCATCCTGCTCAGCAACTACTCGGGCATCCTCCCCACTGCCGGTCAAACCTGGTCCTTCTTCCCGCCCACTGGGAAGTGGGGCACCACCATCGGCCTGGGGCTGGTGGTGATGGTGGCGGTGCAGGTCATCTCCATCCAGGAGCTGGGTGTCAAGGGGTGGCTCTCGCACCTCCTCGAGACCCAGTACGGGGCAATGGCCATCTTGATGGCCCCTCTCCGGATTCTCGAGGAGTTCGTCCGCCCCTTCTCCCTTAGCCTGCGACTCTTCGGCAACATCTTCGCCGAAGAGGTCCTGCTGCTCATCGTCTCCACCCTGGCGCCGCTCCTGGCTCCGGTGCCCATCATGGGCCTGAGCCTGCTCTTCGGCCTGATCCAGGCCATCGTCTTCACCACCCTGACCGCCATCTACATCGGCGGCGTGGTGGAGGCCAAGGCCCACCTCCACGGCCATGGCCACGGCGCTCAGGGGGCGCCGGCCCAGGCCCACGGGCACTAGCCCGGGGGCAGGTGGGGAGTCTGGACACGGTATCCGCTTTCCTCCCCTCCAGGAGAAGGGTGACCCCCTTCCCTCCCGGGAGGATGGAATAAGGGGCGTCTGGCCCCAGGAACAGTACTTATTTCCCAACTTTGAGAAGGAGGTTTTTTCATCGTGGAACGCGCCTGGATCGCTCTTGCCGCTGCGCTGGCGATCTCCGTCGCCGCCATCGGCGCCACCTGGGCCCAGGGTAAGGCCACGACCGCTGCGATGGATGCCATCTGGCGTCAGCCCGAGGCTGCCGGTGATGTCCGGGGCGCCCTGATCATCGCCCTCGCGCTGATGGAGGCCATCGCCATCTACGGCCTGCTCATCGGCCTGCTGCTGGCGACCAGGGTCTAGGTGCCGCGTACGGGGGCGACCAGGGGCCAGTCTCCCCTGGTCGCCTTCCGCACTAGAGAGGGGGAACCTCTGTTGGAGTGGCTGATCCACGCGCTCGCCGCGGCGGAGGGGGCCGCCGGGGAGGCAGCGGGCCACGGCCCCAACCTCTGGCCGCAGCTCAAGCACGTTGCCTGGACTTTTGTCAACTTCCTCGTCCTCTTGTGGCTGCTCAACCGGTTCCTGTACAAGCCGCTCATCGGCATGATCGACGCCCGGGAGAAGGAGATCGAGGAGAGCCTCCGCAAGGCCGCGGAGGACCGGGCTGAGGCCGAGCGGCTGCGCCGGGAGTTCACCGAGCAGGTGGCCCGGGCGCAGCAGGAGGCCCAGGCGATCATCGCCGAGGCGACCCGCAGCGCCCAGCAGGAAGCGGACCGGATTCTCACCGAGGCCCGGGAGAAGGCGGCTCAGGACCTGGAGCGGGCCCAGGAGACCATCCGGGTGGAGAAGGAGCGGGCCCTGGCCGAGCTGCGGCAGGAGGTGGCCAACCTCGCGGTGGCCGTGGCCGGCAAGGTCATCGAGCGGAGCCTGACCGACGAAGATCACGCCCGCCTGGCCGCCAAGTTTGTTGAAGAGGTAGGGAAGCACTGATGCTGAGCGCGTCGGTTGCCCGCCGCTACGCCCGCGCCCTCTTCGACCTGGCCCGGGAGCGGGGCCAGGTGGAGGAGGTCGGCCGGGAGGTCGAGCAGGTCGTCGAGGCCATGCGGGCCAGCCGGGAGCTCCGGGGGCTCTGGGAGCACCGGGAGGTGTCTCCCCGGCTGAAGCGCGCTCTCCTGGAGCAGCACTTCAAGGGCAAGGTCTCGGACCTGGTCCTGCACTTCCTCTTCCTGCTGGTGGCCAAGCGCCGGGAGGCTTGGCTCCCCCGGATCCTGAGGGAGTACGTCACACTGGCGGATGAGGCCCTGGGCCGGGTGGAGGTGGAGGTCCGTTCCGCGGTGCCCCTTCCGGACGAGGTCCTGGCCAGCCTGGCGGAGCGGCTCCGCCAGCGGCTGGGCAAGGAAGTGCGGTTCGTCCGCCGGGTGGATCCCAGCCTGTTGGGGGGTCTCGTCGTCCGGGTGGGCGACGTGCTGATGGACGGGTCGGTCAGGACCCAGCTCAGGCGGATGCACCAGCGGCTGGTCGGGGCCGGCGGGAACGGCTAAGACGTAAGGGGTGAAAGGATGAGCATTCGGCCGGAGGAAATCAGCTCGATCCTCAAGCAGGAGATCGAGAAGTTCTCCACCGAGATCGAGGTCAGCGACGTCGGCCGGGTGATCCAGGTCGGCGACGGCATCGCCCGGGTCTACGGCCTGGAGAAGGCGATGGCCATGGAGCTCCTCGAATTCCCCGGCGGCGTCCTGGGCATGGCCTTCAACCTGGAAGAGGACAACATCGGCGTGGTGATCCTGGGCCCGTACACCCACATCAAGGAGGGTGACGAGGTCCGGCGCACCGGCCGGGTGGTGGAGGTGCCCGTCGGCCCGGAGCTGATCGGCCGGGTGGTCAACGCCCTGGGCCAGCCCATCGACGGCAAGGGGCCGATCAACGCCAAGCTGTACGACCGGGTGGAGAAGATCGCCCCCGGCGTCATCACCCGGAAGTCGGTGCACGAGCCCCTGCGGACGGGGATCAAGGCCATCGACGCGATGACTCCCATCGGCCGGGGGCAGCGGGAGCTGATCATCGGCGACCGGGGCACCGGCAAGACCACCATCGCGGTGGACACCATCCTGGCCCAGAAGGGCGAGGGAGTCATCTGCATCTACTGCGCCATCGGCCAGAAGGCCTCCACCGTGGCCGGCGTGATCAAGACCCTGGAAGAGCACGGGGCGATGGACTACACCATCGTCGTCGTCGCCACCGCTTCGGATCCCGCGCCCCTGCAGTACCTGGCCCCCTATGCGGCCTGCACCATGGGCGAGTACTTCCGGGACCGGGGCCAGCACGCGCTGGTGGTCTACGACGACCTCTCCAAGCAGGCGGTGGCTTACCGTGAGATGTCGCTGCTGCTCCGGCGGCCGCCGGGCCGGGAGGCGTACCCCGGTGACGTCTTCTACCTGCACAGCCGGCTCCTGGAGCGGGCGGCGAAGCTGAACGACGAGCTGGGCGGCGGTTCGCTCACCGCGCTGCCCATCATCGAGACCCAGGCGGGCGACGTCTCCGCCTACATCCCCACCAACGTCATCTCCATCACCGACGGCCAGATCTACCTGGAGACCGACCTGTTCTTCGCGGGCGTCCGTCCGGCGATGAACACCGGTATCTCCGTCTCCCGGGTGGGCGGCGCGGCCCAGATCAAGGCGATGAAGAAGGTGGCGGGCTCCCTGCGCCTCGACCTCGCCCAGTACCGGGAGCTGGCGGCCTTCGCCCAGTTCGGCTCTGACCTCGACAAGGCGACCCAGGCCCGCCTCATCCGGGGCGAGCGGATGACCGAGCTGCTGAAGCAGCCTCCGCACCAGCCGATGCCCTTCTCCGAGCAGGTCGCGGTGATCTGGGCCGGCGTCCAGGGCTACCTCGACGACCTGCCCCTGGAGAGGGTCCGGGAGTTTGAGCAGGGGCTTCTGACCTACCTCCGGGCCAACACCACCGTGCTCAAGGACCTGGAGGAGACGAAGGACCTCACCCCGGAGATCGAGGCGAACCTGCGCAAGGCGGTGGAGGCGTTCAAGGCCGGGTTTGTCAGCAACCTCAAGGCAGCCGCCAACGGCTAAAGGTGGTGTGAGGGATGGCCGAAAACAAGAAGGCGATCCTCCGCCGCCGGAAGGCGGTGCAGGCGACCCAGAAGATCACCCGGGCGATGAAGATGGTGGCAGCCGCCAAGCTGCGCCGGGCTCAGGACCGGGTTCTGGCTGCCCGGCCCTACGCCCGGGAGCTGTCCCGGATGCTCGGCCGGCTGGTGGCCGCCGGGGCTGGCAAGGAGCATCCGCTCCTGCGGGCCCGGGAAGTGGATGAACCGAAGGTCGGTTATGTGGTGATCAGCGCGGACCGAGGGCTCGCGGGCTCCTACAACGTTAACATCATCCGGGCCGCCCAGGAGGCCCTGCGCCGGGAGACCCGGCCGGTGAAGCTGATCACCATCGGCCGCAAGGCCCGGGACTTCTTCGTGAAGCGCGGCGTGAGGCCCTTCCGGGAATGGGTGGGGCTGGGCGAGGAGGCCCGGTGGCCTGTGGCCAGGGAGATCGTCGGAGAGCTGATCCAACTCTACCTCTCCGGCGAGTTGGATGAAGTCCGGATCCTCTACACGGAGTTCATCAACCCGGTCACCCAGCGCCCGACGGAGATCCAGCTCCTACCCCTGCCGGCGCCGGCGGAGGCCGAGGCGGGCTCCCTGGTGGACTACATCTACGAGCCCAGCCCGGAGGCGGTGCTGGAGCGGCTGGTCCCCCGGTACGTGGAGACCGTCTTCTTCCAGACCATGCTCGAGGCCAAGGCTTCGGAGCACGGCGCCCGGATGACCGCCATGGGCAACGCCACGGACAACGCCACGGAACTCATCGCCAAGCTCACCCTGCAGTACAACCGGGCGCGCCAGGCGGCCATTACCAAGGAGATCTCCGAGATCGTGGGCGGCGCGGAGGCGCTCAAGTAGGACCGGTGGCGGTCCTGCGCCGGTAGCGCCGCCCTGCCCGGAGCGGATCGGAGGCAGCTCCCCCTGACAGGAGGGAACGGACTGTGAGCGAGCAGCGTGTCGGCCGCATCCTCCAGATCATGGGTGTGGTCGTGGACGTCGAGTTTCCTGAAGGCCACCTGCCCGATCTGTACAACGCTCTGGTCATTGAGAACGGCGGCGAGAAGGGCGACATCAACCTGACCCTGGAGGTCGCCCAGCACCTGGGCAACAACGTGGTCCGGGCCATCGCCATGTCCTCCACCGACGGCCTGCAGCGGGGCACCCCGGTCCGGGACACCGGTGCCCCCATCCGGGTGCCCGTCGGGCGGGAGGTCCTGGGCCGGATCTTCAACGTCCTGGGCGAGCCCATCGACGGCAAGGGTCCGGTGGTGACGGCCCGGCGGGACCCGATCCACAAGACCCCGCCCGGGGTGAGCGACGTGAATCCCGCCACCGAGATCCTGGAGACGGGGATCAAGGTCATCGACCTGCTGATTCCCTTCGCCAAGGGCGGTAAGATCGGCCTCTTCGGCGGCGCCGGTGTGGGCAAGACCGTGACCCTGCAGGAGCTGATCAACAACGTCGCTCTGGGCCACGGCGGCTTCTCGGTCTTCACCGGCGTGGGCGAGCGGACCCGTGAGGGGAACGACCTCTACCACGAGATGATCGAAGCCGGGGTCATCGACAAGGTCGCGATGATCTTCGGTCAGATGAACGAGCCGCCGGGGGCCCGGCTGCGGGTGGCCCTCACCGGCCTCACCATGGCCGAGTACTTCCGGGATGACGAGGGCCAGGACGTGCTGCTCTTCATCGACAACATCTTCCGGTTCACCCAGGCGGGTTCGGAGGTGTCGGCCCTGCTGGGCCGGATGCCGTCCGCGGTCGGTTACCAGCCCACCCTGGCCACGGAGATGGGCGCCCTGCAGGAGCGGATCGTCTCCACCAAGAAGGGCTCCATCACCTCGGTCCAGGCGATCTACGTCCCGGCGGACGACCTGACCGACCCGGCGCCGGCCACCACCTTCGCCCACCTGGACGCCACCCTGGTTCTGTCCCGGCAGATCGCCGAGCTGGGCATCTTCCCCGCGGTGGACCCGCTGGAGTCCAGCTCCCGGATCCTGGACCCGAACATCGTCGGCCAGGAGCACTACGAGGTGGCCCGGGGCGTCCAGAAGGTGCTGCAGCGGTACAAGGAGCTGCAGGATATCATCGCCATCCTGGGCATGGATGAGCTCTCCGACGAGGACAAGCTGATCGTGGCCCGGGCCCGGAAGATCCAGCGGTTCCTCTCCCAGCCCTTCCACGTCGCGGAGAAGTTCACCGGCCGGCCGGGCAAGTACGTGCCGATCAAGGAGACCATCCGGGGCTTCAAGGAGATCCTGGAGGGCAAGCACGACGACCTGCCCGAGCAGGCCTTCTACATGGTGGGCACCATCGACGAGGCGGTGGAGCAGGGCAAGCGGATCCTGGCCGAGGTGGGTTAATCCATGGCCGGCGAGATTCAGGTGACGGTCATCACCCCGGAGCGGACGGTGCTCAGGGACCTGGCGTGCGACGCGGTGATCCTGCCGGTGGTCGACGGGTCCATGGGCATCCTGCCCCTCCACGCGCCGATGGTGGCGGTCCTCCGCACCGGGATCCTGAAGCTGAAGCACGACGGCCGCTACGAGCCGGTGGCGGTGATGGGCGGCTTCGCCGAGGTGAGCGAGAACCGGGTGACGATCCTGGCCGAGGCCGCGGAGCGGGCGGAGGAGATCGACGTCCTCCGGGCCCGGGCGGCCAAGGAGCGGGCGGAGGCCCGGCTCCGGTCCCGGCAGGAGAACATCGACCGGGCCCGGGCCGAGGCGGCGCTCCAGCGGGCTCTGGTCCGGCTGAAGGTGGCCGGGTACCTGGCGGAGAACCGCCGGAACTGAGGCGGAGGGCTGCAGTCGTGGCGGTGAAGACGGCTGCGGCAGTGAATCGCGGGGCTGCGGCCGCGACGGCGGCAGCCGCGGCGGCCGCGGCGCTGCGGCCGAGGCGAGAGAACAGAGGGGGCGAGGCGGTGACGCGGGCCGCCTCGCCCCTTCTCTTGCTGCGCCGGCCCGTTGGGCCGGGTGCCACGGCTGCCAAGAGGTCTAGTTGACCCATCGGATCGACTCAAGGATATCGGCAAAAGTCTTGTGTGCCTTCTCCCACTGCTTCTCGTCACTTCCGTTCAGGCTGACCTCGTATGCGAGACCGTTATGCTCGAAATAGACTCGGCGCCAGAGACCTGGCCCCTTGTCCGTTGGGGGGCGAGTGAAGGACTTCGCTGGTTCCCCGGCAACGGTAATCTCTTCTTCGACCCAACCCTGATGCCGCAGCGCTTCCGGCTCTTCGGTGGCGTCTGCTTTCCCCACCACGATTTCGACCCGGAGGCCGTCACCTTCCAAGCTCGTACCCGCCGGGGGAGGCGGGGCCATCTGCCCCTGGTTAACTTCCCAGGTAGCGGGAATGTCCACCGAATAACCGTACGTGTCGTTGGTGTAGGTGACGGTACCGCTCCCTCGCCCACAGGCTGTGAGGAGCATCAGCGCCACCGCCAGGACCGCCAGGCCTGAACGCATCCCCATCTCATCCCTCCTGGTTGGCCTTCTGTGCAATGAGAGCCCCGCAGTCCAGGATTGGTTCGGGACACCTCCCCTGGGCTTCTGACGATTGGGGCTGCGGCTTCCGGCGGGCTCCTCGCCTACTCCTCGGGGTTCACTGGCGGCGCCATCCGGTTCAGGTCCTCCACCATGTCCACCAGGTCCTGGACGGTGCGGATGTGGTAGACCCGGTCCGCGTGCTGCCCCAGGACCTCGTACCAGACCGAAGCCAGGTCAAAGATGGGGATCTCCACCAGCCCGGCCTTGAAGACGCCCACCACCCAGTCGGGGCTGCCATTCCCCGGGTCTACGGGGGCGGAGCGGCTCCGGCCGGCCCGGGCCAGGTCCGCCTCGGGGGTGAGGAGGATGACCATCCGGCTCTCACGCCGGAGCCGTTCCATCTGCCGCCGGATCTTGGCCAGTTCCCCGTGGCTGAGGCTGAACTTGCCGTCGGTGGCGATGATGACGTAGGTGTGGGGGTCCACCGCCGCCTCGGCCAGGATCTCCTCCAGGGAAGTGCCAAAGCGGGTGCCGGCGTTCCAAGACCGGGCGTGCTGGGCGAGGGCCTGGACCTTCTCCGGGAAGCCGCCGGGGCCGGAGAGGTACGGGGAGGCCCGGGTGGCGTGCTCGGAGAAGACGTAGCTCTCCACCTGGAACCGAAAATTCAGCATGTGGAAGAAGTAGAGGACCACGGTGACGTAGTGGCACATGGAGTGGCTGACGTCGCCGATCACCAGCAGCCGGGCGGGCCGCTGAAGCCGGGGCAGGGGCCGCTGCCGGACGGCCCACCGGAAGGTCAGCACGTACCCCCCGTGGCGCTGGAGGTTGGCCCGGAGGGTCCGGCGGAGGTCGAGGCGGCTGCGGCGCTCCATGGGCCGGAAGGCCTGGCCGGGGCCGAGCCACCGCCGGGCCAGCTCCTCGATCAGCCGGTCCAGTTGCCGGATCTGAGGGAGCTGGAGCCGCTTCAGCTCGATGGCCAGGAGGGCCTCCCGTCCGGCCTGGCGGTTGACCGCGGCGATGCCCTCCGCGACCCGCCGGGCCAAGGCAGCCGGGGGATGGCGGATCCCCTCTCCCGCCAGGAGAAGGGTGGGCCGGCGCCCCTCCCCCAGGGGCAGGTCCAGGGCCGGGTTCCGGCCGGCCTCGGCCATGGCGTGGGCCCCGAGCCCCCAGGCCCCGGGGGCGAGGAAAAGGTTGTTCGGGTCCGCGGGTCTAAGGGCGAGGCGCAGGAGCCGGAGGGCGACCTGGCCCCGCAGCCGTGCTTCCCCAAGAGCCCGGGCCCAACGGGATGGGGGCCGGAAAGCCTGGGGCTCGGCCCCGGCGAAGGGCCGCCAGCGGAGGCGGGCGAGGCAGGCGGCGAGGAAATGGCGGAGGCGGCTGAGCCAGGCGGTGAGGCGACGGCGGATGCGACCGAGCCGGTCGGCGAAGCCGCGGTGGAGGCGGCGGAGCCAGGCCACCACCTGGCGGTGGAGGGAGCCGGACG
>JAKKUO010000086.1 GCA_021890795.1 Bacillota bacterium | reverse complement strand
GCCCTCCGGCGAGGAGGCGTCCCAGCCTTCGGGCCCCGAGGCGCTCCAGCCCTGAGGCGACGCTTGTCTCCAGCCCTTGACGCTGCTGGCAGCCCGGGCTAAAATAACGGCATCGAATCCTGTGAGCGGCGATGAACGGGAGGAGTAGCCGGGCGGCGCCCTGCAGAGAGCCGGCGGTCGGTGCAAGCCGGTGGGTGAGCCCCCGGTGAAGACACCCGGGAGCTTCCGGCTGAACGGCCCCCCGGGCGGCGTCTCAGCGAACCGGCGCCCAGCCGGCGGCCGCTTTTGGCGGCCCGGTGAACGACCGCCTGGCCGGCGGCCCAGTAGGCCCGGACGGAGACCTCCACCGTTATCAGCGGAGGGGGCCGGGGACGTGCCCCGGCCTGAAGAGGGAGCATGCCTCAGCCCGGCGGTCCGGCCCGGCGGGAGGCCGGCGGTCCCGGGGCGGGACCTGCCGCTGCCGGCGGACGGCGGGCGGGGCTGCTAACGTGGGTGGCACCGCGGGAGCGAAGCGCTTCCGTCCCATGGCGGGACGGAGGCGCTTTTTGGTTGGTCTCCCTTTTTCTGGCGACGCGCTTACCAGGAGGTGTGGCGGCGTGCTGAGAGCCCCCCGTGGCACCAACGACATCCTGCCCGGGGCCCAGTTCCGGTGGCAGGACAGCGCCCGGTGGCAGGCCCTGGAGGAGGCGATCCGCCGGATCAGCCTCCAGTACGGTTACCAGGAACTGCGGCCCCCGGTCTTCGAGCAGACGGAGCTCTTCGCCCGGGGTGTGGGGGAGAGCACGGACATCGTCCAGAAGGAGATGTTCACCCTGATGCCCCGGGGCGGGGAGGGGGAGGAGGGGAGCACCCTCACCCTGCGGCCGGAGTTCACCGCGGGCATGGTGCGGGCCTACATCGAGAACGGCCTCCACAACCTGCCCCAGCCGGTGAAGGTCTTCACCTACGGCCCGGCCTTCCGGGCGGAGCGGCCCCAGAAGGGCCGGTTCCGGCAGTTCCACCAGTGGGACGTGGAGGTCTTCGGCGCCCAGGACCCGGCGGTGGACGCCGAGGTGATCGAGATCGGCATCGCCCTGGCCCGGCGGCTGGGGCTGGAGGGGCTGGAGGTGAGCCTCAACTCCATCGGCTGCCCGGCCTGCCGGCCGGCCTACCGGGAGCGGCTCCGGGCCCACTTCCGGCCGTACCTTTCGGAACTCTGCCCGGACTGCAACCGGCGGATCGACCAGAACCCCCTGCGGCTGCTGGACTGCAAGGTCGACGCCGACCACCCGGCGATGCGCACGGCGCCCACCACGGTGGAGCACCTCTGCGACGAGTGCCGGCAGCACTTCGCGGCCCTCCAGGACCACCTCCGGGCCCTGGGGATTCCCTACCGGGTGGACCCGAAGATCGTCCGGGGGCTGGATTACTACACCAAGACGGTCTTTGAGGTGCTGCACCCCCAGCTCGGGGCCCAGAGCGCCCTCTGGGGCGGCGGCCGGTACGACGGGCTGGTGGAGCACCTGGGGGGCAAGCCTACCCCCGGCGTCGGCTTTGCCATGGGGATGGAGCGGATGCTGATGGTGCTCGACGAGATGGGCATCCCCCTGCCCCCGCCGCCCCGGCAGGACCTCTTCTTCGCCGCCCTGGGCGAGGCGGCCCGCCGGGCGGCGCTGCCGGTGGTCTACGCCCTCCGGCGCCAGGGGCTGGCGGTGGACCTGGACTACCTGGGCCGGTCCTTAAAGGCCCAGATGAAGTACGCCGGCCGGCTCGGCGCCCGGTTTGTGGCCATCCTGGGCGAGAGCGAGCTGGAGCGGGGCGTGGTGGTCCTCCGGGACATGGACCAGGGGCAGCAGCGGGAGGTGCCCCTGACGGCAGAAGCACTGGCACAAGCGCTTGCGGAGGCGATGCGGCCATGACGACCCATCACGAAGGGCTGACCGTTGCCACCCTGGAAGGGATGAAACGGACCCACGGCTGCGGCGAGATGGGGTTGGGCCTGGTGGGCCGGGAAGTTGTCCTCTGCGGCTGGGTCCAGCGGCGCCGGGACCTGGGCGGGGTGATCTTCATCGACCTGCGGGACCGGTCGGGGATCGTTCAGGTGGTCTGCGACCCCCAGGTCTCCCCGGCGGCCTTTGCCGCTGCGGAGGGGGTGCGGAGCGAGTATGTCCTGGCGGTCCGGGGCACGGTGAAGGAGCGGCCCCCGGCCCAGGTGAACCCCAACCTCCCCACCGGGAGGGTGGAGGTCCACGCGGCGGAGGTCCGGGTCCTGAGCCCGGCCAAGACCCCGCCCTTCTACATCCAGGACGACCTGGATGTGAGCGAGGACCTCCGGCTCCGGTACCGGTACCTCGACCTGCGCCGGCCGATCATGCAGAAGGGTCTGATCCTCCGGCACCGGGTGGCCAAGGCGGTCCGGGACTACTTCGACGCCCACGGTTTCCTGGAGATCGAGACCCCGTTCCTGACCCGCAGCACCCCGGAGGGGGCCCGGGACTACCTGGTGCCCTCCCGGGTGAGCCCGGGCAAGTTCTACGCCCTGCCCCAGTCGCCCCAGCTTTTCAAGCAGCTCCTGCAGGTGGCGGGGTTTGAGAAGTACTTCCAGATCGTGCGGTGCTTCCGGGACGAGGACCTCCGGGCCGACCGGCAGCCGGAGTTCACCCAGATCGACGTGGAGATGTCCTTCGTCACCCGGGAGGACGTCCTGGAAGTGATGGAGGGGCTGGTGGCCCACGTCTTCCGGGAGACCCTCGGGATCGAGATCCCCCGGCCCTTCCCCCGGATCCCCTGGCGGGAGGCCATGGAGAAGTACGGCTCCGACAAGCCGGACCTGCGCTTTGGCCTGGAGCTGGTGGACCTCTCGGACCTCCTCCGGAACTCGGAGTTCAAGGTCTTCTCCGGCACCATCGGCGCCGGCGGGGTGGTGAAGGCCCTCCGGGCGCCGGGGTGCGGCGGCTTCTCCCGGAAGGAGATCAGCGAGCTGGAAGAGGTGGCCAAGACCTACAAGGCCAAGGGGCTGGCCTGGCTCGCCCTGCCGCCCGCAGAAGGGGGCGAGGTCCGGGGGCCGGTGGCCAAGTTCCTGAGGCCGGAGGAGCTCGGCGCCATCCGGGAGCGGATGGGCGCGGCGCCCGGGGACCTCATCCTCTTTGTCGCCGACCAGTGGGAGGTGGCCTGCACCGCTCTGGGGCAGGTGCGGCTGGAGCTCGGCCGGCGCCTGGGCCTCATCCCCGCCGCCCTGCCCGAGCGGCCCACCGCGGCGGACTTCAAGCTAGTCTGGGTGGTGGACTTTCCGCTCCTGGAGTACGACCCGGAGGAAAAGCGGTGGGTGGCGGTCCACCATCCCTTCACCTCGCCTCACCCCGAGGACGTGGCCAAGGTGATGGACCCGAGCTTCCCCCGGGAGCGGCTGGGGGAGATTCGGGCCAACGCCTACGACCTGGTGCTCAACGGCGTCGAACTCGGCGGCGGGTCGATCCGGATCCACCAGCGGCCGCTCCAGGAGCGGATGTTCGAGCTGTTGGGCTTTACCCCGGAGGAGGCCCGGGCCAAGTTCGGGTTCCTCCTGGAGGCCTTCGAGTACGGCACCCCGCCCCACGGCGGCATCGCCTTTGGCCTGGACCGGTGGGTGATGCTGCTGGCCGGCCGGTCCACCATCCGGGACGTCATCGCCTTCCCCAAGACCGCCCGGGCGACGGACCTGATGGTCGACGCCCCCAGCGAGGTCACCGAGGAGCAGCTCCGGGAGCTCTCCATCCGGGTGGAGGTCCGGGAGTAGGCTGGGGGCCTGCGGCCAGGAGCAGGCCCAGGGGCTCGGGCCCGGAGTAGGCCCGGCACGGGCCCGGGGCCTGGGGTCCGGGCGACGCAGCCCGGGATCAGGGGCCGAACAACGCCGCCCGGGGCAGCACCGCCGGGGAGGGATCCCCCGGGGGCTGCCCCGGGCGCGGGCCGCGGGCGGGGTGGCCGGTGCTCCCCTTGCACGCGGCCGGTGCTCCCCTCGCATCGAAGGGAGGTGGCGGCCTTGCTGGGGTGGCTCAGGCGGCTGGGGTGGTTCGGGCGCATCCTGGGGGAGCGCCGCCGGGGCGTCGTGGTGCGGAAGGAGGGCTACATCCGGCCCAATATCATCCACGGCGGCGGGTACTACCGGCTGCGGGTGTTGTCCGGAACGGAGGAGTGGGACCTGCTGGTGGACGCCTACGAACTGTACCGGCAGGTCCCGGAGGGGCTCCTGGTGGAGTTCTGGGTCCGCCGGGACCCCCGGGGCCTCTGGCTCCGGAGCTTCCGCCGGCTGAGCGGAGGGCCGGCGGGCTGACCGGCCGGGGCAGAAGTTGCGGACTCTAACGAAGAATGAGAAAACAAGGCTCCTGCTCTGGCGGTGCGTCTGGCCTGGGCCTGGCGATGGTCCCCCCCGGTCACCATGGGGTCACGGGGGCCCGCTGGTGGGAGTGGTCGGAGGAGGGCGTGACAGGAGGAGGGCGTGGGGATGCGGCCTGTCCTCGGGCTTCTGGCGTTTCTCGGGACCTTTCTCCTCGTGTACGGTGTCGGGCCGTGGGTTGGGACTTGGCTCCTCCACCGGTTCCCCATCGAGCACCCGGAACGCTACTATCTGGCGGTGACCTTCATCTCTGCCGTCGTGGTCTACAACCTGCTGCGCTGGCAATTCGGAGAGCGGCTTCCCCGGGTGTGACCCGGGCGCGACCCGAAAAGGGCATCTGCAAAACGGCTCGCCGCACCCTCTCCCCGCGGCGGTGCCGCTTTTCTTTTTTCGCAGCACGGCCCACGACCGCGGGGTCCGGCGCTTCGAACTGGGCGCCCCTTCTCTCGGTCTGGCCACCCCCGGCACCCAGCGCATCAGTCTATTTTAGCAGGAAGGAACAGATGGAGAGTTTGTATAAATGGATCAACGGCTTTCGGTAGACTTCGGTAGACGATGACTCTTTGCGGCGGGACAGGCAGTGCCGTGGAGGAACTCAAGGGAGGGGTCGGCCGATGTCGGGGAGGCCGTGGCTGCGCCATTACGCCCCCGGGGTGCGGGCGGAGTTGGAGTACCCCGAGGTGCCCCTGCACCGGCTTCTGGAGGAGACCGCCACCCGGTACCCGGAGCTGCCGGCCATCCGCTTCTACGGGTGGCGGCTCCGGTACGGCGAGCTGTGGCACCAGGTGCGGGCGATGGCCCGGGCCCTGGCGGACCTGGGGGTGCAGCCGGGGAACCGGGTGGCGCTGATGTTGCCCAACTGCCCCCAGTACGTCATCGCCTACTACGGCACCCTGATGGCCGGCGCCGTAGTGGCTCAGGTCAACCCGCTCTACACCGAGCGGGAGCTCCAGTACCTGGTCACCAACGCCGGGGCGGAGACCATCGTGGTGGCGGACCTTCTCTACCCCAAGGTGCAGGCGGTGCTGGAGAGCACGCCCCTCCGCCGGGTCGTCGTGGCCTCCCTTGGCGGTTCGGCGGAACTGGGCCCCGAGGCCCGGCGCCTCGAGGCGCTTCTGGCCGCGGCGCCGCCGGAGCCGCCGGCCGTCGAGGTCCGGCCCGGGGATGTGGCGGTCCTGCAGTACACCGGCGGCACCACCGGGGTCAGCAAGGGGGCGATGCTCACCCACGCCAACCTGGTGGCCAACGCCATCGCCCTTCACGAGTGGGTCAAACCCGTCGCCCTGGGCCCCGGGGAGGAGCGGGTGCTGGCCATCCTGCCCCTCTTCCACTCCTACGGCATGACCGTCTGCATGAACCAGGCGCTCATCCGGGGCGCGGAACTCATCCTTCTCCCCCGGCTGGACCTCCAGGAACTGATGGAGACCATCCGGGAGACCCGGCCCACCTCCTTCCCCGGGGTGCCGACGCTGTACGCCGCGGTCAACCAGTTCCCGGACGCCGACAAGTACGGCCTCAGCTCCATCCGGCTCTGCAACTCCGGGGCCGCGCCCCTGCCCCTGGAGATCCTCCAGGCCTTCGAGGCCCGGACCGGGGCCCAGATCGTCGAGGGGTACGGCCTCTCCGAAGCCTCGCCGGTCACCCATTCCAACCCGGTGGGGGGCCTGCGCAAGCCTGGCTCCATCGGCATCCCCCTGCCGGACACCGACGCGGAGATCGTCGACGTGGAGACCGGCACCCGGGTGCTGCCCCCCGGGGAGATCGGGGAGCTGCGGGTCCGGGGGCCCCAGGTGATGGTGGGCTACTGGCAGATGCCCGAGGAGACCCGGAATGCCCTCCGGGACGGGTGGCTCTACACCGGCGACCTCGCCTGGATGGACGAGGACGGCTACTTCTACATCGTCGACCGGAAGAAGGACATGATCATCGTCTCCGGCTTCAACGTCTATCCCCGGGAGGTGGAGGAGGTCCTCTACGAGCACCCGGCGGTGGCCGAGGCCTGCGTGGCCGGGGTTCCCGACCCCTACCAGGGGGAGCGGGTGAAGGCCTACGTGGTGCTGAAGCCCGGTCACCATGTGACCGGGGAGGAACTCCAGGCCTACTGCCGGCAGCGGCTGGCGGGCTACAAGGTGCCCCGGGAGGTGGAGTTCCGGTCAAGCCTCCCCAAGAGCAACGTGGGGAAGGTCTTGCGCCGGCTGTTGGTGGAGGAGGAGCGGCGCCGGGGGGCCTGAGGAAGCAGGCCCC
>JAKKUO010000043.1 GCA_021890795.1 Bacillota bacterium | reverse complement strand
CGCATGTCCGGTGGTGTGAGAGGACGGGGGTTAGCCACCCCCTCCTACTCGATCCAGGGCCTGAATTCATCGGGAGGTGGCGAAGGGTGGCGACGGTGAGCCCAGAGGCGGCGGAGCAGGTGATGATCCAGGTGCGGAACCTGAGGGTGGATCGGGGGGGCCGGACCATCCTGGCGGTGCCGGAGCTGAGCCTCCGGCGGGGGGAGGTGCTCGCGCTGGTTGGGGCCAACGGGGCGGGAAAGAGCACCCTGGTCCGGACGCTGGCCCTCCTGGAGCCGCCGACCGCCGGGGAGATCGTCTTCGCCGGCGAGCCCGTCACCCCGAAGACCGACCTCTTGCGGCTCCGGCGGCGGGTGGCGGTGGTCTTCCAGGACCCCCTGCTCCTGGACATGTCGGTCTTCGATAACGTCGCCCTGGGGCTGCGGCTCCGGGGGATGCGGGGCCCGGCAGTCCGCCAGCGGGTGGAGGAGTGGCTGGAGCGGCTCGGGATCGCTCACCTCGCCCGGCAGCATGCCCGCACCCTCTCGGGCGGGGAGGCCCAGCGGGTGAGCCTTGCCCGGGCCCTGGTGCTCGGGCCGGAGGTGCTCTTCCTGGATGAGCCGACGGCCAACCTGGACCTCCTCAGCCGCACCGCCCTCCTGGACCTGCTCTCCCGGCTCCTTCGGGAGGAGGGCATCTCCGCGGTCCTGGTCAGCCACGACTTCCGGGAAGTGCTCCAGCTCGCGGACCGGGTGGCGGTCCTGGACGGCGGCCGGCTGGTGGTGGTCGCCTCCGCCCGGGAGATCGCCGCGCACCCGCCGACCCCCCTGGTCCAGGCCCTGGTGGCGGCGGCCCTGGGGGAGCCTCACCCCAGGGCCTGACCGCCATACTGTTCCAGGATGAGATTAATGAAGTTTTGTGCGGCCCGGGACCGGGCCTGATCCTCTTTTCGGAGGATGAGAGAGGTGGTGCGCTTGAGCGGCGGCAACCCCACCACCTCCAGCTGGACGAGGCTGCCCTCGGCGAGTTCGTCCGCCACCGCGGCCATGGGCACCATGGCCACGCCGTACCCGAGCTTCGCCATGGTGGTGACCGCCTCGTGGTTGTCGAACTCCATGGTGACCCGGGGCACCACCCCCGCAGCCTCCAGGTGGGCCTCGACGATGGTCCGGAACCGGGACGGAGCCTGGTAGAGGATCATGTCCAGCTCCGACAGGTGCCGGACCTCCAGGGGCTTGGGAAGGGTGGCCGCGAACTCCGGGGCCGCCACCGGGATGATCGCCTCGTCGAAGAGGGGGATGCACTCCAGCCGGGTGTGGCTCACCGGCATGGTGACGAGGCCCAGGTCGGCCTCGCCGTCCAGGACCCGGTCAATGACCCCGGGGATGCGCCCGGACCAGACCCGGAACCGGACTCCCGGGTAGCGGCGGCTGAACTCCTTCAGCAGCGAGGGCAGGGTGAAGAGCCCGGTGGTGGTGACGCAGGCGACGCTCACCTGCCCCTGGTCCGGGTCGGAGAGCCGGGCCACCTCTTCCCGCAGCCTCTCCAGGATGGCCACCACCCGCCGGCCTTCCCGGTAGACCACCTCCCCCGCGGGGGTGAGGTGGAGGTGACGGGCCTGCCGGTCCAGGAGCGGCTGACCCACCTCCGCCTCCAGGGCGGCAACCTGGCGGGTGACGGCGGGCTGGCTGAGGTTGAGCAGTTCCCCGGCCCGGGTGAAGCTGCCCGCCTCGACGACCCGGCAGAAGGTCAGCAGATGCTGTAGTAACATCGGCGATCCCCTTCCCCATGCCGACCGGGCATACGACAAATGTCATTGATGCATTTGCATACAGGGCCAATCCGTCGTACGTTATCAAGTGGAGAGAATCGTTTGTCCTTGGCTACAGCCGGCGTCGCAATGACGGAATCATCGCTACGACGGATTGGTTTCTATGTGTTTTGAAATAAAGGGGGCGCATGGCGTTGCGTGAGCTCGTCTGGAAGATCGGGGGCGAACAAGGCACCGGCCTCGATTCGACCAGCGACGTCTTTGCAACGGTCTGCAACCGACTTGGGTACTACATCTACGCGTACAAGACCTTTTCGTCCCGGATCAAGGGCGGCCACACCAACTTCACCGTGCGGGTGAGCACCCGGCGCGTCCTGGCCACCGCGGAGGGGGTCCACGTCCTGGTTGCCATGGACCAGGAAGCCATCGACCGGCTGGCCAAGGAACTGGTGCCGGGTGGTCTTCTTATTGCGGACAGCAACTTCCAGCCCAAGGCCCCTGAGGGCGTGCAGATGGTCACCGTGCCCATGACCGAGATCGCCCGGGACC
Organism: Bacillota bacterium; assembly: GCA_021890795.1. Classification (GTDB taxonomy): domain Bacteria; phylum Bacillota; class Sulfobacillia; order Symbiobacteriales; family ZC4RG38; genus ZC4RG38. Next base: position 21,132 of record JAKKUO010000043.1, on the reverse strand, counting down.
TCTTGAACCCGGTTTACCGGAACATCGTGGCCATCGGCGCCTCGGCGGCCCTCCTGGGTCTGCCGCTGCAGGCGTTCAAGGATTACCTGGCGGAGAAGTTCGCGGCGAAGGGCGAACAGGTGGTCCAGGGCAACTGGACGGCCCTGGAGCGAGGGTACAGCTACGCCCTGGAGCAGGCGGCGGACAAGGCCTTCCAACTCGACCCCGGCGACGGCCAGCGCCGGCTGATCATGACCGGCAACGACGCCATCGCCCTGGGCGCGGTGGCGGCCGGCTGCCGGCTGGTGGTCGCGTACCCCATCACCCCGGCTTCGGAGATTCTGGAGACCTGTGCCCGGATCCTGCCCAAGTTCGGCGGCGCCGCGGTGCAGGTGGAGGATGAGCTGGCCGCGGTGGCGACGTGCATCGGTGCAGGCTTCGCCGGCGCCCGGGCCATGACCGCGACCGCCGGCCCCGGCATCTCCCTGATGCAGGAGAACATCGGCCTGGCCTCCATGGCCGAGATCCCGGTGGTCATCGTCGACGTGCAGCGGGGCGGTCCCTCCACCGGTATGCCCACCAAGCACGAGCAGTCTGACCTTCTGGCTCTGGCCTACGGCGGCCACGGGGAGGGCCCCCGGATCGTCCTGGCCCCCGGCACCGCGGAGCAGGCTTTCTACGACACGGTGCTGGCCTTCAACCTGGCGGACAACTACCACTGCCCCGTGATCATTGCCTCGGACCTCGGCCTGGGCCTGTGGCAGCAGACCGTCGACAACCTCGACTTCGATCAGGTCGTGATCGACCGGGGTCCGCTGGTAGACCCGAAGGAACTGGAAGCCATGGGCCGGGACGTCTTCCAGCGGTATGCCTTTACGGAGAGCGGCGTGAGCCCCCGGTCCCTGCCCGGGATGAAGTACGGCCAGTACCTGGCTACCGGCGTGGAGCACGCCACCGACGGCAAGGTGAAGGAAGATCCCGTCAACCGGACCCGGATGATGCAGAAGCGGCTCAAGAAGATCAAGAAGCTGGAGATCGGCGGCCAGCCCGTGCCCGGCATCCTCTACGAGGGGCCCGAGCGGCCGGAGATCCTCCTCATCAGCTATGGTTCCACCTTCGGCGTCGTTGCCGAGGCGGCAGAGCTGCTCCGGGAGCAGGGGCACCGGGTGGCCACCCTCCAGGTGCGGGTCATCCGGCCGCTGCCGGTGGAGGAGCTTCGGGCCGCGATCGCGGCCGCGGAGAAGACCTTTGTCGTCGAGAACAACGCGACGGGTCAGCTCGCGTTCATCATGCGGGCCGAGGGCGTTGAGCACCCGGTAGAGTCCATCCTGAAGTACGACGGCACGCTCTTCCGGCCCAACGAAGTGGTCGCTGCAGTACTGGAGTCCTACAAGGGGGTGCCGGCCTGATGGCGACCTTGGCGGAGTTCAAGACGGCGGAGAAGTCCTGGTGGTGCCCTGGCTGCGGTGACTTTGGCGTCCTGGCCGCCCTGCAGAAGGCTCTGGTCGAGCTCGGGATCGAGCCGGAGAACGTGGTCATCGTGGCCGGCATCGGCTGCTCCGGCCGCATTGGGAACTACATTTACTCCTATAACTTCCACACCACCCACGGGCGGACGATGCCGGTGGCCCTGGGGGTGAAGCTGGCCAACCGGAACCTCACGGTGATCGCCGCGGGCGGTGACGGGGACGGCTACGCCATCGGCATGGGCCACTTCCTCCACGCCATCCGGCGGAACCCGGACATCACCTATATCGTCATGGACAACCACATCTACGGCCTGACCAAGGGCCAGACCTCGCCCACCTCCGACCCGGGGTTCAAGACCAAGACCACCCCGGAGGGCAACCTCGAACGGCCGGTGCGGCCGCTGCAGCTCGCCATCGCGGCAGGCGCTACCTTCGTCGCCCAGGGGTTCAGCTCCAACCAGAAGCAGCTGGTGCGGATCTTCAAGGAGGCCATCGCCCACAAGGGCTTCGCCCTGGTGAACACCATCAGCCCCTGCGTCACCTTCAACCGGGTGAACACCTACGACTTCTACCGGGAGGTCCTGGTGGACCTGGACAACGACCCGAACTACGACCCGACGGACCGGGTTGCGGCGATGCAGAAGCTGATGGAGACGGACGAGTTGGTGACGGGGATCATCTACCGGGAGCCGGAGTCGATCCCCTTCGAGGAGAAGCTTCCGGGGTTCCGGCCCGAGCCCATCGTCAATCAGGACTGGAACCTCCCCCGGGAGGAGTTCGAACGGCTCCTGGAGGCATACCGGTAAGGCGGCCACCAGCGGTGCACCGGCCCGGGAGGGGCGGTGTACCGCTTGCACCCGGCTGGGGGAGGGGGGAGCCTCCCCCCTTCCCCCCGGATGTGCAGCGGCGGGCCCGGCAGGGCGGCGCCAGGGCCTCTTCTGCCCCAAAATGTCGCAAGACTCAGTAGACTAGGTAAATAGAGCCCACGACAGAGGTGAGCAGCCCTCCTGCCGGTTACCTGGATCGCCCACGAACGACAGGGGGAGTGAAGCCGGCGATGGCGAGCCTGGCGGAGTTCAAGACGGCGGAGAAGTCCTGGTGGTGCCCTGGCTGCGGTGACTTTGGCGTCCTGGCCGCCCTGCAGAAGGCTCTGGTCGAGCTCGGGATCGAGCCGGAGAACGTGGTCATCGTGGCCGGCATCGGCTGCTCCGGCCGCATTGGGAACTACATTTACTCCTATAACTTCCACACCACCCACGGGCGGACGATGCCGGTGGCCCTGGGGGTGAAGCTGGCCAACCGGAACCTCACGGTGATCGCCGCGGGCGGTGACGGGGACGGCTACGCCATCGGCATGGGCCACTTCCTCCACGCCATCCGGCGGAACCCGGACATCACCTATATCGTCATGGACAACCACATCTACGGCCTGACCAAGGGCCAGACCTCGCCCACCTCCGACCCGGGGTTCAAGACCAAGACCACCCCGGAGGGCAACCTCGAACGGCCGGTGCGGCCGCTGCAGCTCGCCATCGCGGCAGGCGCTACCTTCGTCGCCCAGGGGTTCAGCTCCAACCAGAAGCAGCTGGTGCGGATCTTCAAGGAGGCCATCGCCCACAAGGGCTTCGCCCTGGTGAACACCATCAGCCCCTGCGTCACCTTCAACCGGGTGAACACCTACGACTTCTACCGGGAGGTCCTGGTGGACCTGGACAACGACCCGAACTACGACCCGACGGACCGGGTTGCGGCGATGCAGAAGCTGATGGAGACGGACGAGTTGGTGACGGGGATCATCTACCGGGAGCCGGAGTCGATCCCCTTCGAGGAGAAGCTTCCGGGGTTCCGGCCCGAGCCCATCGTCAGTCAGGACTGGAACCTCCCCCGGGAGGAGTTCGAACGGCTCCTGGCCAGGTTCCGGTAAGGGTGGCTCCCGGCCCGGTTCCGGTATGGGCGGCTCCGGCCGGGCACGTAAGGAAATCGCAAGGGCGGCCTGCCGTGGCCGCCCTTGCCCTTTCTCGGTTGTCGATGCGCTCAGGCCGGTTCGCCCCCGCCGCCGGGGTCAATCGACATAGGGTTCCCGGGGGCCGGGGGGCAGCCCTGACACCGCGTCCGCCAGGTACTGGGCCTCGCACTCGGGGCAGAGGGAGGTCTTCTCCGAGGCCGGCCCGGAGGGGGAGAGGGCCTGCCCGCACCAGGCGCAGTGGCCGCTGGGCTGGTGCATCTGCGGCACCCCCTTGTGGCTTTCTCACCGGTAGGATTCCCCCTCCGGGCCTATCGACCTGCTCGAAATCATCAATCGCTTGTATAGGTTTATTCGATGTGGTCTCCGCCCGTCGCCAGCACCGTCGCCAGAAGCGGCCGCAGCTCCGCGGGCACCACGGCGATCCGGTGCCGGCGGCCATTCAGCGCCGCCCGGCCCACCATCAGCAGGCACCGGGCCCGGAGCTGGCCGATGGGGGAAGTGGGGGGCTGCTCATCCCACCAGAACCCATCCCCCTCCTGGTTGCCAAAGCGCCGGGTGAGGGCGGAGAGCTTGCACCAGCCTCCCTGGTCGAGGACGTACCGCAGGGCGTCCCGGGCCTCTGGGGAGACCTGGGCCAGCACCTCCCGCAGCCGCTCCGGGTCCCGCATGGCCTCTGCCAGCCGCCGGGCCCGCTCCTTCCGCAGCCGCACCGGGGGCAGGCCAAAGGCGGCGGCCGCAGCGTTGAGCCACTGCACCGGGACCCGACTGAGGGCCGTAAGCAGGGTGATGTTGGGCCGGATGGGCTTTTCGTCCTCTTCTTCCCGCCAGATCTCTCCCAGCCGGTCGGCGGCCAGTTCCGCGGACAGGTAGGCCTCCAGCTCCGCCACCTTCGCGGCCAGGTCAGGGCGGAGGCCGGTGCGGGGAATCCGGCTGAGGTAGTCCGCAGCCCGCTCCAGGTCGCCCCGTTGGAGCCACAGGCCGGCCAGGTTGAAAAGCACCGCCGGCTCGTCGGGGGCGAACCGCTCCACCGCCTCCAGCCGGAGTTGCGCCTCGTCCAGTTCTCCCCGGCGGCGCATCAGGTTCGCCAGGGTCATCATCGCGGGCGGGTAGAAGTGGCCGGACTCTTCCATCTCCAGGAGGAGCCGGTAGGCAGCCTCCTCGTCCCCGGCATCCCGGAGGCGGATGGCCTCCTTCAGTTTCCGGTCCAGTTCGGAGTCAAAGCCCTTCATTTCCACCGGGCGGATGGAGAGGGTGGTGGGCCGGCCGTCCACCACCGCCGGGATGGGCTCCTCCTCCCGGAAGACTCCCCGCTCCACCAGGGCCAGGGCGGCGCCCAGCTTGACGGGGAGGTCCACCCGGTTGCTGGACAGGAGCCGCCGGCCCAGGTCCAGCCCCCACTCGCCGGTGTACAGGACGAGCCCCTGGGCCAGTGCCCGCCGTTCGGGAGCCTTGGGGTCGAAGAGGAGCGCCAGGATCCGCATCCGGACCGAGCCGCTGGCGGGGAGGGTTGCCAGCATCTCCTCGTCCAGGGGCTTTTTTAGCCGGACGGCGGGATGGTCCTGGTATTCCAGGGGGAAGGGTGGCACCTCCCCCAGGGCCACCAGTTCCGCCACCTGGGCGAAGGCCTCCAGCACCGGAATCCAGGCCGGGTGGGTGGCCCGGCGCCAGTGCCGGGCTGCCTGCTCGTACCGCCCCAGGTTGAAAGCCGCCACCCCGGCGTAGAACGCCGCGGCGGGCTCCTCCCGACCCGGCCAGCGGTTGTGCAGTTCCAGCACCAGCCGGTGCTGACCCAGGATCCCGGCGGTTTGTTTGATGAAAAGGGTGTACTCGATCCACATCTCCCGGGCGGGGCCGGCTAGGTCCGGGTCCCGGAGCCCCCGGTCCAGGTCCCGGATGGCAGCCTGGAGGGCGGCTGCGGCTCCCTGGGTGTCCCCCAGGGCGTGGCAGGCCCTGGCGGCCAGGGCCCGGCTGTAGGGGACTGGGTCGGTGCCCTGGAGCAGGGGCTCTAGCAGCGCCAGGGCTCCCTGGTGGTCCCCGGCGAGATGCCGGCACATGGCCCAGTTGTTCAGGGCCGCGGGGAGGGGATAGCAGCGGTAGGCCTTACGGAACCGCTTTTCGGCTTCCGCGAGGCGCCCCTCGTCCAGGAGCCGCCGGCCGGCCTCGAGCAGCTCTTCTGCTTTTTCCAGTTCAGGCGGGTACTGGTTCATCGTGATACTCTCCCTTTGCATGGGGGTGTTGCGGTTATGCCGCCCCCACGGGATGGCCGGGTCATTTCTACTCCAACTCCACGGTCACCGGCGGCCGGTCCATCCGCTGCATGCACCGGTCGATCTTCTCCTTGATCGGGTCCGGACCCACGGCCCGCCGGACCTGCCGGAGCAGATCGATGGTGCGCCGGAAGGCGTTGATCAGGTCCCCTTCGGAGAAGGAGTAGTCGTGGAGGATCGCCACGAAGTCCCGCTCCCGGGCCCAGTCATAGGCCGGGGCATAGAAGCCCCGGTGGAAGTTCTCCGCGTACCGGGCCACAATCCCCAGGGCCTGCCGCACCGGCCCCGAGGGCTTCCGGGGCAGGGTGTCCCCCTGATCCTTGCCGTCGAAGGCGAGGCAGGCCAGGATCGCGCAGATCTCCTCCTCCCGGGCCCGGTGGAAGAAGCCGCTGAAGTAGAGCTCTGTCACCGCGATCTCCTCGACGTGGATCTCCCGGGCGAAAACCCCCCGGGGCAGGAGCTGATCGCCCTCGATGAACTGCAGCTCCTCCAGCCGCTTCTTCCACGAGTAGAACTGCTGGAGCAGTTCCTCGGCCACCCGCTGCCCCTTGCGGGCCCGCTTCTCCTGCCGCTTCAGCTCCTTCTCCAGCTGCCGGTACTCCTCGAGGTGCTGCTGGCACCGGGCGAGCTGCTCCGGGGTGTGGGGGATGGGCTCAGCCTCCGCCAGCCGGCTCCGGACCTGGGCCAGCCGCTCTTCCGTCTGCCGACGGAGCCGCCGCGCCCGGGGGCTGTCCGCGTCCTCCAGCTCCCGGAGCCGCTGCTCCAGGTGGCGGGCCTCCTCTTCCCAGGGAGCCCGGACCGCCGGGCAGGCCATGGTCCCAGGCTGCTCGCACAGGATCGCCTTCAGCTCCTCCAGCCGCCGGCGGGCGGCCGCGGCCCGCTCCTCATGGACCTTGCCGGCCCGGTTGGCCTGGAAGACCTTGAGGGAGCGGGTGAGGACCGCCTCGATCTCTTCGGGGGAACGGGTGGCGATCAGGTTCAGGACGGTGTTCGGCCGCAGCTCCAGCCGGGACATCACCGGTTCGGGCTTGAGCCGGGCATAATCCCGGACATCCTCCCGGTCCTGGGTGCTCAGGAGCAGTACCGCGTGCCCCTCCCGGTCGATGCCCCGGCGGCCGGCCCGGCCGGCCATCTGGTGGAACTCCAGGGCGGTGAGGGGCCTGAAGCCCTGGCCGTCGAACTTCCGCACCCCGTCAAAGATCGCCGCCTTGACGGGGAAGTTGACGCCCACCGCGAAGGTTTCGGTGCAGTAAAGGACCTTCACCAGCCCGGCCTCGTACAGCTCCTCCACGATCTCCTTGGCCTGGGGCAGCATGCCGGCGTGGTGGAACCCCACGCCCCGCACCAGGCACTCCCGCAGGAGCCGGTAGCTGCCCGAGCCCCGGAGCACCTCCGTCTCCCGGTCCTCCAGGAGGGCGAGGACCTGATCCCGCTCATCGTCCCGGAGGAAGTTCATGGCCAGGGAGAGCTCCCGGGCCTTCTCCTCACAGCCCATCCGGCTGAAGACGAAGTAGAGGCAAGGGAGCCACCCCCGCCGGGCGACCCGGCGCACCACCGCGACGTGGTCGGCCCGGCCCCGATCCCGGTCCCGGCCGCCCCAGCGGCGACCCCGGACGGGCTCCTCCAGTTCGGCCAGGGCCCGGTCCAGGTCGGTGATCCGGCCGGAAGGGCCGGCGTAGTGGATGGAGAGGGGGACCGGCCGCCGGGTCTCCTGGACCACCCGGGTGGGGCGGCCGGTGACCGACTCGATCCAGGCGGCGATCTCCCCGGCGTTGGCCACGGTGGCGCTCAGGGCCAGGATCTGCAGGTGGGGCGGCGCAAAGATGATGCTCTCCTCCCAGGCGGCGCCCCGGTCCGAATCCAGGTAGTGGACCTCGTCCAACACCAGGTAGCCGTACCCCTGGAGGGATTCGGGATGGCCCACGGCCATGTTCCGGAAGATCTCCGTGGTCATCACCAGCACCGGGGCGTTCTCCCGGATCACCACGTCGCCGGTGATGATCCCCACCTGCTCGTGGCCGTGGATCCGGCAGAGGTCCCGGAACTTCTGGTTGATCAGGGCCTTGATCGGCCCGGTGTAGATGAGGCCGACCCCCTCGGCCCGGGCCCGCTCCACCAGCCGCTCGGCAATGAGGCTCTTGCCCGAGCCGGTGGGGGCGCTGACCAGCACGTTCATCCCTTCGGCCAGCAGCCGCTCGGCCTCTACCTGGAACCGGTCCAGCCGGACGGGCCGGCCCTTGCCCGCCGGCACGTAGACGAGTTCCGTCTCGAACGCCGTCGCGTCGGCGGCGTTCTCAGGGGCTGCCCCGGCCTCCTGGGCGCGGTCCGGGGCATCGCCGGCCTCCCGGGGACCGTCCGCCGCGGCCGGGGTGTCGCCAGACTCCCGGCGCCGGCGGCCCCCCGGCGGCCGGCGCAGGGCCTCCAGTTCCGGCGGCGGGTCGGCCAGGAGGGCCCGGACGTCCCCCCGGCGGAACCGGGGGCCGCCGTCCGCGAGGATGGGGGTGAGCACGTCGGCGTCAACCAGGGCCGCAAGCTCCCGGGGGCCCAGTCCCAGGAGTTTGCCGGCTTCCCCGGGGGTAATGAGCTCCTCGTCCCGGATGGGATCGAGCCGTGCGGGTTCCCGCAGGCACTCGACGACGGAAGCCAGGGTGATCAGCCGCTGCCGGCCGGCGGGAATGCCCACGAGGAGGCCGAGCTCCAGGGCCTTGGCCAGTTGCTCCGGCTTGAGCTTCAGCAGTTCCCGGGTCTCCCGTTCCGTCAGGAGGGCCTCGCCGGAGACCGGTGCCCCTGGCGGGGCCTTGAGTTCTGCAGGAGTCAACCCGAGAGCTGTGCGGGTCTCCACAGAATCACCTCGCTAGGAAGTTTCCCCAAAATAGGGTCGGCTTCCTGTCAGGCGGATGGGCTCCGGCCCCTTGCCGGGGGGCGGGCCCATCGGGCCCGCGGCGGAGGCCCGGGCTTGTGGCTGGCCCGGGTGCCAGGTAAGATGGGGAGAGGATGACAACTCGGGCCCCGGCCCGATGGGGCCGCGCCTTGCTGCGCAGGAGGCACGTTGGCGGTACAGTTGGCGATACAGAAGGGAATGCGGAACACGGGTTCGAGCTCCGGCCAGCCGCCGGAAGACCGGCGGGCTCTGCGCCGGGAGATCCTCTGGCTGGCGGCGCCGGCGGCGGCGGAGCAGCTCCTGGCGAGCCTGACCCAGATGGTGGACACCGCGCTGGTGGGCCCCCTCGGGCCCGTGGCGGTGGCCGCGGTGGGGCTGAGCACCCAGCCCCTCTGGTTTCTCATGAGCCCGTTTATCGGCATCGGTGCGGGCCTGGGGGCCCTGGTGGCCCGGGCGGTCGGGGCCGGGGATCCCCAGGAGGCGGGGGACGCGGTCCGGCAGGGGATCCTCCTGGGCAGTGCCCTGGCCCTGGCCGTGGCCGCCGGGCTCTGGACGGGGGCCCCGGGTCTATTGCGGTGGCTGGGGGCGGAGGCCGCGGTGATCCCCGTCGCGGTGGCCTACCTCCGGGCGCTGGTACCGGGGCTGGCCGCCCTCTTTCTCTCCTTGATCCTGGGCAGCGCCTTCCGGGCCGCGGGGGACACCCGCAGCCCCTTCCGGATCAGCCTGGTGGCCAACGGCCTCAACCTCGTCCTGGCCTGGGCCTGGATCTACGGCCACCTGGGCCTGCCGGCCTGGGGGGTGGTGGGCGCCGGGTGGGCTACCACCGTCGCCCGGTTGGCGGTCCTCGGGCTGATGCTGGCGGTGCTCTTCCGGGGCCGGGGCCCCCTGGCCCTGCCGCTCCGGGGGGTCTTCCGGGTGAACCCGGGGCTGATCCTCCGGATCCTCCGGGTGGGGGTACCCGCGGCGGTCAACCGGCTCCTGGGCTCCGGGGCGTACCTCGTCTACCTGCGGCTGGTGGCCGGCCTCGGCACGGTGACCATGGCGGCCCACTACACGGCGGTGGTGGCGGAGGAGCTCTCCTGGATCGTGGCCAGCGGCATCTCCGTCGCAGTAGCGGCGCTGGTGGGACAGGCCCTGGGGGCCCGGACGCCCCACCGGGCCCGGTTGGCCATCGCCGAGGCGATCTACCTGGGCGGGGGGATGATGGCGGCTATCGGCCTCTTCTACCTGGCGGTGCCCGAGTGGTACCTGCGGATCTTTACCCAGGACCCCGCGGTGCTGGCCCTGGCGGCGACGGCCCTGCGGGTGACCGCCGCCGGCCAGATCCCGATGGTCCTCTCGGAAGTGCTCCAGGGCGCCCTGGCCGGAGCCGGGGACACCCGGGTGCTGGTCTGGATCGCCGCCTTCGGCGGCTGGGTGGTCCGGCTGGGAGCCGCCTACTACTTCGTCGCGGTGCTCGACTGGGGACTGGCCGGTGCCTGGACCGGCGCGGTCCTCGACTGGGTGGCCCGGCTGGTTCTGATGCTGATCCGGGTCCGGAGCGGTCGCTGGCAGGAGGTGCAGGTCTAGCGTTCTGGATGCCGGGACCGGCGCCGGGCCGCCGGTGCCGGTCCGAGGCCTCGGGCAAATGCTTCAGGTCTCAACCATTTCGTCGGAATCCACAGATTTGTTCACATTATCCACAGGGAAGGGCGAGACATTCAGCTTACAACGGTCGGGCGCCCGCGGCATACCGCCGGAGCGCCTCCGGCGGACAGGGCCACCCGGGGGAGCCCGCGGTCCGTACCCTGGCGAGCGGTGACGGGCCCGCCCGGGGCGCCAGGGGGCCTACCTGGCACCCTCCAGCCCCGGGCAGAGGCTCTCGGGGCCGAAGGGCTCGTGGCTGTACCCCCAGTAGGCCGGGGGCTCCGTGGGGCTCAGGCCCCAGGCGTCGGCCGCGGCGCGGCACCCGGCCCGCCAGTTCTCCCCGCGGGGGCCGGCGGCGGCGAGGAAGGCCTGGGACCAGCGGGCGTAGGGGCCGTCCTCCCGCGCCGCCGCCTCCGCCAGGGTGGCGACTTCCTCGGCCCGGCCCTCCATGGCGGCCAGCACCAGCAGCCGGAACCGGGCCAGGGCCCGGAGGAAGGGCGCCTCAAGGGCCGGGTCGGCCCAGTACTCCAGTTGGTCGCCGGCGGTCAGCACCTCCTGGTAGAGTTGCCGGGCCCGGGCGAGGTCTCCCGCGGCCGTCGCGGCCGCGCCGTCTACCAGCCGGAAGTGGGCGTACCGGCTGGGGGCCCGGGAGTGGGAGGCGAGGGCGAGGCCCTTGCCGTCCCAGCGGTAGACCCAGGTCTCCGGCCGTTGGGGGCCGGCGCCCACGGAGCCCACGCCGGACGCGGTCACCCAGACCTCCGTGCCGGCGAGGTGCGCCTCGCCTCCCGGCACCTCCGGCACGGTGAGGAGGCTGTGCCAGCCGCCGGGGTCCCGGCGGAGGACCGAGACGGTGAGAAAGCAGGTGTGGGCCCCGCAGGACTGGCTCGTGGCCACCACCTCTGCCCCGCCGCTGCCGTCGAGATCGGCGGTGCCGACCAGGCCGGGGTTCAGGACCGGCGGTGGCAACACCGGCTCGCCCGGGGCCGGTCCCTCCGCCAGGGCGGGCTCCCCGACAATCGGTACGGCTTCGGCCCTCCAGGTGTTGCCCTCGGCCCGGACGGCCACCAGGTACCCGGACCGGGCCCCGGCCGGTTCGGCGCCGGTCCAGCGGAGGGGAAGCAGGTACTCCGTCCGGCCGTCCCCGTCCAGGTCCGCGGGGGTGAGGCGGTCCCCTGGGTCCCAGGCCTGCCAGGCCGCGGCCAGGGCCGGGAGCCCCTCCGGCCGGCCGCCGGCCTCGAGCCAGCGGTCGAGGGCCGGGACCAGCTCCACGGCCCGCCCGGGACGGGGCGGCACCGGGGCCGGGCTGTTGCTGCCCGGGGCCGGGGACTCCGCGGCGGGCTCGCTCCCGTCCGGCGGAGCCTGGCCGGCATCTGTGCCGCCCTCGGCCGGGGCGGCGGGTCCCTCCGGGCCGGGTGCCGGGCCCAGGGCCTCACCGGGCCTGCGGAGATAGGTGGCAGCCAGGACGAGGCTGAAGACGGCCAGTCCGGCGGCCAGAATCGGCAGGGCCGCCTTCCGGCGGCCCGTTGGCATCGGCATCGGCCATTCCCTCCTGCTGGTATGGTGCGGCGCCGGTACACTGCCGGTACACCGGTGCCGGTCGGCTCTTGGAATCAAGCCCCTGAAGTCAAACCCCTGAAATCAAACCCCTGAAACGCTTTCCGGGCTGCCGAAGTCTATTTTAACGTGGTACCCTGCGTACTTGGGGATGTTGACCACCTGTACCTTTCCCGCCGCCCGGGCCTCCGGGTCGGCGGCCAGGAGCAGGTATTTGGCCTTCATCCCCACCAGGATCCCCGCCGCAGGCCCCCGGTCCAGGTCGACGGGGCTGATGCTCTCCACCGGCCCGGTCACCGGGTAGGCGAACCGCCAGGTCACCTGCTCTTCCTCCGGCAGGAGGTAGGGCCGGTACTCCTCGGGCACCAGGGCCAGGACCTGCTGGCGGACCTCTTCGAGGGGGGCGGCGGAGACCTCGCCCTTCAGCATCTTCCGCCAGTTGGTCTTGTCCGGCAGGTGGCGGCTCAGGAGCTGTTCCAGCTCCCCGGCCATCCGCCGGTTGGGGAGCCGGGCGATGGGCACCGCCTCAACGGCTCCTTGCTCCAGCCACCGGCCCGGCAGGTTCCGGCTCAGCCCCACCTTGATGTCGCTGGACCGGGCCAGGTAGAGGTAGGTGGGGACCATGCAGTGGGCGTTTCCCCACTGCTGGTCCCGGCAGGTTTCGTAGTGGCAGGTGTGGGGGTTCACCACGCAGAGGTCGTTCTGGGGCAGGTCCCGGAAGCAGGGATAGCAGGAGCCGTTGGGGAAGAGCTTCTTCACCCTCCGGCCGCACCAGACGCAGGCCTTCTCGCCGGTGTGGACCAGCCGGACAGGCCGGCCCAGGTACGGCATCAGGTCCACCGGGCCGGTGTCGAGTTCCAGCCGGTAGACCACCGCACCGCCCTCGGCCAGGTCCGGTGCGAGGTCCCGGAGGTATCCGGTGATGGTCACCCTTTCGCCTCCACTTCCGCCTCCTCTTCCCACACCGGCGGGATGCCCCAGGCCCGCAGCAGGGTGGTGAACTGGAACCCGCAGCGGTGCAGCCCTTCGCAGGTCTGATGGAGGGCTTCCATCGCCAGTGCGGCCTGTTCGACGGTGAGGTAGCCGGCCCGCAGGCCGGCGGCGAACTCGTGGCAGTCCAGCACCTTGTAGTAACCCCGGGGATAGATCAGCAGGTCGAGGTACCAATCGGTAACCGCCAGGCCCAGGGGATGGGGCGCGGTGTCGACAATGTCAATGTACCAGCGGAACCGGGTGGGCTCCCGGCGCCGGATCCGGCTGGCCATCACCCGGCGTTCGGGCAGAACCACGGCGAGGTCCCACTGGTCCCACCCGGCATGGGGGCGCCGGGCGACCCACGCGGAGCCGACCTGGGTGATGATGGCCGGTTCCGAGTGACCGTCGTGATATCGGACCTGGCGGGACTGGCGGTCCAGAATCGTCGTGTAAGGCGCTTTCATGGGCCGTCCTCCCGCAGGAATTCTGGCAGCAATTCTTCTGGCGGCAATTCGATTTTGGGGCGTGCGGTTCCTGCCCGGTAGGGACAGGGAGATTTCGAACTTGAAGAAGTAGGAGGCGCAGCCGATGGCGTACCTGTTGATGGCAGTGGGGATCGCGATGGCCCTGCTAGCCCTATGGCGGGCTTTGGCGGGCGGGGAGGAGGATTCCCGGCGCCGGGGCCGGTCCGCAGGCGCTGCCCAGGGCGGGCCGGGCAGCGGGGCGGAGGTGGCGGCCGGACTGGATCCCGGGGATCCCCGGGCTGCCGCCTGGGCGGTGCTCCGGGAGCCGGTCCAGGTGGAGCCGGGGCTCCTCGACCTGATCGCCCGGCGGCCCCCGGCCCGGCAGTTCCGCATCGGCACCCTCCTGGGGTTCGGCCTCGGCCTGGCGGTGGCCGGGGGAATCTGGCTCCTGGCCCAGAGCCTGGGCTGGGCCCAGTCGCCCCAGGTGGCGGAGGCTCCGGGCCTTGGCGGCCAGGGAGCAGCTGTCGGTGAGGTCGGCGGTGAGGCGCCCCTCGGGCACGGGGCGGGACAGAGGGCCGGCGGGAATGCCGGCGGTGGCGCCGCCGGAGACACCGCCGGCGGCGAGGCACCCGGGGCCAGTGCCTCCGGCGGCGATAGCCCCACCGCGACGGGGGAGGCGCCGGAAAACCCCGGCGGCGGAGCGGCCGCCGGCCCGGCAGACGGGGGTCAAGCGCAGGCCCCGGCCGGTGGCGGCAGTTCCGGGCAGCCAGGGGCCGGCGGCGGCAGCACCGGCGCCGCTCCCGCACCGGGGACCCTGGTGACGGTGGTCATCGACCCGGGGATGACCGCACCCCAGATTGCCGCCCGGCTGCGGGAAAAGGGGCTGATCGCCGACGAGGCTGCCTTCCTGGCCCGGCTGGCGGAGCGAGGGATGGACACCCGGCTCCAGGCAGGGACCTTCCAGATCCCTGTGGGGGCCGGTCTGGACCAGGTGATCGACCGGCTAGCCGGGATGTGAGGGGGGCGCCGCAGGGGGACGGCATCTCGCCCGCTACGGGTGGGCATCCCTGACGGGTTCGGTCAGGGATGCCCCTTCTTGTCCCACGGCATCCACGGCAAGCGGGGGACCGGGGGCGCCTTTCCGGAGGCTGGTCGAGGTGAGAAACGGCAGAGGACCGGTACTCGTCAAAGGGGAACAGGGAACGGTTGTCAAGCAAAGGGGGACCAAACCGTGCTGTCCACCTGGAGACGGAACTGGGCAGGCATCCTGGTTGCCCTGGCGCTGGCCCTGGCCGGGTGCGGCTCGGACCCGGACCGGCCGCATCCGGCCGTGCTACCGGCGCCGGAGCCGGAGGCCAGGCCCCGGCGCGAGCAGGTGCCCCGGTGGACCGGAACGGCGGCGGACGGCATCCTGGCCGCGGAGGTGACCCTGGTGCTGCGGCCGGGCAAGGTGATGAAGGGGACGGTCGGAGAGCCGGAAGAAGCGCCGGCCCCGGAGCCGGGGGATGGGTCCGACCGCCACTATCAGGTGACCGTCACCGTCCGGAACCAGGGGACCGAGCCCGTGGTCCTCTACCACGACTGCCATCACTTGATCTGGCTCAAGGGGATGACCGCCATCTGGGACTGCGAGCCCCTGGAGCCCGTCCACCTGGCCCCCGGTAAGGAGTACACCCACGGGTCGGTGCTGCCGGCGGACTACCTGCCCCAGCCGGTGGGGGGCGAACTGGTCTACCGGCTGGCCTCCGAGGTGCCCGACGGGCCGGAGCGCCGGCTGCCGGTAACCCTGCGGCTGGAGCGCCCGTGACGAGGGGGCATCACCGCCGCCGGAAGGGCAGGGAGAGGGCGAAGGGGTGGAACCGGCCCACCACCTCGGAGGTCTCGGAGATGGTCATGAAGGCCTGGGGATCCACCTCGAGGACGATCTCCTTCAGTTGGGCCACCTCATACCGGGTGACGACGCAGAGCAGGATCCGCTTCCGGGCGTGGGTGAAGGCCCCCTCCCCTTCGAGAAAGGTCACCCCCCGGTGGAGTTCCTGCAGGATCCGCTCCGCAACCTCCTCGGGCCGGTCGGTGACGATAAGGGCCGTCCGCTTCGCCCGAGTGGTGAGAAGGCCGTCCAGGGTCCGGGACGAGGCGAACATGGAGATCAGGGTGTACATCGCCGCCTCAGGCCCGAAGACCAGACCGGCGGCGCCGATGATCAGGCCGTTGAGGACCATCAGCGCCTCGCCCACGTCGATCCCCATCCGCTTATGGAGCGCCTTGCCGATGACGTCCAGGCCGCCGGAGGAGCCGCCGGCCCGCAGCGCCATGCCGTAGCCGATGCCGGAGAGCACCCCGCCGAAGACCGCGGCCAGCAGCCGGTCGTCGGTGAGGACCGGCAGGTCAGTCAGGTCCATCAGGATGGAGAAGGCGCCGAGGAAGAGGCCCGTGAGGACGATGAACTTGGTGCCGAACTCCCTCAGCCCGAGGGCGAAGACGGGGATGTTGAGGAGCAGGGTCAGGGCGCCGGCGGGAAGTCCGGTGAGACGGTTCACCAGCAAGGCGATGCCGAAGATCCCGCCGGCGATCATCTCGTTCGGTACCAGGAGGGTCCGGAAGGCCACTGCCGCGATCATGGCGCTCAGCGGCATGGCCAGGTAGGGCCAGGCGGCCCGGATGAGTCTGTACATGACCGGTGACTCCCTGGGGCTGGATTCATGTTTCCAAGTGTAGCATCCCCCGGCGGGCATGCCAAGGGCCGAAGGCCGGGCTTGGGCAGCGGCTGCCGGCCTTGCTGGCCGGGAGCCGGACGGGATCCGCTCTGCCGCCCGGGGGCGGCCACCCGGGGCCCTCGCACCCGGGAGGGTTCTGCCCCGGGGTGTGGAAGTTCAAGGAAGTGCCCCGCTCAGGTCGCTGCCACGCCCGGCGCGAGTTCCTGAGCGGTGGAGGCAAACGGTTCCGTCCAGGGAGTTCACCGCTGGGACAGGGAGGTCACCGATGGGAATGGAAGTCCTGAACCGGGAACAGCTCCTCAACGAAGGGGTTGTGGCCAAGTTTCTCCGCTACGTGCAGGTCGACTCCCCTTCCGGGGAGGGGGAGGGGGTCCCCTCCACGCCGGAGCAGTGGCAGATGGCCCGGCTGCTGGAGGCGGAACTGAGGGAACTCGGCCTTCGGGATGTCCGGGTGGACAGCCACGGCATCGTCACCGCCACCCTGCCGGGCAACGTCCCCGGCGCCCCGGTCATCGGCCTCCTGGCCCACTACGACACCTACCCCGGCACCCCGGGGCGGGGGGTGAGGCCCATCGTCCACCGGCAGTACGCCGGCGGGCCGATCCACCTCCCTGCCGGCCCGGTGCTGAGCCCGGAGGAGCAGCCGGCCCTCCTGCAGTGCGTGGGGCACGACCTCATCACCTCCGATGGCTCCACCCTCCTGGGCGCGGACGACAAGGCCGGGGTAGCGGAGATTATGGAGATTCTCTGCCGGCTCCTCCGGAATCCCGACTGGCCCCGGGGCGACCTGCGGGTGGCCTTCACCCCCGACGAGGAGACGGGCCGGGGGGTCCGGCACTTCGACGTGGCCGGCTTTGGCGCCGTGGCCGCGTACACCTTTGACGGCAGCGGCCTCGGTGAGGTGGAGTGCGAGAACTTCAACGCCCTGAACCTCCGGGTGACCATCGCCGGCCGGAGCGCCCACACCGGCACCGCCCGGGGGAAGATGATCAACGCCCTTCACCTGGTCGCGGAGTTCATCGGGGCGATCCCGGCCCACATGCGGCCGGAGACCACCTCGGGCTACGAGGGCTTCATCCACCCCGACGAGATCCAGGGGAACGTGGAGGCGGTCTCCCTCACGGTTCTGCTCCGGGACTTCACCGAGGAGGGCCTCAGCCGGAAGCGGGCCATCGTCGAGGGGCTGCTGGCGGGCCTGGAGCAGCGCTATCCCGGCTGCCGGACCCGGGTGGAGGTGACCGGCGGCTACCGGAACATGAAGCCGGTGCTGGACCAGCATCCCCGGGTGGTGGAACTGGCCCTGCAGGCGGTGCGGGAGGCGGGGCTGGAGCCGGTGCAGAAGCCCATCCGGGGCGGCACCGACGGGGCGGTGCTGACCGAGATGGGGCTGCCGACCCCCAACCTCTTCACCGGTGGCATGAACTACCACAGCCGCACCGAATGGGTCTCCGTCCAGTGGATGGAGAAGGCGGTGGAGGTGGGCCTCCGGCTGGTGGCGCTCTGGGCCCGGGAGGGCGCCGCCTGACGGGGCGCCGGCTGGCTCGCCGCCCCTCCGCATCCACCGCGCCGGGCAGATCCACCCGGCAGCGACAAGTAGAAGCCGATTCGGCGGCAACAGGAGGCGATGCCCGATGACGCTTCAGGAGCCGGACCGGCTGTGGCTCCTGACCACCATCGCGGCCTACCCCGCCCAGTACCGGGCGGAGCTGGTCGGGGTGCCGGAGGCGGCGCTGCGCTGGAAGCCTTCGGAACGGGAGTGGTCCCTGGCCGAGGTGATGGCCCATCTGGCGGACACCGAGGAGGAGTACGTCACCCGGCGGGTCCTGCCCATCCTCCGGGAGGATCGGCCGGCCATCGCCGGATTCGACCAGGACGCCTGGGCGGTGGAGCGCCGGTACAACGACCAGGACCCCATGGAGAACCTGGCCCGGTTCGCCCGGTGGAACGCCGAGCTGGTGCGGATCCTCTGGACCCTGGAGGATGCGGACTGGCAGCGGGTGGGCATCCACTCGGAGCGGGGACCGGTCACCCTGGCGGAGCTGGTGGCCACCCTGGCCCGGCACCACGCCAGCCACCTGCACCAGATGCGCCGGGTGAAGCTCCAGTACCTCTCCCGGGCCTGAGAGGCCGGCGACCCGTTCCGCCTTGGACGTCCCGGTCAGCCCAGGGATCCAACCCCGTGACGGTTGGGTGGTGCCGGCGAGGGCAACGGATGTTATAATCCTTGTTAAAATCGGAACAACGGAGGCGGACCGAGCGATGCTGAGCCAGCGAGCCCGTGCCCTCGCGCCCTCGCCGACCATGGCTATCGACGCCCGGGCCAAGGAGCTCCTGAGCCAGGGGGTGGACGTGGTCAACTTCAGCGTCGGCGAGCCGGACTTCGACACCCCGGAGACGGCCAAGGCAGGCGGGATCGAGGCGATCCGGTCCGGGTTCACCAAGTACACCCCCGCCGCCGGCACCCTGGAACTGCGCCGGGCGGTGGCGAAAAAGCTCCGGGAGGAAAACGGCCTGGAGTACGCCCCGGAGGAGATTGTCCTGACCAACGGCGCCAAGCAGGCCCTTTACAACGCCTATATGGTCCTCCTTGACCCCGGCGACGAGGTGATCCTCCAGGCGCCCTACTGGGTGAGTTACCCGGAGATGATCCGGCTGGCCGGCGGGGTGCCGGTGGTGGTGGAGACCGACGAGTCCACCGGCTTCAAGATGACCCCGGAGATGATTCGGGAGAAGCTCACCCCCCGGACCAAGGCCATCAACCTGAACAGCCCGTCCAATCCCACCGGGGCCGTATACACGGAGGAAGAACTCAAGGCCATCGCGGAGATAGCGGTGGAGCGGAACCTCGTCATCATCTCCGACGAGGTCTACGAAAAGCTGGTCTACGACGGGGTCCGGTTTGTCAGCATCGCCGCCCTGGACCCGGAGGTCAAGCGCCGCACCGTCACCGTCAACGGCTTCTCCAAGGCCTATGCGATGACCGGCTGGCGGCTGGGGTACGCAGCGGCGGAGCGGCCCATCGCCAAAGCGATGGCCGACCTGCAGAGCCAGACCACCTCCGGCCCGTCTTCCATCACCCAGAAAGCGGCCCTGGCCGCGCTCCAGGGGGACCAGCGCTTCCTGGAGGAGATGCGCCGGGAGTTCGACCGGCGGCGGCTCTACATGCTGGAGCGGCTGCGGTCGATGCCCGGGCTCCGGGTGGACGTGGTGCCCCAGGGGGCCTTCTACCTCTTCCCCAACGTCTCCGGCCTCTTCGGCGCCACCATTCGGGGCCGGCGGATCGCCTCGAGCGATGACCTGGCCATGGTGCTTCTGGAGGAGGCGAAGGTCGCGGTGGTGCCCGGGACCGGCTTTGGCGCCCCGAACTACCTCCGGTTCTCCTACGCGACCTCCATGGAGCGGATCCGGGAAGGGATGGACCGGATGGAGGCCCTGCTGCGGGAGGCGGTCTGAGCCGTTTGGGCGGTGCGAGACCGCTCCGCGGCCCCCGGCCGCCTTCCGCGGATCCCGGCCGGCGGGGGAGGGTCTTCGCCGGGACCGGACCCCGCTGGCAAGGAAGAACCAAGGAAAAACCGCCCGGCAGGGAGAAGTTCCTGAGGGCGAAGGAACTGCGCGGGCAGCAAGGGGAGGGTGGCGGCCCTCCCCTTCCCGGCGCGAAGGGATGGCGCAGGAGGATGAATTTTCAGGGTCAAAGGGTTGCCGTGGTGGGGCTGGGGAAGAGCAACCTGCCCCTGATCCGGTGGCTGCGCCGGAAGGGGGCGGAGGTGGTGGCCTGCGACCGGCTGGAGGCGGATCAGCTCGGGGACCGGATCGCCGAGCTCCGGGAGCTGGGGGTCCGGGAGTTCCACCTGGGGGCGGGGTACCTGGACCGGCTTCCCGAGTTCGGGATCATCTGCCTGACCCCGGGGATTCCCAAGCACCTGCCGCCGATCCAGGCGGCCCGGGCCCGGGGCGCCTGGATCACCGGTGAGATCCCCCTGGTCCTCGCCCTCTGCCGGGCGTTGGTGGTGGGGGTCACGGGCAGCGCCGGCAAGACCACCACCACCACCCTGGTGGGGGAGATCCTGAAGGCCTCCGGCCGGCAGGTCTACGTCGGCGGGAACATCGGCACCCCCCTGATCGAACAGGTGGAGAGCCTGCCCCCGGACGCGGTGGTGGTGCTGGAGCTCTCCAGCTTCCAGCTCCAGCTGGCCACCCACAGCCCCCGGGTGGCGGTGCTGACCAACATCAGCCCCAACCACCTGGACGTCCACGCCTCGATGGAAGAGTACGTGGAGGCCAAGAAGAACATCTACCGGTACCAGGGGCCCGAGGGCCGGGTGGTGATCAACGCCGACCACCCGGGCACCGTCCCCCTGATCCCGGAGGTAGCGGACCGGGCGGTCCGGTTCAGCCTCCGGGGCGACCCCGGCGGCCGCATGGCGGCCTTCCTCGAGGACGGCAACCTGGTCTGGCGGGTGGAGGGCCACCGGCAGCCGGTCCTCCGCCGGGAGGAGCTGCCCCTCCTGGGCGATCACAACGTGGCCAACGCCCTGGCGGCCCTGGCCGCGGCGTTCCTCGCCGGCGGGACCTTCCACGCCGCCCGGCAGGTCCTCACCCGGTTCCAGGGGGTGGAGCACCGGCTGGAGCCGGTCCGGGTCCTGGACGGGGTGCGGTACATCAACGACTCCAAGGCGACGGCTCCCGCGGAGACCCTGGCCGCCCTGGCGGCCATCCGGGACCCCATCGTCCTCATCGCCGGCGGCTCGGACAAGGGGATCCCCTTCGACGACCTGGCCGCGGCCCTGGTGGGCAGCCACGTCCACACCCTGATCCTCACCGGGGCCACCGCCGGGAAGATCCGCCGGGCGGTGGAGGCCGCGGCCGCCGCCCGGGGGGTGGCGCCGCCCCGGCTGGTGGAGGTCCCGGACATGGCTGCCGCGGTCCAGGCCGCCCGGGCCGCGGCCCGGCCCGGGGATGTGGTCCTCCTCTCCCCGGCCTGCGCCTCCTTCGACCGGTACCGCAGCTTCGAGGAGCGGGGGCGGCACTTCAAGGAACTGGTCATGGCCCTGGCGTGAGGAGCCGGCCCGGGGCCGGAGGTGCGAGGGGCCGGTTCGGGGCCGGGGGTGTGAGGGGCCGGCCCGGGGCCGGGGGTCTGGGGGGCCGGACCGAAAGGCCCCAGGAGGTGAGCACCGTGGAGCCCGTCACCATCGCCCTGGTGGACGCCAACGCCTTTTACGCCAGCTGTACCGTGG
>JAKKUO010000042.1 GCA_021890795.1 Bacillota bacterium | reverse complement strand
CGCCCGCAGCGGACTTTCACCGCCAAGTCAGCGCCCATGCCGGGCGCACAGACAACGGGTCCGGGAGCATGCTCCCGGACCCGGACTCTTTTCTCAAGGCGCCTTCGCCGCCTCCCGGCGCTTCCGCTGCTCCGCCTGAATCCGGTGCAGTTCCCGGATCAGCCGGGACCGGACCCCCTCGGCGGGATCGACAAAGGCGAGACCGTAGAGGTACCGGTTCCGTTCGTCCACTTTCCGGACCGGCTCGGCCACCAGCTTGAAGGTCTCCCCGCCGAGCTGGAACTCCACCTCCAGAACCAGCCCCAGGCGGATGGGCAGGTCCAGGTCGCAAGCCACTGCACAGCCACCGCCGCTGACGTCCTCTAGCCAGCCCGGGGTGGGGGGCAGGTCCGCCGGCCGGCCCGCGACCGACAGCACCCGGAGGGTCACAGGATGGTTCTCCAGCCGCACCCGGAAGAAGTGGCGCCGGTTGACGTTGGCCGCTGGCTCCATCCTGATCCCCCCTGGCTGTTCACCCTGCCGGATATTCATCCTGTGATCATAATATTCATCCGAGAAAACGCTGTCCAGAGATCACCTTTCATCCTGCTCAGCGATCACCCTTCACCCTGCTCCCGCCCCAGCTGGAGGAGCTGCCGCATCCGGTGGTTGACCCCGGATTTGCCCAGGGGCGGCGTGCACATCTCTCCCAACTCCCGGAGACTGGCCTCGGGGTGTTGCAGCCGGAGCAGCGCCAGCTCCTGCAGGGCCCAGGGGAGCTCCTGGAGCCGGCCGGTGGCCACCAGGCGCCGAATCGCCTCGAGCTGCCGGCCCGCGGCGTCCACCGTCTTCTGAAGATTGGCGGTCTCCGCGTTCACCTCCCGGTTGATCCGGCCCCGGACCTCCCGGAGCGCCCGGACCTCCTCGTACCGGAGGAGCATCTCCTGAGCCCCGATGAGGGCCAGGAACCGGCCGACCTGGTCCCCGTCCTTGAGGTAGAGCACCAGCCCCTGCCGGCGGGGGCTCACCCGGGCCGCCAGTCCCATCCCGGAGAGCAGTTGTCCCAGGGCGTCGGCCACCTCGGAGCCGGGGACCGCCAGCTCCAGGTGGTACTCCCGCTCCGGGTGGTTGACCCATCCCGCCCCCAGGAAGAAGCCGCGCAGGTAGGCCCGGGCGCAGCTCTCCCGGGCCCGGACTGCCTGGGGCAGGGGATCGCCCAGGAGGCTCTCCCTGGTGAGGATGCCGGCCTCTCGGAGCACCTCCCCCAGCCCTTCCTGATGGGGCACCCCCACCACGTAGACCTGGTTCTTGCGCAGCCGCCGCCGGCGCAGGACCCGCACCTCGGTCCGCAGGCCATACTCCCGGTGGACGAGCTGCAGCAGTTTCCGGGCCACCGCGCCGTGGTCCGTCTGCATCCGCAGGCCCACTTGCCCCCGCCCGCTCAGGGTGAGGCTCCCGGAGGCCCGGGCCAGCCCGGCAAACTCCGCCCGGCGCAGGTCCGGGCTCTCCGCCCAGAGGTGGGCCAACTCTTCCTTGACGGCAACGGAGAACGACGGGTACGTGGCCGGTCACCTCCAGAGTCCGGCCCGGGGGCCGTGGGCCAGCCGCAACCGAACCTTCCCCTCGACCCCCGACAGCCGTCCCTGCTCAAAGAGCCGCTGCCGCAGCCAGAGCTGCTCCCAGGGCGGCCGATCCGTCCGGGCCGGCCGGAGGAGAAGGAGCTGGACGATGGCGTAGGCCAGCTTGGCCGGATCGTGCCGCACCCAGCCCCCGGATACCTCCAGAAGGTCCGCCTGCACCACCTCGACACCGAGCTGGTGTAACTCCGGCAGGTCCACCCGGACCGGTTCGGCGCCCTCGGCCCGGTACCGCCGGAGCACCGGCTCCGGCACCGGGGCGTGGTTGACCAGGATGCAGTCCACCAGCCCGTACCCCGCGTGCTCGAAGAGGGCCCGGAGGTGCCGGGAGGCGGTGTAGCCGTCGGTCTCCCCGGGCTGGGTCATGATGTTGCAGACGTAAATCTTGAGGGCCGGAGAGCGGCGCACCGCCTCGGCCACCCCGGGAACCAGCAGGTTGGGGATGACGCTGGTGTAAAGGCTGCCGGGGCCCAGGACGATGGCATCAGCCTCCTGAAGGGCCTGGATCGCATCCTCCAGGGGCGGCGGGTCCGGCGGATCCAGGAAGACCCGCCGGATGGCCCCGGCTCGGCCCACCGCGGACTCCCCGGTCACCTCCCGCCCGTCAGCCAGCTGGGCCTTGAGGACCACGTGGCTCAGGGTGGAGGGCATCACCCGGCCCCGGACCGCCAGCACCTGGCTCGACTCCCGGATGGCGGTGTAGAAATCCCCGGTCGTCTCGGTGAGGGCCAGGATGAACAGGTTGCCGAAGGGGTGGCCCTGGAGCCCTTCCCCCTGGGAGAACCGGTACTGGAAGAGCCGCTCCAAAAGGGGTTCGGTGTCTGCCAGGGCCACCAGGCAGTTGCGGATGTCCCCCGGCGGCAGGATGTTGAATTCGCTGCGCAGCCGGCCGGAGGAGCCGCCGTCGTCGGCCACCGTCACCACCGCGGTGATGTTCGCGGTGTACTCCTTGAGCCCCCGCAGCACCGCCGGCAAACCGGTTCCGCCGCCGATGGCCACCACCTTGGGCCCCCGGAAGAGCTGCCGGCGCAGATAGTACCGTTCCGCCCGGCCCCGCTCGCCGGGGTAGAGGGTCTCCAGGATCGCCTTGACCAGCCGCCAGACGGCCCAAAAAGCCAGGGCGAGCCCGGTCAGACCCACCACGGCCGCGATCAGGGGCACCGGGGCCCGGAGCCCCTCTGCGGCCCACTGGATCGTCAGGATTCGCAAGCCCCGCTCCACCCGGGCGTAAAGCTCTCCTCCCTCCAGGAGGAGGGAGAGGCTGAAGCCGACCAGGAAGACGCCGGCGGCAAAGACCAGGAGCCAGCGCTTCAGGTTGAGCCCGGGCAGGAGCCAGCGCCACAGCCGGTTCATGCTTCACGCTCCCCTGCTGCCCGCCGCACGTCCCGGTGCTGCGCCCGGGCGTTGTATCCCTGCCGGCGGAGCCACTCCGCCAGCCGGATGGCCAGGGCCACCGACCGGTGCTGCCCGCCGGTGCACCCGATGGCGATGGTCAGTTCGGACTTCCCTTCCGCGATGTAGTGGGGGATGAGGAAGCTCACCAGGCTGACCAGACGGCGGAAGAACCGCCGGGTGACGCTCCAGCGGCAGACGTATTCCTGCACCTCCGGGTCGTGGCCGGTCCGGTCCTTGAGGGAATCCACGTAGTGGGGGTTGGGCAGGAAGCGGACGTCAAAGACCAGATCGGCGTCCAGGGGTAGCCCGTACTTGAACCCGAAGGAGACCACGTTGATGAGGAGCGTCCGGCTGGTTCCGTCCTCACCCCCGGCGAAGAGCCGGGTAATCTCCTGCCGGAGCTGGTGGGTCGTGAGGTTGCTCGTATCGATCACGTGGGTCGCCCGGCCCCGGAGCTCCTCCAGGAGCCGCCGCTCCTCCCGGATCGCCTCCAGGGTGCGCCCCTGCTCCCGGGCCAGGGGGTGGAGGTGCCGGGACTCCTTGTACCGGCGAACCAGCACCTCGTCCCGGGCCTCGAGGAAGAGGATGGTGCAGGCCAGCCCCTCTTGCTCCAGGGCGTCCAGGGCCGATCGGATCTGTCCGAAAAACTGGCCGCCCCGGATGTCGATCCCCAGGGCCAGCTTCTGGATCTTCCCTTCCGACTGGACGCAAAGTTCAGCCAGCTTCGGAATGAACGCGGGGGGCAGGTTGTCCACGCAGAAGAAGCCCAGGTCCTCCAGGTGCTTCAGGGCCTGGGTCTTGCCCGCACCCGACATCCCGGTCACGATCACCAGCCGGATGTTCTCCTTGGCCAGCATCGCACCTCACCCCCCAGCCGTCCACCGGCGGGATCGATCCCACTTTCGCCCCCGCCGGGGCGGTTCCTGCCTCGACAACCCGGGCACAACAAAAAGGCCGCCCCGCCGGCCGTCCATGGGCAGCCCTAGTCCTGGCCGCCGTCTTTCCCGCTCCCGGCAGCCTTTGCCTCCCCGCCGGCTGACCCCGTCCCGCCGGGGTTGCCCGCCGGCTCCTCGTCCTCCATCGCCTCCTGGATCTCCCGGGTGGCCCGCCGGAACTCCCGCAGCCCCTGGCCCAGGCTCCGGCCGAGCTCCGGCAGCTTCTTGGGGCCGAAGAGCAGTAGCGCGACCAATAGGATGAGCAAGAGCTCCGGGACGCCGATGCGATTGAACATGTTTTCACTCCCAGTCCGGACTTGCAGGGGATGCCACTGGCCCCGTATCACCCCTTATTGTAGTCCGCGCAAGTAGCCACGCAAGGGGTGAAGCGGCATCCAGGCGTTCCCCGGGGCACGCGCGCTACGGATTCGGAAGGGATACCACGGGTCCGCCGGAATTTACTATTTGTATTTACTCTTGTCTGGACCGGGAGGAGGGAACCGCCCTGAAGCTCCGGGGCGCTCTCTACGTGACCCTGGCCACCTCCATCTGGGGCGGCGTCTACGACCCAGTTCATCGGCACCCATCTGGCCGGGGCTGCCAACGGCTCCCTGATCACCTCCACCTCGCCGGCCTTCATCGTCCTCTTCGGCGCCCTGCTGCTGAAAGAGCCCATCACCCTGCGGCAGGCTTTGGCGGTCCTCCTGGCCACCGGTGGCGTGGCAGCGGTGATCGGCCCCGAGGCCCTCTGGGTGGGCAACACCGGCCCCGCCCTGACTGGAAAGCTCCTGCTCCTGGTGGCCGGGCTCACCTGGGGCCTCTACACCGTGATGGGCAAGGAGTTCTCCGCCCGGCACGGCGCCCTGGCCACTACCTTCTGGGCCTGCGTGGCCGGGGCGCTGCTGAACCTACCCCTGGCGATCCTCGAGCCCCATCCCGTCCCCGTGGCCGCCTGGCCACCTCTGGCCTGGCTGGGGGTGGTCTACATCAGCACCGTCTCCACCGCCCTGGCCTTCTACCTGTACAACCGGGGCTTCGAACTGCTGGACGCGGGGAGCGGTGCGGTCTTCTTCTTTGCCCAGCCGGTGGTGGGGACGCTCCTCGGCTGGTGGCTCCTGGACGAGCCCCTGAGCCTGGGGTTCTTCGCCGGGGGTCTTCTCATCGCCACAGGGGTACTCCTGGCCAACTGGCGGGCCTGAGGCGGCCGGTCAGCCCTCCGCCGGTTCCGCCCCCGCCCGGGCCGCCCCTTCCGGCCCGGGGCCCGGCTCCTTCCGCCCCCAGCCCAGGGCCAGGGCCGCAGCGCCCACCACCCCGGCCTGGTTGCCGAGTTCGGCCGCCACCACCGCCACCTGCTGGGCCAGCCCCGGCAAGGCCCGGCGGGCCAGCTCCTCCCGGGCCGGGCCCAGCAGGGCCTCCCCGGCCCGAGCCAGACTGCCCCCCACCACGATCCGCTCGGGGTTGAAGAGGTTGACCAGGATCGCCAGACCAATCCCCAGGTAGGTCCCCGCCTCCCGGAGGATGGCCAGGGCCACCGGGTCCTTCCACCGGGCCGCGGCCATCACCGCCCGGGCGTCCACCTGTCCCTGGGCGATCCGGCGGGCCGCCGCCACGATGGCCGCACCCCGGCCGTCGCTCACCGCCTGCCGGGCCATGGCCGCCACCGCGGTGGCGCTGCAGAGGGTCTCCAGGCAGCCCCGGCGGCCGCACCCGCAGAGGGGGCCGTCGGGCAGTACCGGGATGTGGCCGACCTCGCCGGCAAAGCCCCCGGCGCCCCGGTAGAGCTGGCCGTCCAGGACCAGGCCCGCGCCCACCCCGGTGCCCAGGGTGATCACCAGCAGGTGCCGGGAGCCCCGGCCGGCCCCGGCCAACAGTTCGCCCAGCGCCGCGCAGTTCGCATCGTTGTCCACGTAGACCCGCATCTGCAGCCGTTCCTGGAGGAGCTGGCCCAGGGCCACGTCCTGCCAGCGCAGGTTGGGGGCCAGGAGCACCCGGCCGGTGCCCGCCTCCACGGTCCCCGGCGCCCCCACCCCCACCGCCTGGATCCGCCCCCGCACCCAACGGGGCGACCGGGCCAGGGCCTCCCGGACCGCCCGGACCGTGTTCTCCAGCACAACCTCCCGGCCCCGGTCCACCTCCGTCGGCCGGTGGCTCCGGCCCAGGATCCGGCCTTGCCCATCCACCACACCGGCCGCCACCTTGGTGCCGCCGAGGTCGATGCCAATCGCGTACTGCATCTTGTCCATACGGTATGAAATTATAGACCGGCGCCCCCTGTTTCAAAAGGGGGCCGCAGGGTCCCGGGCGCCGCGGCTGCCCGCGCCGCCCCCGGTCACGAGGGCTGCTGCCGTCACGAGGACTGCTGCCGCTGGCCGCCCCGGAGCATCCAGACCCCGGCGGCGATGAGCAGCATCGCCAGCAGACCCTGTTCCAGATGGAAGTGGCTCAGCCCCAGGTGACGCAGCCACTGGTCCCAGAACGGGCTGAGGAGCACCCGAACCAGCGCCAGGGTGCCGACGGTAATCAGGCCGTAGGCGATGAGCCTCTCCGGGTCGGGGAGGTTCTGCAGCTTCACCAGGGGGGTGTCCTGGACCGGCTGGCCCTGGCGGAGCCGGCCGATAGCCTCCCGGGTCTCAAAGACGCTGAAGAAGACGGCCACGAGGCCAAGCCACGGGTCAAAGACGTGGTCCAGCCCCAACAGGTTCACGGCAATCATGGCGAGGGCGAAGCCGACCAGCATCTGCACCCCCCGGACCTTCAGCCCCAGGTAGACATGGCCGAGGCCCGGGAAGAGGGCCAGCAGGATCGCCAGTCGATCGCTCTTGCCCGCCAGGGTCGGCCCGTTCATCGACCCGTTCGCCTGAGCATCACCGGCATCGCTGGCCGCCCGGGGGCCCTCCTTACCCCCGGGAGTATCGGAGGCCTCCGCCACCAGCCGCTCCAGGCAGGGCCGGCAATACTCCTGGCCGTGGAGGGTGACCAGGCAGTCGGCGCAGGCCGGCCCGCCGCAGATGACGCACAGGGCGTGGGCTTCCCGCTCCGGATGGACCCGGCAGTGCATGGACGCTCCCTTCCTTCCGCGGCGCTAACCGCCAAAGCAAAGATGGTAAAGCAGGACCAGCTTGAGGGCTGCCGGATGGCCGGCTGCCCGGACCACGAGGTCCGCCCAGAGCCCGACCACCCGGTCCAGGAGCGGAGCCAGCCAGGCCGCCACCACCCCGGCGACCCGGGAGCGCACCAGGGGGCTGCTGCCGGCGGAGACCACCAGGCAGGCGGAAAGGCCGTAGGCCACCGAGGCCCACTCCCACCGGCCCCAGCCGGCGGCGAGCAGGCCCCTGAGGCCCGCCCGCCGGCGCCGCTCCGCCCGAATCCGGGCCATCACCCGGGTGGTGAAGTCCGGCGGCAGGGGGGGCGGTGCCGCCATGACCTGGGTCTGCAGCCGGGGGTCCGCCAGCGCCAGGAAGAGCCGGCGCTCCCGTTCCAGCTCCCGGCGGCAAGCAGCGCAGCGCCGGAGGTGCCAGTCCACCCGGCCGGCCACGTCAGGTGGCAACTCCCCGGCCAGGTACGATCCCAGTCGACGCCGCACGCTCCCGCAGGCCAACTCCATCCTCCCCCTCCTCCTCGTCGAGGACCTTGCGGAGCAGAGCCCGGGCCCGGTAGAGCCGGGTTTCGACGGTTCGGACCGAAACCCCCAGTTCCGCGGCAATCTCCTGATAAGAAAGGTTCTGGAAGTGGTAACGGAGAATCACTTGCCGGTAGATGGGGGGAAGGCCCTGCAGGGCCCGGACCAGCCGGCGGCGGCCCTCCTCCCCGACCGCGGCCTCCTCCGGGCCCGATTCGGTGTCGGGGAACTGCCGGTCGGAACGGTCGCCATCCTCCGGGAACTCCAGGGGCACCTGCACCGGCCGGCGCCGGCGGGCCCGGAGCCAGTCCAGGCCGACGTTCACCGTCAGCCGGTGGAGCCAGGTGGTGAAGGCCGCATCCCCCCGGTACCCCGACAGGGCCCGGAAGACCTTGAGGAAGACCTCCTGGGTCAGGTCCTGGGCCTCCACCGGGTCGGCCACCATGGCGTACAGGGTGCGGTAGACCCGGCCCTGGTGGCGCTCCACCAAGGCCGCGAAGGCCCTTTCATCCCCTTGCCGGGCAGCGAGGGCCAGCGCCTCATCCCGTTCCACCTGCACCCCTCCCATGGCCGCCACTCCGATCCCTTTGGACGCCCGATAGCCCGTCAACCCTTCAGCGAAACCCTCTACGCTGATCCCCCCGCGAAGGAGAGGATAGTCCTGGATCAGCCCACGGTCCGGCCCGCGCGCCGTCCGACAGTCCGCCTCGCCAACCTCTACTTCTTGGCCGCGGTCATGCTCAGCCACGCCCTGCCCCGGCTCGTCCAGCCCCTTGGCCTGGCTGGGATCGCCCTGACGCAGTTGCTGATTTTCGTCGCCTTGCCCCTGGCCATCAGCCTCCCGGCCGGCCGGCGGGCTTTGCCCGCGATCTTCCGGCTCCGGCCGGTGGGACTTGCAGTGATCGGGAAGGCGGTCCTGATGGCGGCCCTGGGGTGGGTAGCGGTCCAGGGGCTCTCCCTCCTGCCCCTGTACGTGGTGAGCCGCCTGGGCGGCCAGCCGCCGAACCCGTACCAGCCCCTTCTGGACCAACCCCTGCCCCGGTGGGCGCTGGTCGGGGTGATGGTCCTCGTGCCGGCCCTGGCCGAGGAGTTTGCCTTCCGGGGTTTCCTCCTCTCCGGCTACGGAGAGCTGGGCGTCCCCTGGGCCTGGGTGTGGACAGGCCTGCTCTTCGGCCTGGCCCATATGTCCCTGATCCGGCTGCCGGCCCTGGCCGCGCTGGGGATGGTCCTGTCGTATGTCGCCCTGCGCACCAGCTCCATCCTGCCCACGGTGGTGATGCACGGGCTCCACAACGGCATCACCCTGGGGGCCTACTTCCTCTCCCGGTCCGCGGTCCCCGCCGGAGAGGCGACCACGGAGATCCCCCTCGGGATGGTGCTGCTCTGGGCTGCTGCGGCCCTCGTCGCCCTGCCGGCGCTGGTGGCGGTGGCCCGGAGCCTGCCCCGGTACCCGGATCCCCTGCTGCCCCGGGCCGGTGAACCGGTCAGGGCCGGCGGGCAGGTCCAAGGCCGGGACTTCGGCACCTGGCTGAGCCACTGGTGGCCCCTCGCCGCCGTCCTCTTGCTCTACGCAAGCTACGTCGCCGGGGAGCTGGCAATGACCTTCGACCGCTAGCCCCGGGCCCCACCGAGCGTCCGGCCTTACCCCAGCTGAATCGGCAGGTCGAGCTCCAGGCTGGCCCCGGCCAGCCGGAGGAGCGCCGCCCAGACCCGGACCGGCCCGGCCGGGGGCAGGCTCCCCCGCTCCACCGCCGCCATCTCCCGGGGAAATCGCTCCGCCAGCACCGGCCGGAGGGCCTCCAGCTCCCGGCGCAGGGCCACCGCGGACCCCACCGAGAGCACCTCGTCCCCTTCCTCCTCATCCCCCAGCCAGAAGGGCTGGGGGAAGTCCAGGGGCAGGTAGTAGCCGTCGGCCTCGTCGTGGTTGATCAGGTGCTGGTACAGGTAGCCCGGCGGCACCCGCCCTTCGTGGTAATCCGCCAGGGTAAAGCCCGCCGCGGCGGCCGCCAGTTCCCGGAGCGCCCGCAGTTCCTCGGGAGTGCCGATCTCCTCCTCCGGCCCCTCCCGGTTCCGGGGCCGGGTGAGGTCCGCATCCAGGCCGTACAGGTCCCGGAGTGCGATCTCCATCCGCCGGGCCCGTTCCATATCCTCCAACTGGATGAGGGCCAGTTCCTCCGGATCCGCCACCCCGTAGGCGTCCCGGTAGTAGTCCAGGGTCCAGACCAGGGGCGTGACCACAGCCAGGATCGGTTCCATGGTCGGTTCCATGCCCGGTTCCCCCCGTTGGGTTCGTCCCCGTTTGGTTCCTCCCCGTTTGCGTCTTGCGCGCACTGGAAAGCTGCCCCGGGGCACCTTGCCCCGGGGCAGCCGCGTACGGTCGCCACCGCCCGTCACGGTATGCCTCTTCCGGATCCCACGGCTCCACCTCACGGCGCCAGGGTCACCAGTTCGTACCCCTTCTCCGCCAGCCCTTCCAGGATGGCCGGCAGGGCCGCCGCGGTATGCGGCAGGGTGTCGTGCAGGAGGATGATCGCCCCGGGGTGAAGCCGGGTCGCCTGGGAATCCGGCGGCTCCTCGGCCAGGACGTCCCGGACCACCAGGGCCGGATCCTTCCACCCGTTCGCCACCCCGACCCAGTCCCGGGAACCGTGGCTCCAGTTGATCAGTTCCAGGCCCAGCTCCTCCATCAGGGCCAGGGTGTCCTCGTTGTAAGCGCCGAAGGGCGGCCGGAAGTAGCGCACCTTCTGCCCGGTGGCGGCCTCCACCATCTCGTTTACCCCCACGATCTCCCGCCGCTGCTCTTCCCGACTCAGCTCCCGGAGGTTGGCGTGGGTCATGGTGTGGGTGCCGATGATGTGCCCTTCCGCGGCGATCCGGCGGAGCAGGTCGGTGTGCCGGGCCCCGTACCCGGTAACGAAGAAGACCGCCCGGACGTTGTACTGCTTCAGCACATCCAGAATCTGCTCGGTGGTACCCGGGTTCGGGCCGTCGTCAAAGGTGAGCATCGCCACCTTCCGCCCCCGGGCCGCCGGGTCGTCGGTGGTGAGGGGGTACCCCGGCGCCTTCTGGTACCACCGCACCGGGGACGCCGCGGGCGGCTCCCCGGCCGGCGACTCCGGCGGGGTCTTCCCCGCCGACGGCCCCTGCGGCTCCGAGGGCTGGGCCCCGCCCTGGGGCTCCGTCACCGGCGGCGCCTCACCGGAGGTCACCGGGGGCTCGCCGTCCCGGGGATGGGCCGGGTCGCCTTCCGCCGGCGCCGGCCCGGCAGGCCGGGCAGCATGGCCGGCCGGCGGGGCGGCCACCCCACAGCCGGCGAGGAGGAGTGCCGCCAGCAGGGCCCCGACCCGGCGGAACCACGGGGTCGGAGACCACGGGGCCGAAGCAGTGGAAAGAGGCAGGTGGCACAGGGGCAGGGGCAGCAGATGGCAGGTCCGGGAGCGCACGGCGCTTCGCTCTCCCTTCGGCAGGTCCAGGGATGTCGGCGGAGGGGTGGCCCAGGCGTGTCCGGCCCGCATATGCATGGACGGCCCACACAGCCGTGGGCGGTTTTCACCGGTGTGGACGGTTCGTGTCCCGAGGGAAACCCTGCTGTGAATAAGACGAGCCCGGCTGCCGGGGGGTTCTGAGCCGTTATTCGTCGGGGGCGTTTTCCAGGAACTCCACCAGCCGCTCCGCCGCCTCCCGGGTCATCCCGGGTACCGCGGCCAGCTCCTCCACCGAGGCCTCCCGGATCCGGCGGAGGGAGCCGAAGTGCCGCAGCAGGGCCTGCTTCCGCTTGGGCCCGATGCCCGGCGCCTCGTCCAAGAGCGACCGGCGCATCCCCTTCCGGTGCAGAGTCCGGTGGAAGGTGACAGCAAACCGGTGGGCCTCATCCCGGATCCGCTGCAGCAGGTGCAGGGCATGGCTCCCCCGGGGCAGGACGATGGGCTCCGGGTCCCCTTCCCGGAAGAGCACCTCCTCCTCCTTGGCCAGGGCAAAGGTGGGAATGTCCGCCACCCCCAGGGCCCGCATCGCCTCCCGGGCCGCGCTGAGCTGCCCCTTGCCGCCGTCGATGATCACCAGGTCCGGGAAGGCGGCAAACTTGGGCTCGGCCGCTGTCCGCCGGCCGCCCCGGCGGGTGCGGTCGCCGCCTCCGTCCCCAGGGTAGGCCGCCGGGGCCTCCGCGGCCAGGGCCTCCCCATCGGCCGGCACCTGGGCCCCTGGGGCAGCCAGCGAGCCACCCTTCCCCTCCGCCGCCGGCGCCTGGGCCCCGGCCGCAGCCGCGGCCAGGGCTTCCCGCTCCGCCAGCCCCCGGCGGAACCGCCGGGTGATGACCTCCGCCATGCTGGCGAAGTCGTTGTTCTGGTCCACCCGAATCTTGAACTTCCGGTAATCGCTCTTCTTCGGCACCCCGTCCTCGAAGACCACCATGGCGGCCACCACGTCGGTCCCCTGGACGTGGGAGATGTCGTAGCACTCGATCCGGTAGGGCACCGTGGGCAGGCCCAGGGCCTGCTGCAGCTCTTCCAGGGCCCCCCGGGTGGCAGCGAGGTCCCGCTCCCGCTGGCTGCGCCGTTCCACCATCGCCTCCTGGGCGTTCTGGATCACCAGCTCCACCAGCCGCCGCTTCTCCCCCCGCTTGGGCGCGTGCAGCCGGACCCGGCTGCCCCGCTTCTGGCTGAGCCACTCCTCCAGCAGTTCCGCCTCCGGCGGCCGCTCCGCCACCAGGATCTCCGGCGGGATGAAGTTGGTCCGGTTGTAATGCTGCTGGAGGAACGCCCCCAGGATCTCCCCGGGGCTCTGGCCCTCGACGCTGGTGAGGACAAAGCTGTCCCGGCCCACGAGCTTGCCCTGCCGCACAAAGAAGACCTGGACGCAGGCCTCATCCTGCTCTACGGCGCAGGCGATCACGTCCCGGTCCTGCATGTCGTCGGTGATGATCTTCTGCCGCTCCGCGATCTGCTCGACGGCCCGGATCCGATCCCGGATCTCCGCGGCCCGCTCAAACTCCAGCCGCTCCGCGGCCTCCTCCATCTGCTGCCGCAGCCGGCGAAGGACGTCGTCCACCTTCCCCTCGAGGAAGGCCTCCACGTCCCGGACCGCCTGCATGTAGGCCTCCCGGTCCACCTGGGGGAGGCACGGGGCCAGGCACCGGCCGATGTGCCACTGGAGGCATGCCCGGGGGTACCGGGACGGATCGCTGCAGGTCCGCAAGGGGAAGAGCCGGCGCAGGAGCTTCAGGGTCTCGTGGACGCTCCCGCTGGCGGTGTAGGGGCCGAAGTACCGGGAGCCGTCCTTCCGCATCTGCCGGGCGATCAGCACCCGGGGCCACTCCTCGTGGAGGGTGAGCCGGATGTAGGGGTAATGCTTGTCATCCCGGAGCCGGATGTTGTAGCGGGGCTTGTGCCGCTTGATCAGGTTGGACTCCAGGATCAGGGCCTCGACCTCGTTGTCCGTGACGATGTGCTCGATCTGGGCGATCTGAGGCACCATCACCTGCACCTTGGGGGGCAGGTTCCGGCTGGCCTGGAAGTACTGCCGGACCCGGTGGCGCAGGCTGCGGGCCTTGCCCACATACAGGATCCGGCCCGCCGCGTCCCGGAAGATGTAGACGCCGGGCCGGTCCGGAAGCAACCGGAGCTGTTCCTCCAGGTCCATCGCCGGTCACCTCAGGGCCATTATAACAAAGGGTAGGCGCTCGACTTTCGCCTCCCGAAACGCGGCCAGCCATTCCTCCTCCGACCGGTACCGCCGGGCGGGTACCCGTCGGGCGGGAACCGTCAGGTACAGGGGTTCCCGGACAAAGGGGTACGGGTCCAGGGCAAAGCGCCCGGGCCCCAGCCGGCGCACCACGAGGTCCACCCGCCGGTCCCCCCAATACCCCAGGGGCACCCCGGTGCTCAGGGCCGAGGGCACCACCCCGGAGCCGTCCAGGCTGTCGGCAGGGTCGGCGTCAAGGCAGAGGAGAAGGGAGAGCCAGTCCCAGAGGGCCAGCCAGCGCAGGTTGACCTGCAGCCGGCGCTGGAACCGCCGCACCTCCTTCTCCTGCCGCAGCCGCTGGATGGCCTGAGCCCGCAGGGCGGCCTGGCGGGCGGCTTCTCCGTTGAGAAAGGCGACCACTGCCTGGGCCTCCTCCTCCGGCAGCGCCCCGAGGCCCGTCGCCGGCCGGATGCCGTAGCCGTCCCAGAGGGCGGCCAGGTGCATGCTGACCAGAAGGCCGGCGTAGGCGTTCTGCTCTGCCACCGCGGCGATCCCTTCCCGGTAGAAGGCGGCCCGCTCCCGGTAGGGCAGGGCCCAGAAGGGCCGGGGCCCGCCGCTCTCCGGGTCCAGGGCCGGGCGGGCATCGGCAGCCTCCCAGCCGTCGTCGTGCAGGGCGGTGGCCAGGCAGACTGCCTCGTAAGGCTCGGGGCGGCTCCAGGGAGCCGCGCCCCACGCCGCGGCCATCTCGCCAGCCAGCCGGCCGTGGTCCGCCTGGGTGATCAGAAGCAGCGAGTCGCCGTCGCGCCGGACCAGCACGGACCGGCCACCTCCACCTTCGCTGCAGGGCTGGTTTGCAATGGAAGTCGTATCATCGGCCCGGCAAGGGCGTCAAGCGGTCCGGGTCCCCGGCCGCCCCCCGCCCTGGGTCCTCCGGCACCTTCCGCTGCACCCAGAGGAGGTTGAACATCAGGGCCGCAGCGGTAACCGGGAAGACCATCTGGTGCCCCCAGGCCGAGGCCACCAGCCCTCCCACCAGGGGACCTACCACGTCGCCGATGAAGATCGCGCTGTTCACCAGCCCGAAGGCCCGGCCCTGGAACTCCCGGCCGGCCGCCCGGGCGACCAGGGCATTGGCCGCCGGGAAGCCGCCGCCCAGGCAGACCCCCAGGAGAAACCGCAGGACCAGAAGCTGCCAGGCGCTGTTCACCAGCCCCTGGAGCAGGTACAGGGCCGACGCTCCCCCCAGGGCGTAGATCAGCACCCGTTTGTAGCCTACCCGGTCCCCCACCCGCCCCAGCAGGGGGGCGAAAATCACGTTGGCGATGCCGCTAGCGCTGAAGATGGCACCGGCCATCACGTCGACCCACTCGGCAGGGGTGTCCAGGGTCTGGAGGAAGAGGGTGAGGATCGGCTCCACGGTCTGCAGGCCGAAGAAGTTGAAGAAGTAGACCACCATCATCGCCAGGAGCACCGGGTTGGCCGCGGTCTGGCGCAGGTCCTGGCGCAGTTCGGCGACAAAGCTCGTCTGCCCGGCGTGGGGCGGTGGGGTGAACCGCTCCCGGATCACCAGCAGCACCACCAGGCCGGCAAGAAAACAGGCGCCGGCGGTGAGAAAGAAGATGGGCCGGTAGCCGCCGATGGCCCGGGCCAGAAGTCCTCCCACCAAGGGCCCAATCACCGTCCCAGCGGCGCCGGCGGTCTGCAGCACCCCAAGGGCCCAGCCCGCGCGCTCCTGGGGGACGTTGGCGGCCATGTAGGCAGTAGAGGCCGGGATAAACCCGGAGAAGACCCCCTGGAGCAGCCGCAGCCCCAGGAGCTGCCACACGTTCCGGGCCAGACCCATCAGCCCGACCACCAGGGCCATGCCGAAGCCGCTCCGCAGCATCTGGAGCTTCCGGCCGGTCCGGTCCGCCACCGCCCCCCAGATGGGGGAGAAGAAGGTCATGGTGACAAAGTTGGCGGCGAAGATCGCACCGGTCCAGAGTTCCACCTGGCGGGCCTCCGTGACCCCCAGTTCCTGCACGTAGAAGGGCAGGAAGGGCATGACCAGGCTGAAGCCCAGGTTGACCACGAAGTTGCAGACCCAGAGGACGTACAGTTCTTTGCGCCAGCGTTCCAACCCCAGACACTTCCTCAAGACTCCCGCCACCTCAGCACGGGTCTTTGCAGCCGCTGTCGAGGGGAACGGGAGTCCCTACTCATTTGCAGCACCCTTGTTAACAATAGCACTGCAGATGCCGATCGCCAACGGAGCGTCGCCGGCACCTGTGCACGCAACCCGGAACGTGGTACACTAGGGTGGACTTGTCCGGGCCTCTGGCCCCGCGGTCGCCGCCACCCGCGTCAACAAAACGGCAGCGCAGGGTGCGCCTGTGAGCGGTACGTCGGCGGCGCCGGGCCGATGAAGTCCGGCGCCGCCACTGTATCGGCGCCCCCATGGCACAAGGGAGGTCTGGCCGGTGCCGGTCATGCTGGAGGTCACCAAGATTTTCACCTTCGACGCGGCCCACCGGATCGCGGAGTACGTCGGCAAGTGCCACGAACTGCACGGCCATACGTACCGGGTGGAACTGACCGTCCGGGGCCCCCGGGACCGGCGGGGCATCGTCGTGGACTTCACCGACCTCAAGGCCATCTTCAAGGAGTTCTACGAACGGGTGCTGGATCACCGGTACCTGAACGAGGTCATTCCCACGGCCAACACCACCGCGGAGAACCTGGCGGTCTGGTTCTTCAACTACTGGGACCGGCACGTCCGGCCCCGGTACCCCCACCTCTTCCCCGAGCGGATTCGCATCTGGGAGACCCCCACCTCCTACGTCACCCTGACCCGGGCCGACTGGGAGGCTGGCCGGGAAGACGACGGCCGTTGGCCTGAGGGGGAAGCCCGGTTTCCCGAGGGGGCGGGGTGCTTCCCGCCAGGTACCGGCACCGGCCCCCGGCCGGGGGGAGGGTGAGGGGTGCGCATTACCGAGATCTTCCTCTCCATCCAGGGCGAGACCTCCTCGGTGGGCCTGCCCACGGTCTTTGTCCGCACCAGCCGGTGCAACCTCCGGTGCCGCTACTGCGACACCACCTACGCCTTTTCCGGCGGCACCGAGATGAGCCTGAACGAGGTGCTGGCAGAGGTGCGCCGGTACGGCTGCCGGCGGGTCTGCCTGACCGGGGGTGAACCCCTCCTGCAACCCCGGGAGGAGCTGCAGGCCTTCTTCGACCGGCTGGAGGCGGAGGGGTACGAGCTCTCCGTCGAGACCAGCGGCTCTATTGACATCCGCCCGTGGCGGCTGCACCGGCCCCGACAGCGGTGGATCCTCGACATGAAGACCCCCTCCTCCGGGGAGTCCCACCGGATGTGCTTCGCCAACCTGGAGCAGGTGGCCGACCCGGACGAGGTCAAGTTCGTGGTCGGGAACGAGGAGGACTACCGCTGGTCCCGGGAGCTGATCGACCGCTACCGGCTCCAGGGCCGGGTCCACATCCTCTTCGGCCCGGTCTGGGGGGAACTGGAGCCCCGCCGGCTGGCGGAGTGGATTCTCCGGGACCGGCTGGAGGCCCGGCTGCAGCTGCAGATCCACAAGATCATCTGGGATCCCGCCGCCAGAGGGGTATGAGAGAGGGTTCCCGCCGCCAGAGAGGTGTGAGGGACACAGATCCCGCCGCCAGACGGGTGCGAGGGGTGCGGATCCCGCCGCCAGAGGAGGATGCAGGATGAAGAGCGACCGGAAAGCCCTGATGCAGGAGCTGCTCCAGGTGCTCCGGGCCGGCCTGGAGGGGCCCGGGGCCCTCAGCCCGGCGGCCTTCGACGCCCTCGCCCTGCGGCTTTTCGCCTACCAGTACGAGGAGAACCCGGTGCTGCGGGCCTACTGGGAGGAGCAGGGGGTCCGCCCCGGCCGGGTGGGGCACTGGCTGGAGATCCCGCCCTTGCCGGTGACGGCCTTCAAGCAGGCGACGGTCTTCACCGGCGACCCGGCCGAGGCCGCGGCGGTCTTCATGACCTCCGGCACCACCCGGGGGCCCGAGGAGCGGGGCCGGCACTACTTCCGGACCCTGGACCTCTACCGGGCGGCCCTGCTGCCGCCTTTTGCCCACTACCTGCTCCCCGACGGCGCCTCGCTGCCGATCTTCGTCCTGGCCCCCTCCCCGGCGGAAGCGCCCCACTCCAGCCTCAGCTTCTACTTCGGGGTGATCCTGGAGGTCCTGGGCGCGCCGGGGAGCCGGTTCTTCTGGCAGGAGGGACAGCTCCGGTACCAGGAGCTGGCCGACGCCCTGGCCGCCGCGGAGGCCACCGGGCAGCCGGTACTCCTCCTGGGCACCGCCTTCGCCTTCGTCCACTTCCTGGACTGGCTCGCCGGGGAAGGCCGGCGGTTCCGGCTGCCCCCGGGCTCCCGGGCGATGGAGACCGGCGGCTTCAAGGGCCGGTCCCGGGAGATGCCCCAGGCCGACCTCTACGCCCTGATGGCCGACCGGCTGGGGATCCCGCCGGAGCGGATCGTCAACCAGTACGGCATGTGCGAGCTCTCCAGCCAGTTCTACGAGCCCGCCCTCCGGGGCGGCCCCACGGGCTTCCCCCGACCCAAGCAGGGGCCGCCCTGGACCCGGGTGGTGATCCGGGACCCGGAGACCCTGGCCCCCGCCGGCCCCGGCGAGGTCGGGCTGATCCAGGTGGTAGACCTCGCAAACCTCGACTCTGCGGCTTTCCTCCTCACCCAGGACCTCGGCCGGGAGGTCCCCGGCGGCTTTGTGGTCCTGGGGCGGGCTCCAGGAGCCGTGGCCCGGGGCTGTTCCATCGCCGCGGACCTGGCCCTGGGCGGGGAACAGGGGGATGGGCCGTGACCCCCCGGCCGCCTGCGGCCCCGGTGGCCGCCTGGCTCCCGGGGCTGGAGGTGCCGACTCGAACCCTGCCGGTGGGCGGGGCCGAGGTTGAGGTACCCGTCCTCACCCCGGAGGACCTCGACCGGCTGGCGGCCCTCCTCGTGGCCAACCGGCGGCGGTACCTCGCCGGCCGGAGCACCGCCTCCCTCCTGGCGAGCCTCGACGCCGTCGCCCGGCGCTGGCAGGACCCGGCCTACCCCCTCCGCCGGGAAGCGGAACGGTGGATCGCCGCGGCCACCGGCTACGCGCCGGAGACCGTGGCCTGGGGGCTGGCCGCCGGGGCCGCCCGGGCCGGCCGGGAAGGCCTCGGCGCCCTCCTGGCCGCCGAGGTCCCGCCGGGGGCCCTGGACGGCTGGGTCCCGCACCCCGGGGGCCGGGGCTGGACCCGGGCCTTTGGGCCGGAGCTGACGGGCTTTGTCTTCAGCGGCAACGTGCCGGGGATCCCCGCTTTCCACCTGGCCACCGCCCTGCTGGTCCGAAGCGCGGCCCTGGCCAAGACCGCCGCGGGGGAGCCGCTTTTCGCCGCCCTCTGGTGCCGCTCCCTGGCAGAGGTGGACCCGGAGCTTGGAGCCTGCGTCGCGGCGGCCTACTGGCCCGGGGAGGCGGCAGAACTCCACCGGGCGGCCTTCCGGCGAGCAGAAGCGGTGGTGGCCTTCGGGGCCGATGCTTCCCTGGACGCCCTCGCCCAGGCCCTGCCGCCGGGGGTGCGGCTCCTCCGCCACGGCCAGAAGCTGAGCTTCGGCTGCGTCGCCCGGGAGGCCCTCACCCCGGAGCGGCTGCCGGACCTCGCCCGGCGGGCGGCCCGGGACGTGGCCTTCTTCGACCAGCAGGGCTGCGTCTCGCCCCACGCCCTCTGGGTGGAGGAAGGCGGCGCCGTCTCCCCGGCGGCCTTTGCCGAGGCCCTGGCCGGCGCCCTGGCAGAGCTGAGCACCCGATGGCCCCGGGCTCCCCTCTCCCCCGAGGCCGCCGCGGCCATTCAGCTCGCCCGGAGCGAGGCCCGGTTCACCCCGGGCACCCGGGTCTGGGCCAGCCCCGGCTCCACCGCCTGGACGGTGGTCTTCCAACCGGCCCCGGCCGAAGGCCTCCGGCCCTCGCCCCTCAACCGGTTCGTCCGGGTCTATGCCGTCAGAGACCTTGCGGACCTGCCGCAGCACCTCGCCCCCTGGGCCGGATACCTGCAGACCTGCAGCTTTGCCGGCCCCCGGGACCGGGGCCTCGCCCTGGCCGCGACCCTGGCACCCCTGGGGCTGAGCCGCCTCTGCCCCCTCGGCCGGAGCCAGGAACCGGCGCCCCACTGGCGCCACGACGGGGAGCTCCAGCTGGTGCCCCTCCTCCGGTGGGTCGACGCCGAGGAGCCGGCCGACGGGGAGGAGCCGATGACGGGAGGGTGAACCATGCCAGAACCGAACCACACCCCGGGCCGGCCGGCACCGCCGGATCCGGCCACCCTCAAGCAGTTGCAGGCCCGCCATTACCTCCACTCGGAGCACGACTTCCGGGTCTTTCGGGAACTCGGGCCGGTGATCATCGTCCGGGGGGAAGGCTCCACCGTCTGGGACAGCGAGGGCCGGGCTTACCTGGACGCCCAGGGCGGCCTCTGCCTGGTGAACATCGGCTACGGCCGGCGGGAGCTGGCCGAGGCCGCGGCGGAGCAGATGGCAGAGCTTCCCTACTACCATACCTACTGGCGGTTCAGCAACCGGCCGGCGGTGGAACTCGCCGCCCGGCTGGCGGAGATCGCCCCGCCGGGGCTGGAGACGGTCTACTTCACCCCCGGCGGCGCGGAGGCAGTGGAGGTCGCGATCAAGCTGGCCCGGGCCTATCACCGGGCCCGGGGGGAGGTCCAGCGCTACAAGATCCTCGCCTTCGAAAACGGCTACCACGGCTCCACCTTCGGCGCCCTCTCTGCCAGCGGCCTCGCCCCGCACCGGGACCCCTTCGGGCCGCTGGTGCCCGGTTTCGTCCACGTCCCCCCCGGGGACCTGGACGCCCTGGCCGCCACCCTGGAGCGGGAGGGGCCGGAGACCGTGGCCGCCCTCCTCGCCGAGCCCATCCCGGCGGTGGGCGGGGTGACGGTGCCGCCGGAGGGATACTGGCCGGCGGTGCGGGAGCTTCTAGACCGGCACGGCATCCTCCTCATCGCCGACGAGGTCCTCACCGGTTTCGGCCGGTGCGGCGGCCTCTGGTGCCTCCAGGACGTCTTCGGCGTCACCCCGGACCTCCTGGCCACCGCCAAGGGACTGACCTCGGGTTACCTGCCCATGGGGGCCACCCTTTGCCACCGGCGGGTGGTCCAGGCCTTGGAGGAGGCCGGGATGCCTTTCCTCCACGGCCATACCTACGGCGGCCACCCGGTGGCTGCCCGGGTCGCCCTGGGCGCGATCGACATCCTCCTCCGGGAGCGGCTCCCGGAGCGGGCCGCAATCCTGGGGGAGCGGCTGATGGCCGCTTTCCGGGCCACCGGCAACCCCCACTTCGCCGAGGTCCGGGGCAAGGGGCTCCTCATCGGCATCCCCCTGGCCACCGACGGCCGGCCCTGGCCCCAGGGGAGCCAGTTCCGGGTGGAGGCCGAGTGCTTCCGGCGCGGTGTGATCATCGGCGTCTGTCCCTACACCCCGGTGATCCTCCTCACGCCGCCCCTGGTGCTGACCGAAGCCGAAGCCGACCGGCTGGTAGAGGTGGTGGACGCCGCGGTCCGGGCCGTAGCGCCGGCGGTGTGGGGTGGATAGATCGCCCCACTTGACAATCGTCGCATTCGTTCCTATAGTTACAAATAAATCGAGACACTCCGCTGCGGCTCCCGGGCTGCGAGCCGCATACACGGCCAAAGGCGCAGGAAGGACGAGTAACCCGGTGCGGCCCTGGCATCCCAAGGCGTGACCGACCTTACGGCTGTCGGGCCGCTCTGGCCTTCCGGCCCAGAGAGCGGGACCCCCCGTTCCCGGCTCCTCCGCCGCCGCACCGCCTCGACCCGGCAGGAGCAGGGAAGCGGGTGCGGCTGGAAGTCCCGTCCGGAACCCCGGGTGAAGATCCCCTTCCCTGCCGGTGCGGTGCCCCCTGGCACCCCCGGTACGCCGCCGCCCGAACGGCGCCCCCGCCCAGTAGGCGCGGCCGGTGCTCCCCCGTTACCGGGAGAGGGTATCGCCGCTGCGGCGCTGGCCGGCACCGGAACAGCCGGGTGCCGGGCTGCCCCACGGCCGTACCTGCGAGGTGGGCCGTCACTGGCCAACAAGGGTGGTACCGCGGGAGGTCAGGCCTCTCGTCCCTTGCGGGACGAGGGGCCTTTTCCATTTCCCGTGAGATCAACGCCCGGGGACGGGCGGGAAGAGAGGGAGGCACAGAGCGATGAGCCGGATCGTGCTGTACGACACCACCCTGCGGGATGGGAGCCAGCGGGCGGGGATTAGCTTCTCCGTGGCGGACAAAGTCCGCATCGCCCGGCGCCTCGACCAGTTCGGCGTCCCGTACATCGAGGGCGGATGGCCTGGCTCCAACCCGAAGGACGCGGAGTTCTTCGCCGCCATGCGGGAGGCGCCCCTCCGGCAGGCGCGGCTCGTGGCTTTCTCCGCCACCCGCCGGGCAGGGGTGCGGTGCGAAGAGGATCCCAGCCTCAAAGCTCTCCTGGACGCCGGGACAGAGGCCGTCTGCGTGGTGGGCAAGTCCTGGGACTTCCACGTCACCCAGGCCCTCCTCACCACCCTGGAGGAGAACCTGCGGATGATCGGGGAGACGGTGGCCTTCCTGAAGGCCCGGGGCAAGGAGGTCATCTTCGACGCCGAGCACTTCTTCGACGGCTACCGGGCCAACCCGGCCTACGCCCTGGCCTGCCTGCGGGCGGCCCTCGAAAGCGGCGCAGACTGGCTGGTCCTCTGCGACACCAACGGCGGCACCCTGCCCGATGCGCTGGCCGGGGTGGTGCGGGAGGTGCGGGCCGCCTTGCCCGGGGCCCGGCTGGGGATCCACTGCCACGACGACAGCGGCGTCGCCGTCGCCAACTCCCTGGCGGCGGTGCAGGCGGGGTGCACCATGGTCCAGGGGACCATCAACGGATACGGCGAACGCTGCGGCAACGCCAACCTTTGCACCGTTGCCGCCAACCTGGAGCTGAAGCTGGGCTACTCCTGCCTGCCGCCCGGGGCGCTGGCGCAGCTGACCGAGCTCTCCCACTTCGTGGCGGAGGTGGCCAACCTGGCCCCCCGGGAGGAGCAGCCCTTCGTCGGCCGCAACGCCTTTACCCACAAGGCCGGGATCCACGTCAGCGCCCTGATGAAAAACGCCGCGATGTATGAGCACATTGACCCGGCCGCGGTCGGAAACCGCCGCCGGGTGGTGGTCTCGGACCTGGCCGGCCGGTCCAACCTCCACTACGCCCTGGGGGAGCGCCGGCTCACCGACGCCCAGGCCCGGTCGCTGCTGGAGCAGGTCAAGGGGCTGGAGTACCAGGGTTACCAGTTTGAGGGGGCTGAGGCCTCCCTGGAACTCCTCGCCGAGGAGGTTCGGGGCCGGTACTTCACCCTGGAGGGACTGCGAATCCTCGTTGAGAAGCGGGAAGAGGGCGGGGCCACCGCCGAGGCGGTCATCAAGGTCCGGGTGGGCCAGCGGGTGATCCACACCGCCGCGGAGGGCAACGGCCCGGTGAACGCCCTGGACGCGGCCCTGCGCAAGGCCCTGGCAGAGGTCTACCCCGGCATCGACCGGGTCCGGCTCGCCGACTACAAGGTGCGGGTGCTGGAAGGCTCCGACGGCACCGGCGCCCGGGTCCGGGTGCTGGTGGAGAGCACCGACGGCCGCCGGACCTGGGGCACCGTCGGGGTGAGCACCAACATCATCGAGGCGTCGTGGCAGGCCCTGGTGGACAGCCTGGTCTACTACCTCTGGAAGACCGGCGTGCCTGTTCACGCCCCAGCCGGCGCGGCCACCCCCGGGGTGGAGTGAGCCCCCCGCCCCCGGGGCCGCGCAACGGGGTGTAGAGCTCCACGGTATGCCCTGCCGGATCCCCTAGGGCCGCCATGCGGACACCCCAGGGCATCTCCTGGGGCCCGTGTCGGAACGGCAGCCCTCGGCCATGAAGGGTCTCGTAGAGCGCATCGACATCGGGCACCTCAAAGTGGAGCTGAACCCGTTCCGGCTCTGCCAGCGGCGTCCCCTGGTGCAGCCCGAGCATGGCACCCC
The DNA here is from genome assembly GCA_021890795.1 of Bacillota bacterium. Taxonomy (GTDB): domain Bacteria; phylum Bacillota; class Sulfobacillia; order Symbiobacteriales; family ZC4RG38; genus ZC4RG38. The sequence continues at coordinate 427 of JAKKUO010000042.1, read as the reverse complement.
CGGTTCCCTTCAGCAGCACAAAGGCAGGGGACTCCCAGACGATAGAAAGTCCTAGGTTGTGGACGTACCAATCGCGAAGGAGAGCGAGATCGCTCACGTAGAGGGTGATATACGCCAGGTTCATGGTCTCAGGCACTCCATCCCTCATGATCCGTCGCAGCCGCCCTTTGACCTGCTCCAGCGACGCCGGAGCCTGGGCGCCGGACTTGTTCACCGCTGCGCCGCTGCAGGGTAGGAGGCACACTCAAACCCCTGCCAACTCGTTGTAGTAACAATCGTACTTGACATGGGACTAATGGCGGAAGTCCGACATCATGACGACTTTGATCGGCCCGGCTGGCGCAGCCATCCCCCAGACACGTCCCCCAGACAAGGGGAGAGCCCGGGGAGCACTCCCCCGGGCTCGGTCTCTTCCGGGCTACTTTCC
>JAKKUO010000041.1 GCA_021890795.1 Bacillota bacterium | reverse complement strand
GAGCGCCCCTGGTCCGAGGGGCCCATCTATCTGGACTACAACGCGACCACGCCGGTGGATCCGGCGGTCCTGGCGGCCATGGAGCCGTACTTCACCCGGCACTTCGGCAACCCGTCCAGCACCCACGCTTACGGCCGGGCAGCCCGGGAGGCCGTCGAAAAGGCCCGGGCCCAGGTTGCCGCCCTCCTGGGCTGCGCCCCGGAGGAGGTGGTCTTCACCGGCGGCGGCAGCGAGAGCGACAACCTGGCCATCCAGGGGGTCGCCTTTGCCCACCGGGACCGGGGGCGGCACATCATCACCACCGCCGTCGAACACCCGGCGGTGCTCCAGACCTGCCGGTACCTGGCGGAGCGGCACGGGTTTGAAGTCACCTACCTGCGGGTGGACGCCACCGGCCGGGTGGACCCTGATGACGTCGCCCGGGCCATCCGGAAAGATACCATTCTGATCACCGTGATGACCGCCAACAACGAGACCGGCACCCTCCAGCCCATCCGGGAGATCGGGGCGGTCGCCCGGCGGCACGGGGTGCTTTTCCACACTGACGCAGCCCAGGCAGTGGGGAAGATCCCGCTGAACGTGGAGGACCTGCAGGTGGACCTCCTCACCGTGGCGGGGCACAAGCTCTACGCCCCCAAGGGGATCGGCGCCCTTTACGTCCGCCGGGGGGTGGTGCTGGAGCCCCTGATCCACGGGGCCGGCCACGAAGGGGGCCGCCGGGCCGGGACGGAGAACGTGCCGTACGTCGTGGGTCTCGGCGCCGCCTGCGCCCTCGCCGGGGAGAAACTGGGGGAGGAGCCGGAGCGGCTCCGGCGCCTCCGGGACCGGCTGTACGCCGCCCTCCGGGACCGGGTGGAGGGCCTGCGCCTCAACGGCCACCCGGAGCAGCGGCTCCCCAACACCCTGAACGTCAGCTTCCCGGGGGTGGCCGGGTACGATCTGCTGGCCGCGGTGCCGGAGGTCGCCGCCTCCACCGGCTCCGCCTGCCACGCAGGGGTACCGGCGCCTTCGCCGGTGCTGAAGGCCATGGGGCTGCCGGACGAGGTGGCCCTGGGGGCGGTGCGGCTCAGCCTGGGCCGCTGGACCACCGAAACGGAGGTCGACCGGGCCGCGGCCCTGCTGGCGGAAGCGGCCCTGCGGCTAGGTCGCCAGTAAAGCCAGGGCCGGTCCGCCGCCTGGACACTCCCACGCCGGCCGTCGCCTTGACATCTCCGAACACATGTTCTATTGTGATAGGGAACATGTGTTTGGGGAGGTCAGGGCGATGCCCCGGGCCGAGGTGCGGGAGATCGAGTGCAAGTCGGTCATCAACCCGGTGAAGGGGATGCCCTTCCGGTGGAGCGCCAACCCGTACCGGGGGTGCACCCACGCCTGCCTCTACTGTTACGCCCGGGTCACCCACACCTACCTCGACCTCGGCCCGGGGGAGGACTTCCAGCGGATTCTCTTCGCCAAGGTGAATGCCCCGGCGGTGATCCGCCGGGAGCTGGCCCGGCCCGGGTGGCGCCGGGAGCTGGTGGCCATCGGGACCAGCACCGACCCGTACCAGCCCATCGAAGGACGGTACCGGCTGACCCGGGGGCTCCTGGAGGCCCTGGCGGAGTACCGGACCCCCGCCAGCCTCACCACCAAGTCCACCCTGGTGGTCCGGGACCGGGACGTGCTCCAGGAGCTGGACCGGGCCGCGGGGGCCACGGTCTACGTCAGCATCGGCACCCTGGACCGGGAGGTCTGGCGCCGGCTGGAGCCGGGGACCCCCTCCCCTCAGGACCGGATGCGGGCGGTGGCGATGCTGGCGGCAGCGGGGATCCCGGTGGCCGTCCTGATGGCGCCCATCCTCCCGGGGCTGACGGACCGGCCCGCCTCCATCCGGGCGGTGATCGCCGCGGCCCGGGAGGCCGGCGCCGCGGCGGTCCACCCCGCCGTCCTGCGCCTTGACCCGGGGGTGCGGGAATACTTCCTGGAGGGGCTGGCCGAGCATTACCCGCACCTGGCCCGGAGTTACGAGCGGCTGTACCGGGATCGGTGCGCACCCAGGGCCTACGTGGCCCCGCTGGAGCGGCGGGTGGCCGCCTGGGTGGCTGGCGCCGGCCTGGGCGGCGGCCGGCCCCGCCGGGCGGCAGTGGGGGCGGAGCCGCAGCCGGGTGGGTGCTCGGGGGCCGCTCACCGCACCCAGCTCACCCTGCCGCTCTAGCTCCGGAGCCCGGAGGGCGGGGATTCACCGCCTCGGTCCCCGGGAAGCGACCACTGAAGCTACCACTGCGGAGGTGCCCAAGTGCAAATCCACCAAAAGACCTCCCTGGCCCTGCTGGCCACCCTGCTCCTGTTCGCATCCGCGGCCGGCACGGCCCAGGCCCACGCCGGGTTGGAGGAATCGGTCCCCGCCGACGGGGCCGTGCTGAGCGCGCCGCCGCCGGAGGTCCGGGTCACCTTCACCGAACCCCTGGAGTTCGAGCTCTCCACCCTCACCCTGGTGGACGCCCAGGGGCAGCCGGTGCCCGGGACCACCCAGGCGGCGGCGGGGGACAGGATCCTTACCCTTCGGCTGCCTCCCCTGCCCAGCGGGGCCTACCGGGTACTCTGGCGGATTCTCGCCAGGGACGGCCACGTCACCGAGGGGAGCATCGGGTTTACCGTCGCGGCCTCCGGCCAGGAGCAGCCCGGTGAACCTCCGGCCCCGGCACCCGCCGGCGGCGCCCAGCCGGCGCCCGCGGAGCCATCTGCCGGGCCAGGCGCCCCCGGGGCCGCCCCAGCGGCCCCACCTGCCCCGGAGACCGCGAGCGAGAGGCCGACCCGCTCCCTCCTCCCCTGGATCGCCGCGGGAGGGCTGGCCGTCGCCGGGGCCGCCGTGGTGGCCCTGGGGCTGCGGGGAAGGCGCGGCGGGTAGGCCATGGTCGCCACCCTCCGGGCCGCGCAGCTGTTGGCCGCCGCCGTCCTGGCCGGCGTCCCCGCCTTCAGCGCCCTGATCTGGCAGCCCAGCCTCACCCGCCTTCCCCCGGGCGGGGAGCGGGAGGCCCTGGCCAGGGCCCAGGCCCGGCGGAGCCGGCTCCTGGCCACCGCGGCCGGGGCGGCCCTGGCCCTGGCCGCACTGGCGGACCTCCTGCGGATTGCCGCCTTCCTCCACCCCGCTCCCTATCTCTCCGGGCTGCACCTCCAGGCCGCCCTCACCGTGGCCACCGGCAGCCGGCTCGGCCGGCTTTACGCCCTGCGGGCCATCCTGGCCCTGGCGGTGCTGCCCTGCCGGCCCTGGCGGCCCGACCGCCGGGGTTTCACCGCGGCCGCGCTGGCCCTCCCCCTCCTCCTCGCTACCTTCAGCCTCTCCGGTCATGCCGCGGCCACCCCCGGCAACCCGGTCGGGCCGGTGGCAGCCGACCTCCTGCACCTCGCCGCCACCGGGGCGTGGTACGGCGGCCTCCTCTGCTTCGCTTTCCTGCCCTGGCGGGCCCTGGAGCGGGCAGCAGCCGGGAGGGTGGTGGCCCAGGTCTTCCACCGGTTCTCCAACCTGGGGCTGGCCGCGATGGCGGTCCTGGCCGGCACCGGGCTGTACATGGCCGCCCTCCGGCTCTACGGCCTTCTGGCCCTGGTGGAGCACCCCTACGGCCAGGCCCTCCTGGTAAAGCTCTCCTTCCTGGCCGGGGTCCTGGCCCTGGCCGGGGTGAACCGGTTCTGGCTCCGGCCCCGCCTCGCCCGGCAGCCCACCGGCCCTGGGCCCGGCATCCTCCGGGCCGTCCGCTGGCTGGTGACCGCCGAAGCGGTCCTGGGGCTCTGCGTGGTGGCAGCGGCAGGGGTTTTGGCCAGCACCGCCCCGCCCGAGGGGGAACCGGTGCGCCAACGGGCGGCGGCCCACCTGCGCCCACCCACGGTCACCTTTGTGGCCCCCCGGCCCGGTGAGACGCAAATCTGGGTTATCCCCGTGAAGCGGCCCGGGACAGCACCCTGCCGGTGCTGTCCCGGGCCGTCTATCACGACGGTGTTTGTCACTGCGGTGCCTGTCGCTCCCGGCGCTGCCCTCACCTGGGATGGGCCCGGATCAGCCCCTGGGAGATCCGGTCGATGATGATCGCCAGGATCACAATGGAGAGGCCGCCTACAAAGCCCCGGCCTGCCTCCAGCCGGGCGATGCCGTTCAGCACCTCCGTCCCGAGGCCGCCGGCGCCGATCATCGACGCGACCACCACCATCGCCAGGGCCATCATCACCGTCTGGTTGATGCCGGCCATGATCGTCGGCAGCGCCAGGGGAAGCTGTACCTTGACGAGTAGCTGTCCCGGGGTGGAGCCGAAGGCCCGGGCCGCCTCCACCACGTCGGCTGGGACCTGCCGGATGCCCAGGTTGGTCAGCCGGATGGCCGGCGGCACCGCGTAGATGAAAGTGGCCATGACCGCCGGCACCTTGCCCAGGGGAAAGAGCATGGCCGCGGGGACCAGGTAGACGAAGCTCGGCATCGTCTGCATCAGGTCCAGGACTGGGCGTATCACCCGTTCCAGTAGGTCGGACCGGGCCATGGCGATGCCGGTGGGGATGGCCACCACAACCGCCAGGGCCGTGCCGGCGATCACCAGGGTGAGGGTCTTCATCGCGTGCTCCCAGAGGCCCAGGGTGCCGATGAAGATGAGCCCGGCCGCCGTCCCGGCGGCGAGCTTCCAGCCGGAGACCTTCCAGGCGACGAGGGCAACGGCCAGGATCACCGCCCACCAGGGGAGCCAGAGGAGAAGCCGCTCCAGCTGCACCAGCGGGACCAGGAGCACCTGGCCCATCCAGTCGAAGAGGGGGCCGTACTCCCTTGTCAGCCACTCCACACCCTGGTCGACCCAGCGGGCCAGAGGCAAGCGGACGAACTGGGGAAACTCACCCATGGGGCCTCCCCCCTGCGCTACTCCAGTGCCTGCTCCACTTTCTCGGCCACCTCAGCCGGAACCCAACTGCGCCAGACCTCCGGGTAGTTCACGAAGAAGTACCGGGCGGCCTCCTCCGCCGATGCCTCCTCCTGCTCCATGTAGGCGGCCACCTTGTTCAGGATGTCGGTTGGCAGGGTCATCCGCTCCAGGAAGGCGACCACCTCCGGCGCCCGGTCCTGGAGCCCGGGGTGGATCACCTTGACCACCCGCTCCTCCGGGTAGGCGCACCCCGCCGCGGGGGAGACCTCCTCGATGGCGATCTCGCCGCGCTGGGCCCTTTCGATCTCGGCCCGGCACTCCGGGGTGGAGGGCGGCTCCTCCAACCGGATCAGGTCAAAGGTGCCCACCAGCCAGGTCGGCTCCCAGTAATAGGTGAGAAACGGCTTGCCCTGCCGGTACGCCCCGGCGATAGCGGCATCCATGGCCGCACTGGCTCCCGGCTCCTGAACGTTGTAGAGGTCGGCCAGGCCGTAGGCGTGGAGCTTGATCCGGTTGACCTTGGCGCACTCCCAGCCGGTGATGCAGTTGATCAGCAGCCCCTTGCCCGGCTCCTCCGGGTCCGGGAAGAGGTGGGCGTACCGGCGGAGATCCGCCACGGATTTCAGGTCCGGGGCCAGGGGTTCGATCCCCCGGTCGGGGTCGCCCTTCACCACGTAGGCCGGCACGTACCACCCCTGGGAGGCCCGGTCCATCACCAGCCCCAGGTCGACGATCGCCCCCTCGTCCAGGGCCTGGTGGTACCAATCGGCGACGTTACTCGTCCAAACCTCCATGACCACATCGATGTCACCCTTGACGATGGCCTGCTGCATGATCGGGGTGGTCATCTCCACCGTCTCGACCGGGTAGCCGTAGCCCTTCTCGATGATGAACCGGGCGATGGCGTTGTTGATCCACAGCGACTCCCACTGGACGTCCGCCAGCCGGATGACCCCCTTGGCCCCCTCCCGTGCGCCGCTGCCGCCGGGGCGGTCGGCGCTGCCGGGCCCGCCGCAGCCAGTCAGCAGGACCAGGGTCAGCAGCCCAATCGCCGCCCCGGCAGCCCGTCCCGTCGGCCGCACAAGCGTCATGGTCACCCCTCCGCTTACCCTTTCTTGGCCCGCCCCTCGCGGGACTGGGCGCCGTCACATGGCCGCACTGGACCGCGGGTTGGGGAAGTCCACCGCCTCCCGGCGGCCCGCCAGGGCCCGGAGCACGGCGACCCGGGGGATCACCCCCACCAGCCGGCCGGCCCCGTCGAGGACGGCGATAGGCCACTTGCTGTGAGCCGCTACGGGGATGAGGTCCTCAAGGTACGTGTCCGGAGCCGCAGTGGGTACCTCCCGGATCGCCAGCTCCCGCAGGTCCGTGAGCCCCTTCTGTGCGGCAGCCACCGCAGCCTCGACGGTGACCAGCCCGACAAACCGCTGCTCCCCGTCCACGACGAAGACGCTGGAGAGCGCCTGCTCCTCCATCACCCGCAGGGCTGCCCAGGGCCCGCCCCGCTCGACCACCACCGCCCGGGGCTTGTACATGGCCGACCGGGCGGTCAGGACCCGGCTGCGGTTCACATCCCGGGTGAACTCGGCGACGTAGTCGTCTGCGGGGTTGCTCAGGATCTCCTCCGGGGTGCCCACCTGGACCACCTGCCCATCCCGGAGGATGGCAATCCGGTTGCCGAGGCGCAGCGCCTCGTCGAGGTCGTGGGTGATGAAGACGATGGTCTTGTTGAGCCGGGACTGGAGGGCGAGCAGCTCGTCCTGCATCTCCCGGCGGATCAGCGGATCCAGGGCGCTGAAGGGTTCGTCCATCAGCAGGATCTCGGGGTCGGTGCAGAGGGCCCGGGCAATGCCGACCCGCTGCTGCATGCCGCCGCTCAGCTGCCGGGGGTAGGCCTTCTCCCACCCCTTCAGCCCCACCACCTCCAGCCAACGGAGGGCCCGCTCCTCCCGCTCCCGGCGGGGGACTTTCTGCACCTCCAGGCCGTAGGCGACGTTCTCCAGGACCGTCCGGTGCGGCAACAGCCCGAAGCGCTGGAAGACCATGGACATGGTCCGCTGCCGCAGGGCCCGGAGTCCCCTTTCATCCAGCTCCAGCAGGTTCTGGCCCCGGAGCCAGATCTCCCCCGCTGTCGGCTCGACGAGCCGGTTGAGGCAGCGGATCAGGGTCGACTTGCCGCTGCCGGAAAGGCCCATAATGACAAAGATCTCCCCCTCACCGATGGAGAGGGAGACGTTGTACAAGCCAACGCTATGGCCTGTCTTCGCCATCACCTCCTCCTTGCTAAGCCCCTGCTCCAGTAAGGCCAGGGCCCTTTGCGGTTGCGGGCCGAAGATCTTGGTCAGCCCTCTCACCTCAATGAGCGCCATGCCAGCCCCCCTTTCCGGCCCCAGCAGACCGACAACTTCATCATACTTCGTCGAGTTGTTTCCCGTCAATTCCATCGGATCGGATCAAGCGCACAATTTCAAAAGCCCCTGCCAGGGGCTGTCCCCTGACAGGGGCTGGCGCTACCACATCGGTTTTGTGCCCGGGTCCAGCCGCCGGGCCAGGTCCCGGGAGCGCCCGCCCAGCGCCTGGGCTCCGGCGCCCGCGCTGCCTCGTCGCCTACACCGGCCGGCCCTGGATATAACCCTGGGCCACCTGCCAGACCCGGTCCCCGACCAGTCGGCCCAGGGTCCGGCCCACCAGGTCCGCCTCGGCGAAGTGGATCCCGCCGTACCGGCGGGAAAGGCCGGCCTGGTCCGCAGCCTCGGAGAAGGAGGCCCAGGCGAAGGTGACGTCGGCCCTGGGCACCCCGGGGTCGATCCGGGAAGTCCCTGCCTTCCAGGTGTAGCGGCCGCCGAACCGGTCGCTGCCGGTGAACCGCTTCAGCACCTCCGCGGCCGCCGCGCTGAAGGTGCTGTGCCCCGATGGAAACTCCGGGAACGGTGGGGTTGGCGCGGTGGGCAGCTGGTAGGGGTGCCAGTCCTCTCCGGCGATCTCCCCCACCCCTAGCCCCGGACCCCGCCAAGCTTTCACCCGCTGCCTCCGGAAGAGGTGGCGGATCGCAGTGATGGGTCGGACGGAGTCGTAGGCCACCTTGGCATCCCAGCAGCAGATGCTGGCGTCCAGAAGGGCGCTGCAGAGGATGAAGAAAAGCTTCACGTCGTCGTCCAGGCTGTGGCCGTCCCGGCGGGAGACGAAGTGGGCAAAGAGGCACCAGTGGCCCGGAGGGGTTTCGGAGCCGGGGCCGTCGGCCCAGTACTCCGCGATCACCTTCTGGGTGTCGGTGAGGCCCGCACTGTAGCCCAGGATCTCCAGGCACTGGGCCCGGAACTCCTCCCCATCCCGGGGGAGCCGCCGCGGCCCGGCGGGGCGGAACTCGCCACCCCACTTCAGGGCAAAGGGCCGCACCAGGCCCCAGTGCGGGGTGAGGCAGACCTGGACTAGGGCCCCGCCCCGCCCGTCCGGCACCCGGAGGGGCTGCCAGCGGTTGGGGTCGTCTACCCGATCCGGGCTGTTCCGGGGTCTGTAGCCCGTGTAGTCCGCATACGGCCCCGGGTGCAGGTCGCCCAGCTGGTTTGAGCCATCGCCATGGCGGGACGCCAGGACCGCCCGGGCGGCCAGGGTACCCAACCCCCGGGGTTCCCGGGAATCGGTGTGGGCCAGGTCCGGGTGGTAGCCGAAGCTCCGCATCAGCCCGGCAAAGGCGGGCGCCTCGGTGGGGAACAGGTCTGTGAGTGCAGCGTAGGCGGCATAGGAGATGGCCTCAGCCTTGTTCTCGGTGCAGCGCTTCTCTGCCGGCTGCCGGAGCCGATCCCCCAGGACCGTGCCCACGGCCACCGGGTCGTAGGCGGCCCAGGCCTCGTAGATGCAGGTGTGGAGCACCGCCAGGGCCCGGGCCGCCACGGGCGGACCCACGCCGGTGGCCCGTACCGCCGCCAGGGCCGTCTGGTTCCAGCGCACCACCGGGGTCTCTCCGGGCGGGATTGTCCTCCCCGTGGTCAACAGGCCAGCCTCCTCACGAAAATGGCCTGGGGCCCTGACAAAACCCCGGCTGAAGCATCTTATGCCGGGCCTGCCCCGGACGAGCCTGCGGGGGGCTCCCCTCACGGCGCTTTTCCGGAAAGGTATTGGCATGGGTGCCCAGCCGGGAAGCAGCGGACAACAGGCCCGGAAGCACCGCTGGACCCGACGGTGGATCCGAAAGGAGGAGACCATGCGGCGCAGGTGGTGGACCGGTCCGGGGGTGATGGCAGCCCTCCTGGCCGGCCTGGCCGGCCTATCCGGCTGCGGCGCCGCCGGCCCCGGCAGCGCCCCCTCCCCCGCCCCCGCCGGGGCCGGACCGTAGGCGAATCCGGGGCCGGTCGTCGAGCTACTGAACGTCTCCTACGACCCCACCCGGGAGCTTTATGAGGAATTCAACGCCGCCTTTGCCCGGTACTACGAAGCCCATACCGGGACCCGGGTCGTGGTGAGGCAGTCCCACGGCGGCTCGGGCAAACAGGCCCGGGCGGTCATCGACGGGCTGGAGGCCGATGTGGTCACCCTGGCCCTGGCCTACGACATCGACGCCATCGCGGCGGCCGGCCTGATTCCGGCGGACTGGCAAGGGCGGCTGCCGGAGAACAGTTCCCCGTACACATCGACCATTGTCTTCCTGGTGCGCAAGGGCAATCCCAAGGGGATCCGCGACTGGGACGACCTGGTGCGGCCCGGGGTCTCCGTCATCACCCCGAACCCCAAGACCTCCGGCGGGGCCCGGTGGAACTACCTGGCGGCCTGGGGCTACGCCCTCCGGAAGTACGGGGGCGACGAGGCCCGGGCGAAGGAGTTCGTCGCCCGGCTCTACCGGAACGTGCCGGTCCTCGACTCCGGCGCCCGGGGGGCCACCACCACCTTCGTGGAGCGGCAGTTCGGCGACGTGCTGATCGCCTGGGAGAACGAGGCCTTCCTCGCCCTCAAGGAGCTGGGCCCGGACCGGGTGGAGATCGTGGTCCCTTCGGTCAGCATCCTCGCCGAGCCCCCGGTGGCCGTCGTCGACCGGGTGGCGGAGCGCCGGGGAACCCGCGCCGTAGCCCAGGCGTACCTGGAGTACCTCTACTCCGAGGAAGGCCAGGAGATCGCCGCCCGGAACTTCTACCGCCCCCGGCTGGCCCCCTCATGGAGTCCCAGGGGTCGGAAGAAGAAGAGGCCGCCGCCTCCCTCGGGGCCAGCGGCTGGCAGACCTTCTTCCGGGTGACCCTGCCCAACGTCCGGTGGGGGCTCCTCTACGGCGTCATCCTCTGCAACGCCCGGGCCATGGGGGAGTTCGGCGCGGTCTCCGTGGTCTCCGGGCACATCCGGGGAGCGACCAACACCCTGCCCCTGCATGTGGAGATCCTCTACAACGAGTACAACTTCACCGGCGCCTTTGCGGTCGCGTCCCTGCTGACGGTCCTGGCCCTGGTCACCCTGGTGGCCAAGGCCCTGGTTGAGTGGCGGGCCCAACACCACGACCTCAGCGGAGAGAGGTAAGATGAGCATCGAAGTTCGGGATGTGGTGAAGCGGTTCGGCTCCTTCACGGCCCTCCGGGGCGTCAGCCTCGCCATCCCGAGCGGCGCCCTGGTGGCCCTCCTGGGCCCCTCGGGCTCGGGGAAGACCACCCTCTCCGGCGGCCAGCGGCAGCGGGTCGCCCTGGCCCGGGCCCTGGCCATCGAGCCCCGGGTGCTGCTCCTGGACGAACCCCTCGGCGCCCTGGACGCCAAGGTCCGGCAGGAACTGCGCCGGTGGCTCCGGCGGTTACATGATGAGCTGGAGATCACCACCGTCGTCGTCACCCACGACCAGGAAGAAGCCCTGGAGGTGGCGGATCGGGTGGTGGTGATGAACGAGGGGCGGGTCGAGCAGGTGGGCACCCCCGAGGAGGTCTACGACCGGCCGGTGAGCCCCTTTGTCTACCACTTCCTTGGCAGCGTCAACCTCTTCCACGGCCGGCTGGACCGGGGGGTGCTGCGGGTCGGCCCCCTGGAGCTGGCGGCCCCGGAGCACGCCGACGCCCAGGACGCCCCGGGCACCGGCTACGCCCGGCCCCACGATCTGGTGGTGGAGCGCCAGGCCCCGGGCGGGACGGGGCTGCCGGCCATCGTCCGGAACATCCACGTGGTGGGCCCCTCGGTCCGGCTGGAACTCTGGTGTCGGGACACCGGCGAGCCGGTGGAGGCGGAGCTGAGCAAGGACTCCTTCCGGGAGCTGGCGATTCGGGAAGGAGAGCTGGTCTTTGTCCGGCCCCGGAGCCTCCGGGTCTTCCGGGAAGCGGCGCCGCCGTCCCAGGCGGTGACGGTGTGAACCGGCGTGACGGCGTGAACGGGCGTATCCCCGTCGCCGGCTCCCCCGCCACCCCCCGCCCTCCGGGTGCGGGGGGTGGCTGCGCCCTTCTTGTTTGCGTTATACAATTGAATATCGTGCATTGACTGCGAATCTTGCTAAATCACAGGCACCCCATGTATCATTGCTTTACACCGGCATGTTACAGCCGTCAGAGGCGAGGCCGGGAGAACTGGGGCCGCATCCTCCTCGCGGCTGAGCCGGACAGGGGGGTTACGACCATGGCGGTACCGTACCTCCTGGAGTGGAAACAGTTCCGGGCCAACCAGAAGGTCGACTCGACCCGGATGCGGCCCGCCATCATGGAGTCCTGGACGCGCTGCCATCAGCAGGGGGTGGACCGGATTCCGGGCGCCCTCCCCCCCATCGCCCCCGCTGCCGATTTGGACCGCCGGCTGGAGAGGTACCAGAGGGTGCTGGATGCAGCGGAGCCCTACCTCAAGGAACTGGCCCGCATGGTCAGGGGGAGCGGCTTTGTCGTCACCCTGTCCGATCCCGAAGGCATCGTCCTGCATTCGAGCGGCGATGCGAAGGGGCTCAGCACCGCTGAACGGACCGGCATGGTGGTGGGCGCCAACTGGAGCGAGGCCGGCATGGGAACCAACGCCATCGGCCTGGCCCTGGTGCTGCGCGAGAGCATGGACGTGGTGGGGGCCGAACATTACCTGGATCGCCTTCACCCCCTCGCTTGCGCGGCGGCTCCGGTCTGGAGCCCGATGGGCGAACTCCTGGGCATTATCGACCTGACCGGGCCGTGGTTTCACCACCACGCCCACACCCTGGCCCTGGTCGAACTGGCCGCCAGGGCCGTGCAAAGGGAGCTGGGCCGATGGCTGGGCGACTCTGAAACCCTCTGGCGCATCGTCCAGGCGATGGGGGAGAGCACCGGCTCTCCCTGCCTGCTGGTGGATGCCCAGGGCACCATTCGGTACGTCAGCGATCAAGCCGCCCGACTGCTGGGCGTCCGGCAGGAGGCGTTGGCTGGCCGTTCCATCCACGACCTGGTTGCGGCGCAGGCTGCAGACCGCTGGTTCCCAACGGCGAAGGGCGGCGAGATCCTGGCGCCGGTGCAGGCCGGTTCCAGGCCTGTCCTGTGCATCCTGCGCAGCCACCGGGTCGAATGTCCGGAAGTCGGGGGATACCTGGTGACGGTCGAGCGTGCGGAAAGGAAACGGGTTACCGGCATCCTGCCCATCGGCTTCAGCGCCAGCTACACCCTGGATTCCTTTGTGGGGCGCAGCCCCGGGATACTCCAGTTGAAGGAACAGGCCCGGAAGGTCGCCGCGACGGATCTGACGGTTCTGATCCTCGGGGAGACGGGCACCGGCAAGGAACTGCTCGCCCACGCCATCCATGCCGCCAGTCCCCGGTGCCACGGTCCCTTTGTGGCGGTGAACTGTGCGGCGATCCCCGAATCCCTGCTGGAGAGCGAGTTGTTCGGGTACGAACCCGGCGCCTTCACCGGGGCCTCACCGAAGGGAAAAAGAGGGAAGTTTCAGCTCGCCTCCGGCGGCACCCTGTTCCTGGACGAGATCGGCGACATGCCCCTGGGCATGCAGGCGGCGCTGCTGCGGGTGCTCCAGGACCGGCAGGTCGTCCGGGTCGGCGGCTCCCGGCCCATACCCGTGGATGTGCGCATCATCGCGGCCACCAACAAGGATCTGCACCAGGCGGTGGCAGAGGGAACCTTCCGCCGGGACCTTCTGTACCGGCTGGACGTGCTCACCCTGCGCATCCCGCCCCTGCGGGAGCGCCCGGAAGACGTCCCGCTCCTGGTGGAGCACTTCGCCCGCCGCCTAGGGAACGGCAAGCCGGTCCGGTTCTCGCCCGCCGTCCTCGCCGCGCTCCAGCGGTACGACTGGCCGGGGAACGTCCGGGAACTGGAGAACACCGTCGCCAAGTGCCTGTACGCGACCGAAGGGAACTGGGTCGACGTCTCCGCTCTCCCCCCACACCTGCAGGCTCTGGCCAGCCCGGCAGTCCCTCCCGCAGGATGCCCTCCTTCCCTTCATGCCGCCGACCGGGGGGCGTCCGCCGGCACGCCCGGCAGCCCACCTCCTGCCCAGCCGTCCGGCCGCCCGAGTACCGCCCTGCGCTCCATGGCGGAGGCGGAACGGGCTGCCATCCTCTCGGCCTGCGAAGAGGCCCGGGGTAACCTCTCCCTGGCGGCCCGGCTCCTGGGTATCAGCCGGCCGACCCTCTACCGCAAGCTGAGGCAGTTCGGCATTCCCCTCCCCCTCAGGCGGCAAGATCGGAACCGGTAAGCCCTGGACAAGGACGACAGACCGACCCGGCGACCGGGACCCGGACCCCACTGTCATCGGCAGCAGGGGGCCGTCCCGGTCGCCGGCGCGTGCGGCGGCCGAGGCGGCCGCCCGTGGGGGGCGTCTCCCGGGGGATGAGCCCGCGGAGCGCCGGTCCCCGCCGGGAGGGTCATCCAGCCGGGGCCTGGGGCGGTGTGTCACGTAGTGTTACAAACATTGTTACGAATTGATACAAATTAGCGCAGGGGGCACCGCTTCGATACGTATCAAGACGTTACAGCTGCCTGTCCACGGACCAGCTGCCCGGAGGTTCCGGTCGGCGCGGCTCCGGGTTCGATCCGGGCGCCCTTCTCACCCTCTCTCCCGCCCTGAAATGAGCATCGCCCGGCCGGGGTTTCCGCGCTGGCACGACTGTTGCTTGAGAATTCTCTGTAGAATGCTGCTACTCTTTGGGGCCAGGCAGTCGGCCCGCACGGGGAACGGAGGGCAACGGCGGTCTAGATGATTGTGGCGGATGGTCTGGTCAAGGTCTACAACGGCGTCCGGGCCCTCGACGGGGTCTCGTTCCGGGTGGAGGCCGGCGAGCTTTTCGGCCTCCTGGGCCGCAACGGCGCGGGGAAGACCACGGCCATCGAGATCCTTTGCGGGCTCCGCAAGCCCGACGTCGGCACCGCCCGGGTGGGCGGGCTCGACGTGGTGCGGGACCCCCGGGCGGTGCGGGCCATCTGCGGGGTGGTACACCAGGTGCCCTCCCTGGACCGGTGGCTCACGGTGTACGAGAACCTGGACTTTTACTGCCGCATCTACGGGATCCCCCGGTCGGAGCGGCAGGTCCGCATCCGGGAAGCCCTGGCGCTCGCCGACCTGACCGGAGCCGCCGGCCGGATGGTCACCGCCCTCTCCGGAGGCATGCGCCGGCGCCTGGAGATCGCCCGGGCGCTCCTCCACCGCCCCCGGGTCCTCTTCCTCGATGAACCCACCATCGGCCTGGACCCCGCCGCACGCCGGGAGATCTGGGCTTTCATCGCCGACCTGCGCCGCCGGGAAGGGGTCACGGTGCTCTTCAGCACCCACTACCTGGGCGAGGCCGAGTTCTGCGACCGGGTCCTGATCCTCGAACGGGGCCGGGTCCTCGCCTCCGGTTCCCCGGCGGAGCTGAAGGCCGCGGCCGGTGTCCGGACGCAGGTCCCGCCGGCACCGGTCACCCTGGAGGAGGCTTACCTCCACCTGACCCAGAGGGCCGTCCACTAGGCCGTCGCTGACAGGCAGTCCCTTTTCCGGGAGGGCAGGTACCTGTGGCTGTGATGCCGCTCTGGGAAGCCACCTGGGCCATCTGGCAGCGGGACGTCCGCTCCTACTGGCGGCGGCGGGTTCGGATCGTAGCGGCCCTGGCCCGGGCCCTTCTCTGGCTGGTGGTCCTGGGCAGCGGCCTGCGCCCGCTCATGGCCGGGACCGGGATGGATTACGTCCACTACATCCTGCCCGGCGTGCTGGCCCTCACCGCGGCGTACTCGAGCCTCCAGGCAGCGGTGGCCACCATGGCCGAGCGTGAGTCGGGCTTTCTGCGGGTGGTGGTGTCGGCGCCGGTCCCCCGGATGGTCATCGTCGGGGGGCGGGCCCTGGGCGGGGCGACAGAAGCCACCCTCCAGGGCGCCCTCGTCCTGCTGGTGGCGCCGGTGCTCGGGCTCCGGCCGGGCCGCGCCGGGGTCCTCGGGGCTCTGGGGCTCCTCTTTCTCACCGGTTTTGCCCTCACGGTCCTTGGTATGGTCCTGGCCGCCAGCCTGAAGCGCCTCGAGGATTTCGGCGTCATCGCCAACTTCGTGATCCTGCCCATGTACTTCCTGAGCGGCGCCCTCTACCCAATTCCACCCCTGCCCGTCTGGTTCAAGGCGCTGGTGGCCCTGAACCCGCTTTCGTATGCGGTGGACGCCCTGCGGGGTGTCCTGGTGGGAGCCTACCACTTCCCCCTCGGGCTGAGTCTCACCGTGCTGGCCCTGGTAAGTGCCCTGATGGCCCTGTGGGCGGTTCCCCTCTACTCCCGGGAGTGATCACGGCCATGTCCCCCGCGGTCCGGTGGATGGCAGCGGCGCTCCTCGCGGCGGTCCTGGGCGCGCTTCAGGCCACAGGCTTCCTCTACCTCCGGAGCGACACCACCCGCATCTCGGCCCTGGCCACCCTCGACCGCTCGGCCGGCTTCCTCCCGCCCGACCTGCTGGGTCTGGGGGGCGACCCCCGGCCCCTGGGGCTCCCCGTGGACAACGAGACGTTGGAGCAGGTCTACCAGGCGGCCCTCAAGGAGGCCGTGCAGCAGGTGCCGGCCGCCCGGCTGAGCCAGGTGGGAATTACCCTCGTCCCGTACGCCGAGCCGCCGGGGGTCGTGGTCAGCCTGGTCTTCTACGCCCGGCCCCAGGGGCGGGAGTTCGACACCCACAAGGGGCAGGTGCTGGAGTACCAGTGGACCCCCCGCCAGGGCGGCCACTGGCTCCTGAGTGCCAACCTGATGGCGGATAAACCGGAACTCCAGGCGCCGTTCCAGGTTCCCCCGTGGCAGACGCAACCCCGGTGGCCGGCCTTTGTCAACCGGGTGGCGGAGCTGGCCGACCTTTCCCCCCACCCCCAAACCTCCCTGCAACTCCTGCGGCGCGGCAGCGAAGCCGGCCACGACTGGCAACTCCTGGTCCACGACGGTGCGCGGAACCGGGACCGGCTCTTCTTCCTCCGGGGCGACCAGGTGCTGGAGCGGCCGGACCCGGAAGGGGTGGCCGACCTGGACCTCCTGGCCCGGGTCTTCGTCTCCGCCGAGTACCTGGGACCCCGGCAGGTTCTGCTGGAGAACGCCGGCGGGGAGATGCTCGAGGCCGTCCGTCAGGGGCGTTTCCCCGACCTGGTGGGCCCCGGGACCATCTACGGGGTGGTGTTGATCCCAATTTCGCCCACCCGGGTGGACGCCATCGTTCACCTGGTGGGCTATGACGGTGCGCCGTACTACGAGCGGCTTCGCCTCGAGCGGCAACCAAACGGCAGGTGGCTCGTGACGGCGCTCCACCGTCACTTTATCTGATGATTCCCACAATACCTGACTGGGAGGGGGAAGCCGTGAGACCATCGGGACGGTTCGGTCGACGGTTGCTGGTGTGGGCGATGGCCAGCCTGCTCCTGGCCGCCTGTACCAGCAAGGGGACGGGCACGCAGAACCAGCCGGTGGAGACCACCGCTCCGGGCACCGACGAGGTGGCGGAAACCCCGCAACCCGGCGGGGACGAGGTCGGGACGGGAGCGCTCCTGGAGCCGCCCAAGACGGCCGACGGGGTCCCGGTACCCGTGGAGGTCTTCGTCTCCGACGAAGAGCTGCTCAGCGCCGGGAAGCAGGCCGTCAACTGGCTGCACTACCACGGCAGTTACGAAGGCACCCGCTACTGGCCGTCGGATGCCATCAACAAGCAGAATGTCAAGCGCCTGGTCCCCAAGTGGATTTATCAGACGGGCATCGTGGACGGCTTCGAGACCCAGCCCATCGTCTGGAACGGGATCATGTATATCACCACCTCCAACGGCCCCCACGTGATCGCCCTAGACGCCAGAACCGGCCAGAAGTACTGGGAGTATACCTGGCCGATGCCGCCCGGCCTGCAGCTCTGCTGCGGCCCGGTGAACCGCGGGGTGGCCATCGGCGGCGACCAGATCTTCTTCCAGACCCTGGACGCCCACGTGGTCGCGCTGGACGCCCGCACCGGCAAGCTCAACTGGGCCCGCCAGCTGGGCGACCCCAAGAAGGCCGAGAGTATGACCGCCGCCCCCCTCTACTACAAGGGCAAGGTCATCGTCGGCATCTCCGGGGCCGAGTACGGCATCTCCGGCTGGATTCAGGCCCTCGACGCCAAGACCGGCGAGACGATCTGGAAGTTCAACACCATCAACCCCAAAGCCGGCTGGCCGGAGGACGGGGAGGCCGCTTCCCGGGGCGGCGGCTCCACCTGGGTGACCGGCACCGTCGACCCGGAGACCAACACCCTGTACTGGGGTATCGGCAACCCCTCGCCGGACTTTGACGGCAGCGTCCGCCCCGGCCACAACGGCTACACCGACTCCGTCGTGGCCCTGGACGTGGACACCGGTGAGCTGAAGTGGTGGCACCAGGTGACCCCCCACGACCAGTGGGACTACGACGGCGTCAACGTCCGCGCGCTCCTCACGGTCAACGTGAACGGCACGCCGACCCCGGTGCTGGCCCACGCGGACCGGAACGGCTACTTCTACGTGATCGACCGCCGGTACCCGGTAGAGGGCAAGGAGGACAGCCCCATCGTCAGCAGCGACTGGCGGGTGCTGCACAAGACCCCCTTCGTCCGGATCGAGAACGCCGGGGCCGCGCCGACCCCCGAGGGCGTCCGGGTCTGCCCCGGCCCGTCCGGCGGCAGCGAGTGGGTCGCTCCCTCCTACGACCTGAAGACCATGACGGCCTTCGTCTCCGGCATTGACATGTGCGCCATCTTCCGGTCCCACACCTGGAACTTCGTCCAGGGGCGGGCGTACTGGGGCAGCGCCTTCACGCCGGAGGTGGAGAACGCCTCGGGCACCTTCACCGCCATCGACGTGGCCACCGGCAAGATCAAGTGGCAGTACCGGTCTGAAGCTCCGATGGTCGCCGGGTCCCTCACCACCGCCGGCGGCGTCACCTTCACCGGCGAGCAGAACGGCTGGTTCCTGGCCTTTGATAACGACACCGGCGAGATCCTGTGGCGGTTCCAGACCGGCGCCGGCATCCACGCCCAGCCCAGCGCCTTCATGATCGACGGCAAGCCCTACATCGCGGTAGCCTCGGGCAACGGCGGCTGGGTGGCCGGTTTCGGCGCCGTCGGTCACCCCGAGCAGCGGGTGAGCGGCGGCCAGCTCGGCGATGCCCTGATCGTCTTCGGGCTCTTCGACGAGGAGTGACGGCTTCTTCCCTTGACCGCAGTCTCCCGGTTGCAACTTCCGGGTCTCCGGGCAGCGGCGGCCGCCGCTGCCCGGGGGTCCGGTCACTCGAGGAGTGAATCGGATGCGGGATACAGGTCATACAGGGTACCTGTTCCGGCGGATCCAGGCACGGCGCTGGCTCTTGGGGGTGACGGCCGCTGCCGCTGCAGTGCTGCTGAACCTCGGTCCCGCTGCCACGCCGGCCGTGGTGGAAGAGAACCAAGTCGCCCAGGGCCGCCAGATCTACCAGGACAACTGCGCCAAGTGCCACGGCCGGTTCCTCGAGGGGCAGGGCGGCACCGCGCGGCTGGCTGGGTCAGGGTCCCGGGCGCGGCAGAACTACCGAAACGCCCAGGAGCTTTACGACTTCATCAGTACGGCGATGCCCATGGACCGGCCCGGCTCCCTCGCCCCGGAGGAGTACTGGGCGTTGGTCGCCTTCATCTGGTCGGCCAACGGCATGGACCCCGGTCCCGCCATCATCGGGCCGGAGAACGCGGCACAGCTCACCTGGACCTCCCGACCCGCCGCCGCCCCGCCGGCGGGGCCGCAGCCCGGCAGTAACGCTGCGACCAGCGTCACCGGGAGTTCCCTGGCACCCCTGGCCGGGGCCGCCGGCGTCGTCCTTCTCATCGGCGGCATGGGGCTCGCCATCGCCCGGCGGCGGAAAAACGGCGGGCCGATGAACCCGGTCGACCCGCCGGTCGGCTGAGCCGCAGCAGCCGACGTGGAACGGAGGGAGGCTCATGCCGTGCGGGCTCAGGCCGCGGGAAGCCACAGGGCACCCAGGCCCCGGATCCGTCTCCTGTGGCTCGGGGTGGTCGCCGGAGCGGTTGCCGCTGTGGCGCTTTTCGGCTGCCGGTCCCCCGGGGCGCTGCCGCAACCGGAGCCGGGCCAGGTGGAGGCCGGCACCGAGTATCTGCCGCTCCGGGTGGGCAACACCTGGACCTATACCTCCCGCCGGGGAGACCTGGTCATCCGGGTGGTGGACGTACGCGCGGCCCAGGGAACCACCGAGGTGACGGTGGAGGAGATCGCCGGCAACCAGGCCAGGACCCAGCGCACCTACCGGCAGGACGGCATGGGCCTCTTCCTCATCCGCAGTGTCGAGAGCGGCGAGGTGCAGGATTACAGCGCCGAGCCCCAGCCGGTGCTGCTCATCCCGCCCCAGCCCGGCCAGCGCTGGGTATGGCGGGGACAGATCGGATACCGGCGCACCCACTTCACCGCGGAGGTGGGGCAGCCGGAGACGGTCTCCACACCGGCGGGGACCTTTGCGGCCGCGCTTCCCATCCAGGTCCGGGTGATGGACTGGGTCATGCGCAACAAGGCGCTTGTACACCGTCAGTGGCTGGCACCGGGCATCGGACCGGTCCGGCTGGACTACCAGGTGGAAGGCGGCGAGATTATCCGGTATGAGCTGGTGGCGTACAGCTTGCAGTAGCCCGGCGGTGGCCGTGGCAGTAAGCCTGACCCTGTTGGGAGCCGCCTGCAGCCCCTTCGCCCCGGGCCAGGACCCTCAGCCCCATCCTTGGGCGGCCTTCCGGGGCGGGCCAGCCCGCACGGGGCAGAGCCGGATCCCCGGGCCGCTGGAGCCCAGTGTGCGCTGGCAGGTGGCGACGGGCCGGGAGATCTTCAGCTCCCCCGCCGTCGCGACCGACGGCACCATCTACGTCGGATCCGAGGACCATCACCTCTACGCCGTGAGCCCAGACGGCACCGTGCGCTGGCAGATGAACACCGGCGGTGGGGTCTCCTCCTCGCCGGCCCTGGGCCCCGACGGCACCATCTATGTGGGTTCGGGCAGTGGCGCCGTCCTGGCCCTCACCCCGGACGGACAGGAGAAGTGGCGCTTTGACGCCGGCCCCTATGAGGTCACCTCCTCGCCGGTGGTCGGCCCGGACGGCGTCGTCTACGTGGCCAACTTCAACGAGATCTTCGCGCTCCGGGAGGACGGACAGCTGCTCTGGCGGCACCAGTTTGCCACCGGGGAGTACAAGGGGATCGCGTCCTCCGTGGCCCTGGGGCCCGACGGAACCATCTACGTGGGCAGCGGCGACGGGGCCGTGGTGGCGGTAAACCCGGACGGGTCCCGCAAGTGGCTGGCGGATCTGGGGCCCCACGCCTCCGTGGCCGCCACCCCCATGGTCGGGTCGGACGGAACCATCTACGTCGGTGCGATGGACGGCACCTTCTACGCCCTGGACCCGGCGGGCCGGATCCGCTGGCAGCACAAGACCGGCGCCCTGATCGCGTCCAGCGCCGCCCAGGGGCCGGACGGCACGGTCTACGTCGGCTCCACCGACACCTACCTGTACGCCCTGCGGCCGGACGGCACCCTCCGCTGGCGGTACAAGGCCGGCGGCAGCATCCACTCCTCGCCGCTGGTGGATCCGGAGGGCCGGATCTACGGCGCCTCCATGGACGATCACGCCGTCTGGGCCCTGAGCCCCGACGGCCAGCTCCTCTGGCAGGTGACGACCGGCGGCGCGGTCACCTCCTCCCTGGCCATTGGCCCGGACGGGACCCTCTACGTGGGGTCTGAGGACCGCAGGCTCTGGGCCATCGGCCCCGCCGCCAAGTGAATCCCAACCCATCGGTCGAAAGGGGACCAGCCTATGGTGCACCGATTTCCCCTCTGGGTTCGGGCCCTGCGGACCGGCGCCCTGGGCGGGTGGCTGGCCATCTGCCTGACCGCCGCGGCCTGTACCGCGCCCTTCGGGCTGCAGGAAGATGCGCCGGCCGAGGTCCCAGGCTCCCTCTCCTGGCCCCTCTTCCGGCAGGGGCTGACCCGCACCGGCCGCAGCCCCGCAACGGGGCCCGCAACACCCCAGGTCCGCTGGACTGTCGAAACCGGCGGGCCGATCCGCAGCTCGCCGGTCATCGGCCCCGACGGGACCGTCTACGTCGGCTCGGAGGACATGCACCTGTACGCCGTCCGGCCCGACGGGCAGGTGGCGTACAAGGTGAAGACGGAAGGGCCGGTCCGGGGCGCCCCTGCGGTCGGGCCGGACGGGACCGTCTACGTGGGCTCCCTGGACGCGCACCTGTACGCGGTGGCCCCGGACGGGGCGGTGAAGTGGAAGGTACGGCTCGGCCACGACGTAGAAGGCCTCAGCTCCGCCCCGGCGGTCACCCGGGAGGCCGTCTACGTCAACTCCACGGACAAGTACCTCTACGCCCTTTCCCCCGAGTCCGGGGCGCAGCTCTGGCGGGTGCCCACCTGGGAGTTCTCCGCCGTCTACGACCCCTGGGAAGAACCCGAGAATGACCCTGGGCTCGCGAGCCCGGCGGTGGCCCCGGACGGGACGATCTACGTCGGCTCCTTCGGCGAGCAGTTCCTGGCCATCACCCCTGGCGGCCAGGTCAAGTGGAAGACCGAGGTCGCCGAGGTGACCGCCACCCCCGCCATCGCCGACGACGGCACCGTTTACCTCGGCTCCCTGGACGACCAGACCTTCCGGGCCTTCGGGCCTGACGGCCAGCTCCGCTGGACCTTCACCGCCGACGGTTTCATCGGCAGTTCGGCGGCGGTCGGCGACGACGGCACCGTCTACTTCGGCACCCTGAAGGGCACCGTCTACGCCCTGGGTCCCGACGGGAAGGAGAAATGGACGTACGCCATCGGCGCCCCGGTCCTCGCCTCCCCGGCGCTGGCCGCGGACGGCACCCTCTACGTGGCTGCGTACGACGGCTTTGTCTACGCCCTGTCGCCGGAAGGCGAGCTGCGCTGGAAGGTGGAGATCGGCGGGCAGATCGATTCCTCGCCTGCCCTGGGGCCCGACGGCACCCTCTACATCGGCGGACCTGACGGCCGCCTGTACGCGATCGGGAGCGGGTAAGGATTGCAGCGGGCGGGGCCTGCCCGCTCCGGCCGCTGCCTGTTCCGGCCACGGTGCGACCTGCCGCGGGGGCCGGCGCAGCGTGGCCACAACGCCCACGGCGAAGGGGGTGAACCGCATGTGGGTGACGCCGGACTTCCAGGAGCTTGACACCTGCGCCGAGGCCACCATGTATGCCGGCAAGGAGTAGCTTGCCGGCGGGGAGTCGCCTCGGCCCCACCGAAGCGGCCTTGAGGTCAGGCCCCGGGGGCCTGACCTCAAGCCGGTCTGGAGGCTCTCCCTTCAAGCAGATCTGGAGATTCTTCCTGGAGGTCGTACCTGGTGCGGGTCCGGATCCTCGGTTCCGCGGCGGGCGGGGGCCTGCCGCAGTGGAACTGCAACTGCCCGAACTGCGCCGCCGCACGGGCCGGCGCTCCCACCGTCCGGCGCCGGACCCAGACCTCCCTGGCCGTAAGCGCTGACGGGGAGACCTGGTACCTCGTCAACGCCACGCCGGACATCCGGGAGCAACTGGCGGCGTTCCCAGCCCTGCACCCCGGGCCGGGGGTCCGGGAGACGCCGGTCCGGGGGGTCCTCCTCACCGACGCAGAGCTGGACCATACCGGCGGGCTTCTCGTCCTGCGGGAGGGCAGCCGGTGGCGTCTCTTCTGCACCCCCGCCGTGCGAGCGGTGCTGGAGCGCCGGTTCCCGGTGCTGCCCATCCTGCAGGCCTTTGCCCAGGTGGAGGTGGTACCCGTCCTCCCCGGCGAGCCCTTTGCCCTCGGCGAGGGTGCGGCGAGCCTCCGGGTCACCGCCTTTCCCCTGCTGGGAGGGCTCCCCCTCTACGCCGCCGACCTGCCGGACCCGGGGCCGGGGGCCGTGGTGGGCTACCGGTTCGAAGACCCCCGGACCGGCGGCGTCCTGGTGGTGGCGCCGGGGGTGGGGGCGCTGACCGCCGAGCTGGAGCGGCAGCTCGCCGGCGCCGACTGCGTCCTCTTCGACGGCACCTGCTGGTCGGACGACGAGCTGGTGCGGCTGGGCATCCGGGGCCGCACCGCCCGGGCCATGGGGCACGTCCCCGTGGGCGGGCCCGATGGCAGCGCGGTCTGGCTCGCCCGGCAGCCGGTTCGCCGGAAGATATACATCCACGTCAACAATACAAACCCTATGGTGCGGGAGGACGGGCCGGAGTACCGGTGGCTTGCGGCCCACGGCCTGGAGGTCGCCCATGACGGAATGGAGGTCGAGCTGTAGTGTCCGAGCCCTGGACCCGGGAAGAGTTCATCGAGCGCCTGCGGAGCGTGGGCGCCCGGTACCACAGCCAGCACCCGTTTCACGTGCGCATGCACGCCGGCACCCTGTCCCGGCGGCAGATCCAGGGCTGGGTGGCCAACCGCTTCTATTACCAGGTCAACATCCCCGTCAAGGACGCCCTGATCCTGGCGAAACTGCCGGACCGGGACCTGCGGCGGGCCTGGATCCAGCGGATCCTCGACCACGACGGCCGGGAGGGCGACGAGGGGGGCATCGAGGCCTGGCTCCGGCTGGGCGAGGCGGTGGGCCTCACCCGGGAGGAGCTCCTCGACCACCGGCACGTGGTGCCGGGGGTGCGGTTTGCGGTGGACGCCTACGTGAACTTCTGCCGCCTGCGCCCGTGGCTCGAGGCCGTCGCCTCCTCCCTCACGGAGATGTTTGCCCCGGACCTAGTCCGGGACCGGATCCGGGCCTTCGAGGAGCACTATCCCTGGATCGACCCGGCGGGGCTCCAGTACTTCCGGAACCGGCTCGAGCAGGCCCCCCGGGACGCCCGGTTCGCCCTCGACCTGGTGGT
>JAKKUO010000009.1 GCA_021890795.1 Bacillota bacterium | reverse complement strand
TTGGGGGCCAGGATGGCGATGCCCCGGCTCAGGAGGTACTGGTAGAAGCCGGTGTAGTTGTACTCCGGCCGTTCCTGGCTTTCCGGCCCGCCGTGGATGGAGAGGAGCGCGGGCACCCGCTCCCCCGGGGCGATGCCCTGGGGCCGGTAGAGCCAGGCCGGGATCTGGAGCCCATCGAAGGAGGGGATGTGGACCAGCCCCGGCTCCACGAAGACCTCCGGCGGGATCCGGCCGAGCATGGTGTCCACCAGTTCCCGGAGTTCCCCGGTCTCCAGGTCCAGGGCGCAGACCGTGCCGGCCTGCCGGTAGGAGGCCATCAGCAGGAAGAGCCGGCGCCTGCGGTCCGCCGGGGCAAAGGCCACCCCGTGGATCACGCCCCGGGGCAGGGGCGGCAGCGGCAGCTCCTCCCCGGTCCCGAGGTCCCGGACCCGCAGGACGCTCTGCCCCGCCTCGTTCACCACGTAGGCCAGGAGGCGCCCGTCCGGGGAGAGGGCGGCTTCCTCCACGTCCCAGTCGGGGGCGATGAGCAACTCCCCCCGCCCCTCGGCCAGGTCGTAGTAGCCAAGGGCCTGGAACTCCCGCCCGTCGTTGGTGAGGTAGTAGAACCCCTGCCCGTCGGGCCGCCAACCCACCGGCCAGTAGGTGGCGCTCCGGCCCGGGTGGGCGGTGAGGTTCTCCCGGCGGCCGCTCTCCAGGTCCACCAGCCAGATGTCCTGGTCCATGTTGCCGTAGAACTGGACCGCCAGCAGCCGGCGGCCCGCCGGGTCAAAGGAGCCAAGGCCGTACCATCCTCCGCCGCCCAGGACCATCCGCTCCTCCCCGGTGCGGAGGTCCCGGAGGTAGACGTCCACCTCCGTCGGGGTCCGGGCGTTGGCACTGTACACCAGGTACCGGCCGTCCGGGGAGAAGGCCCCGGGACCCAGGTCGTGCTGGACCGTCGGCCGGTCGGTGAGCTTTTCCGGCCAGCCGTCTGCAGCCATCCAGTAAACCTGGTACTGCTCGTTGCCGTCGGGGTCAGCGATGAAGGCCAGCTGCCGGCCGTCCCGGGAGCAGGCGACGGCCCGGACGCTCTCCCGCTCGAAGAGGGTGAGCTGCTGCGGCGCGCCCCCGGCGGTGGGCACCCGCCAGAGGTTGAGCTGGCCGCTGATGTCCGTCACCACGTAGACCGCCTCCCCGTCCGGCGCCGGGGTGAAGGCGACAACCCGCCGGACGGCATGAAACCGCTCGAAAGGGTACCGGATCGGGCTTCCGGCCACCAGGCAACACCTCCGTCCCGCTCCAGGGATTCGCTCCGGCATGGGCGGTTTCCTGTCAAAGAGTTTCCAGCAATCGGACAGTCTCTGTGCAAAGGGTGCGTTTTCTCTGACCCGGCGCAGAAACAGTGCGGCACAGCGCGCAAAAGCCGCCGCCCGGCCCGTGGCCGGGGGCGGCTGGCAGGTATCACCTCGGTCAGACAGCCGGGTGCGACACCCTGGTTTCGCTGACTCCGTCCGGCGCATCCCCGGAAGGGAAGGGGCCAGTTCCCCGGGTCCGCGGGTAGCCCCCGGCGGGGTCTAAAGCGACCAGGTCAGCCCGGGGGGCAGCCGAAGAAAAGTAGTTCCGGGCCCAGAGGAATCCGAGAACGTGGATCCCCGCCGCGCCGAGGAGTCCCAACAGGATGTACAGCAGCACCGACTCCGTGAGGAACAACGTTAGTCCCGCCACGGCGACGGAACACAGGGCCACGAGCTTGAGCCGGACGACGTCCCTCATCAGTTGGCGCCGGATCGCCTCTCTCCTGGGATCGGCCTGGCAGGCGGGGACAGAGTCGGTCCGCACCGAGGGCCAGGGTACCATCCGCAGCCGCTTCCGTATCCGAGTCCGGTTCCGTCCTTGTCTCACGCTGGCCCCCTCCCTTCTCCCCGGATCCCCTGTCGAGGCCTGCTCTCCCTCCCCGGACGGGACTTGTTACTACGGGCACAAATCTCTGGCAACTCCAGTTTACCAGCCCCTGACCCCAGGTAGCAAGGCTCGAACCCCTTCGCCAGGCGCCAAGTGCCAGTAAGCTGCCGGCCCCGGCCTCCCCGCCCTCCATGCCCCTGCAGCACCCGGGCCAGGACCGGGGGGCGCTCCGCTCCCGCCCGGGGCCAGGGCTCCGGACCGGGGGCGCTCGGCTCCCGCCCGGGGCCAGGGCTCCGGACCGTGGCCGTCTCCGGGCCGCGGCGGGAACCGCCGGGGCCCTCCGGGCCAGCCGTCAGGTCCCGCCTGGGCTCCCGCCCCGGCCGGCAGGGCCGCCCCAGCTTTGTAAGTAGGCCGCCGTCCGGGGGTCCCGGGGTCGGGCAAAGACCTCCCGGGGCGGGCCGGCCTCCACCAGCTCGCCGCCCTGGAAGACCGCCACCCGGTCCGCCAGCCGGCGAGCCTGGTCCAGGTTGTGGGTGACCAGCACCAGGGTGTAGTCTCCCCGCAGGGTGCGCAAAAGCTCCTCCAGCCGGGCAGTGGCCGCCGGGTCCAGGGCGGAGGTGGGCTCGTCCAGGAGGAGCACCTCCGGGTCCACCGCCAGGGCCCGGGCCAGGCAGAGCCGCTGCTGCTGGCCGCCGGAAAGGGTCAGGGCCGACTGGTGCAGCCGCCCTCGGACCTCCTCCCACAGGGCGACCTGCCGGAGGGCCCGCTCCACCAGCACCCTTAGCCTCCGGCCCCGGGCCAGGCCGTGGAGCCGGGGGCCGAAGGCGACGTTCTCGAAGATGCTCCCGGGAAAGGGGGTGGGGCGCTGGAAGACCATCCCCACCCGCATCCGAAGGGCCGTCAGATTCACCCCGGGCCCGTAGATGGGCTCCCCGTCCAGCCAGACCTGCCCCCGCACCGTCGCCCCGGGGGTCTCGTCGTGGAGCCGGTTGAGAGCCCGGAGAAAGGTGCTCTTGCCGCAGCCCGACGGCCCCACCAGGGCCAGGATCTCCCCGGGGGCCACCGCCAGGCTGACCCGGCGGAGGGCCGGCTTGCCTTGGTACCAGACCGAAAGCTCCCGGGCCTCCACCTTGGCCCGGGGTACCGCCACACCCGGATGCGTCCCCGCCGCCCCCCGCCGTGCCGACCCCTGCATTCCCACACCTCCCGGCTTCCCCCGGCCTCCCCCACCCCCCATCCCCAGGGTCCGGAAGCCCGGGCGGCGGCCCTGCCGTGCCCTCCCGGGCGCCGCCGGCGGCCGGGACAGGAGATCAGGGCCGGCGCTCCGGCCAGCCGCCACCCCCGCCCCCGAGGGCCAGGGCCATCAGCCCCATCACCAGGGCCAGGAGCACCAGCGCCGCCCCGTACAGCCGCTCCGGCGGCAGCCCCGGCACCTGGGTGGCGGCGGCGTACAGGTGGTAGGCCAGGGCCAGAGGCCGGTCCCCCAGCCCGCCCCCCGGGCCGGCCCGGAAGAGGGCCGCCATGAAGAGAATCGGCGCCGCTTCTCCCGCAGCCCGGGCCAGAGCGAGGGCCACCCCGGACCGGATCCCCGGCAGGGCCAGGGGCAGCAGCACCCGCCGGGCTGCCTGCCACCGGGAGGCCCCCAGGGCCAGAGCCGCTTCCCGGTACTCCCGGGGCACCCCGGCCAGGGCCTCCTCCGCTGCGGTGATCACCGTGGGGAGGACCAGGATCCCCAGGGTGAGGGCCCCGGCCGCGGCGGTCCGGCCCAGCCCCATCGCCACGGAAAAGAGGCTGAAGCCGAAGAGGCCGTAGACGATGGGAGGGACCGCCGCCAGTCCCCCCACCGCCACCCGGATCCCGGCCGTCACCGGCCCCGGCCGGGCGTAGTGGGCGAGGTACAGCGCTGCGCCCACCCCCAGGGGCAGAGCCACCCCCAGGGCCCCCAGGAGGAGGAGCAGGGTGCCCAGGACCGCTGGGCCGATGCCCCCGGCCCGGAGAAAGTCCCGGGGCGGCGCCAGCAGAAACTCCGGGCCCAGGACCGGCCAGCCCCGGCGCAAGACCTCCCCCAAGAGCCTGATTCCGGGCAGCGCCACCGCCCCGGCCGCCCCGGTCAGCAGGGCAAAGCCCAGGGCTTGCCGCCGCAGCCGGCGCCGGAGCCCGGGCGTGGTGCCCAGGGGTGCCACCGGCATGGCCACCGCCCCCCTTACCCCCGGACCGCCACCGCCCGCCGGAGCCGGGCGGCCGCCGCGCTCAGGGCCAGGCTGGCCACCAGAAGCCCGAGGGCCAGGCGGTAGAGGGCCTGGTAGTGGGGCTGGCCGGCCAGGGCCTCCCCCATCTCCCAGGCGATCGCAGCGGTGACGGTCTCCACCGGCTCCAGGAGCGATGGGGGCAGGCTCGGGACACTGCCTGCCACCATCACCATCGCCATGGTCTCCCCCATCCCCCGGCCCAGGGCCAGGAGGGCCGCGCCCACCACCCCCGGCGCCGCCCAGGGCAGCACCACCCGGGTCAGGGTCTCCCAGCGGGTGGCCCCCAGGGCGAGGGCCGCCTCCACCAGGGGGCTGGGGACGGACCGGAGGGAGTCCGCGGCCAGGAGGGTGAAGGTCGGCAGGAGCATGAGGGCCAGGGTGAGCCCCGCGGCCAGGGCCGACTGGGGGTAACGGGCACCGGCGAGGTCCTGGACCAGCGGCCCGACGATCCCCCGGCCCGCCAGGCCCCACACCACCGACGGCACCGCTGCCATCAGCCGGAGGAGAGCGGCAAGGGCCCGCCCGGGCACGGGCGGGGCCAGAGCCACCAGCCACAGCGCGGCCCCGATGCCCGCAGGCACCGTGACCGCCAGGGCGAGCGCCGTTACCGCCCCGGTGCCCGCCAGGAGCGGCAGGGCGCCGAACCGGGGCCGATCACCCAGGGGCTGCCACTCCCGGCCCCAGAGGCCCGCCCAGCCGCCGCTCCCGGCCTGGAGGAGGACAAAGAGGACCACCGCCGCGAGGATCGCCGGTGCCAGCAGCCCGGCCAGGAGGATACACCGATCGGGCCACCGCCCCGGTGGGGGCTCTCCCCGGAGGGGCGGCGGGCCCGGGGGCGGCCAGGCCGCTCCCGGGCCCCCCGGCGGGGGCGGCCCGGGCCGGGTCCGTCGGGACGGCACCGGGCTTCTCACCATGGCGGCTCCCCTCCCCTACCTGGGCAGGTACCCGTGCTCTGTGGCAATGCGCTGCCCCTGGGGGCTCAGGACGAACCGGATGAAGTCCGCCGCCGCCCCCTGGGGCTCTCCCCGGGTGTAGAACCAGAGGGGCCGGGTGAGGGGGTACCGGCCCGTGAGCAGGTTCGCCGGCGTCGGCGCCACCGCCGGGCCGCCGTCCCGGGCCGCCACCGCCACCGGCCGCACCCGGGGGGTGAGGTAGGCGAGCCCCAGGTAGCCCACTGCCCCGCGCTGCCGGGCTACCTCGTCGTGGAGGAGGGCGGAGCCCGGCACCTGCACCACCCCGTCGCCCCCAGCCTCCCCCGGCCCGAAGACCACTTCCCGGAAGATCTGGCCGGTCCCGGAGCTGAACCCCCGGCTGAAGGCCAGAAGGGGCAGGTCCGGGCCGCCGACCTCCCGCCAGTTCTGGACCTCCCCGGAAAAGATCCGCCGGAGCTGGCCCCGGCTGAGGGAGACCACGGGGTTGCTGGGGTGGACCACGACCACCACCGCATCCCGGGCCACCGGGGTCCCCACCAGGGCAAAACCCCGGCGCCGGGCCTCCGCCTGCTCCGCGGCCCCTGCCGGCCGGGAGGAGAGGGCGATGTCGTCCACCCCCAGGAGGAGCCCCTGGATCCCCACCCCGGAACCCCCGCCCACGACCGTCACCGTCACCCCGGGATGGGTGGCGTGGTAGGCCTCGGCCCAGACCGCGGCCAAGTGCAGGAGGGTGTCCGAGCCCGCGAGATGCAGCCTTGCCGGCCGCTCCCGCTGGGCCGGGGCCCCAGCGGCAGCCTCCCCTCCCGCCGGCCCGCAGCCCCAGGCCGCCAGGAGCAGGAGGGCGGCGGACAAAAAGGAAAACCCCGCCGCCGGGCGGGGTATCCCCTTGCCAGGCCGTGCCATCCTCCGCACCCCCGGGCCGGCGCTCCATCTGGCGCCATGCTATGGGGGCCGGCAGCGGAGTATGCCTGACGGCACCGGAGCCGGGGTGGGAGCATGAGGGGGCGACCCGCGGCTTGCCTCACTCCACGACGAGCCGGCGACCGTGGACGTTGACCGCCGCCACCGTGAGGGCCGTCATCTGCTCCAGGGCATCCCGGACCTTCACCTGAACCGTCTCCATGGTCTCCCACATGGGAACCCCGTACCGCAGGGCCACGTCCAGGTCCACCGTCACCCCCTCGGGCCGGGACTCCACCACCACCCGGAGGACCTGGGCGATGCCCGGCACCCCGGCCGCGGCGTGGGTGGCGATCTGCGCGAGCACCGTGTCCGCGATGTAGAACCGGCCGAGGGCGCTGTAGGTGGGCCGGACCACCGACTTCTCCACCGGCACCGGCTCCTGGTCCTGCCGCCGGAGCAGAAACCGGAGGGGGTCCACCATGTAGCCGGGGAAGGTCCGCTTGACCTCCATGGTGGGGGCGGGGATGACGTGCTTGCCCTCCTGCCGGCGCTTGCGCCGGGCCAGCCGGATCTGGGCCGGGGTGGCCACCTGCTCGATGGTGACCACCTGCTCCGGCCGGGGCAGATCCAGGGCGTCGGTGATCCGCTCCACCATCTCCACCGAGGTGCCCAGGATCAGAATCCGCTGGGGTCGGATCCGCCAGATGACGGCCTTGGCCTCTTCCCGGTGCTCCGGGTCGAGGAAGATGGCCCGTTTCACCGCGGCGAGCTTGGTCTCCTCGGCCTTGGCCGACTTCCCGGCCAGGATCTTGCCATCCCGGATCACCAGGCCGTCGTCGATGATCATGTCGCAGCCGTACTGATAGGCGACCAGCGAAGCCCGGTGGCTCTTGCCGCTGCCCGCCGGCCCCACGAACGCGACAACCTCCACCAGGCTTCCCCTCCTTCCCCCGCTCCTCCGGTTTGCGGCTTCTCCCAATCTCCCAATGATGATGATGGTTCCAACCCCCGGCTGCGGTCACGGCCGGTGCCCCGGCGTCGGGACTCCTGTCGCCCCCGGGCCCTACCTGGGACCCAGCCTCTAGTAGTGAGTAGCAGTGAGCGTCCGCTGCCGGGGCCCTTCCGGCGGGGCCGGTCCGGGCCGGGGCGCACCGCCCGTGCGGAGGCGGTGCGCCCCGCCGCCCACGCCCTTACCGGGGTACGATGGCCAGGATGTTGCTGATCGCCCGGCCCGGCCGGGTGATGACCTCGCCCCGGTAGTACAGGGCGCTGGAGGCGCCGGAATCCATGCACATGGCCTCCCAGGCGCCCAGGTCCCGCAGGATCTCCGCCAGGTCCACCACCCGCACCGCGCGCGCGGTCACCAGGAGCAAGTAACCGTCCCGGGTCAGCCCCACCGCGCTCCGGTTGGCCGCCTGGGAGGTGATCTTCTCCTCGACAAACCCTTCCCGGGCAAAGTCCACCGCCACCTGCCCCTCAGCCAGAAGCCGGGGTCCGGCCTGCAGGAGTTCCGAGACCCCCTCCCACTCCGGCTCCAGCTCCACCCGGAAGTCCAGGGGATCCCCCACGGAGAAGCGGCTGAGGAACTCCTGGACGTGGGTGCCCCCGAGGCTGACCACAAACCCGTTCCGGGGGATGGCCACGTTGCCGGGGACGATCCGGGTGATCACCCCGTTCTCCACCACCACCGAAGTCCCCGCGTCGTACCCCAGGTCCAGCCCCCGGTCCGGGGTGTGGACCACGATCCAGTTCTCCCCCCACTCGGTGCCGGTGTGGTTGAGGCCGTAGGCCCACCAGCTGCGGGGGTAGGTGCCGCCCCGGATCGCCGGGGACGTGAAGCCGATCCGGGCCCGGCCGTCGGGCCAGAAGCCGATGGCCGCCCGGTCCGCACCCCGGTGGAGCACCCGGCCGCCCTGGATGATGGTGCCGTACGGATCCCGGGGAGGCTGGGGGGTGTAGGCGTTCAGGTAGGTGCCGTTGATCGCCGCCAGGGCCCCCACCCGCCGGGCCATGGCCACGGGATCCTCCACCTGGCCGATGCCCCCGGCAGCGGTCACCACCTGGGGCCGGAGCCCCGGGTTGCGCAGGTTCACCCGGATGACATTGACGTCCACGTTCGCGCTGCCCACCCGGTATTGGTACTGCTCCCGCCACAGGGCGGTCCGCTCCGCGGGGTCCAGCAGCCGGAGCACCACCGCCGCGCCCTGGGCCCGGGTGAGGGGATCCCCGGGACCGAAGCGGCCGTCAGGATACCCCCCGAGGTAGCCGTGGGCCACCGCGGTGGTGATGACCCGGGCCTCCGGGTCCCGGGCGATGTCCGTCAGCAGCAGGTTGACCCCCCGGCCGCCCCGGGCCTCAGCCTCCAGCCCCATGGCCCGCACCACCAGCCGGGCCACCTCCCGCCGGGTAATCGGCTTGTCCAGGGCGATGCCGCCCGGATAATCCTCCGGCCGGAGGATCCCCCGGCCCAGGAGCCGGCCCACCGCCGGCGCCGCCCAGTGCCCCGCCGGCACCCCGGCCAGGGGCGCTGCCCCGGCGGCTCCGGTCCCCGGAGCCGCCGGGCCGCCGGTCGCTTCCGGCAGCTTTGCCAGGGCCCGGTCCAGAAGAGCCAGGAACTCGGCCCGGGTCAGGGGCGCGTCCGGGTAAAAGCGGCCGTCCGGCCGGCCCTGGACCAGGCCCTCCGCCGCCAACCGGCGCACCGGGCCTTCGGCCCAGTGGCCGGCAAGGTCCGGCAGCGCCATCCCCGCGGCCGACCGGGGCAGCCCGGTCAGGGCGACTGCCACCGCCGCCAGGGTCGCCATCGCCCAGCGGCGGCCACGCCTGCTACGAACCATGTGCTGCCACCTCGCAACCCCCTTGTCGCCGTGCCCTGCCGGACACGGCCAAGTGAATGCAATACCGAAGAGGTAGATTTCGGTGGCAGCACCTGGTGATTCCTGCCGCGGGGCGGTAGGGGTGAGCCGAGCCGGCTCCGGCGGGGACAGCCCTCCGGAGCGGGCCATCCGGAGCAGGGGCCCCGGTCGGCGGATACCCCCGGGGGGTTTGGCTGGCGGATGGCATCGGGTGGCACTTTGCGGTACACTAGAACTTGTCCTGTTGTCTGATGTGCCGCGGCGCAGGCCGCGGCGAGAGGAGTGCCAGCCTTGGCGAAGAACGACCTCTTCCTCCGGGCCTGCCGGCGGGAGCCGGTTCCCTACACGCCGGTCTGGTTCATGCGCCAGGCCGGTCGCTACCAGCCCGAGTACCGGGCGATCCGGGAGAAGTACAGCCTCCTCGAGATCTGCCGGCAGCCAGAGCTGGCCGCGACGGTCACCCTGCTGCCGGTGCGGCAGCTGGGGGTCGACGCGGCCATTCTCTTTTCCGATATCATGATCCCCCTGAGCGGCGTGGGGGTGGAGTTTGAGATCCGGGAGTCGGTGGGGCCGGTAGTCCACCGCCCCATCCGGACCCTGGCCCAGGTAGAGGCCCTCCGGCCCCTGGAGCCGGAGGAGAGCCTCCCCTACGTGCTGGAGGCCATCCGCATCCTCCGGCGGGAACTGGAGGTGCCCCTCATCGGCTTCGCCGGTGCTCCCTTCACCCTGGCCAGCTACCTGGTGGAGGGGCGGCCCTCCCGGAGTTACACCAACACCAAGGCCATGATGTACCGGGCGCCGGAGGTCTGGCAGGCCCTCATGGACCGGCTGACGGAGATGGTGGTCACCTACGCCCGGGCCCAGGTCCGGGCCGGTGCCGAAGCGATCCAGATCTTCGACAGCTGGGTCGGGGCCCTGGCCCCGGAGGATTATCGCACCTACGTGCTGCCGTACATGCAGCGGCTCTTCGCCGGCCTCCGGGACCTGGGGGTGCCGGTGATCCACTTCGGCGTAGGCACGGGAGCCCTGCTGGAGCTGATGCGGGAAGCCGGGGGCGACGTCATCGGGGTCGACTGGCGGGTGCCGCTGGACCAGGCCTGGCAGCGGATCGGCTACGACCGGGCGGTGCAGGGAAACCTGGACCCGGCCCTGCTCCTCGCCCCGCCGGAGGTGCTGGCGGAGCGCACCCGGGCGATCCTCCGGCAGGCCGGCGGCCGGCCGGGGCACATCTTCAACCTCGGCCACGGGGTGTTGCCGGAGACGCCGCCGGACGCCCTCCGCCGGGTGGTGGAGATCGTCCACACCGCGACCGCGGCGGGCTGACCGGCCAGCGACGGCCCCGTGCATCGCCGGGGTGAGAAGCAGCAAGCGGCGGCGCCGCGGGCCGGGACCCGGCCCGGGCGCCCGGATGGTCCCGCATCGGAGCGGGAGGATCGAAGAAGGGGGCAAGCGACCGTGTCCGAGACCCTTGGCATCCTCATCCTGTCCTACGGCTCCCCGGAGCGGGCCGAGGACGTGGAGCCGTACTATACCCACATCCTCGGCGGCCGGAAGCCCCGGCCGGAACTCCTCCAAGAGCTGCAGGAGCGGTATGCAGCGATACCCCACCGGCCCTCCCTGGCCCGGCTGACCGAGTCCCTGGCCCGGAAGGTCGAGGCCGAACTGCAGAAGGTCGTCAGCCGGCCGCTCCGCACCTACGTGGGGATGAAGCACTGGCATCCCTTCATCGCCGACACCGTGGCCCGGATGGGGGCGGACGGCATCGCCCGGGCAGTGGCCATCGTCCTGAGCCCCCAGTACTCCACGGTCCACACCGGTTCCTACTTCGACGCCGTTCAGAAGGCCAACCAGAAGCTTCCCCGGCCCATCGACTTCACCTTTGTCCCCACCTGGCATCTGCACCCCCGGTTCCAGGAAGCCCTGGCCCGGCGGGTCCAGGCGGCCCTGGACCGGTTCCCGCCGGAGGAGCGTCCGTCGGTGCCGGTGATCTTCACCGCCCACAGCCTCCCCGCCAGCGTCCTGGATCAGGGGGATCCCTATCCGGAGCGGCTCCGGGAGTGCGCCGAGGTCGTGGCCCGGCGGCTGGGGCTCCAGCGGTTCGAGGTCTGCTACCAGAGTGCCGGCCGGACGCCGGTGCCCTGGCTCGGCCCCGACGCGGGGGAGGTCATCGCCCGGCTCCGCCAGGAGGGGTACCGGTCCTGCGTCATCTGTCCCCAGGGCTTTGTCGCCGACCACCTGGAGGTGCTCTACGACATCGACATCGACTACGCCCAGCAGGCCCGGGAACTCGGGATGCGGCTGGAGCGCACCCCGTCGCTGAACGACGACGATGACTTCGCCGAGGCGGTGGCGGCGGTGATCGCCGACCACCTGGCGGAGGTCGGCCTCCGGTGAGCGCCGGACCTCCCCGGGTCGCGGTGGTGGGCGGCGGCATCACGGGCCTGGCCGCCGCCTACTATCTGGAGCAGCAGGCCCGGGCCGCGGGCCGGGAGGTGGAGATCCACCTGCTGGAGGAGGCCCCGGTTCTGGGCGGCAAGGTCCAGACCGAGCAGGTCGGGGAACTGACCATCGAGGCCGGGCCGGACTCGTACCTCGCCCGGAAGGTCGCGGCCACCCGGCTGGCCCAGGCGGTGGGGCTGGGGGATGCCCTGGTGGAGAGCACCCCGGGCCGGCTGAAGACCTATGTCTACCACCGGGGGCGGCTCCACCCGCTGCCGGAGGGGATGGTGCTGGTCGCGCCCACCCGGCTCGGCCCCTTCCTCGCCTCCCCCCTCATCTCCCCCCTGGGCAAGCTCCGGATGGCCCTGGACCTGGTCCTGCCCCCCCGGCGGGAGGAGGGGGATGAGTCCATCGGCGCCTTCCTCCGCCGCCGGCTGGGGGACGAGGCGGTGGAGGTCCTGGCCGGCCCGCTTCTGAGCGGCATCTACGCGGGCAACCCGGATGAGCTGAGCCTTCTGGCCACCTTCCCCATGTTCCGGGACCTGGAGCGGCGGCACGGCAGCCTGGTCCGGGGGCTCCTGCGCCAGGCCCGGGGCGCCCGGGCGCCGGGGGCGCGGGGGCAGGTCCGGCCCCATGGGGTGCCCGCGGCGCCAGGGCAGGGTCAGTCCCCCGGCGCGCAGGCGACGCCGGCGCAGGCCCGGCCCTCCGGGGCGCCGGAGCGGCGGGACACCCCTGGCAGCCGCAGCGCGTTTGTGAGCCTCCGGGGCGGCCTCGGGAGCCTGGTCCGGGCCGTGGCCGGGGCCCTTCAGGTCACCCGGGTCCGGACCGGCACCCCGGTCCGGCGGCTCGAGCGCCGGCCCGGCGGGCTGGGCAGCCCCGGCCGCTACCGCCTCGTCCTCGGGGACGGCACGACCCTTCAAGCCGATGCGGTGATCCTCGCGGTGCCGGCCTACGCCGCCGCTTCCCTGGTGGAGCCCATCAGCCCCGGCGCCGCCGGGGAACTGGCGGCCATCCCCTATGTCAGCACCGCGGTGGTGGCCCTGGCCTATCCCCGGGGCCAGGTGCCGCCCCTGGAGGGGTCCGGCTTTGTGGTCTCCCACCGGGAGCGGCGGTCCATCACCGCCTGCACCTGGGTCTCCAGCAAGTGGCCCCACATGGTCGCCGGGGACTGGGCCCTTTTCCGGTGCTTTGTCGGCCGGTCCGGAGACGAGGAACTGGCCCTGGCGCCGGAGCCCGAGATCCTGGCGGCGGTGCGCCGGGACCTGGCCGAGATGATGGACCTTCGGGCCGAGCCGGCCCTGGTCCGGGTCTACCGCTGGCCCCGGGCCATGCCCCAGTACCGGGTGGGCCACCTGGATCGCCTCGCCCGGATCGAGGCCGCCCTGGCCGCCGAACCGGGGATCATCCTGGCCGGCGCCGCCTACCGGGGTGTGGGCGTCCCGGACTGTATCAGCCAGGGCGAGCAGGCGGCCCGGCGGGCCGGAGCGCTTCTGGGCCTCTGAGGCGTTAACCGCCGGCGGCCTGGTTGCTATAGTTAGAGGCAGGTCTGGCCAGACTCGATCCCGTCTGCGGGTCACAGCATCTCCCGATCCAGCAACCGAGCGAAGGAGTGTCACCATGCGGAAGTTCGGCGCGCTCCTGCTGACCCTGGCCCTCTTTGCCCTGTCCGCCTGCGGCGGCGGCAAGGCGCCCCAGGGGGGCGACGGCGGCCAGCAGGGGCCGAGTTCAGAGCAAAAGGTGGTCATCGCCGTCAGCGGCGAGCCCACCACCCTGGACCCTCATAAGTCCTTCAGCGGCAACGTCTTCGGCGTCACCAACCAGATCTACGAGAGCCTCCTGGCCAGAAGCCCCGACGGCTCCCTGGTGCCCCGGCTGGCCACGGAGTACCGGGCCCTGGACCCCACCACCTGGGAGTTCAAGCTCCGGGAGGGCGTGAAGTTCCACGACGGCACACCCTTTGACGCCCAGGCGGTCAAGTTCAGCCTGGACCGGCTCCGGGACCCGGCAACGAAGGCGCCAGGGGCCTATGTGGTCTCGATGATCAAGGAAGTCCAGGTCGTCGACGACTACACCGTCCGCATCATCACCGACAAGCCCTTCGGGCCCCTGCCGGCGCACCTGGCCCACCCGGTGACGGCCATCGTCAGCCCCGCCGCGGCCCAGAAGGACCTGGGCAAGGAGCCGGTGGGCACCGGGCCCTTCAAGTTCCAGGAGTGGAAGCCCGGCGAGTCCGTCACCCTGGTGGCCAACCCCGACTACTGGGGCGGCAAACCCAAGATCGAGACCCTGGTGATGCGGGTGATCCCCGAGGCCGGCACCCAGATCGTGGAGCTGAAGGCCGGCACCGTCGACCTCATCACCAGCATCCCGCCGGAGCGGTTCGATGAGCTGGCCACCGATCCGCCCCTCACCGCCACCCGGTTCCTGGGCTGGGGCACCGTCTACCTGGGCTTCAACATGAAGGCGGGGCCCCTGAGCAACCCGAAGGTGCGCCAGGCCATCGCCCACGCCCTGAACCGGAAGGCGATGGTGGAGACCCTGCGCCAGGGAATGGCCCAGGAGGCCACCGCGATGGTGCCGCCCCGGGTGGCAGGTGCACCCCAGGGGCTCCAGCCGGTTCCCTATGACCTGGACAAGGCCAGGCAGCTTCTCCAGGAGGCCGGGGTGACCCTGCCCCTCAAGCTGAAGCTCCACACCTACGACAATGCGGAGACCCGGCAGATCGCGGGGGCCATCCAGGCCCAACTGAAAGAGATCGGCATCGACGTGGAGGTCTCCGTCACCGACTTCGGCACCTTCGACCAGGACACCCGGCAGCCCGACCACGGCCTCTTCCTCTCCCAGTGGGGCACCGTGACCATGGACGCGGACTACGCCTACTGGGCCTGGCTCCACTCCAGCCAGCACGAGGCCGACAACCGGGCGTTCTACCGTAGCCCCCAGGTCGATCAGTGGCTCGAGGAGGCCCGGGCTGCCACCGACCTCGAGGCCCGGACCCGGCTGTACACCCAGATTGAGCAGCAGCTGCAGCAGGACCTGCCCTACCTGCCCCTCTACTACCCGCTGACGGCCTACGCCAAGAACCGCCGGCTCCAGGGCGAGGTCTACCCCTTCGCCTTCATCAACCTGGACCTGCGGCAGGCCGAGATCGTCAAGTAGGGAGTGCCATGCTCCGCTACGCGCTGCGGCGGGTGCTGCTGCTCATCCCGGTTCTCCTCGGCGTCACCCTGGTGGTCTTCCTCATCTTCCACCTCACCCCCGGCGACACGGTGCGCGCCCTGCTCGGCGAGATGGGGCAGGGCGCCTCGCCGGAGGCGGTGGCCGCGCTGCGCCACCAGCTCGGCCTCGACCGGCCCTGGTACGTCCAGTACGGCGAGTTCGTCTTCCGGGCGGTCCGGGGCGACTTCGGCGTCTCCTTCCGGGGGGAGCGGCCGGTGCTCCCCCAGGTGCTGGAGCGGTTCCAGGTCACCCTGCAGGTGACCGCCGCCTCCCTCACCCTGGCCGCCCTCTGCGGGATCCCCCTGGGGGTGCTGGCCGCGGTCCGGCGCCACACGTGGATCGACTACCTGCTGACGGTCCTGGCCCTGCTGGGGGTCTCGATGCCGAGTTTCTGGTTCGGCATCCTGCTCATGCACCTCTTTGCCCTGAGGCTCCGGTGGCTCCCCCCCTCGGGGGCGGAAAGCTGGCGGCACCTGATCCTGCCCTCGGTCACCATCGCCGCCGCCAGCATCGCCTTCATCGCCCGGATGACCCGGTCGGCCCTCATCGAAGAACTCCAGGAGGACTACGTCCGGACCGCCCGGGCCAAGGGCCTCCGGGAGCGGACGGTGATCTTCCGGCACGCGCTCCGGAACGCCTTCATCCCGGTCTTGACCACCCTGGGCCTGCAGTTCGGCAGCCTCCTGAGCGGCGCCGTGATCGTGGAGACGGTCTTCAGCCTGCCGGGGCTCGGGCGGCTGGCTGCGGAGGCGATCAAGGCCCGGGACCTGCCGGTGATCCAGGGGGCCGTGCTCTGGGCCGCCCTCGTCTTTGGCATCGTCAACCTGATCGTCGACCTGGGGTACGCGGCCCTCGATCCGCGGATCCGCTATGAGTGAGTGGAAGCGCTTTGCCCGCAACCGGCTGGCGGTGACGGGCCTGGTGGTCTTCGCGGCGCTGGTGCTCCTGGCCGTCCTGGCGCCGGCCATCGCCCCCTACGACCCGGATCAGCAGAACTGGCAGGAGCGGCTCCAGCCGCCCTCCCGGGCCCACCTCTTCGGCACCGACGAGTACGGCCGGGACCTCTTCTCCCGGGTGCTCTACGGCGGCCGGGTGAGCCTGATGGCCGGGGTGGTCCCCGTGGCCGGGGGCGCTGCCGCCGGCACCCTCCTGGGGCTGGTCGCCGGCTACCTGGGCGGCCGCTGGGACACGTGGCTGATGCGAATCCTGGACATCCTCCTGGCGATCCCGACCATCTTCCTCGCCCTGGCCATCGTCGGCACCCTGGGCCCGGGGCTGGGAAGCGCCATGATCGCAGTGGCGGTGGTCTCCATCCCCAGCTACGCCCGGATGGTCCGTGGGCAGGTGCTGAGCCTCCGGGAGCGGGACTTTGTCACCGCCAGCGTGGCCGCGGGGGCCGGTCCGGCCCGGATCCTCTTCCGTCACCTCCTGCCCCACGTCCTCAGCCCGCTCCTGGTCCAGAGCACCCTGAGCATCGGCTTCGCCATCCTGACCACCGCCGGCCTCAGCTTCATGGGCCTGGGCACCCAGCCCCCCACCTCGGACTGGGGCGAGATGCTGGCCTCCGCCCGGCAGTACCTCCCCGAGGCCTGGTGGCTGGCGGTCTTCCCCGGCCTCTTCGTCATGCTGTCGGTCCTCTCCGTCAACCTCCTCGGCGACGGCCTCCGGGACTACCTGGACCCCAGGACCCGGGGGCGGTGAGGGCCGACCCGGAGAGGAAAGGGCAGCCGGTCGGGCCGTTCGCCCCCCTCGCGCGCGGGAGCCGGTAGGGTGTAACCCTACCGGCTCCATCGGCTCTTGTTCGGCCCCCCGGTGGGCCCTGCCAGCGGGCGTGCTACGGGCGGCTGAACTGGGTGCGCAGGATCGGCATGCCGTCGGGGATGATGGTCTCCGCCAGCCGGTTCAGCTCCCGCAGGCGGAAGGGAGAGGCCACCCCGAACTCCTCCAGGGCGACCCGGGCCCGCCGGAGGGCAGCGGCGCTGCCTCGGACCCGGAGGCACCAGCGCCGGTCCACCCCGTGGGGCAGGACGTAGAGGGTCACCTGCAGCCCCTCGATCCGGTCCAGGTGCCGGGCCGCCTCCACCATCCACTCCAGCGAGGAGAACTGGTAGAGCAGGTGCCGGGGCGCCCGGCGCCGGGGGGCCCGCACCTCTGCCTGCAGGGCAACCAGGATGCCACCGGCCAGCGGTTCCAGATGGTATCCCACCAACCCCTTGAGGGGCGGTAGCGGCTCGGCCTCCCCTTCGGCCATCACCATTCCCCGGAGCAGCCGTTCCACCTGGTCCGGGGTGGGCCCGTCGCTGCCGATGTCCACCCCCATGGCCTTCAGTTCCAGGGCGCTGAAGTGGGCCATCGCCACCACCCGCCCGTCCACCTGGAACCAGCGCAACTGCATGGCTTCCCCCAGCCAACCGGCCGGGTTCCCTCCCTTCGGCGGCGGGTGCCCGGTCGCCCTCCCGGTTCCCGGCCCCGGGACCGGCCACCCCCCCGCGGCTCCTCTTCCTTGCATATCCATTGGACGGGTCCGAGGGGAGACAGGTTCGCACCCCTCCCCGGCCCCAAGGCGCGGCGGGTCACTCTGCCAGGGGCGGGCTGCCATGGCGGCCTCCAGGTGCCCCGAGGGGCAGTCCGGGGGAGGAGGTCTCTTTCAGTACTACTGCGCGGCCGCCGGTCCGGTGCCCATCCCTTCCCGGGTTCCCGCGTCCGGGGGCTGCCGGTGCCGCCCCTTGCCATGGCAACAGTCCCGCCCCTTGCCATGGCAACAGCGCCGGTGCTAGGATGGAGCCATGGCACAGCAGAAGTCGCAACCGATCCATCCGCCCCTCACCTACTGGGGGCTTCTGCGCCTTTTCCTCCCCCTGAGCCTGAGCGACATGATCCTGGTCGTCTCCGGCCCGGTGATCAGCGCCGTCCTCAGCCGGCTGCCGGAGGCCACCGTGCAGATCGCCGCCTACGGCGTGGCCGAGACCCTGGCGATCCTGCTGGAGAGCCCCATCATCATGATCCTGCAGGCCGCCACCGCGGCCGCCGCCCACCCCCCTGCCTACCAGTCCCTGGGCCGGTTGGTGTGGCTCTGGAACGGGGCCCTCACCCTTCTCTACGCCCTCCTGGCCTTCACCCCGGCATACTTCTGGATAGCGGAGGCCGCCCTGGGACTGCCCCCGGAGGTCGCCGCGGCCGCCCGGCCCGCCTTCGGGGCCATGCTCCTCTGGCCCGCAGCCATCGGCTACCGCCGCTATCTTCAGGGCATGCTCATCTACCACGGGCAGTCCCGGCAGGTCCTCCAGGGCGGGGTCGTCCGGCTCCTCACCCTGCTGGCGGTCCTGGGCGCGGCCACCGCGCCGGCCTTCCTGGCGCCAGGCTCCCGGCTCCAGGTGCCGGGAGCGGTCGCCGCGGGGCTGGCCCTGCAGGCCAGCGTCATCGGCGAGGCGGCGGCCATCGCCTGGTTTGCCCGGCGGCTGCAGCGAGAGCTCGCGGCCGCCTCCGGGGGTGAGGCGCCGGGCCGGCCCGAGCCGCAGGTCCGGGCTGAGTCCTCGGCTCGGGGCGAGCCCCCGGTTCGCGCCGGGACCCCACCCCGGGGCCAGGTGCCCGACCGCCTCGGCCCCCTCTTCTGGTGGTACCTGCCCCTGGCGGGTACCCAGGTGCTGGTCTGGGTGAGCCGGCCGCTGCTGACCGGCGGCATCGCCCGGGCGGACCTGGCTGCGGCCAGCCTCACCGCCTGGCCCGCGGTCTGGACCACCGTCAGCCTCCTGGCCAACGGCACCCGGATGGTGCAGCAGATGACCATCAGCCTGGTCCGGGACCGGGAGTCGGACCGGATGCTCCGGCGGTTCACCGTTGGGGTTGGCCTCGGCTTCAGCCTCCTCCTGGGGGTCCTGGGCTTCACCCCCGCCGGCGATGGGTACCTCGCCGGGGTGCTGGCCCTGCCCCCGGAGGTGGCCCGGGTCGCCCGCCCGGTCCTGATCCTCACGGCCCTCTACCCCCTGGAGGTCGCCCTGCAGAACTGGCTCCAGGGGCTCATGGTCCAGACCGGCCGCACGGGCCGGGTGAACCTCGCCGCTCTGGCCGGCGGCGGGGCCACCCTTGCCCTGGTCTACGCCGGCGCCTGGCTCACCGACATCCCCGGCGCGCCCCTGGCCGCAGCGGCCACGGTGGTGGGGATGGCCGTGGAGCTTGGAACCCTCTGGGTATTCAGCCGTCCCGCCCGGGCCCGGTTCGGAGACTGATGCGGTTGCGCCGGGCCGGGTGAAGTCTGGTACACTGAAAGGAGACAAGCGACCGGCCTGCGGCCCGCCCGGCCACCCCGGCGGCAGGCCGCCGTCGCGGCCCCTCCTGCCCCGGGTCCCGGCGGCGGGAGGCAGTCCTGGCCTGGCGGGAAGGGAGGCAGCCATGCCCGAGACCATCCATTACCTGGACAACAGCGCCACCACCCGGCCCCGGCCGGAGGTGGTGGCGGCGATGATGTCCGCGCTGACCGAGGACTTCGGCAACCCCTCTTCCGCCCATCGGCTGGGCATTGCGGCCGAGAAGCGGATCCAGGAGGCCCGGGCCGCGGTCGCCCGGCTCATCGGCGCACGGCCGGAGGAGATCCACTTTACCTCCGGCGGCACCGAGGCGATCAACACCGCGATCTTCGGCGTCGCCCGGGCGTACGGCCGCCGGGGCCGGCACATCATCACCCAGGCCACCGAACACCCGGCCACCCTGGAGGCCTGCCGGGCCCTGGCCGCCGGCGGCTTTGAGGTGACGATCCTCCCCGTGGACCGGTCCGGCCGGGTCGACCCCGACCAGGTGGCCAGGGCCCTCAGGCCCGACACCATCCTGGTCACTCTGATGGCCGTCAACAACGAGATCGGCACCATCCAGCCTGTTGCGGAGGTGGGCCGGCTCCTCCGGGGGCGGGAGACCCTCTTCCACGTCGACGCGGTCCAGGCCGCGGGCAAGCTCCCCCTCCGGGTGGACGAGATCGGCTGCCACCTCCTCAGCCTGAGCGGTCACAAGATCCACGGGCCCAAGGGGGTCGGCGCCCTCTACGTCCGCCAGGGAG
Source organism: Bacillota bacterium (assembly GCA_021890795.1). Classification (GTDB taxonomy): domain Bacteria; phylum Bacillota; class Sulfobacillia; order Symbiobacteriales; family ZC4RG38; genus ZC4RG38. The sequence goes on along the minus strand of JAKKUO010000009.1, from coordinate 50,148 downwards.
TGCGGATCGCCCCCCTCCTCTACGGCGGCGGCCAGGAGGAGGGGCTCAGGTCCGGGACGGAGAACGTCCCCGGCATCGTCGGCCTGGGGACCGCGGCGGCTCTGGCCCTGGCAGAACTGGACCAGGTGCCGGACCGGCTGCGGGCGCTGAAGCGCCGGCTCCTGGCGGGGCTGGCCGAGCGGGGCCTGGAGTACGTGGTCAACGGCCCGGACCCGGAGGAAGCCGCCCCCCACATCCTGAACCTGAGCTTCCGGGGGGTGCCCCGGGGCGAGGTGCTCCTCCACGCCCTCGAGCAGCAGGGGGTCTTCGTCAGCACCGGGTCCGCCTGCCACAGCCGGCGGCAGACCCTGAGCCACGTCCTGGAGGCCCTCCGGCTGCCCCCGGAGCAGGCCACCGGGGCGATCCGGGTCAGCCTCTCGCCCCTCACCACCGAGGCGGACATCGACGCCTTCGTCGCCGCGGCGGCCCAGGCCGTGCCGGAGCTGCGGAATTTGATGAGGTGACATCATGCAGCGGGTCGTCATCATCCGTTTTGGCGAACTGGGCCTGAAGGGCAAGAACCGGCCGGTCTTCGAGGACCAGCTCCGGGAGCGGCTCCGGTACGCGGTCCGGGACCTGGAGGGGATCCGGGTCCGGAAGACCTTCGGCCGTTTCTACGTGGAGGTCGAGGAGCACCAACTGGAGGAGGCCCTCGCCCGGCTGCGCCGGGTCTTCGGCGTCGTCTCCATCAGCCCCGCCCTCCGGGTGGAGCCCACCCTGGAGGCGATCCAGGCCGCGGCCCTGGCGGAACTGGAGGCCGCCCTGGACGCGCTGCCCCAGGGCCGGACCCGGCCGGTCCGATTCAAGGTGGAGACCAACCGGGCGGACAAGCGGTTCCCCCTCTCCTCCCAGGAGCTGACTCGGGAACTCGGCCGGTTCCTCCTCCGCCGGGTCCGCAACCTGACGGTGGACGTCCACGAGCCCGAGGTGCAGGTCTCCGCGGAGATCCGGGAGGGCCAGGCCTACCTCTACACCCGCACCCTGCCAGGGCCCGGAGGCCTGCCCTACGGCTCCAGCGGCAAGGCGTGCCTCTTGCTCTCCGGCGGCATTGACAGCCCCGTGGCCGGCTGGATGGCCATGAAACGGGGCGTCCGGATCGAGCCGATCCACTTCCATAGCTTCCCCTTCACCAGCAAGCGGTCGGAGGAGAAGGTGCTCGACCTGGCCCGGGTGCTGGCCGGGTGGGCGGGGCCGATTCGGGTCCACCTGGTCTCGGTGACGGAGATCCAGAAGGCTATCCGGCAGCACTGCCCCGAGGACCTGCACATCACCATCCTCCGCCGGTTCATGTTCCGGATCGCCGAGCGCATCGCCCGGGAGGTGGGGGCCCTGGCCCTGGTCACCGGCGAGAGCGTCGGCCAGGTGGCCAGCCAGACCCTGGAGAGCATGGACACCATCGAGGCGGTCACCAGCATCCCGGTGCTGCGGCCCCTGGTGGCCATGGACAAGGCGGAGATCATCGCCCTGGCCCGGGAGATTGGCACCTACGAGCTCTCCATCCTGCCTTACGAGGACTGCTGCACCATCTTCGTCCCCCGGAGCCCCAAGACCAAGCCCCGCCGGGAGCAAGCGGAGCGGGCCGAGGCCCGGCTGGACGTGGAGGCCCTGGTGGCCGCGGCCATCGCCAGCCGGGAGGTGGTGGAGGTGCGGCCCGACGACCCCCGCTCCCTCGCCCAGGGGGCGGCCGCACCGGCCCCGGACGGCGACGAGCTCTTCCTGCCCTTGGACCTGCCGCCGGTGGAGGCGGCGCCCGCCGGGGCGGGCCCGGCGGAGCCGGAGGAGGCCGCGGAGCCCGATGGGGGCGAGCGGGAAGAAGCCCGGGTCCGGGAGCAGGGGTAATAGCCGCCACCCGGAGCCGCCATCGCCGCCGCGCCGCGGCGGCTTTTTGTTTCATTCCAGCACCAAGCCTACAGGGAGGACAAGCCGCCCCCGTAAGCCGCCCCCGCGAATTGGATGGGGGCTGGGGTAGTGAGACGCCACCGTAAAGGAGAGACCATTCTGCGGCAAAGTGCCAGCCGCGTCTTGGTCGTAAATCCCGCCATGGAGTACCCATTTGACCAGACTAGGTCCTCATGGAAGGTAGGTACCATGAGAAACTTCCTGAGGTTGCTAGGGAAAAGCTTTTTGGTGACTCAGGGTCCCTTTTTCACGTTACTAGGCGGGATTCTGTGGTTGGGGGTATTGCGAAATCCTCGTAAGCCAGTGAAACCTGGAGCGTAGAACAGGAAAGCCACCATATCCCGCGAATTGGTTGGATTAGGCACCAAAACAACCAAAACCGCGGGAATGGTGGCAAGACCAGTGTACCACGCCGCGGCCCTGATTCTCCAGCACTTGCATCGCCTCCTGGACGGAGTTGCTGCCGAACGGCGGGGCCGCAAGCCGAGGAACCAACCCAAAACCGGGCGCCCGCGCTTGTACTCGACCCCCTCGCTGCTCCTGTTCCGAATCGCAGCGGATTTGTTGGGCTGGTCGTTGCGCAAAACGCTCAACCATGCGGAACAGGAAGCGGGAGCATGGCTCCGTAAGGCCCTTGGCTGGGAGCAGGTGCCGCATCTGTCTGTGGTCTGCCGCCGCCTGCACGCCGATGACGTCCGGCGGCTGCGGACCCGCCTCTGGCGCAAGCTGCGCCGGCGCTCCCTCCATTCTCTACGCAAACCGTTTGCGTGGTTCTTGTTCACGCAGGCTCTCACGCTTCACTGTAGTCAAAATACTCGACGAGTATACGGTGGTCATAAACCGAGGAATCGAACACGGCGTCAAGTTAGGACAACGTTTTCCAATATATGGGGTTAGCACTGAAGAATTGAGGGATCCTATAACCGGCGAAAGCTTGGGACATCTAGAAATTGTCCGCGAAACTGGAAAAGTACCGCATGTGCAGGAAAAACTTGCGACGATTACCTCAGACAGAGAGGAAAAACCATTCGTAGTATTATTCGCAAATATGGTTTGTTTCCTACTGAGGAGATTGTTACTGCAGACCCGCAACCTTTTGACAAGCCTTCCGTAGGTGACAAGGCAAAGCCAATTTAGAGGGAGGGTAGACGAAATGGCAAGATTCGAAGTGTCTCCACGCATCTTGGATCACTTGGGAGTCCGGCCTATTTCAGCATCCGAACCGAGGTGGAGCCGGGCGTATCTGAGAAGGAATAGCAGGTTGACCAGCCAACGAGAAGTCCCAGGATCCTCGATAACGAGGGCCTGGGACTTCTTCAGGCAAGGGTATCTAGTGGAATCAGAATGATCACAACCTCCTCGTCGCTGGGGTACAACACGATGCGGACACCACCTTTCATCTACCTCATCAAGGGTCTATCCCCAGACCTCTTCGGCAGGGGCCGGCCGAGGATCCCTTTCTCAAGCCTCGGAGACTTGGGAAGCCCGCCGGCCGGCCCAGCTGCTTTCACACGTTTTCAGCCCCTCCATGGAGGCCTCGGCCACCCGGCAGTAGCCGGGGTCCACATCGACCCCGATCCAGCGGCACCCCAGCAACTCGGTAGCCTGGCAGGTGGTACCGGTGCCGTTGACTAAAGTCACCTGAGGGGCACGAGCCGGCCGTTTTCAAGTAGGAAGGCCGAATCACAGATCTGCTGGATTTCATCGCGGTCGTGGCTGGTGAAGATGATGGCCACACCGTCCTTCCGCAGCTGCCGCAGGAGCGCGTGGACCTCCTCGACCCCTCTTTCGTCCAGCGCACTGGTCGGTTCATCCAGAATCAAGACCCTAGGCGATTCCATAATAGCTTGTGCGATCCCCAACCGCTGGCGCATCCCCAGCGAGTATTTTCCGACCGGGGTGCGGAGATTGGGATCCAAACCGACCCGACGCATCGCCGCTTCGATTTCCGCCATGCCGATCCGGCCACGGATCATGGCGAGGAACTCAAGATTCCGCTTCCCCGTGTACTGGGGCAGAAAGCCGGGATGCTCGATGATAGCACCCACATCCGCAGGGAATCGACCCGTGGCCGTGATGTTCTCCCCCAAGACGATCACCTGGCCGGATCCGGGGCGTACCAGACCGCAGATGATGCGCAGTAAGGTCGTCTTCCCCGAGCCGTTACGGCCCATGATCCCGCAGATCTCGCCGGGAGCGACGGAGAGATTGACTGCTTCCAGCACCGGTTTTCTGTCGAACGTCTTTGTGACGTCTATCAGCCTCACGGCTGCATGATCAGACATCGTACTTGCGACCTCCACAGATTTAGTCTTGCCTGCCGGCGATGTCCCGCACAGCCAATAAACCGTAGCCTAGCCAGAACGCCAGGGCCCAGAGAACGGCGTTGTATGCGATCGACCAGGACAAGGTGAAACCAGGTGTACCGGTCGCAACCCCTTCATGCAGGGCCAACATCGATTGCGTCCCAGGCACAAAAGGATGCAGCCGTGGCAGTCGGGTTGCTACGGCTAACGAGACCAGGTTCGTCAGACTGACAAGAAGAAAAGGGAGGTGGGCGCGCATCCAGAGGATCGATAGCGTCAACAACACAGTCGCCATGGCTGTGGCGGTTACCGCCTGGAGCATGTACATCCAGAGCAATGGAGGCAATCGATCCAGGCTTTCTTGCCCCCAAAGTACCAATCCATGAGGGTCGGAAACCGCAGGCCGGAGCACGTGGGCCAAACCTATGACCACCAGAAATCCCCAAAGAAAGTAGGCTTGGGTGGTGATCAGGACCGTTACGATTTTGGCCATCCACCAGCGGGCGCGAGACCTGATGCGCATCAGGAGGAGCACGCTATGGTCAGTGAGTGCCTCGTTCGCAAACATACCGAGATAGTAGAGTGGTAGGAGTTGAATCAGGAGCCAGGCCATTCCATCCATGACGGATGTCCGGACAAACCCACCAAAGGTGAGGGAGACCACATCCCAGGCGTCACCATGAGGAGTCACCCGATAGGCGTTCCAGAAGGCGATGACCACGAAGAGAACGGTGATGAGAAGCAGGTGCCGCCAGCGAAGCAGCGCATAAGTGTCCCAGCGCACAGCACGGATAATTTCCGGTCGGTCCATTCTATCCTCCAGTTACAGGAAAATCTTGGTCCTGTATCTTTCCAAATCCTAACGTGATAACGGCTACACTTAAACAGATCAAGTAACCGATCGATCCCAGAATTGTGACGAGGTCCAGGCGACCGGTACGATTTGCAATCTCGTTGAGGACGAAGTGATGATGAGGTAACCACTGGGACAACCTGTTGATGCCCATCAGGACATCGAGGGCTACCCCACCAAAGTAGACGCTGAATCCAGTTGAGAGGCCTATCAGTGGATGGCGAAAGTGGATTGTGGTCGCTGCCGCTACGAGGGTTAACAGCAACCAACCCAGGGTCATCAGCGCGCATGCTCCCAGCGCAATAGTGGCGGGTTTATGGGTCAAGAGGACCGGTGCAACTGGTACATCTTGCAAACCCGAACGAGCGGTGTCGCTCCAGTTGGTGTCCCACGGCATCATGAGGGCGCTAACGAGAATGGATGTACCGAGACTGACGACGCCGGCCATAAATGCGAGACCACTTATAGCCATGATCTTGCCGGTCCACCATGCATCTCTTGACAGGGTACGTAACTGGAAGGCCGGGCCAAACCCTCGGTCCAGGATCAAATCGTTGACGAGATAAAGATAAATGGGTGTCATGAAATACCAAATGGCGTACCTGTTGAGCATCACCGTTGCAACGGAATCCCAGAGATTGGTCGCCAGTCCTGCCGCTGAAGCAACTTGTGCCACCCTGGTTCCCTGGACCCATGTGATGAAGCTGATCGCTGCAGGTAGGATGAGCCACCTGGCCGATCGGAAAAGGCTGATGTAATCCAGTCTGACCATCCTGATTATCAGTGCCAGGTACCTTGGCAAACCATTGCTACGCACTGGAGAACTCCTTTCGCCACATGTAGAAGAGTAGGAGTGCACTGATAACCGCAGGAATGGCCAATCCACCGAGTACGGTGACCCAACTGGTCGTGGTCACGGCGAATGGCACCAGTACCACAGGTGGTGTCCAGTGCTCCAGTCTCAGGATGGTCAGACCGAAATTCGCAACGTGGAACAGTACAAAGGGTGCGGCCATGACAACGTACCGCGAGCTTGTGACAGCCGATAGAGAAAGGGCAAAGGTGGCGTAAACTCCACCAAACAGGAATCCGACGCCGCTAAGGATCAAGATATAGAGCAAAGGAGCCGGGCGAAGTAGAAAGCCAAAGGCGCCTACCTCCAACAGGCGGAGTTGCTTCGGAAGACCGGCTGGCAATGTGGTATAGGTGACTGCAAACAGGATTAACAGGGGAATGAAGACGGAAAGACCACCAGACAAGAAGTTGCTAATGATTTTTGCTCGTAAGTAACTGGATCGGTGTCCCCGCATGAGGAGGAAGGTCAGGTAACCCGTCTGTTTGTCCTGCAGATAGGAACTCGCTGCCGGTAACGTCACTAAGAGGGGTACAGCTACCGGCATCAGCCCGTCCATGTAAGCCCAGAGCCAGCCCTCATAGCTGTTAAAGTAGAAGGGATCAAGAGCGACCAGTGCAGGTGACCGGCCGTCAAGGTAGCTGTAAAGCCCCGGTAACAATGCTGCTACGCCCAGGAGAAGGGTTAGGTAAAACATACGGCTATTCAAGGCGCGTTTTATCTCAACTCTGAGCATGCCGCCACGTTCCTTTACAATTCTGAATGTATGGTCATGTGCGCTCTGTGTCGGTCTTCACGACCGGCACAGCAGCTGTCCTCTATTGGGAATTAGAGGTTGTCAGGGTTATCGGGGCTCCATAGACCCTGAACCTGAATATTTGCAGGCTGGAAAGTGGAGGTCTTGAGCCTCATGTGGACGGTCTGACCAGCCTTACCCGAGCTGCTGAACGAGCGTTCGACCCCGGTGGCAATGACGGAGTAAGAGGAAAGGGCGTTGAAGTTTAAATCCTCAAGCCTGACGGAAACAGTGTGGTTGGTTCCCACCTTGACGTCCTTGATTGAGTAAGCACCATCCACGGTCTTTCTCTCGTTGTTGGTGGTCGTTGAACCACCCCAGTCGGGCACCGTGACGTTGAACGAATACCAGGTGCCAGCAGCAGATGCGGATACCCCCGCCATGGCCACGAGTGCCAAACCAACGATTCCCGCCATCACGCGCTTACGCCTTTCCGACACTCTCCTTCCGAATGATTAATGATGTGTATTACTCTTCTTGCCATGCAGATATTTGCTGCTGAAGATGACCACCCCCTCATGAGCGAAGAATACATAAAATTGAGCAAGAAATCAAGATCAGACACTTGGTTTTTGGCCGAATTAAGGGCGGGTATAGTTCGTGATAAAGAGGCGGCCATTCAGGAGTATCGTCCGCGTCATCGGGAACCGGCTTGCCATCGAGGATATGCCGCAGCGCCCCTTGCCGGAGGCGGGGGCCCCAGGTGCAGAATCCAGGGAGAGCCGCCCGGAATGGCCCGAGCGGAGAAAGAGTCAAGCCGGCGGCTCATGGGCCGCTGGCCACCGTTGAGACTACGAGTCGGAGGGAAGGTTCAGGGGCGCCAGGGTTAGCGAAGGGGCACCGGTCAAACGCTTGGTCTCGCCGATGGTTGCTATCAGAGAAGGCCAGTGGGCGTGCAGCTCGCAGTATCCAGAGGGGCCGGCCGGCATCCCACCCGGGAGATAGGCGATGCGATCCCCCAATCGCCCGGTATCCTTGCGTACAAAAAACCGCAGGTACCTGTCTCATGCTGCCCGCTGGCCAGGAGGAGACTCTCCTGGACGGCCAAGCGCCGGAACAGCTCTCGCTGCTGGGGGACGGAAAGTGCAGCTCCAGGAGGTCTGTAAGTCTCAAGATAATGGGAATCAATCCGTTATTCTGGAATCTAGGCGAAGAAAGTTATTACCAATGAGACATGTTGCGCAGACGGCGCAATACTGGGTCACCACTGGGGAGCATGGACAAAATACCTCGATTGAGCGATTTGCGGTCTGCAGGCGGTATGACAAAAGTGTACTCGCTACCGAAAACAGATTTGACCCAATTGAAATATATGCGAGAGCAAGGATGTGGTTTGAGCGCATTCTCAAAATACTTGGCAAGTAGCCTTGCCGTGTCCACTTCTTCCCTAACGTAAACCCCCGGGTATTTCCCGGGGGTATAACCGTTCCGCCTACCCTTGCGTGTCGCTGCCGCTAACGGAGGAACGTCCGCCCGGCCCACCAGAGCTGGAGCACCATCAGGGTCGGCACCCCCAGCCAGAAGAGGGGCTTGCGGATCTTGTGGTGCAGGGCCACCATCCCCAGGGCGACCCCCGGGCTGCCGCCCAGGAGGGCCAGCCCCAGCAGGGTGCGCTCCGGCACCCGCCGCCCGCCCCGGCGGGCCTGCCACTTGTCCCAGGCCATGCAGAGAAAGCCGACCGCGCTCCAGAAGAGGACCCAACCCCCCACCCAGAGGGGAGAGGGCAGGAGCCGGAAGCTCCCCCCTGGCCCCAGGCCGGTGGGCGGCATCAGTTCTTGGCCCGCAGGTACTGCACGGGCCACTGGACCTCCGCCCCGAGGATGCGGGCCGCCTGCAGGGGCCAGTAGGGGTTCCGGAGCAGCTCCCGCCCCAGGAGGACCAGGTCAGCCCGACCGTTGAGCAGGATCTCCTCGGCCTGCTCCGGCCGGGTGATCAGACCTACGGCCCCGGTGGGAATCCCGACCTCCCGGCGGATCTTCTCCGCAAAGGGCACCTGGTACCCCGGCCCCACCGGGATCCGGGCGTTGCTCACCAGGCCGCCGGAGGAGCAGTCGACCAGGTCCACGCCCAGGGGCGCCAGGGCCCGGGCCACCTGGACCAGGTCGTCGGGCTCGAGGCCGCCGGCGACGTAGTCGCTGGCGGAGACCCGGACAAAGAGGGGCTTCTCCTCCGGCCAGACCCGGCGCACCGCCTCCACCACCCGCAGGAGGAGCCGCATCCGGTTGCCCAGGCTCCCGCCGTACTCGTCCTCCCGCTGGTTGGAAAGGGGCGAGAGGAAGGAGTGGAGCAGGTAGCCGTGGGCCGCGTGGATCTCCACCACGTCAAACCCTGCCGCCAGGGCCCGGGCCGCCGCGGCCTGGAACGCGGCCACGACCTGCTCGATCCCCTCGGCGTCCAGGGGCCGGGGGGTCACCCAGTCCGGCGCGTAGGGCACGGGGCTCGGCCCCACCGGCGCCTCCGGCCCCTGCCCCTTGGTGAAGCTCCAGGCCTTCCGACCCGCGTGGGCCAGCTGAATCCCCATGGCCGCTCCCTGGCTCTTGCAGTAGCGGACAATTCGGGCCAGGGGTTCGATCTGGCTATCGTCCCAAAGCCCCAGGTCCTCGGTGCTGATCCGGCCCCGGGACTCCACCGCGGTGGCCTCGACAAGGATCAGCCCCACGCCGCCCGTCGCCCGGGCGCCGTAATGGACCAGGTGCCAGTCGGTGGCCCGGCCGTCCGGGCCGGCGCTGTACTGGCACATGGGGGACATGACGATCCGGTTCCGCAGGGTCACGCCGCGAAAGGTGATGGGCTCAAAGAGCAGGGGCACGGTCTACACCTCCTGAGGATGGCAACCTCACGCTCATACAACGGATTATACACCTTCCGCACGGCGCCGGAAATCCAAGGGAGAAACGGAGAGCCGCCAGCGGCCCGCCCGCCAGCCCCGGTCCCCCCTCCTGGGCTCCGGCCTTCCCGAGTTCCTCCCGTCATTCATCCTTACAGATCATGGAAATCTGCCGCCCGAACCGGTATCCTGTTGGGCAACGGGATAGCCATCCCGGCAAACACGGAGGTGAGGCCCCATGCGGCGATGGACTGCGCTCCTGAGCCTTTGGCTCCTGACCCTGGCGACTCTGGTCCCCGGCCTGCCCCGGGCGGCCTGGGCAGGGGAGTTCCTGGCCCTTCCCCAGCCGCCCGTGGACGGAGTGTCTCCGGCCTTTCCCCAGCCGACCGGAGCCGGGGAGTTCCCCGCCCTGGAGCAGGCGGACCAGCTCGATGGCCCCCTGGGCCGGCTCTTCAGGAAAGCCGCGTCGGAGTTCGGGGTACCCGCCCCCCTCCTGGTCGCCCTGGGCTACGCCCAGACCCGGCTGGACGACCACGGCGGCGTGCCCAGCGTCGCCGGCGGGTACGGCGTGATGCACCTGGTGGACAACCCCGGCAACCAGAGCCTCCGGGAGGCCGCCGGCCTGCTGGGGGAAGACCCGGAAGCCCTCCAGACCGACACCGCCCTCAACATCCGGGGCGCCGCGGCCCTCCTGGCCCAAACGGCCCGGGAGGCGCACGGAGAAGAGCTTCCCAGCGATCTGGAGGACTGGTACGCCCCGGTGGCGGCGTACTTCCGCTTCGAGTCCGACTGGACCGCCCGGCTGGCGGCCGATGCGGTCTACGAGGCTCTGGAGCGGGGGATCGATGTCACCGTAAAGGGGGAGAGCCTCCACATCGCTCCCCGGCGGGTCCGGCCGAACCGGGGCCGGTACGAACAGGGGATCGCGGCGTCGCCGGTGGTGCAGAGCCCCGACTATCCCCCCGCCAAGTGGGTACCGGCCCACAGCAGCAACTACACCGTCGCAAGCCGCCCCTCCAGTTCCCCCATCCAGTACGTCGTCCTCCACGTCGCCCAGGGCTCTTACGCCGGCACCATCAGCTGGTTCCAGAACCCGGCCGCGGGCGTCAGCGCCCACTACGTCCTCCGCTCCAGCGACGGCGAGATCACCCAGATGGTCCGGGAGAAGGACATCGCCTGGCACGCCGGCAACTGGACCTACAACCAGCGGAGCATCGGCATCGAGCACGAGGGGTACGTCTCGAACTGCACCTGGTTCACGGACATCCAGTACCGGGCCTCGGCGGAACTGGTCCGGAACATCACCGCCCGGTACGGCATCCCCCGGGACCGGCAGCACATTCTCGGCCACAACGAGGTGCCCGGGGCGACCCACACCGACCCGGGGCCTTGCTGGGACTGGAGCTATTACATGGGCCTGGTGGGCGGCCAGCCGTGGAGCCAGGTGGTGGACAACGACTCTTCCAACTTCCAGGCCAGCAGCAACTGGGGCTACAGCTCCTGGAACAGCCAGAAGTACGGGGCCGGCTACCGGTTCGCCAGCCCCTGCCAGTGCGCCGACGGCGCCTGGTACATCTTTGACATCCCCACCACCGGGTACTACGACATCTACATCTGGTACCCGTCCCATGCCGACTACAACCCCAACGTGCCGGTGGCCATCATGACGGCCAACGCCAGCGGCGATGGGACCGTCCAGGTCAATCGCTACATCGACCAGACCCGGGACGGAGGCCGGTGGGTCCACCTGGGCACCTTCCGGCTCCTGGCCGGGCGCCGGGGGGTGGTGGCCGTCAGCCGCTGGACCAGCACCCCGGGCTACATCATGGCCGATGCGGTCCGGATCGTGCGGCGGTAGGGCGCTGCGGGTGGGCGGTAGGGCGCTGCCGGTGGTGCGGCGGTCGGTAGGGCAGCAACCCGACTATTGACAAGGGACGCTCTTGCCGCTAGATTGTTAAACATACTACCATCCGGCGGGGCTGGCTCGGGCGGGCGGCCGGGAGGGAACCGCCGCCCGCCCCGGCCGGGGGCCGGGAGGAACCACCCAGGAGGTGAAGCCCTGTGGCCGTCATCACCGCGACCAACCTGCGCAAGGTCTTCCGGGTGGCCCGGAAGCCCGAGGGGGGCTGGGCCCGGCTCGCCGCCACCTTTCGACCCCGGTACGTGGAGCAGGAGGCGGTGCGGGGGCTCAGCCTCACGGTGGAGAAGGGGGAGTCCCTGGCCTTCATCGGCCCCAACGGGGCGGGGAAGTCCACCACCATCAAGATGCTGACCGGGATTCTGCACCCCACCTCCGGCGAGGCCCGGGTGCTGGGGTACGTGCCCTGGCTCCAGCGGCAGGAGCTGGCCTTCCGGATCGGGTCGGTCTTTGGCCAGAAGTCCCAGCTCTGGCTCCACCTGCCGCCGGTGGACACCTTCAACCTGCTGGCCCGGATCTACGAACTGGACTGGTCGGACTACCTCCGGCGCCGGGCGGAGCTGGTGGAGCTCTTCGAGCTCGGGGATCTGATGTACACCCCGGTCCGGAAGCTCTCCCTGGGTCAGCGGATGCGGTGCGAGATCGCCGCCAGCCTCCTGCACCGGCCGGAGATCCTCTTCTTGGACGAGCCGACCATCGGCCTTGACCCGGTGGCCAAGGGGGCGATCCGGGAGCTCATCCGCCGGGCCAACCGGGAGGAGGGGGTGACGGTCTTCCTCACCTCCCACGACGCCGGGGACATTGAGCAGGTCTGCCGGCGGGTGATCATCGTGAGCCAGGGCCAGGTGGTGCTGGACGACACGGTAAACGCCCTCCGCCGGGACTACCTCACCACCAAGGAGATCGACCTGAAGCTCGGCGTCCCCTTCGCCGGGGGCATCGACCTCCCCGGGGTGTCGGTGATCAAGGCCCGGGGGTACGGGGTGAAGCTCTCGGTGGACACCGGCATCACCCCCATCGACCGGGTGATCAGCCACATCCTCCGGCAGTACCCGGTCCAGGACATCACCATCCAGAACCCGCCGATGGAGGCGATCATCGCCGCCATCTACCGGGGAAAGGCGGTGAACCAGTGAGCCGGTTGTCGCTGCTCGGCAGCCCGTCATCCCGGATGGCGAGCCGCCCGGCCCCCCGGCGGACCTCCCTCGGCCGGCAGGCCGTGAAGTACCTGGAGGTGGCCCGGATCACCCTCCGGTCCCGGTGGGCCTACCTGGGTGAGCAGCTTCTGGCCCGGGTTTACCTGGTGATCATCATGTTCGTCTTTGTCCAGCTCTGGCGGACCACCTACGCTGCGGAGGGGAGCGTCCGGCTGAGCGGCTTCACCCTCCCGGAGATGATCTGGTACCTGGTGGCGACGGAGGCGATCATCCTCTCCCTCCCCCGAGTCCACGCCGCCCTGCAGCAGGAGGTCCAGGGGGGCGACCTGGCCATCCGGCTGAACAAGCCCTACTCCTACCTGCTCTTCCACTACGCCGCCTTTGTCGGGGAGGGGCTGGTCCTCCTGGCCACCGCCCTGGGGATGGGGGGGCTCACCGCCTACCTCCTGGTGGGCGGGTTTGATTTCCGGTGGGAGGCGCTGCCGGTCCTGGCGCTCATCTACCTGGTCACCCAGGCCCTGCACTTCACCTACCACGCGGCCATCGGCCTGCTGGCCTTCTGGACCGAGGACGTCATGGGGATCTTCTTCTTCCTCGACCGGGTGAAGTGGATCCTGGGGGGCATGCTCCTGCCCCTGGACCTCTTCCCGCCCGCCCTGCGGCAGCTGGCGGAGGTCCTGCCCTTCCGGGAGATGATCTACGGGCCGGCCCTGCTCTTCGTCCGGTTCTCCTGGCCGGCGGCGGCAGATCTCCTCCTCCGGCAGGGGCTCTGGCTCCTGGCCCTGGCCCTGGTCTGCGTGGCCCTCTACCGCCTCGGAGTGCGGAGGGTGGATATCAATGGGGGGTAAGTACCTGGCCTTTATCTTCGCCTACCTCCGGGCCAACATCGCGGCGGCCCTGGAGTATCGGGCCACCCTGGTCACCCAGGTGCTGGGGATGATCCTGAACGACATCCTCTGGGTGGTCTTCTGGGTCCTCTTCTTCACCCGCTTCCCGGTGGTGAAGGGCTGGACCCTGGAGGACGTCCTGATCCTCTGGTCGAGCTTTGCCTTCAGCGCCGGCCTGGTCTACGGGCTCTTCTTCAGCGTCCGGCTGCTGCCCCGACTTGTCGTCGAGGGACAGCTGGACTACTACCTCGCTCTGCCCAAGGACGTGCTGGTCCACCTCCTGGTGAGCCGCATCCGCCCCTTCAACCTGGGGGATGCGCTCTTCGGGCCCCTGCTCCTGGTGACCACGGTCGACCTCACCGGGTCCCGGGTGGCCATCTTCCTCGCTACCACCCTCCTGTCCGCAGCGGTGCTGCTGGGGTTTGAGATCATCGGCGGCTCCCTGGCCTTCTTCCTCGGCAGCGGCGACGCCCTCCACGAGCAACTCGGCAACGCCCTGCTGCACTTTGCCAGCTATCCGGCCGGCATCTTCGACGGCTCCCTGAAGTTCCTACTCTTCACCGTCATCCCCGCAGGGTTCGTCACCTGGCTGCCGGTGGAGCTGATGCGGAGCTTCCGGTGGGACCTGTTTCTCGGCCTGGCCGCCGCGGCCGCAGCCTTCCTGGGCGCCGCGGTGCTGGTCTTCCGGGCCGGGCTCCGGCGGTACGAGTCCGGCAACCTGCTGGCCATGCGGAGCTGAGGAGAAAGGGCCGAACCCCCGGCAACCGGACGCCCCCGGCCAGGGAGACTGGCCGGGGGCGCCGATCTTCCGTTACCGCCCCTCACTTGAGGTCGACGGACTGGGTGAACGCCGGCTTTTCCGCCTCCGCCGGGAAGTAGACCTCCAGGGTGTACTGCCCCTTGGGGGCATCCGCCGCATTCAGGGTGTACTCCCGGCTCTCTCCCGGCCCCAGCCGGTAGCTGTTCGGGGCCACGAGGATCACTTCGCCGTCAGACCAGGTCCAGACCACCCGGCCCCGGCTGTCCCGGAGCCGCAGCTCCAGGTGCTGCATGGTGGGGAACTCCAGGTCCAGGGCCGCCCGGGCGGTGTTGGTCACCCGCACCCGGAAGGCGGTGAGCCGCTTCCCCTCGTAGACCGGCTCGACCTGGAACCGGAGGTCCCCGAGGGTCGCCCGGCCGGTGAAGGTCACCCGCTCCCGGGCCACCGGCCCACCGTTGTAACCCTCGGCCAGGAACCAGGCCTCCAGGGTGTAGGTCCCGGCGGGCAGGTTCTGGGGCAGGTCCGACTCATAGGTGAGGACCGCCCCGGCGTTCAGCCGGGCATCCGTCACGGGCTGGGCGAAGAGCCGGTCCTGGGACCAGCGCCAGACTTCCTTGCCCTTCTCGTCCCTCAGCACGAAGTCGTACTGCCGGGAGCTGGAGAACCGGATCGTCACCGGCTCCTTGCCGGGGTTGGCGACGGTGAGCTTGGCCCGCCCCGGGTTCCGGTCCCGATCCACCGTGAGGGTGAACCGGAGGCTGGCCTTCTTGGGAGCGACGGTCACCCGCTCCCGGGCCACCGGCTTGCCGCTGTACCCCTCGGCCAGGAACCAGGCCTCCGCGGTGTAGGTCCCCGCCGGGAGGTCCGCCGGCAGCTCGGCGCTGTAGCGCAGGGAGGCGCCGGCGTTCAGACGCAGGTCCTGGACCGGCTGAACGAAGGCCAGCCCCTTGGACCACCGCCAAACCTCCTGGCCCTTCTCGTCCTTGAGCACGAAGTCGTGCTGGGCGCCGGAGGGGAACCGTAGGGTGACAGCCTCCTTGCCGGTGTTGCGGACGGTCAGGTTCAGCCGGCCGCCGTCCGCGCTGGCCTGAGCCTCGAACTCGAAGGCCAGGGCCGCGGCCTGGGGCTCCCGGACCGCCACCGCGGCCACCGGGTCCTCCCCCACCTCTGTCGCCGTCACGTAAGCCGCCAGGGTCAGCCCGGCCCGGGCGAGGTCGAGGTCCCGGGGCAGCTCCGCGTCGAAGGTGAGGCTGGCCCCCGGCTGGAGCCGCCGGGTCTGGACCACCGCGGTGGACGCCTTGTCCTTGGCCCAGCGCCAGGCTTCCTTGCCGTCGGCCTGCCAGAGCACCAGGTCAAACTGCTGGCCCGAGGGGAAGGTGAGGTCCACCGGCTTGTTGCCGGGGTTGGTCACCTGCAGTCGGACCTGCCGCCGGTCCTTCCCGGACAGGGTGAGGGTGTAGCGCAGGCCCGCGGGGGCCGTGCCGGCCACGAAGGCCTTCCGGGCCACAGGCTGCTTCCCCAGGTCCCGGAGGATGACCTCCGCGGTGTAGGTGGTCCCCTGCTTCAACTCCGGCAAGGGCACGAACCAGGTCCGGCTCTCCCCGGGGGCCCACTGGACCTCGCCCATCTTCCGGTCCGGCAGGGCGATGGTCCCGGACCAGAACCGGGAGCGGCCGCCGCCGGAGAGGACCACTTCGCCCAGCACGCCGCCCTCCGCCTCCAGTTTCGCCGCCTGCTTGCCCTGGTTCCGCACGGTCACCGCCAGCATCGGCGCCGCACCGGGCTCCGGGGCCACCACCGCCACCGAGGTGGCCAGCTGGGCCGCCGGCTTCTGCTCCGGAATCTCCAGGGTGAGGGTGGCCCGGCCCGCGGTCCGGCCGGCGTTGACGGTCAGGAGGTAGGCCTCCACGGTGTACCGCCCGGGTTTCAGCTCCGGCAGCTCCACATCGTAGCTGAGGATGGCACCGGGCTTCAGCTGCAGCTGCCGGATGGCGGCAACCGCGGCGGTCTCCTCGGTCAGCCGCCAGACCTCTTTCCCCTTCCCATCCCGGATCACCACCTCGTGGGTGTGACCCTGGAAGACGAGGGGAACGGGGGTCTTGCCCGCGTTGGTGACGGTAAACCGGAGCCGGGTCCGGTTCACCTGCTCGAGCCGGTACTGCAAGGACTCCTTGGCCTGAGCGACGGGCTTGATGTGGCCCCAGTTCCACAACCACCCGAGCCGGCTCCAGGCCATGGCCGGCAGCCAGTTCTGGCCCCAGGCCAGGGCCGGCGCCGGCAACAGGGTGGCTCCGGCGACCACCGCCGCCGCCGTGGTGGCGGCCAGCACGGTGCGCATCCACTTCCCAGCCATCTCCGTGAATCCCCCCAACGGTTATCCAGTCGTTGCCTTAGACGGAGGGCCAAGGAGGTGCGTTTCACCGACAAGTCTGCACTTGCCGCCATCCGCCCGGGTCCCGCAGTTGCTCCGGGCCTGCGGCTGCGTTACTCTGAAGGAAAGGCCGGAAAAAGAAGAACCGGGCCCGGTCCGCACCCGCGGCCCGGCATCGGCGGAGGGAAGCCCTTGTTCATCGGTGGCCAGCTCATCCGGCAGTTCGATGCCTTCCTGCACCTCTTTCTCTCCGCGGCCGATGCCCTCCACAGCCGGCTGGCGATCCCGCCGGAGGACCAGTTTGCCCTGAACCGGGTGCTGGCCGGCCTCGGGGGGCCGCCCGCCCCTGGGGAGGTGCAGATCCACCTGCGGAGCGGAGCCTCCCTGCCGGCTCTGTGCCTGTTTCTGCTCATGCACCGGGAGCACTGCCCCATCCTGCTCCCGGACCCGGCGGCCCGGGCCCGGGTGCGGCAATTCACCCACATCGTCGCCCACACCATGGTGCCCATGGCCGCCGGCGGCGACCCCTTGCCTGCGGAGGCGGTGGCGGTCCGGCTGACCGAAGCCGAGGTGGTCCTGCGCCCCCTGGTCACCTACAACGAGGACGGGGAGGTGGCCGCGGTGCTCCGGGACGGCGCGGTCAACCGGCTGAGCGGGGATCCCGCCGGCGGCCCGTACAAACTGGCGCTCCAGCCGCCGGGGGAGGTCCGGCTGGACCGGACCGGCCCCCTGCACCCTGTCATCGCCCACATCACCTGGGAAGACGCCCCTCTTCCCTTCCTGCGACCCTAGGGCCACGCTGCTGCAAGTGGCCCCATGCAAAAGGCCCCACCCGGCTCACCGGGTGGGGCTTCACCATTTCCCTGTCCAGGGTGGGGCTTCTCCCCTCGATAACGTTTCCATGACGGCAGCCCCCGGCGGGGATACCGCCGGGGGCCGCAGGGGCCGGGCCGCCTCAGAGCAGCGGGTGCTCGTGCATCGCCTTGAGCCGCCGCCAGCGCCGGTCGACCTCGGCCTGGATCTCGTCGAGGATGTGCTTGTTCTCCGGCCGCAGGAGGTGCTTGGTCTTGCCCATCATCTTCAGCCACTCCGCGACCGGGATCTTCTTCCCCTTCTCCTCCGGGTCGTAGGTGATGGTGGTCTTGTGCTGCTCCACCTCGTAGAGCGGGAAGAAGCAGCTGTCCACCGCGGCCTGGACGATCTTGGTGCCCAGCCGCTCCTCGGACTGCCAGTTGAGCGGGCAGGCGATCAGCACCTTGCCGTAGGCCAGGCCGTAGTTCTTGGCGTAGTACTGGGCCTTGGCAGCCTTCTTCCACAGGTCCTGGGGCTGGGACTCCACCCCGGTGAAGACGTAGGGGATGTTGGTCGCCGCCATGATCTGCGGCGTGTCCTTGTGGTGGAAGACCTTGCCAAAGCCGCGGGCGCCGACATTGGAGGTGGCCGTCTTGTGCCCCATCGGCGTGGAGTAGGAGAGCTGCGCACCGGTGTTCATGTAGCCCTGGTTGTCGTACTCCAGGATGATCATCTTGTGGTTGCGCAGCGCGGTGCCGATGGCCGGCCCCATGCCGATGTCCATGCCGCCGTCGCCGGTGACCATGACGAAGGTGATGTCCTCGTCGGCGGGCAGCTCGCCCCGGCGCTTCTTCTCATGGAAGACCTCCACCAGGCCCGACAGGGTCGGCGCGCCGTTCTGGAACAGGTTGTGGATGTAGGTCACCCGGTGGGAGGTGTACGGGTAACCGGTGGTGACCACCATAGCGCACCCGGTCTGGAAGAGGACCACCACGTGGCCGGAGAGGCCCCGGAAGAAGTTGTCCAGGGCGCCGAAGATGCCGCAGCCGGGGCAGGCGCCGTGGCCGGGGGCGATGCGCTTGGGCATCTCCATCATCTGCCGGGGCGGCGGCGCGATGGCCTTGACCCGGCCGTCGGGCTGGACCTCGATCCGCACCGGGCTCTGGAGCTCTTCGGCCTTGAGCGGCGGCAGCACCCGCTTCGCCGGGTCCGCCGGGGTGATGGGGGTCACGCCGAAGTAGTCGAAGGCGGGAATCTCACCGAGGCCGCCCTGCTCCGCCACCCGCATGGCCAGGCGGAAGAAGGCCTCGGCATCCTCCGGGTAGAAGTCCTTGCCGCCCAGGCCGTAGACCCGGCTCAGGACGATGGTCTTGTTCTCCGGGTCGTCCTTCAGCGCGGCCTTCACCTCGTGGGTCATGAGGCCGCCGTTGGCGCCGTAGACGTCGGCCCGCTCGCCCACCACCAGGGCCTTCACGTTCTTCAGGGCGCCCCGGATGATCTCCACCGGGAAGGGCCGCAGCAGCACCGGGGAGATGACGCCGGCCTTGACCCCCTGCTCCCGGAGCTTATCGCAGACGTCCTTCGCGGTCTCCGCAGCGGACCCGATAAGGAAGAGGGCGACCTCCGCGTCCTCCATCCGGTAGAGGTCCACCAGCGGGTAGTGCCGGCCAGAAAGCTCCGCGTAGCTCGCGAAGATCTCCGGCAGCACCCGGAGCACGTTCTGGTGGGCCAGGTGCAGCTGGTACTTGTTGTTGATCAGGTCCGGATCGTTCATGTAAGCGCCGATGGTGATGGGGTTCTTCGGGTCCAGCGCGTGCGGGAAGCCCTCGGGCATGGGCCCGAGCCAGTCCCGAACCACCTGCTTGTCCTCAAAATACTGGACCCGCCGCTTCTGGTGGCTGGTAAAGAACCCGTCGAAGGCCACCACCACCGGGAGCCGCACGTCCGGGTGCTCGCCGAGCTTCACCGCGATGATGTTCAGGTCGTAGACGTGCTGAGGCTCCCGGGCGAAGAGGACCACCCACCCGGTCAGGAGCGCATAGTACAGGTCCGAATGGTCACCCCGGATGTCCAGGGGCCCGGAGACCGACCGGGTGACCAGGTTCAGCACCATGGGCATCCGGGTGCCGGACTGGACGGGCATCTGCTCCAGGGCGTAGAGGTAGCCGTTGGCCGAGGTGGCGTTGAAGACCCGGGCGCCGCCGGTGCTGGCGCCGTAGCAGATCCCCGCCGCGCCGTGCTCGCCGTCCCCGGGGACCATGACGATGTCGTGCTCGCCCTCGACCTTCATCTCGTCGAGGAACTCCGCGATCTCCGTGGACGGGGTGATGGGGTAGTAACCCATCAGGTGGAAGTTGATGTGGGCTGCGGCCAGGGCCGCCATCTCGTTGCCGGTCTTGAAGTCGGTCTTCTGGGCCGCCCGGGCCTTGGGTTCAACCATCGCCATTGCGCGTCACCTCCTGATTACGCCGGCAGGGCGAACCGCGGCACGCGGTGGGCCTTGGCCCAGCCGTCCTCTTCCAGCTTCTCCTGCAGGGCGCCGGTGGGGCAGGCCTCCACACACTTGAGGCAGCCCTTGCAGTACTGATAGTCGATACCCTTCAGAACCATTGCGGGCCGGCCCTTCTTGTCCGTGCCCTTCTCCCAGACGAAGCAGTAGTCCGGGCAGACGATATCGCACTGGGCGCAGTCGATGCACTTCTCCCGGTCAAAGGCGGGCAGGTAGCCCTGCCGGGAAGCCGAGAGGTCCTTGACGATGGAGTTGCCGGCGCTCAAGACCAGGCCCCCGATGGGCGCGTTCAGGTACCCGAAGGGCGGATCCGGCCGGCGGTAGGGCTCCCGGACAAACCCAGGCTTGGGGGTGATGGTCATCATCCGGACGCTCTCGTAACCCCGGTCAAAGGTGCGCAGGTTCCCCGGAACCGTGTGCGGGTACTTCTTGCCGAAGGTGTCCCGGATAACGGCCTTGACTGCCTCGGGATCGATGAAGGGCACCACCCGGCACAGGGCCCCGAGCATCGCGGTGTTGACCCGGGTCTTCTCCTCCACGGCGATGGTGATCGCGTCCACCGTGGCCACCGTGCCGTACTCCAGGCCAAGGAGTTCCCGGATCTCCTCGGGGCTCTTGCGGGTGTTGACGATGATCGTGCCATCTTCCCGCAGGCCCGCGGCCACGGGCTGGGTATGGATCAGTGCTTCATGGAAAACCGCGATGACGTGGGGCTCCTCGATGGGAGCCGAGGTCCGGACCTCCTGGTCCGAATCGCAGAACCGCACGTAGGCCTTGACGGGCGAACCCTTCTTCTCCGAGCCGTAGGAGGAGAAGTTCGACCCGTTGAAGCCCATGTAGACAACCCCGGCCTCGGCCAGCATCCGGCCAGCGATGTGGGCGCCGTATCCGCCGATGGACTCGAAGCGGATCCCGAAAAAGCCCCACTCGTCCTTGATCGGGAGGCGGGCCGCTCTCTTCGTCTCAGGCGCCGTGACCATCTCCATACCTCCCCGACTCGTGCGTATCACCACAACCTAGGATAACAGGGGGAGGTTTTAGCACGCAATAAGGTTTAAGTTTATTGCACCTAGGCCTTTCGGAACAAGTATCGGGTGATGAATGGACATCCAAAGTCGATGAATGGTAGGAAACCGCCCGTGTCTGCCGTCGGGGCCAGGCCGCAAAGGGTGGACAGGGCGCCGGACCACCGTGTCACCACCCCGGGCCGGGCATAGACTGGGGACAGAATGTCGCTTCCGGGAGATGGGAGGCCCTGCCCTTGCTCGTCTCCAAGCTCTGCAACGAGGCGGACTTCCGGTCGGACTGGCACCGGGAATGGTGCGCCAAGCTGAAGCAGCCACTGACGTACCACCGGAAGTACTGGGAGTTCACCTTCATCGCCCAGGCCCTGCGGGAGCACGGCGCCTTGCAACCCGGCAAGAAGGGCCTGGGCTTTGCTGTAGGCAAGGAGCCCCTTCCGGCTCTCTTTGCCGCTCACGGCTGTGAGATCCTCGCCACCGACCTGGAGGCCAACTTCGCCCGTTCCATCGGCTGGGAGACGACCATCCAGGGCACCAACGACCTGAGCGAACTGAACGCCCTGGGCATCTGCGACCCCCAGGAGTTCGCCCGGTTGGTCCGGTACGCCCACGTGGACATGAACCACATCCCCGCCGACCTCGAGGGGCAGTTCGACTTCACCTGGTCCGTCTGCTCCTTCGAGCACTGCGGCTCCATCGCCCTGGGCCAGCGTTTCATTCTCAACCAGATGGAGTGCCTCCGCCCCGGGGGCATCGCCGTGCATACCACCGAGTTCAACCTCTCCTCCGACCGGAAGACCATCGCCAGCGGTCCCACGGTCCTCTTCCGCAGGTCGGACATCGAACACCTGGCCGAGGAACTCCGGCGCCGGGGGTATGCCGTTGAGATCGACTGGACCGTCGGCCGCGGGCCCATCGAGTCCTATGTCGACAAGCCGCCCTACGGCCGGGGACCGGGGCATATCCGGCTTCGGATCGGTCCCTATGTCGCCACCTCCCTGGGCCTCATTGTCCGGCGCCCGTGAAGCCGGGGCGCCAGACCGGCACCGGTGGCCTCACCCCCGATCTTGAGGTGAATCAGCGTGGGAATCGGTATCGTCAGCACCTATCCTCCCCGCCGGTGCGGCCTGGCCACCGTGGCCTGGCACCTGCGCAGGGCCCTGGTGGCCGCAGGCGAGCCTGAGGTGCCCGTGGTGGCGATGGTCAAGGACCCCGGCGACATCGGCACCGGCCCCGAGATCCTGATGCCCCTTCGCCACCACGTGAAGCAGGATTACCTGGCCGCGGCCGAACGGCTGAACGCCGCTCCTGTCGATGCGGTGATCCTCCAGCATGAGTTCGGGATCTTTGGCGGGCCGGCGGGGTCGCTTGTCCACCTCCTCCTGGCCCACCTCCGCAAGCCGGTCCTCACCGTTTTCCACACGGTGCTCGACGACCCGCCCAAGCTCCTGGCCACCGCCCTGCGCCAGGTAGCCGCCTACAGCGCCCGGGTGGTGGCCCTTTCCCACCGGGATCGGAACCTCCTCTGTTCCCGGCACCGGCTGCCGGCCGATCGGGTTGAGACCATCTCCCTGGGTGTCCCGGCCCCACCTCCGGGAAACCCGGAAGAGTGGAAGGCGCGCCTCGGGCTCTCCGGCCGGACCGTGGCCATGACCTTCGGCCTGCTGGGGCCGGGGAAAGGGCTGGAGACGGCCCTGGAAGCGGTGGGGCGGGTGGCTCCCTCCCATCCGGATCTGGTCTACCTGGTCGTGGGAGCCACCCACCCCGACGTCAGGCGCCTCAGGGGCGAGCGGTACCGGGAGTACCTGCAGGCTGAGGCCCGAAACCTGGGTCTCGGCGATCAGGTGCGGTTCGTCGACCGATATCTCGAGGAAGAGGAACTCCTGGGATACCTGCTGGCCACCGACATCTACATCACGCCGTACCCCCAGAAGGGCCGGGGCGTCAGCCTCACCACCCTGTACGCCGCCGGTCTGGGGAAGGCGATCCTCACCACCCCCTTCGACTACGCCCAGGAGCTCCTGGGGGATGGCGCGGGTTGGATGGTCCCCTTTGGGGACCCCCAGGCCATGGCCCAGGCCCTGGCGGCACTGGCGAGGGATCCCCTGGCTCGGGCCGCCCTGGGCGCCGCGGCCCGGGCCCGCACCCGGGGCCTGGCCTGGTCCGACATCGGCCGCCGGTACCTGGCCCTGGCCCGGTCGGTTGTCCATGGACCGCCGCAGCAGCCTTGAAAACCAGGGGAGGTCGCCACATCGGCGACCTCCCCTTCTATGTCACTGGCCATGTGGGCGGCGGCCCTTGCCCGGCGCCGGCCCGTCACTCGGCCCCTTCCCAGATCCGGTCCAGTTCCTCCTCCGGCACGTCAAAGACGCTCCCGTGGGGCGGCAGCGGCTCGGTCCGCATCCACTCCGGCAGCCGGTCGGTCTCCGGCCCCAGCCCAGCCCGGCGGTTGAAGGCTATCTCCATCCGGATCATCTCGAGAGCCAGCCTCCGGAGGTCCCGGTAGGTGAGGTCCGTCCCCATCCGGGCGTTGTACAGGGCGACAAAGCTCTCCGGGTCGATGTCCAGGATCCCCCGGGCAAAGTTGCAGAAGCCCAGGATGTCCAGGAGGCCGGCCTTGATCTGCATCTCCCGGGAGACCGCCACCTTGTCCCGGGGGTCCAGGTGATCCCCGGCGTAGCCGATGGTGTTCCCGGCGGTGTGGTCCGCCCCCATGGGCGAGGTGGCGTAGGTCACCCCGTTCCCCTTGATCACCCGGGGGTCGTAGGCGGAGATGGCCTGGCGCTTGACCACCGGCACCCGGCGCACCCCCAGGACCTCGCCGGCACAGGCGGCCCCGGCGCCGATGATCCGGCCCAGGGGCGTCCCCCGCCGCACCTCCACGTCCAGGAGGCGCTCCACCGCCGCCGCGTCGCCCCAGGCCAAGAGCCCGGCCTCCATCGCCACCCCGATGGCGGCGCCGGTCTCGATGGTATCCACCCCGAGGTCGTTGCAGAGCCGGGTGAACCGAGCGATCGCGTCCAGGTCGCCGATCCCCAGATTGGCCCCCAGGAGGCCGTTGGTCTCAAACTCCATCGCCGAGGCCAGTTCCCGGCCCTGGGCATCGGGGAAGATGTTGGAGCAGCGGATGGCGCAGCCGGTCATGCAGGCGTGGGTGGTGGCCCCCTCGCCGCCCCGGGCCAGGATCAGCTCCCGGAGCGCCACCCCGGAGATGGCCTCGGCCAGCTCGAACCGGCCGCTGGAGAAGTTCCGGGTCGGCAGCCCGCCGAGCTTGTTCACCTTCTCCAGCACCCCGGGGGTGCCCAGGTTGGGGTAGAAGTCCGCGGTGGACGGGTGCTCCCGGAGCGCCCGGTGGTACCGCCGGGCCCCGGCCTGCCAGCCCTCGGGGTCCCTGGCCGGCACCGGGTGCTTCCGGTCCCCCAGGACCACCATCGCCTTCAGCCCCTTGGCCCCCATCACCGCGCCCACGCCGCCCCGGGCGTTCATCCGGGCCGGCCGGCCTTCCTTGTCGGTGTTGGCGATGCCGGCGATCCGCATCCGTTGCTCCCCCGCCGGCCCCACCAGGGCGATGGCCGCGCTGCGGCCGTACCGGGCAAAGAGCACCGGCGCGGCGGCGTAGTTCCCGGCGCCGAGGATCTCCGGCGGCGCCGGCTCCAGCCGACCGCCCTCCCGATCCACCACCAGGACGTACCACTGCCCCGGCGGCGCCGCCCCGGAGACGATCACCGCCCGGTATCCCGCCTGGGCGAGGTAGAGCCCCGTCTCCCCGCCGGCGTTCGCCTCCTTGATGCCGCCGGTGAGGGGGCTCTTGCAGCCCACGGAGATCCGGCTGGAGGAGGAGACGGTGGTGCCGGAGAGCAGCCCCGGCGCCCAGACGAGCTTATTGTTGGGCCCCAGGGGGTCGCACCCCGGGTCCACCTCCTCCCAGACGATCCGGCTGGTGAGCGCCCGCCCCCCGTAGGGTCGCCACCGGTCCGGCAGGGGCTCGACGGTGACCTGACCTGTGCTCATGTCCACCCGGAGGATGCGATCCATCTGCCCTTCCCCTCCCCGCGCCTGTCTTGTCCGAAGCCACCTTCTGGACGCTGCGGCGTCTTGCAGAAGGATGTTCCGGGCACGACGGCGGTTGGCAGAAAGATGTTCCGGACAACGACGTTTCGCAGAAGTATTCGGGCAGCGGTGGAAAGAACCCTCCCGGCCCCCTTTGTCCAGCCTTCCGGGCCGACCACGAGCCCTTCGGGGGCAGCCACCGCCGGCAAGGACAGCGGAGAGGGCGGTGTGGCCATGGGCAGACCTGCCGGCGGCGATGGCCACCCCGGTACGGACCGGCCCGCCGGTGGTCACCACCGGCGGGCCGGATGGGCTCACCTGCCCCTACGGGTGGACGTAATAGCGGACCTCCTCCAGCCTTCCGAACCCGTCCCGGACCGTGGCCCGGCGGAAGTTTTTGCTTCCCGCCTGGGAGATGGTCGGCCCCTTCTCCGGGTCGTATTCCCCGGGCACCACCGGGGCCACGTGGCCGATGCCCCTGGGGTTGCGCCAGGCGGCCACCACCGGGTGGCCCCGGTTCGCCATCTCCTGGGCCTCCGCCGCCGTCACTTCCCGCCAGCCGAACCGGGGGCCATGCTCCTCCAACCATAGGGCCTTCTTGTTGGCGTCGAGCTCCTCCCCCTTGCCGACGGGCACCGGGTTGCCGTTGTCGTCAACCCAGTGGGGAATCTCCGCGCCCATGGCCCGGGTGACATCCCAGACGTAGATGTTGCAGTACGTGTTCGTGCCAGGCTTGTACCGCGGGTTGTTCTCAACGTCGAATTGGTCCAGCACCCTGTTGTACTCGCTGGCCGACCGCTCCCCGGGGAGGCTGACGACCTCCGGCTTCACCGGCTTCCACCGCTCGGTGCTGGTGATGGGCACGCCCTCGGAGAGGGGCGTTCCCTCGACCGGCGCCTCCTGGCCCGGGGTGACGCCCAGGCCGGCCCCCGGCTGCGGGGAGGCCGGCCTGGCCGGAGCCTCTCGCCCAACCAGGACACCGTCGCCCCGGTCGACGACATCTCCGGTGTAGCGAGGGGGTGGCGGGCTGACCGGTGGGGGCACCGGGTCCGGCCGTAACCGGGGTGCCCCGGCTCCGGGAGCGATGGGCGCGGGAGCGGGCTCCGGGCGGAGCCGGAAGGCCTCCCCCGGCCCTCCCAGCACAAGCCTTCCCTCCACCAGGTTCCGGAGCCAGCGGATCGGCCCTGAGGCGAGGTCCCTCAGGCTGATACCCAGTGGCCTCATGAGGCTTCCCAGCCGGAGCACCTGGCCGATGGGGAAGGTGGGAATGCCGAACCGAGACCAGGAGGCCAGGGTCGAGGCCAGGGTGCGGGCGATGGAGTTACCCGTCCAAATGCCGCTGCGGAGGCCCGCGCCTCCTCCCTGGGGCGCGAAGGACCCGGGCCCGCTGCCCTCTCTCAGGCCACCCTGGCCGTCCGCCTCGGCAAAGGCTTCGGCCTTGAGGACCACCCACCGGCCCAGGGCCTCCAGCCGCCGGGCCAGGGCGGCTCCTTGCTGCACAGCTGCCTCCACCTCCCCCGCCACCCGGGCCTGGTGGCGGGTCTCCCAGTCGATGTCGTAGACAAGGGCTCGGAGGCGGTGCTGCAGGCGGGTGAGTTCCGCCGCGGCCTGATGCAGCTGGCTGCCCATCGCCTGCAGCATCTCCGGCACCACCACGATCCTGCTCACGGCGCACCTCCGTTCCATAGGCCAGCGAGGACGCCCGTGCCCGGGCTTTGTCCGGCCCGAACCCGGTCACCCTCCGCGGCAGCCGAGGTCAGAAGCTCCGCCACCGCCGCGACCACCTGCGCCGGGGTGGCCGGCGAAACCTCCACCCACTCAGTCCCCGCCCGGGCAAAGGGGCGGAGGAGCCAGAGGCCGCCCTCCCCGGCCAGCAGCCCAAACCCCCGGACGCTCCAGCCCGCCTCCTTCCGGCAGAACCCCACCAGGGCGCCGTTTCCCGCCGGTCGGGCCAGCGCCGCCGCCAGCGCCCCCGCGACCCCGGGGGACACCCCGGTCCCTTCCAGTAGCCTCCGGGCCGCATCGGGCCCGGCAGCCCCGGCCAGGGCCCGGGCCTCCTCCAGCCGTGGCGCCGGCAGCCGGCCGCTCCCACCGGAGGCCGGGCCAAAAGATGCCGGCGTTTCCTTCCCCCCGGGCAGCCGGAAGAAGGCGGCCAACTCCCGGACCACCTCGCCGGTACCGGCCAGAGGCAGCAGCTCGCAGGTGGGATCCTCGGGCCACCGGATCCGCACCTCGAGGGCCGCCTCCCCCGCAATCTGGAACCGCCGGACCGCCGGCGGCTCCCCCGGGCCGGCGAAGGTGGCCGTAATCGCCACCTCCGGCAGGAGGCAGGCGGCCAAGAGCGGGGCGGCGGCAGGGTCTGGGGTATAGGTGCCGTCCCCCTGCAGGCGGATCACCCCCCGGTCCGCCAGCGCCGCCCGGGCCTGGGCCAGGACCGCCCGCACTTCGGCCGCCAGCCGGCCCGGAAAGGGATCCGGGAAGTTGGGCAGTTCGTCGGCGCCGGCCATCGCCGCCAGGGCGAAGACTTCGTGGATGTGCAGGACCATCACCACCACACACCCCCTCTCCGGGCTACGCTCTTCTCTCTGGAAAACATACCATAAATTGATAGATAATGGCAAGGCAGTCCGTTCCATCAGGACCGACGCCAGGGACCGGCCCCAAGGGCCGCCTGAGACCGGCCCCTAGGGCCGGCACCGGAGAACGGCCTTGAGGACCGGCTTCCCGGGCCGGTCCTCACCCATCGCTCCCCAGGCGCCCGGCATAGTTGCTCAATACAACGCAATAATGGAGGAATTCTGATTAGCAGGTGGTATCAGAGTCATTGGAACAGGAATGGCACCGGTAGAGCGACATAGACAGAGGACAGGAGGTGCGTACCCATGTTCCGTCGCATCGGCCGGGGCGCCCTCGCGGCGGCCGCGGCAGCCATACTCCTCAGCGGCTGCGGCAGCCCGGGCGGCAGTGGGGACGGGGCCGACGTAATCAAGATCGGCGTCTCGGCCCCCATCACCGGCGACATCGCCGCCCTCGGCCAGTCCACCCGGAACGCCGCGGAGATGGCGGCTGAGGAGGTGAACGCCGCCGGCGGCATCAACGTCGGCGGGAAGAAGCTCAAGGTGCGGATGATCATCGAGGACGACCAGAACGACCAGGTTCAGACCGCCAACGTCTTCCAGAAGCTGATCCACCAGGACCAGGTGGTCGCCATCATCGGCTCGATGTCCTCCAAGGCCACCAACGCCGGCGCTCCCATCGCCGAAGAGGCGAAGGTGCCGACCATCAGCCCCTGGGCCACCAACCCGGAGGTGACTCAGGACAAGCCCTACGTCTTCCGGGCCTGTTTCATCGACCCCTTCCAGGGGTACGTGGCCGCCAAGTTTGCCCGGGAACAGCTCGGCGCCCAGCGGGCCGCGGTGCTCTATGACGTGGCCTCGGACTACAACAAGGGGCTGGCGGAGGTCTTCCGGCAAGAGTTCGAGAAGATGGGCGGAACCATCACCGCCTATGAGACCTACACCACCCAAGACAAGGACTTCTCGGCTCAGCTCACCAAGATCAAGGCCACCCATCCCGAGGTCCTCTTCCTCCCGAACTACTTCAACGAGGTGCCCCTGCAGGTGCAGCAGGCCCGGAAGCTCGGACTGAACGTCACCTTCCTCGGCGGCGACGGCTGGGACAGCCCCAAGCTCGTCGAGCTGGGCGGGGCCGACATGGAGGGCACCTACTTCACCAACCATTACACCCCCACCGCGGATAGCTCGGCAGTGAAGGAGTTCGTCGAGAAGTACAAGGCCAAGTACGGGCAGGTGCCCGATGCGGCCGCAGCCCTCACCTACGACGCGGCCCGGATCCTCTTCCAGGCCATCGAGCGGGCGGGCAGCCTGGGCCGGGACCAAATCCGGGACGCCATCGCCGCCACCGAGGGCTTCCAGGGGGTGACCGGCACCATCACCTACGCCGGGAAGAACGACCCGGTCAAGCCTGCGGTGGTACTGAAGATCGAGGGCGGCGAGTTCCGGTACGAGACCACGGTAAACCCATAAGGAGGGTGCCCGGTGCGGCACCCTCCGCCGTAACTGGACCAGCCAGAGGAGGCAGATCAAGAGGCGAATCAAAGGAGGCAGGTCCGTGGCGATCTTCATTCAGCAACTTCTCAACGCCCTGCAGCTCGGCGGCATCTACGCGCTCATCGCGCTGGGCTACACCATGGTCTACGGCGTTCTCAAGCTGATCAACTTCGCCCACGGCGACATCTTCATGGCCGGGGCGTTCATCGGCTTCTTCCTGGCGACCTACCTGAAACTGCCCTTCGTCGCCACCCTCTTGGGCAGCATGGTCCTCACCGCTCTCCTGGGGGTGACCGTGGAGCGGGTCGCGTACCGGCCCCTCCGGGAGGCCGGCGCGCCCCGGATGTCCCTGGTGATCACCGCGCTGGGGGTGGGGCTCTTCCTCGAGAACTTCACCCGGGCCACCGTGGGGGCCGAGCCCCGGAACTTCCCCCGGCTCCTGGAGACCGCCGCCTGGGACCTGGGCGGGGTGGCCCTCACGAGCCTCCAGTTCCTCATCATCGGCACCGCGCTGGCCCTGATGCTGGCCCTCCGGTACCTGGTCCGGCACACCCTGGTCGGCAAGGCGATGCGGGCCGTCGCGGACAATCCGGAGATCCTGGGGCTGATGGGGGTGAACGTGGACCGGATCATCATCTTTACCTTCGTCCTCGGCTCGACCCTGGCCGCGGCCGGCGGCATCCTCTACGCCCAGGCCTACCCGGTCCTGGACCCCTACATGGGCATCGTCGTGGGGTGGAAGGCCTTCATCGCGGCGGTGGTGGGGGGCATCGGCCTCATTGACGGGGCGATGCTGGGCGGGGTGATCCTCGGGTCCACCGAGGTCTTCGTCGCCGCCTACCTCCCCTCCACCTACCGGGACGGCATCGCCTTCGCCATCCTGATCCTGGTGCTGCTCCTCCGGCCCACCGGCCTCCTCGGCCGGCCGGTTGTGAAGAAGGTCTGAGAGGACGGTGAACACGCCGGTGAAGCGCTGGCAATCCCTCCTCCTCTGGGGCGGCCTGACGCTGGCCGTGGTCGCCGTCCACCTCCTGGGCCGGGCCGGACTGGTCAGCGGCTACCTCCTGCAGATCCTGCAGCTCATCGGCATCAACATCATGCTCACCGCCAGCCTCAATCTGGTGAACGGCTACCTCGGGGAGTTCGCCATCGGCCACGCCGGGTTCATGGCCGTGGGCGCCTACGTCTCCGCCCTCTTCACCGTCAAGTGGCACCTGCCTTTTCCCCTGGCCCTCCTGGCCGGGGCGGTGGCCGCGGGGTTCTTCGCCTGGCTGGTGGGGATCCCAGCCTTCACCACCTTCGGCGACTACCTGGCCATCATCACCCTGGGCTTCAACATGATCGTCGTCAACCTGATCAACAACATCGACTACCTGGGAGGCCCCCGGGGGCTGCCGGGGCTGCCCCGGGCCACCAACCTCCTCTGGGTCTATGCCCTGACGGCCCTCAGCCTTCTGGTGCTGCGGAACCTGGTCCGGTCCAACTACGGCCGACTCTGGGTGGCCATCCGGGAGAGCGACATCGCGGCAGAGCTGATGGGCGCGGAGGTCCGGCGGCTGAAGCTCCTCGCCCTGGTCATCGCCGGGACCATCGCCGGGGCTGCCGGCGCCCTCTGGGGCCACCTGCTCCAGTACATCCACCCTCGGAGCTTTGACTACATCAAGTCGACGGAGATGCTGGTGATGGTCTATCTGGGCGGGATGGGGAGCCTCGCCGGATCCGTGCTGGGGGCCACCCTGTACACGGCCCTGATGGAGATGCTCCGGGGGCTGAAGGAGTGGCGGCCGGTGGTCGGCCCCCTGATCCTGATCCTCATCATGCTCCGGATGCCCCGGGGGCTGATGGGCCTCCGGCCCCCGGACCTCGGCCGGCTCCTCCGGCCCCGGCGGGAGAAGGGGGTGGCGACCTGATGGCGGGCATGGCGGCAGACCGGGCGGCAGGCCCCGGGGCCGGCGCCCCGCCCCACCCGGCCGCCCCGCCCCTCCTGGAGGCCCGGGGCGTCACCATGGCCTTCGGTGGCCTCCGGGCGGTGGAGGATTTCAACCTGACGGTGCAGAGGGGCGAGCTGGTCGGGCTCATCGGCCCCAACGGGGCGGGGAAGACCACGGTCTTCAACGTCCTCACCGGGGTCTACCGGCCCACCGCCGGCCGGATCTTCCTGGGCGGGGTAGAGATCACCGGCCTTCCCGCCAGCGCCATCACCCGGATGGGGGTGGCCCGGACCTTCCAGAACATCCGGCTCTTCGGCGGCATGACCGTGCTGGAGAACCTCCTGGTGGCCATGGGCTTCCGGGCCGGTTACGGCCTGTGGGACGCGCTGGTGCGGAGCCGGCGCTTCCGGGAGCGGGAGGCGGCCCTCCGGCGCCAGGCCCTGGAACTGTTGGACCTGTTCCGGCTGGCGGACAAGGCCGAGCGGCCAGCCCGGAGCCTCGCCTACGGCGAGCAGCGGCGGCTGGAGATCGCCCGGGCCCTGGCCACCCGGCCCCGTCTGCTCCTCCTGGACGAGCCCGCCGCGGGGATGAACCCCCAGGAGGGCGAGGAGCTGATGCAGCTCATCCGCTGGGTCCGGGAGCAGTTTGACCTGACCATTCTTCTCATCGAGCACCACATGCCCATCGTCATGGGTATCTGCCAGCGGGTCCTGGTGCTGGACTTCGGCCGGACCATCGCCGAGGGGGATCCCCGGGCGATCCAGTCCGACCCCCGGGTGATTGAGGCGTACCTGGGCCAGCAGGAGGTGAGCTAGGTGCCGCTCCTGGAGGTGGAAGGCCTGGCGGTGGACTACGGGGCGATCCGGGCGGTGCGGGACGTCTCCCTCACCGTCGAGGAGGGGGAACTGGTGGCCCTGGTGGGGGCCAACGGGGCGGGGAAGACCACCACCCTCCGGGCCATCTCCCGGCTGGTGCCGGTGGCCGCGGGGTCGATCCGCCTCGGGGGCCGGGACCTCACCCGGCTCCGGCCCCACGAGGTGACGACCCTGGGCATCGCCCACGTCCCCGAAGGCCGGGGGATCTTCCCCAGCCTGACGGTGATGGAGAACCTGGAACTCGCCACCTGGCTCCGGCGGAAGGACCAGGAGGGGCTGCGCCGGGACTTTGACCGGGTCTTCTCCCTCTTCCCGCGCCTGTGGGACCGCCGGCACCAGGTCGCCAGCACCCTCTCCGGGGGAGAGCAGCAGATGCTGGCCCTGGCCCGGGCGCTCCTCACCCGGGGCCGGGTGCTGCTCCTGGACGAGCCCTCCATGGGGCTGGCGCCGGTGCTGGTGAAGGAGATCTTCAGCATCCTCCGGGAACTGAACCGGCAGGGCACCACCATCCTGCTGGTGGAGCAGAACGCCCACATGGCCCTGGGCATCGCCCACCGGGGCTACGTCCTGGAGGCCGGCACCGTGGTCCTCTCCGGCCCCGGGCCGGAGCTGGCCCGGAGCCACAGGGTGAAGGAGGCGTATCTGGGAAGGTAGAGCCAAAGTAAGAACCGCCGGCGGGGTCTCCCCCCGCCGGCGGTTGCTCGGTGGGGCGGTGGCGGTGCACCTAGAACGCCGGCACCACCGCGCCCTGGTAGTTCTTCTCGATGTACTCCTTGACCTCAGGCGAGGTGAGGGCCCGGCTCAGCGCCTGGATCTCCGGCCGGTTCTCGTCGCCCTTGCGGACCGCCAGGACGTTGGCGTAGGGGTTGTCCTGGCCGGACTCGATGGCCAGGGCATCCTTGGCCGGGTTCAGCCCCGCTTCCAGGGCGTAGTTGGTGTTGATCACCGCCGCGTCCACGTCCGCCAGGGCCCGAGGCAGCTGCGCCGCCTCCAGCTCCTTGATCTTCAGCCCCTTCGGGTTCTCGACGATGTCGTTCACCGTCGCGGCGAAACCGACCCCTTCCTTCAGCTTCAGGAGGCCCTGCTGCGCCAGAAGCACCAGGGCCCGGCCGGCGTTGGTGGGATCGTTGGGGATCGCAACGGTCGCGCCGTCAGGCAGCTCTGCCAGGGACTTCACCTTCTGGGAGTAGACCCCCATCGGCTCGATGTGGACCCGGACGGTGTAGGTCAGGTCCAGGTTCCGCTCGGCGCTGAACTTCTCGAGGTACGGGATGTGCTGGAAGAAGTTCGCGTCGATCAGCTTGTCCGCCAGGGCCAGGTTGGGCTGGACGTAGTCGGTGAACTCCTTCACCTGCAGTTCAATGCCCTCTTTGGCCAGCAGGGGCGCCACCACGTCCCGGAGGATCTGGGCGTGGGGCACCGGGGTCGCGCCGACCACCAGGACCTTCTTCCCGGCCTCTTCGCCGGCAGCGCCGCTGGACTCCGGGGCAGCGGACTTCTGGCCGCAGCCCGCCAGGGTCAGGACGGCCAGGGCAGCAGCCAGCAGAACGCGGATGGGACGCTTCATCTCTGTGTAGACCCCTCCTCAACGGATATCGCTGTCGACACGGCTATGACACAGCGGCTCGGTGCGGCCGGCAGCCGGCCCGGGGTCTTTTCCGCCGGGTTCCGGCCTCCCGCCGGCCTGCCCGCTCCCGCCGGGTTAGCGCCGGTCCAGGAGCCGGGCCAGCCAGTCGCCGAGCCACTGGATCAACTGAACCATGATGACCAGGATGATTAGGGTCGCGATCATCACCGGGGTTTCAAAGCGCATGTAGCCGTAGCGGATGGCCAGGTCCCCCAGGCCGCCACCGCCCACGGCGCCGGCCATGGCGGAGTAGCCGATGAGGCTGATGATCATGATGGTGGTGCCCCGGATCAGGCCCGGGAGAGCCTCCCGGAGAAGGACCCGGACGATTACCTGCCCGGGGGTGGCCCCCATGGCCAGGGCGGCTTCGATCAGCCCCCGGTCCACCTCCCGGAGGGCGCTCTCCACCTGCCGGCCCATGAAGGGGATGGCCGCGACGATCAGGGGGAAGACCGCGCCCCGGAGGCCGATGGTGGTTCCCATCACCCGCCGGGTGACGGGCACCAGGGCCACCAGCAGGATGATGAAGGGGAAGGAACGGCCGAGGTTCACCACAAAGCCCAGCACCCGGTTCAGGGGCCGGTTCTCCAGAATCCCCCCGGTGTCGGTCACCACCAGGAGCACCCCCAGGGGGATGCCGAAGGCCAGGATCCCCAGCACCGCCCAGCCGACCATCAGGAGGGTCTCCCAGGTGGCGGTCAGGATATCCGGAATCCGGCTCGGGTCCAGGCCGAGGATGGTCTGCTCAGCCACGGGCGACCACCTCCCACCGCACGCCCCGGGCCGAAAGGTCTGCCAGCACCGCCTGCAGCTCCTCCCCCACCCGGGGGAGTTCCACCAGCAACCGGCCCACGGGGACGCTGCCAAAGGCATCCAGTTCACCGGCGAGGATGTTGATGTCCATCCCGTGATCCCGGGCTACCCGGGTGACCACCGGCTCAAGGGCCACCTGGCCGGCGAAGGTGAGGGCCACCAGGCTCGAGCCGGGGGAGGGGGTGAGCCCATTCCAGGAAGGCAGGAGCATCCGCCCCAGGTGGGACCCCGGCCGGGAAGCCAACTCCAGCACCGGACCGGCCTCCAGGACCCGCCCCTGGCTCATGACCGCCACGCTGTCGCAGATGGCCTTGACCACCTCCATCTGGTGGGTGATCAGGAGGATGGTCAGCCCCAGTTCCCGGTTGATCCGCCGGAGAAGGGCGAGGATCTGATCGGTGGTTTCCGGGTCCAGGGCGGAGGTGGCCTCGTCGGAGAGGAGCACCTTGGGCTCCGCGGCCAGGGCCCGGGCAATCCCCACTCGCTGCTTCTGGCCGCCGGAGAGCTGGGCAGGGTAGGCCTTGGCCTTGTCCGTCAGCCCCACCAGCTCCAGGAGCTCCGCCACCCGGCGACGGATCTTCTCCCGGGGCCAGCCGGCGATCTCCAGGGGGAAGGCGACGTTCTCAGCCACCGTCCGGCTCCAGAAGAGGTTGAAGTGCTGAAAGATCATTCCGATCTGCCGCCGCTCCCGCCGGAGTTCCGGACCCGAGAGCCGGGTCATCTCCTTGCCGTCCACCTGGATCGACCCGGAGGTGGGCCGCTCCAGGAGGTTAATGCAGCGGATCAGGCTGGATTTTCCCGCTCCGCTGGGGCCGATCACCCCGAAGATCTCGCCCCGGCGCACGTGCAGGCTGACCCCATCCAGGGCCCGGATCTGCCGGCCGTCAGGGGTGGTGTAGACCTTGGTCAGATTCTCGATGCGGATCAACGGTTTCACCTGCCCGTGCGAAACTTGCTCCTCCATCCGCCGCAGGGACAAAAAAACCTGTGCCCCGCAGATGACAAGGCACAGTGCGAAAATCCCAACGCACTAGCCTCTCATCTGCCGGAACCTTGCTCTGGCGGTTCCGCAGGAATTGGCACCGCTGCGCCCGGGTGGGCGCCGGTTGCCGCGGCGTCATCGGGCCAGTCCCTCAGCCGAACTCTCGATAAGAGTGTGCGTCCCCTATTTAGTTAACGACGGTTATCCTATCAACTCTCTCCCGGACTGTCAATACACCCCCTGGAAGTCAGGCAATTGCGGCAGACCGGCGGCCTCCGGCAAGAGCGGCAAGAGCGGTCGGTACAGCAACGAGCGGCACAGCAGCGATCGGCACGGCCCCCGCCGGCGCCGCCGCCGGCGGGGGCCTGCCTTCGGCCCTACCACGGACCCGCCCCCCCGGGCCACCCTGGACCCTGCCCGGCTGGCCAGCCCGGCCCCGGTCCCCCGGACCAGCCGGGACCCTGCCCTCCGGGCCAACCGGAGCCCTGTGCCCCGGTCCAGCCCGAACCGCCCTGCCCCCCCGGCCCGCTTGCCGACGGACCGCCCGCCGCCGGGCGTCCGGCGCCGCCCGGGGACCCCCTCCGGGCCCCCTCGGCCTGGCCAAAGAGGACAGGGGTACCGTAGCCGGGGATCACCTTCGTGCACGGGCAGAGGTCCGGAAAGAACCCGTGGAGCAGAGAGCATAGGATCGGGTGTTGCCGGTGGAAGGCGGGATCCTCCCAGGCCCGGCGGATCTCGCCGCTCAGCCCCCGGAACTGGGAACCGCCCCGGCCAAAGAGCCGCATGGGCAACCCTCCCCGGCGGTGGCCGCGCTCCGGATGGAGCCGCGCCCTGCCGTCGCCACCCGGCGCGCCGCCCCGGCGCGGCCCGGGCGCCGCTCCGGCGCAGCCCAGGCGCCTCTCGGGCGGCCCTGGGCACCGCTCCTGTAGCACCCGGGCGCCGCTCCGGTGCCGCCCGGGCCCCGGGGCGCCGGCGACCATCCGGGCTGGTACCAGCATACGGGGCGGCCGCCCCGGGGGGTGCGGGAGACGACGCTACAGCCCGGGACCTACAGCCCCCGGACCACCCCTTCCCGGGCCAGCTCGGCGATGGCCGCCGGGGAGTACCCCAGCTCCCGGAGCACCTCCTCCGTGTGCTCGCCGAACCGGGGCGGCGGCCGGCGGACCCTCCCGGGGGTCACCCCGAACTTGAAGGGGATCCCCACCAGCCGCAAGGATCCCGCCCGGGGGTGGTCCACCGCGACCACCATCTCCCGGGCGGCCACCTGGGGGTCGGCGAAGACCTCCGGCACCGTCTGCACCGGCCCGCAGGGGATCCCCGCTGCCCGGAAGGCCGCCACCCACTCCGCGGCCGGACGGCGCCGGAGCTCCGCCGCGATGAGCCCCACCAACTCCTGCCGGTGCCGGACCCGGGCCGGGTTGGTGGCAAACCGGGGGTCCTCGGCCCACTCCGGGTGGCCCAGGGCCGCGGCGAACCGGCGGAACTGGCCGTCGTTCCCCACCGCCACCACCAGGGGCCGGTCCGCGGCGTGAAAGAGCTGGTACGGGACGATGTTCGGGTGGGCGTTGCCGTGCCGGCCCGGGGGCCGGCCGCTTACCAGGTAGTTGGCCGCCACGTTGCCCAGCCAGGAGACCTGGGTCTCAAAGAGGGAGAGGTCCACCCGCTGCCCCCGGCCGGTAGCCCGGGCGTTGAAGAGCGCGGCGGTGGCGGCAAAGGCCCCGAGCATCCCGGTGGTGAGGTCCGCCACCGCCACCCCGACCTTCATCGGCTCCCCATCCGGCTCGCCGGTGATGGACATCAGCCCTCCCATCGCCTGGGCGACGAAGTCGTACCCCGGCAGGTCCCGGTAGGGGCCGCCGCGGCCAAAGCCGCTGATGCTGACGTAGACCAGCCGGGGGTTGAGGGGGGCCAGGACCTCCTCGTACCCCAGCCCCCACCGCTCCATGGTCCCGGGCTTGAAGTTCTCGATGAGGATGTCCGCCCAGGCCGCCAGCCGCCGGACCACCTCCTGGCCGGCCGGGGTGCGGAGGTCCACCGCGATCCCCCGCTTGTTCCGGTTGAAGGCGGCGTAGTAGGCGCTGTCCCCGGGGTAGTCCGGCCGGGGCTCGCAGCCGGGGAGGTAGGGAGGCCCCCACGCCCGGGTCTCGTCCCCGGTGGGGGGCTCCACCTTGATCACCTCGGCGCCGGCGTCGGCCAGAAGCATGGCGCAGTAGGGGCCGGCCAGCACCCGGGAGAGGTCCAGCACCTTCACGCCGTCCAGCGGGCCCATACCCATCGTCTGCCTCACTCCGGCCGGCTCACAACCAGGTCAAGAGCCCGTCGGCCAGGGCCCGGCCGATGATGTTCTTCTGGATCTGGCTGGTGCCCTCGACGATGGTCAGTTGCCGGGCGTCCCGGACAAACCGGGCCATGGGGTAGTCCTCCATATAGCCCACCGCGCCCATCATCTGCAGGCAGTCGTTGGCGGCCTTCACCGCCACCTCCGTGGCCTTGTACTTGGCCATGGAGAGGTAGTGGGCCACCTCCTTGCCGGTCTTGCCCTCGTCCACCAGGAGTGCCGCCCGGTAGGTGAGGAGCCGGGCCGCCTCGATCTCTGTCGCCAGGTCCGCGGCCATCCACTGGAGCCCCTGGTGCTCGACGATCGGCTTGCCGAAGGTCTGCCGCTGCCGGGCGTACTGGAGCCAGTACATCAAGGCCCCCTCAGCCAGCCCCACCCCCCGGGCCGCGACCACCGGCCGGACCGCGTTCAGGTTCTGCATGATGATCTTGAAACCGCCGTTCTCTTCTCCGATCCGGGCCGAGACGGGCACCTCCACCTCCTCAAAGATCACCTGGTGGACCGGCACCCCCCGGACCCCCATCTTCTGCTCCTTCTTGCCCACCGTCAGCCCCGGGGTGTCCCGGTCGACGACGAAGACGCTGTACCCCCGGGCCCCGGGGACCTCCCAGTCGGTCTTGGCGGCCACCACGAAGAAGTCCGCGACCCCGGCGCCGGAGATCCAGCTCTTGGTCCCGGTGATGACGTACCGGTCGCCCTTCCGCACCGCCCGGGTCCGGATCGCCTGGGTGTCGGAGCCGGCGTCGGGCTCCGAGAGGCAGAAGGCGCCCCGAAGCTCGCCGGTGGCGGTACCGCCCAGGTACTTCTTCTTCTGCTCCTCGGTCCCCGCCAGGAGGATGGCCATGGTGGAGAGCCGGGTGAGGAGGAGGATCAGGCCCGCGGAGCAGCAGGCCTTGGCCACCTCCTCCACCGCCAGCACCAGGCCCAGGCACCCCAGCCCCGCGCCGCCGTATTCCTCCGGAATGGCCACCCCCAGAAGGCCCGTCTCCCGAAAGGCCTGGAAGTAGTCCTCCGGGTACTCCCCGGTCCGGTCCACCTCATCGGCCCGGGGGGCGATCACCTCCCGGGTCACCTGCCGGGCGAGGTCGACCACCGCCTGGTGTTCGGAGTTCAGACGAAAGTCCACAGCTGACCCTCCCTTTCACGACACACTCCGGGGCTCAGGCAGAGCGGCCTGGGACCCGACAGGACCCCCGGGGCTCACCCACTGGGGCCGCCCCCCGCCGTCCGCCAGGGCCGGGTGCGCCGGCGGCTGTCCCGGCGGCCGGCCCCGGCCGCCCAGCCGGCGGTAGATGGCCGCCGCGGCCTCGAAGAGAGCGGGCACCAGCCCCGGCACCCCTTCGGGGTCGAAGCGGAAGCGGGGGCCGGAGACCGCCAGGCTCCCCACCACCTCCCCCGAAGGCCGCCAGAGGGGGACGGCGATGGAGGCGGTGCCCTCGATCCGCTCGCCGGCGCTCACCGCATACCCCTGCCGCCGCACCCGCTCCAGCTCCGCCCGCAGCCGATCCGGATCGGTGATGGTGGCCGGAGTGAGGGGGCTGAGGCCGGCGGCCAGCACCGCCTCCACCTCCGCCGGGGGCAGGAAGGCCAGGATGGCCCGGGCCGAGGCGCCCGCGTACAGGGGCGCCCGCCGGCCGACGCTGCCTGCTACCCGCAGGTCATGGGTACCCTCCACCGAGTGGATGCAGACCCGCTCGTGCCCCTCCCGGATGTGGAGGTGGACCGACTCCCGGAACCGGTCCCGGAGGGCCACCATCACCGGGTGAGCCGCCTCCCGGAGTTCTCCTCCGGCCCGGACCTGGAGCCCCAGGTAGAGGAGCCTGCGCCCCAGCTCAAACCGCTCCTCCCCCACCCGCTCCAGGTAGCCGTGGGCCGCCAGGGTGAGCATCAGCCGGTAGGCCGTGCTCTTGGGCAGTCCCACCCGCCGGGCCGCCTCCGCCGGCCCCAGGACCGGGTGCTCCTCGTCGAAGCAATCCAGGATCCGCAGGGCCCGCTCCACCGCCCGCACCAGCGGGATGGAACCGGCCATCGGCACCCCTCCCCGGTTGTGCCACCTAGTGGCATTCGTGCCATTTGTGCGTCCTGCGGCAATGTTCGCCGCCTACTGTGTGATTCCTCCTTTGCGACCTTGCAGGAATGCCGGTTCAGCGCCAAATTCCCCCCGTCCCCACCGTTGACCAAACGCGCCGGAATCGGTATTATCCATGCTTGGCGACTTCTCCGGGATCGGAGGAAGCAGGGCGCGATGCGCCTCGAATCTAGGGCGGAAGGAGCGGTACCTATGGCAACAACCGGTATTGCTGTGGAAGCCCATCGGACCCAGGTGCTTCTGCTCCGCGCACTCTACTTCGGTCCCCGTTCTTTCTGGGAGCTGATGCGAGCCGGCAAGGCCCAGGCCAACCAGGTGCTGCAGGCTCTGCAGTCGCTCCTGGACAACCAGTTGGCCGCCTACGACGGTAGCCGCTTCGTCATCACCCCTGCGGGGCGCCAGAAGGTGGAGGCGCTGGGGCTGGACCGGGTGGCCGATCCGCAGTGCGAAACCTGCGGGGGGCGCGGACACGTCCTGCGGCCGCCCTTCGACCGTGTGCTGGCGGAGTTCCGGGAGATCGTGGCCATGCGGCCGAAGGCCACCACGGACTTCGACCAGGGCTACGTCACCCCCGAGACCACGGTGCTGCGCCTCGCCCTGATGGCCCAGCACGGGGACCTCGCTGGCCGGGACCTGCTGCTCCTGGGCGATGACGACCTCACCGGCATCGCGGCGGCCCTGTCGGGGCTGCCCCGGCGGATCTGCGTCCTGGATGTGGACGAGCGGATCGTCCAGTTCATCCGGGATGTAGCCCGGGACCGGGGCTGGCAGAACGTCCAGGCCGAGGTCTACGACGTGCGGGAGGAGCTGCCGGCTCACCTCCGGGGCCAGTTCGACACCTTCTTCACCGACCCGGTGGAGACCCTGAAGGGCATCTTCCTCTTCCTCAGCCGCTGCACCCAGGCGCTTCGGGGTCCCGGCGCCGCCGGCTACTTCGGCCTCTCGTACCTGGAGGCCTCCTGGCAGAAGTGGCGGCAGATCCAGCAGGGGCTCCTGGAGATGGGCTACGCCATCACCGAGATGCGCGGCGCCTGGCAGGACTACCTGCTGGAGGAGATCGTGGCCCGGGGCTACCCGGTGGCCAAGATGGCTCCGGTGCCGGTCCAGGAGCCGGACGTTGCCTTCTACACCAGCACCGTCTACCGGCTCGAGCTGGCCGAGG
Source organism: Bacillota bacterium (assembly GCA_021890795.1). Classification (GTDB taxonomy): domain Bacteria; phylum Bacillota; class Sulfobacillia; order Symbiobacteriales; family ZC4RG38; genus ZC4RG38. The sequence continues at coordinate 9,222 of JAKKUO010000009.1, read as the reverse complement.
CGCCCAAGCCCATCTACACCGGCCGGGTGGAGCTTGGCCGGGAGCTGTACTACGACGACGAGGCTGCGGTCACGCTCCCCGAGTAAGCCAAGGGCCGGATAGCCGGAAGCCGCGACCCGGCGGAAACCGATGCGCCCCTGACGGCGGCTCTTCCCGCCGTCAGGGGCGCTTCTCTCCTCCACCGGCGAACCGCACCCCGAGCCGGGCTCCGGTGCCGGCGGACTCGCTACACCCCGGCCTTGAGGTACCGGTCGAACCAGCCGACGATCGTCTTCAGCCGGTGCACCCGGTGCCAGGGTTTGCCGGTCCGGCTCATGCCGTGGGACTCCCCGGGGTAGCGGACGAAGAGCACCTCTCGGCCCAGGAGCTTCAGGGCGGTGTAAAGCTGTTCCGCCTGCTCGATGGGGCACCGGAGGTCGTTCTCCTGGTGTTCGATGAGAAGGGGCGTCCGGATCCGGGAGGCCCACAGGAGCGGGCTCTGGTGCAAGTAGGGCTCCAGGTCTTCCCACCAGAGCCGGCCGCCAAACTGCCGGACCCGGAGGAAGCCCAGGTCCGAAGTCCCCATCGCGCTCATCCGGTTGACCACCGACCGCATGGTCACCGCGGCCTTGAACCGGTCGGTGTGGCCCACGATCCAGTTGACCATGAAGCCGCCGTAGCTTCCCCCGGCCACCCCCAGCCGCTCCGGGTCGATCTCCGGGTGCCGCCGGAGAGCCTCCTCGAGGCCGGCCATGACGTCGGCGTAATCCTTGTTGCCCCAGTCCGCCCGGATCACCCGGCAGAACGCCACCCCGTACCCCAGGCTGCCCCGGGGGTTGGTGAAGATCACCCCGTAGCCCGCGGCAGCCAGCAGGTGGAACTCGAACATGAACCCGCTGCCGTACTGGGCCATGGGGCCGCCGTGGATCTCCAGGATCGCCGGGTGCCGCTCCCCCGGGGCCACCCCCACGGGCGGCAGGTACCAGCCGTCCACCCGGGGCTCTTCCGGACCGGCCTGGAACCAGAACCGCTCCGGCACCGTGAGCTCCAGCTCCGCCAGCAGGCCCACGTTCAGGGTCGTGAGCGGCTGCTCCCGGTACCCTTCCAGTTCCGCGGGGGCCAGGAGGTGAGGCGGATCCGGGGGCCAGTCACTCCCAGGGCCGCCCGCCGGCCCGCCGGCGCCCGCACCGCCGCCCCCGGCCCCCGGCGGGGCGATCCACCCCAGGCAGACCTCCGCCGGGTTCACAGGGGTCGCGGCGACAAAGGCCAGCCGCTCCCCGTCCGGCGCGAGGGCGAAGCTATGGATCACCCGGTCTCCCGGGGTGACCCGGGCCACCCGGCCGGTGGCCACCTCCACCCGGTGGACGTGGACCGTGCCGCCGTCGCTGGCCAACGTGTAGACGTGCCGGCCATCGGGGCTGAAGACCGGCCGGGCATCGCCCGGAGCGGGCATGTCCGTGATGGTGGCGTTCTCAAAGGGGCGGTCAAAGTTCGGCGCCAGGTACCGGGGCGGCGCCGGGTCCGGGGCCGCCCCCTCGCCGTCCGCCGCGGCCTGGGCCGCGGGCGGCACCGGCACCTGGAGGAGCCGGACGTTGTCGTATCCCTGCTCCTCCGGATCCCAGGCCAGGCAGACCACGCTGCCGCCGTCGGGGGCCCAGACCGGGTGCTTCACCCCCAGCCGGTCGTCGGTGAGGGGGATGAGGGGCCAGGGCCGCCCCTCCGGCGGCCGGTCCGCCCGGACCAGCCAGAGTTGGTCCCGGTCGGGGCGGTAGTCCCAGTCCGGCCACCGCTTGCCCGTCAGAACCAGGTAGCGCCCGTCCGGGGACCAGGCCGGATCGCCGTGGGGGTAGGGCCCCCCGGTCACCAGCCAGGGCTCCCCCTCCGGCACCGGCACCACCGCCACCTGCCGGTGGCGGCGAAGGTCAAAGAAGCCCTCCCCGTCCAGCTTGTGCCAGAGCCGGTCGATCACCTTCACGTCCCGGGTGTACTTCTCGTACAGGTCCGCCGGCTCCGGTTCCGGCCCTTCCGGCTCCAACCCCCGCTCCCCCACCAGGACCGTCACCGCCAGCCGCCGGCCGTCCGGGGACCAGGCCAGGTCCTGTACCCCGCCCCGGATCCGGGTGAGCTGCCAGGCCTCGCCTCCGTCCAGGGGCAGGAGCCAGACCTGGCGGCTGCCGCTCCGCTCGGAGAGAAAGGCCAGGTACCGCCCGTCCGGGGACCACCGGGGCCGGGTATCCTTGGGCCCCGCGGTCACCGGCCGGGCCCCCGGAACCAGGGCCGGGGCCGCCGGGACCCGGGCGCCGTCGGGCTGCCGGGGCGCCGGGGCGACCCAGATCCGGTGCTCGTACTGGTTGGTCTCCCGGTTGAGGCTTTTGACCACGAAGGCGACCCGACTGCCGTCGGGGCTGAACTGGAGATCGCCGGCCAGACGGAAGCCGAAGAGGTCCTCCGCCTGCAGGCGCCGACCCGCCATCCTGTCCACACCTCCGGATTGCTCCTGCTGTCCTGCCCCCACCCTCCGGCATGCTCCTGCCGTGCCCGCCTCAGCCCACCAGGGCCCGGAGCAGGGCCATGGCGGCGATGCCCGTCAGCACCGTCGCCATCAGGTTGCGGGTGAGAAGGGCCACCGCCAGGGTCGGAACGGTGGCCCAGAGCCCCAGGTTGTTCGCCAGCCCCAGGAGCCGGCCCTCCGGTATCACGAGCTCCCGGGCCAGGAGCGAAGCCAGCACCGCCACGGGGATGTACGCCAGCCACCGCATCAGCCAGCGGGGCAGGGTAAACCGGGAGAGCAGCACCAGGGGCAGGATCCGGGGCAGGGCCGTCACCAGGGCCATCCCCCCGATCACCAGCAGCACCTGCGGGTCCAGGGTCACCGCTCCCACCACACCCCCAGGGCCGCGGCCGCCACCGCGGCGAGGATCACGTTCCAGCGGCCGGGGATGAGAAGTCCCGCGGCCACCGTCAGCACCCCGGCGGCCAGGGCCACCCGAAGCCGCACCCCCCGGCCCCGCCGGTCCTCCTGGGGGCCGAGCTGGAGCACCAGCAGGGCGACAAACATCGCCGGCAGGGCAAAGTCCAGCCCCAGGGCCCGGGTGTCCGGGATCGCCTGGCCGAAGATCCCGCCGGCCACCGAGGCCAGGAGCCAGGCCGCCTGGGAGGTGAGGTTCAGGCCGGCCATCCACCAGGGGTCCGCCGGTCGCCCCTGCAGATGGGCCGCCGCCACCGCAAAGGTCTCGTCGGTCAGTTCGAAGCCCAACAGCGCCCCTACCGCCGGGCGAATCCCCCGGAAGGAAGGGGCCAGGGCCGCGCTCATCAGCAAGTGGCGGAGGTTGACCAGAAAGGTCGTGGAGACGATGGCCCCCGCCGGGTCCCCCGCGGCCAGCATCCCGGCGCCGATGAACTGGGCCGATCCAGCGTAGACCAGGAGGGACATGAGGGCGATCTCCAGCACCGAGAGGCCGCCGGTCCGGGCCAGTACGCCGAAGGCAAAGCCGAGGGGCAGGTACCCCAGGACCACCGGGGCCGCCGCCCGGACCCCCGCGACAAAGCCCGCCGGCGCCTCCCAGGTCACGGGAGCCGTCTGCCTCAGGGGGGGGCCACCTCCTCCGGCACTGGAATTCGAACTTGATGTACTACAAGTTATCACCTTGGGCAATGGCTGTCAATTTCCAGTTCGGCCGGGCGGAGAGAGAGGAGCAGGAACCGCCCCGGTCACTGCGAAGTTACATAGGTTACGGAATCCCACCTTTGAAGTGTTCGGACTCCCACCTTTCCAGGAGACAGAACCAAGCCGACGGAACCCCATCTTGGGAGCGTGTCGCCATGGCCATCTCGGCGGAACGGATGGACTTTCTGGCTAGCAAGGCCGCGCAAAGCGCTGGCTTGGCCGGAGCCGCGGAACTGGAGCGCCAGGAGGAGCTCTACCAGCGCTGGGCCGGGACGCCGCTTCCGGACCTGGGCGGCGCATCGCCCCGGGAGTACGCGGCCGGGCTGCCGCCGGAAGAGCTCCTCCGCGCCTTTGACGAGTCCGCGAACCTGCGCAAGACCCTCCCCGGCCGGCTGTGGCTGGAAGAAGTGGTGACCCGGCTGCGGGCGGAGCTGAGCCGGGCCGACACAGTGACGGACTCCCATCTGGAGGACCTGCCCGTGCTGCGGGCCGTCGTCGACCGCAGCCTGGCAGAGCCGGAGTGGGAACTGGAGAACGTCGCGGTGACCGTAGGGGCCCTCACGGCGCTGGGTGAGACCGGCGATCCCCGGGTGATCCCCTGGCTCCTGGCCGGCCTGGCCACCGGGCACCCGGAGATTCGGGAGGCTGCCGCCCAGAGCCTGGGGCGGATGGGCACCGACGCCCTGCCCGGGATCACCGAGGCCCTCCGCCGCACCCGGGATCCCCACCTCAAGGAAGGGTTGTACACCGCCCTGGGCTGCCTGCCCCGGGAGGCCCCGGTCCGGGAGGCGATCGCTGAGGCCTGGCAGGAGGCATCTCACCCGGAGCGGATCGCCCTGGCCCGGGCCATCGGCCGCCACGGCGACCCCGCCCTGGCTCCCCTGGTGGCGGACGAACTGACCGCCGGCACCGCCAACCGGGCCGAATACGCCACCCTGGCCGCGGCCCTGCACCGGCTGGGGGCCAAGCGCCCGAACGTCCCGGCGCCGCCGCCGGCGGAGACCGACCCGGAAGGGGACCTGTTGGAAGGGACCCGCACCCTGGTGGAGGCCGGCGTCCAGGACCTGGGCCGGCAGTGGGTGCAGGAAGCCCTGGACCTCTTGGAGCGCAAGGAGCGGGAGGACCCCGGGGCCGTGGACTGGTACGTCTACGAGCATATCCAGCGGCTGGCCGACACCCTCCTGGAGCGGCCGGCGGAGGCGACCCTGGCCCGGTACCTGGACTACTGCTTCGGCGCCCTGCACTTCTACGGCGCCCTCACCCTGGAACACCTGGTGGCCGCGGTCTCTCTGGCCGGCCTGATGGCTCCTCCGGACACCGAGACGCTCTGGCAGGCGATCAAGGCGGATCCCCGCTTCACGGTGCACACCGGCCGGATCGTTGCCCTGCGGGATGTGGACAAGGTCGAGGAGATCTTGGCCCACCGGGAGGAGCTGGGCATCGGCCCGGCCATCATCCCCCTGCGGGCGATGGCGCTGACCGCCCGGGGCCTTGCCCACCTGGCCTGGGACTCCAACGAGGAGGAAGCTGCCGAGGAGCTGCTCCGGCTCCTGCCCGAGGAACTGGCCACCCGGGAGCGGATCGCCGAGCTGCAGCGGGCGATGCGGGGCCAGTCCGAGGCCCTGACGGCCTTCCGGCAGTGGCTGCAGCAGGCCCTGGCGGGCGGGATGGAGCCGGGGAAGCGACTGACGGAGGCCATGATGAAGCTCTGGAACCACACCGCCCGGTGGGAGCTCTTCGGCCACTCCCCGTTCAAGGCCCAGGAGATCCTGGAACTGCAGCGGGCCCAGGAGGGCGAAGGCCTGGAGGAGTATCTCCAGCAGGTCGCCCTGAAGGCGCGGCTGAAGAAGCGGCAGCCGCAGCAATAAGCCGCGGCGATAGATTCAAATCCTCTATCGATCATTCCGTTCCAGCCTTCGAACACGCAGGCGGCCTCCCTCCGTACTTACAAGAGGACGTCCACGGGGCGTCCTCCGACCCCAGTCCAGGAGGGAGGCCGCCATGCTTTCACCCGAAGCCCTGTACTACCTGATCGAGTTGGTGGAGACCGGGCAGCATCAGAAGGCGCTGGACCTTGCGGAGCAGTTGCTGCAACGGGGCGGGCACCGGCCCGAGGACCTGGCCCATCTGAATCGACTGGTAGCCTGCGCCCGGTTCAACGTCGGCGATGCCGTGGGCGCCCTGCCCGCCTGGCGGTCGGCCCTCCACCTGGCCCGGGACCTGGGGCTCTGGGACCTGGTCGGTACCCTCTGCCTGGAACTCGGCCAGTGCCACCTGAGCATCCGGGAGCCGAGAGAAGCCCGCCGGGTCCTTTCCAACTACTTTCTTTACGAGCATCGGTACCGGAAAGCGACCCGCTTCCAGCCCCGGATTTGGGCCAACCTCGGCGCGGCCTGGCAGATGGAGAACCACCACAGCCAGGCGATACCGGCCTTCCGCCGGGCGCTGAGCGGCTTTCTCAGCCAGGGGGAGCTTGGCTTCGCCTGCCTGACCTGGCATCAGCTCCTGGCCTCAGCCCGGGCCGCGGCCCCCCGGGAGGTGCCGGGGCTCTTGCATCTGCTCAAGGGATTCGCCCAAACGCACCGGGGACGGCCCGGAGTTGTCGCCCTTTACCTGCTGGAACAGGGCCTCTGGGCCCTGGACCGGGGACGCTTCTGGCGGGCCACGTCTTTGGGGCTTCGGGCCCGGGAGCTTAGCCAAGAAGAGCCGTGGTTGGCTTTTGAGATCCACATGTTGCTGGCCCGGGCCAGTCAGGCCCTGGGCTTCTTGGAGGATGCCCTTGGTTTTGCCCTTTCCGCCCGGGTCCTGGCCCTGGGCGCCCGGCAGTACGACCTGGAGTTCGAAGCAACCTTCCTGATGTGCGAGCTGATCCGGATCGGCGGCCGGGAGCTGGTACAGGCCCTGGACCGGTCCTACCTCGCCCAGGGCATCAACATCGGGCCATACCTCAGCCCGTCGCTGCTGGTCCGGGAGGCCGCCGCCAGCCAGGAACCGGATCCCCGCCCGCGAACCGCCCCACGATTTCCTTCGTTATACATTGGTGACAAGAAAACCCAGAAAAGGGGGCAGAAGCGGTGATCCGGCGGGTGGTGATCCTGGCGGCAGCCGTGCTGCTCTGTCTGGCCGGCACGGCCGTGGCAGGCTCCGTGGGCATCGAGTGCACCGTGAGCACCTGGCGGACGTACGGCAGCTGCTGACGGACAAAAAGGCGGCGAGGCGGAGCCCCGGCTCCGCCTCGCCCCGCGCTCCCGCCCGCCGCGGTCGGGTTAGTCTTTGGGCACGGCCTGGTCGATCAGGCGGGAGACCGCGGCGGTGAACTTGCTGGGCAGGGTCCCGTGGTTCCGGACCGCCTGGGCGAACAGCCCCAACAGCGCCAGCACCACCAGGGAGAGGGCCAGCCACTCCACCGTCTGGCTTCCCCGCTGGTCCCGGCCGAGGAGCCGGGCCACCAGAGGACCGCGGCCGAACATGGGCAACCACCCCCTTCGGGTTGCCCGGCGGACCGCCATCAGCCCTCCCACGGGTCCGATGGCCACCGGGGCGATTCTGCCCGGGGCAAGATCAGATAGAGCCCGTTCCGCAGCCCCGTCCAGGTCAGAGTTCGCCACCGGCGGTGATTTTCCTTCTATTTCCAGAAGCGGGGATAAATGGAACTGACCGGAGAGCGCAGATGCACCGGTGCTCCCACCTGCGCTCCCGGCGGTGCCGGTCACTTCTTCCGGAGCCGCGGGATCTCCTCCACCTCGATCTCCAGGTCGATCAGGTTGCCGCCCCGGAGCACGGTCAGGGGGACCTTCTCCCCCGGCCGCCGGGTGGCCAGCACCTGCCGGATCTGCCCCACGTGCACCGCCGGCTCCCCTGCGACCCGGACCACCATGTCCATCACCTCAAGGCCGGCCCGGGCGCCGGGACCGCTCTGGTCCAGGTACTGGACCACCACGCCCCGGTCGGCGGGCAGTTCCAGCAGGCTGACCAGGGTGGGGTCGACCACCTCCGGTTGGCCGAAGAAGCCCAACCAGGGGTGGGTGGCCGCGCCGTACTCGATCACCTGGTTCGCAATCCGGGCCGCGACGTCGAACCGGACCGCCAGGCTCAGGCCGTTCATCCACTGGACCCCGTTGAGCCCCAGGATCCGCCCCTCCAGGTCAATGAGGGGGCCACCGGTGTTCCCCGGGTGGATGCTGGCATCGGTCACCACCAGGCCGTCCACCGGGAACCGCTCCGGCCGGTAGACCGTGTGGTCCGTGGCGGTGACGATTCCCTGGCTTGCGGTCAGCTCCAGGCCCAGGGCGTACCCCACCGCCAGGACGGTCCGGCCCACCTGAATCTCCGACCGGGGGGTGATCCGGGGCGGATCGACGGGCAACCGGTGCTTCACCCGGAGCACCGCGATGAAATAGAGGGGATCGACGGCAATACAGTCGGCTTCAAATTTCTTTCCCTCAAAGGTTCGGATCGTGCACGCGTCTTCCCGGGCCGCGATCTGCCCGCTGGTCAGCACGTGGTAATTGTCCAGGACCACGCCGGTGCCCACGGTGGTAACGCCCTTCTGGTCCACCGCGGTGACGTGGACGACCACCGGACGGATCGCGGCCAGGGCCTCGGTAATGGCCCGCGACCACTGATCCATGGCTCGTCGCCCCACATCCAGGAGTTGTTTCCGGCTCTCAAGCGCTGGCATCCCCGGCGGGCTGGAGCCCGCCGGCGAGACGGATCCGGTACCGGCAGCAGGTGCCGCCCTCCGCGATGCACTCCACCCGCTCCACCTGGTCCGTACCCAGGACCGTCTTGAAGAACTCCAGTTCATGGCGGCAGGCGTGGCGGTACTTCCGGGAGACCGAATGGACCGGGCAGTTGAACTCCTTGAGTTCCAGGACGCCGGGCTCGTGACCGGGCTCCCAGCTCGCGAGGTAGCCGTTGGCCGTCTGGACCTCCGTCAGCAGGGCGACCCGTTCCTGGAGGGTCTGGCCAGAGGCCACGTACGGGCCGTACCGCTGGGCCATCTCCCGGCCCCGCCGGGCGAAGAACTCCTCCACCAGCCGCTGTTCAGGGTCCAGCTCCGCCAGGAAGTCCAGGATCTCCAGGCTGAGGGCCCCGTACCTCTTCGGAAACAGATCCTCGGCCTGCTCCGTGAGGGAATAGACCCGGGTGGGGCGCCCCATGGGCTGGCGGGCCAACCGGGAGGTCACCAGGTTGTCCCGCTCCAGCGCGGTGAGGTGCCGGCGGACCGCCACGTGGGTGATCCCAAGCCGCTCCCCCAACTCCGCGACGGTGAGCGGCCCTGCCGTGCGCAGCAGGGTGATGATCTCGGTGCGGGTCGAAGGTTCCCGGGACGGGCCCGGTGCCGTGGCCAAAGCGGTCACGCTCCCTACTCACGTTTACTTTCATTGTAACACGGCCACACGCCGGCGCAACTTATTTAACTGATTAGTTTCCAAAATAACCATCTGCCGGGGCTTCACCCCGCCTCCCACCGCCTCACCCACCGCCCCGCATCCCGGCCAGGCTTGACGGTCCATGGCCGGCGGAATACAACTTATTATGCAGACTTGCCAAGGCCGCGATAATTCCTGGCT
>JAKKUO010000040.1 GCA_021890795.1 Bacillota bacterium | reverse complement strand
ATTCGGCGCCACATACGGCGCCGCTTGCGTCCTAGGTCCCGGGCTTCTTCCAGTTCTCGGTGTTCTTAGGCTCGAGACCAGGATGGAGCTTGCGGAACTTGGCAAGCAGGGTCTCCACGGTGTCGGGATGGTCCTCGTCGGGGACAATCGCCTCCACCGGGCAGACGGACATGCACTGGCTCTCGCCGTAGAAGCCATAGCACTCGGTGCACTTCTCGGGGTCAATCACATAAATGGAGTCACCGGGGCTGATGGCCTCGTTGGGGCACTCAGGCTCACAGGCCCCGCAGTTGATGCAGGTATCAATAATCTTGACGGCCATGGCGAGTTCACCTCCCTCCGGGGCGTCCAGCCGCCGGCGGCTTGGACTCGCCAGCGGCAAGGCTCCGCAGCCTCTAGTATACCATTCACCGTGCGCACCGGACAATTGACATTCCACACGGCCCGGCACCGGCGCCGTCACCGGAGCGGCACCGTCCCCGGCGCCGCTTCCGGGCTACCGGCCGCCCCCCTCGCTCCGCCGGAGCACCGCCACCTCTGCCCCCTCCGGGATGGGGTCGGTCTCCGGCCAGTACCGGCCATCCACAATGACCGCCAGGTCCGGGCGGCCGTCAAGCCCCAGGTGGGCAAGGAGCCCCGCCGGGGTGATCCCCGGCGGAACCTCCTCCTCGCCCTTCCACACCCGCTGGCCCCGGAATTCCAGGTAGACCTCGAGCTGGATTCGCACCTGTCCTCGCCTCCCGAGCGTGTCCGGCCCCTGGGCTCCGGCGGGGCCAGACGCCAGCGGCAGGAATCAATGGGCCATCCGGCAGAATGGATTTACAAAGGAAAGGGAGGTTGAAGTCCATGGCGACAGCGCCAACGCCGGAACTGCCGCAGCCCCTTGTTGAGTTCATGCAGCGGCCCCGGATTACCGTCGTCACCACCCACAGCCCGGACGGGCCGGGGGTGACGTGCAACGTTATCTCCTGGGTCCTGGCCCGGGACCCCCGCACCATCCGGATGATGGGCGACTCCCGGACCCGCTGGGTCCAGAACCTGAAGGCCGACCCCCGGGTCGCCCTGACCATTCTCGGGGCCGAGGGGGCCTGGACCGTCTACGGCCAGGCCCGGATCCTCGCGGATCCCACCCCGGGGGTACCCTTGCGGCTTGCCCTGATCGAGGTGACCGACCTGCAGGTCTACCCCTCCATGTTCTGGGGGGCCCGGCTCACCCAGGTGCCGGAGTGGGAGGTCACCTACGACCCGGCCCAGGCGGAGAAGCTGGACCAGCAGGTCTTTGCCGCGATGCGGGAGTTCAACCCGTAGCCCCCGCCGGGCCATCCTGGGCTGCTGCGGCCGCCGCTTCGGTCCGCTGGGCCAGAGCGGCGGCCTCCTCCGCGCTCAGGGACCACTCCAGGGCGCCCAGGGCCTGCTGGAACTGTTCGAGGCTAGAGGCCCCGACGATGGCCGTAGAGACCGCCGGGTGAGCCAGCACCCAGTTGAGGGCCACCTGGAGGAGTGGCCGCCCCAGTTCCCGGGCAAACTCCGCTGCCGCGCCAGCGATGGCCAGAGCTCGCCGGGTGAGGCGCCGCTGCTGCCACTCGGGGTTGTTCCAGCCCCGGGAGCCCTCGGGGATCTGGCCGCCCAGGTACTTGCCCGTCAGCACCCCGCCGGCGATGGGGCTGTACGCCAGCACCCCCACCCCCTGGTCGAGGCAGGCGGGGAAGAGTTCCCGCTCCGCATCCCGGTAGATCAGGTTGTACCGGGGCTGCACCGCGTCGATCCGGACGAGCCCCAGCCGGTCGCAGGTCCAGAGCCCCTTCATCAGCTGCCAGGCGTCCCAGTTGGAGCAGCCTACGTACCGCACCTTGCCCTGGCGCACCAGGTCGTCCAGGGCCCGGAGGGTCTCTTCCAGGGGCACCTCCGGGTCAAACCGGTGCATCTGGTACAGGTCGATATAGTCGGTCCCCAGCCGGCGCAGGGAGTCCTCCACCGCCCGCATGATGTGGTACCGGCTGAGCCCCCGGTCGTTGGGGCCCGGCCCCGTGGGCATGTAGACCTTGGTGGCCAGCACCACCTGATGCCGGCGGCCGGCCAGAGCCTTGCCGACGATCCGCTCGCTCTCGCCGCCGGCGTAGATGTCGGCGGTGTCGATCACGTTCACGCCGGCGTCCAGGGCGTAGTGGATGATGCGCACCGCCTCGGACTCCGGCACCTTCTCCCCGAAGGTCATGGTGCCGAGGGTAATGGCCGAAACCTTGAGACCGCTCCGACCCAGGCGACGATACTCCATCGGCCACGCCTCCTTCTGTCTGCCCATCATCCGTCCGGAAGCCGCTCCAGCCGACCGTCAGGGCCGACCCGGTAGCGGACCCCCCGCCAGCGGACCTCGTTCCTCACCACGGCCCGGCTTCCTACCGCGAGGGCCATCGCCTCCACTACCGGCGGCAGCAGGCCGCCCACCCACCCTCCGGGATCCGCAACCGCCTGGAAGAGGCCCGACAGGAGCCACCGCCCGGCGAGGAGCATACCGCCGCTGGCCGCCACCAGCCCGTCGCCCCCCAGCCAGCCCAGGGCCAGGAGAAGATAAGGCCCCAGCAGCCCTGACAAGAGAGCCGTCCGGTGGGGGGTCGAGGACATCCGCTTCACCATGAAGGCGCCCCGGCTGATGAGGCTCGTGAGGGCCTCCCGGCTGGCAGCCCCCACCTCCAGGGGCACCGGCGGCCCCAGCACCACCCGGTAGCCGGCCCGGGCCACCAGGATCCCGAGGCGAGCGTCCTCCGCGACGTACGGTCCGAAGGCCTCGACACCGCCGATGGTCTCCAAGACCTCCCGGCGCAGAGCCACACAGGCGCCGGAGACCCCGATGTTCAGCCCCAGGTCCTGGAAAGGGGCCCACTGGAGCCCCAGGGTGAGGTTGATGCCGCAGGCGGTGAGCCATCCCCACAGCCCCCGGGCCCGGACCGCCACCGGCAGGCCGGCCACCAGGCCTACCCGGGGGTCCGCCAGGGGCGGCAGGAGCCGCCGGAGGAGGTCCGGCGGCGGGTCGATATCGCTGTCCGCCATCACCAGCAGGGGGTACCGGGCGGCCCGAACCCCGTGCCAGAGGTTGGAGGCCTTGCCGTGCAGCCCCTCCCGCACCGGGTTCACCAATACCCTCGCCCGGTCCGGCGCCGACCGGGCCAGGGCGCTGACCACCGGCAGCGCGGGGTCCGCCGGGTCCTGGAGGCTGAAAATGACCTCCCAGGGCACCCCCGGCTCCTGGGCCAGCCAGTGGCGGAAGTGGACTTCGGCACCGGGATCCAACCCCTTGATCGGAAGGATCACCGAAACCCCGGCGGGGGCCGATCCCGGCGGACAGCGCCGCCGGGACCGGAGGAGCCAGAGGGCATAGGCCGTCTGCACCGCCATCAGGGCCACGGCGGCCGCGGCCAGGTCCAGCACCGCTGCGCTCCCCGGGCCGTACCCCCGAAGCCGCCACCGCTCCCAGGCCCAGTACGGGAGCAGGGCCAGGGCCTCCCGGACCGTGTAGTAGGGCTCGCTCAGCCACCGGGTGGGCACCGCCACCGGCACCGGCTCCAGCCCCAGGTCCCGGGCCATCAAGAGGCTCCGGTAAAGATGAAAGCCGTGGCTGACCACTGCCACCCGCCGGATCCCCCTGGCCGCCAGGAGGGGCCGGCTGCCCGCCAGGTTACCGGCGGTATTTCGGGACGCTTCCTCGAGCAGAATCGCGGACTCGGGTACCCCTCGCTCCACAAGGTACCGGGCGCCCACCCCGGCCTCGGTAGGGGCCCCGGGATGGCCGGAGCCGCCGGTGAGGACGATCCACCGGACGCTGCCGGCCCGCCACAGGGTAAGGGCCCCCTCGAGCCGCTCCGCCAGAGCGGGGCTCGGCCGGTCCCCCCAGGCTGCAGCGCCGGGGACCAGGGCCGCCTCCGCGACGGGCCCGGCGACCTCCTCGGGCCGGGGAGCCCGGCGGGCCGTCCACACCACCGCCGGCACCGCGTAGCCGCACCACAACAAGGCCGCCAGGGCGGCCAGGACGGCAGCGGCCTTGACCCGCGCCAATCCCATCACCGGGCCACCGGCACCTCACTCCAGGCGCACCAGGCCGGTCCGGATGGCGAACTTGGTCAGTTCCACCGCGTCGTGCAGGTCGAGCTTCTCCATGATGTTGGCCCGGTGCGCCTGCACCGTCTTGATGCTGATGAAGAGCTTCTGGGCGATCTCCTGGTTGGTCAGCCCCTGGGCGATCAGGGTGAGGACCTCCCGCTCCCGCTCGGTAAGCGGCGCCAGGTCCGGGTGCTCCGCCTGGGCCGGTGGACCGCCGGCAGCCTTCTCCCCGGCCGGCGCCGCCGGCCCCCGCCCGAGGCTCTCCATCACCCGCTTGGCCACCTCCGGGTGGAGGATGGTGTGCCCCTGCACCGCCGCCCGGAGGGCCGAGACCAGCTCCGAGGCCGCCGCGCGCTTGAGGACATAGCCGGAAGCCCCCGCCTTGAGGATGGGCAGGATGTATTCCTCGCTGTCGTGCATGGAGAGGATCAGGATCGGCAGGTCCGGGTGCTCGGCCCGGATGGCCCGGGTGGCCTCGATGCCGTTCATCCGCGGCATCGCCACGTCCATCAGCACCACGTCCGGCCGGAGGAGCCGGACCTTCTCCACCGCCTCCTGGCCGTCCGCGGCCTCCCCGACCACCTCGATGTCCCCCGCCTGGCTCAGGAGCGAGCGGATGCCCTCCCGGAGGATGGCGTGGTCATCGACCAAGAGCACCCGAATCTTCCGTTCTGCTTCCATGAAACGGCACCTCCAACTCCACCACCGTGCCCCGACCCGGAGCCGAGTCGATCCGCAGCTGTGCCCCCGCTAGCGCCGCCCGCTCCCGCATCCCCACCAGCCCCAGACCCCGGCCCCGGGGGTCCTGGCGCAGGGCCTCCTGGAGCACAAAGCCCTTGCCGTTGTCCTCCACCCGGGCCCGGATCTTCCCCGGCTCGGCCCAGAGCCGGACCTTCGCGGAGGTGGCCTGGCTGTGTTTGCGGACGTTGGTCAGGGCCTCCTGGATGATCCGGAAGAGGGAGACCTCCACCTCCTCCGGCAGCCGGAGCGCCTCCAGTTCGGGGTCCACCTGAAGCTCCGTCTGTAGTCCGGCCTCCGCCACCCGGTGGCGCAGGTACCAGCGGATGGCGGGCACCAGCCCCAGGTCGTCCAGGATGGAGGGCCGCAGGTCGTAGGTGAGCCGGCGGATCTCCTCCAGGGTCTGGAGGGTGTACTCCCGGATCGACCGCACCCGTTCCGCCAAGGACTCCTGCCCGGCCAGGCTCTGCTCCATCATCTCCAGGCTGATCACGATGCTTGTGAGGGCCTGGCTGGTCTCGTCGTGGAGTTCCCGGGCGATGCGCTTCCGCTCCTCCTCCAGGGCCCGGAGGATCTGGGAGGCCACCTGCTGCCGGTAGGCGTTCAACTGATCCAGCATCAGGTTAAAGGTCTCGGTCAGCCGGTGCACATCCGGGTCCCCCGGGATGACGGGGCAGCGGGCGGTGAAGTCCCCGGCCCGGACGGCTTCCATCACCTGCTGGAGCCGGAAGAGGGGCCCGAAGGCGATCCGGAGCATGAAAAAGTTGATGCCGAGGCTGCATACGAGCCCCAGGGCAACGAAGATTAAGACATCCTGGCTCTCCAGGCCAAAGCGGGCGATGGCGTAGCCGCCCAGGGCACCCACCACCACCAGAAAGCCGTTGGCGCCGAGGACTTTGAGAAACAGCGGGGTCCGGTTGTGCAGAGCGATGATCCAGCGCATGGTTCACCCCCGGGATTCCAGATCCAATTGTACCTTGCCAATTGTACCTTGCTCCACTTCGGCGGGGAATCTGCGGCCGGCCCCCATCGCCTCCCGGAACCGGTAGGCAGCGTGAAGCCCGGGGGACAGGCGATTCGCACTCTTGAAGAGACGATTCGCATTCCGCGGTGCGTTCCCCTGCCGGCGCCAGGGAAGATGCCAGCCAAGGGCCCTCTGCGGACGGCCCTCTGCGGACGGGCGGGAACCCCCCAAGCCCCGGAGGTCCCGGCACCCCCGGGGGCGAAACGGGAATTCAAAGAAGGACGGGAGGGAGGCCGTCGGTCGACATGGTGCTCTACCTGAGCGAACAGGACGTTGACAGCCTGCTCACCCTGGACGACGCCATCACCGCGGTGGAGAGCGCCCTCAGGGAGCACGGCGAGGGCAAGGCCGTGAACCGCCCCCGGCAGCGGGTGCTGGCGGGGAACACCATGCTCCACGTCCTGCCCGCAGCCGTCCCCAGCGCCGGCCGGCTGGGGCTGAAGGCATACACCACCGGGCCAGGAGGCGCCCGGTTCTGGATGCTCCTCTTCGGCGCGGAGGGGGAGCTGCTGGCCATCCTGGAGGCCGACCGGCTGGGCCAGCTCCGGACCGGGGCCGCCACCGGTGTGGCCACCAAGTACCTGGCCCGGCCGGAGAGCCGCACCGTCGCCATCCTCGGCAGCGGCTACCAGGCCCGGACCCAGCTCGCCGCCGTCTGCAAGGTCCGGCCCATCGCTCAGGCACGGGTTTGGAGCCGGACCCCGGAGCACGCCGCTGCCTTTGCCCAGGAGATGGCCGCCCAGCTAGGCATCGAGGTGGTGCCGGCGCCCAGCGCCCGGGAAGCCGTCCGGGGGGCCGATGTGGTGATCACCATCACCACCGCCCGGGAGCCGATCCTCTTCGGCGAGTGGCTGGAACCGGGGATGCACCTGAACGTCGCGGGCTCCAACCGGGCCAGCCACCGGGAGGTGGATGTGGCCGCAGTGGCCCGGGCCCAGCGGGTGGTGGTGGACGACCTTGCCCAGAGCCAGGTGGAGTCTGGGGACCTCATCGCCGCGGTCGCGGCCGGAGCGGTTCGATGGGAGGAGATGGTGGAGCTGGGAGCGGTGGTCGCCGGGCGGGCTCCGGGCCGGGAGAGCCCCGAGGCCATCACCCTCTTCAAGTCCAACGGCCTCGGCCTCTGGGATGTGGCCGTCGCAGCCCGGGTTTACGACCTGGCCCGGGAGCGAGGGGTGGGCCAGTCCCTGCCCATCCCGGGCATCCCCCGGCGGGTCCGCACCTGACCCCTTCCGGACCTTCTCCACCCGGCCCCCTGGAATACTGGCAGGGATAGCCGGAAAGACCAGGGGAGAGAAAGTCCAAAAGTCCGCGTGTTCCGGAAACCCGGGAGCCCGGACCAACGTCACATCCTTGGAGGTGCGACCCTGGCGTGCAGTCCCACCTGTTGAAGTCGCGTCCCTGGCCATGGCGCTCCGTGCGCCGGCTCACCCTCCGCCTGTTCGTCCTGCTCGCCCTGCTCCCGGCCCTGCTCCTGCCCCGGAGCGCCGCCCTGGCCGCGCAGGCCCTGGCTGCGGCGGCTCCCGCCGGACCCCAGGCGGGGCGGGTACGCATGGCCATCATCTCCGACACCCACTGGATCGCCGGCGGGGCCAACACCCAGAGCAAGGCGGTCCTGGCGCAGGTCGCGGCCCTGGGACCGGACCTGGTCATCCACACCGGCGACGTGACGGAGACCGGCGGCCGCCGGGAGTACGAGGAGTACCGGCAGGCCGTGGCCGTCTTCGGGGACACCCCGGTCCTCCACGTGCCGGGGAACCACGACGCCCGGTGGCTCGACCCGGGCAAGGCCTGGTTCCGGCAGTACCTGGGGGAGGTCCCCCGGACCCTGGACTGGCACGGGGTCCACCTGGTGCTGCTGGACAGCACCGTGGCCACTGAAACCCACGGCCATCTGGACCGGAGCACCCTTCAGTGGCTGGCCGGGCACCTGCAGCAGGTCGGGCCGGACCGGCCGGTGCTGATCTTCCTGCACCATCCGGTCTTTTACACCCCGGTCACCTACACCGACACCGACGACGAGTTCGTGGCAGCGCTGGCCCCCTACAACGTCCGGGGGGTCTTCACCGGCCACGGCCACCTGCACATGCGGTGGGAGCGAAACGGCATCCCCTTCTTCATGACCCAGGCCGCCATGGAGGGCGGTTACAAAATAGTGGACCTGGACCCCGCCGCCCGGACGCTGACCGTCTACGACGGAAACGTGGACGGCACCCTGACCCAGGTGGTCACCCTGCCCCTGGATCCCCCCACTCCCACTCCCCGCCCGGCGCCGCCGACCATCACCCGGGTCGCCCTGGAGGGCAGCCATCTCCGGGTGGAGGCCCAGGCCCAGGGCCTGCCGCCAGGGCTGCAGTATTGGGCCCGGGTGGGCACCGCCCCGTGGCAGCCTATGGGCCCCAACTACGACCCGGGGACCCTGGTGGCTCAGCTGCCCGTGGCCGGGCTGCCTCCGGGCCGGCACCGGGTCCAGGTCTGGATCGCTCCTCCGGGCGCAGCCCTGCCAGGGGAACTCCTGAGCGGCGACCAGTGGCTCCAGCGGAACGCCGGGCCGTCCTGGAGCGCCTACCAGGACGTGGACCTGCCCCCCGGGGCAGCGGGCGCGCCTCGGGAGCTATGGCGCCTGGGCTTCGTGGGCGGCATCCAGGGCTCCCCGGCCCTGGGCCCTGACGGTACCGCCTACGCCGCCACCCTCGCCGGCGAGGTGGTGGCAGTGGCTCCCGACGGCCAGGTCCGCTGGCGAAGGGAGACCCCGGCGCCGGTGGTGGGCGCCCCGACCTTCGTCCCCGGGGGCTCCGGCACCGGGAACGGTGGGCTCCCGGGTTCCGGGCTCCTCCTGGTCCCGGGCACCGACGGCACCCTTCGGGCCCTGGACCCGGCTACCGGTGAGGTGCGCTGGCAGGCCCACCTGGGGGCTCCGCTGATGGCCCAGCCCCTGGCTGCGGCCGGGCTGGTCTTCATCGGCGACTCGAAGGGGATGCTCCACGCCCTGGACCTCAGCACCGGCGCCCCCCGGTGGCAGTACCAGGCCGGCGCCGCCATCCGGTCCCGGGCCACCTACGGCGCGGGCACCGTCTTCGTCGGGGCCTGGGACACCGCGGTCCACGCGGTGGACGCCTTCACCGGTAAGCCGCGCTGGGTCCGGACCCTGCCCGGAAGCGTCTACTACGCTCCGGCCAACCAGCCGCCCCTCTTCTTCCGGGGCCGGGTCTACGTGACCAGGAGCCAGCCCAGCGGCCACGCCAGCCTCTACGCCCTGGATGCCCGCACCGGCGAGATCCTTTGGAGCGCCCAGGGCTCCTACGGCTACAGCGCTCCGGTGCTCCACGGCGGCCTCCTGGTGGTGGCCAGCAGCGGCGGCACCGTGGTCGCGTTCGACCCGGTCACCGGCCAGCAGCGCTGGTCCGTGGCCACCGGAGTGACCACCTTCGACGGGGCCATCTCCTCCTTTGCCGGAGACCTGGCCCTGGCCGGCCTCGGCGGCGAGGTGGCCCTGGTTCGCCCCGGCGGCGGCAGCGCCGGTGTCCGGAAGTACCGGGTGGGCAGCGGTTACCTCTTCGCCCGGCCGGTGCCTGACGAGGGTCGCCTGCTGGCTGCAGGGCTGGACGGCAGCCTGGTCGCCCTGACTGCCGCCGTGGCCCCGGTCCAGCCCCTCACCCTGGGTTCCCCGGGCCGGCCCCGGGACCCCATGGCGACGGCGCCCCCCGCCCCCTTCCGCGACGCCGCCGGCCACTGGTCCGCTCCAGCCCTGGGCATCGCCGGTGCCATGGGCCTGGCGGAGGGGTACCCGGACGGCACCTTCCGGCCCGATCAGCCCCTCAGCCGGGCCGAGATGGCCGCCCTTCTCGCCCGGTACCTGGGGATTGCCCCCGCCGGCGGGGGCTCGGCCCCGTCGCCTGCCCCCTTTGCCGACGTGACCGGCCACTGGGCCCAGGGAGCCATCAGCGCCCTGGCAGCCCGGGGGCTGGTGGGCGGGGTCCAGGGCCCGGACGGCCGCCTCCGGTTCGAGCCCGACCGCCCGGTCCGGCGGGGGGAAGCCGCAACGCTGCTGAGCCGGATCATCGGCCGCCAGGCGCCGTCCCCGGGCTTTGCCACCAGGCTCCAGGATCTGGCGGGGCATTGGGCCGCAGCGAACGTCCTGGCTCTGGAGGAGGCCGGGCTGGTGGCGGGGGTGCCAAAGGGCGGCAGCCTGGTCTTCGAGCCGGACCGGTCCCTCAGCCGGGCTGAGGCTCTCGCCCTCCTGGTCCGCATCGCCCTGGGCGGCACTTGAGCGCCGGGACACCGACAGGGCCCCGGAGGGACAAAGAAGGTACGCACGGCAAGAGCGCCGCGAAGACAAGGGAAAGAGAACAAGATGAGGGCGGCACCCTCCGCTGCCACCAGGCGAGGGTGCCGCCCCATCGGTTTTTCAGTTCCGGGGCCGAAACCGCCACGCCAGGAAGAGCACACCGCCGATGATGCCGACAAGCCACAGCGCCTGCCGCAGCACCAGACCGGCCACCCCCGGCTGGCCGGCGGTCTGCTGCACGAACCGCCAGACCGCCACCCCGAAGACGGCCAGCAGCAGCACCGACACCAGGCGACGGAACGCGTTGCCCAAGGCCACCTCTCCTCAACGTTCGGTAGGCAGCTGCTCGTTGAGCCAGGCCGCCATCCCGCCCGCCAGGCTGTAGGCCCGCTGGTAGCCGGCCCGGCGTAGGGCCCTGACGACCATCTCCGAGCGCTGTCCGTGTTCGCAGACGACGATCGCCGGCCGGGAGGGGTCGATCTCCCGGTACCGCTGGCTGAGTTCGCTCATGGGCAGCAGCCGGATGCCGGGAATGTGGTAGCGCTCGTACTCCCACGGCTCCCGGACGTCCACCCACTGCACCCGAGGATCCCCCAGGTACCGGGCCGCATCCCGGGGCCAAACCTCCTGGGAAGGAAACTCCACCTCCTCCCCTGCCGGGGCTGCGGCTCCGGAGCAGGACCCCTGCGGGGCCGGCTCCGCCCGGCAGGCGTCCGCCTCCCCGGGCTCGGCGTCCAGCTGCAGCTCCCGCTGCCGGGTCCCGTGGTAGGGCACCCCGCAGAACGCCTCGTAGTCGATGAGCTGGGTGATGGTAGGGTGATCGCCGCAGACGGGGCAGTTGGGATTCCGGCGCCGGCGCAGCTCCCGCCACTCGTGGGAGAGGGCGTCGAAGATCAGAAGCCGGCTCTCCAGGCTCTCCCCCACCCCGAGGATCAGCTTCACCGCCTCCAGGGCCTGGACGGCCCCGAGGATCCCCGCCATCGCACCGATGATCCCCGCCTCGGAACAGGAGGGCACGGTGCCAGGAGGCGGCGGCGCGGGGTAGAGGCACCGGTAGCAGCCCTTGCCGGGCACGTAGACCGCCGCCTGGGCCTCCCAGCCCAGAATCGAGGCGTCCACCAGGGGCTTGCCCAGCAGGACACAGGCGTCGTTGACCAGATACCGGGTGGCAAAGTTGTCGCACCCGTTGACCACCACGTCGTAATCCCGGATGATCTCCAGGGCGTTCGCCGCGGTCAGCACCGTCTGGTAGGGGATCACCCGGACGTCGGGGTTGAGCGCGAGGAGCCGTTCCCGGGCCGACTCGGTCTTGGGCCGGCCCACGTCTGCCGTGTTGTGGAGGATCTGCCGCTGGAGGTTGGAGAGGTCCACCACGTCGGCATCGACGATGCCCAGGGTACCCACCCCGGCGGCAGCCAGGTATAGGGCCGCGGGCGAGCCCAGTCCTCCGGCCCCGATGACCAGCACCCGGCTGTCCAGAAGCCGCCGCTGCCCTTCAACCCCCACCTCCCGGAGGAGGATGTGGCGGCTGTAGCGTTCCATCTGCTCGCGGGTGAGAAGCGGCCCCGCCACGGCGGTCCGGTCGCCCATGTCACCTCACCTCTTTCCTGCCGCTCCCGTGGCCCCAGGGGCTCACAGCGGCGGCCGATTCTTGCCGGTCAGACCATGGCCCTGTTCCTCGGCCTCCCGCCGGACCCGGCCCCCGCAGGTCGGACAGATCCAGACCACCCGGGCCGGGGTTCCGGTCTCCTTGGCCCGGGCCTGGGCCTCCCGCTCCCGGGCCTGGGCCCCGGGGTCTTCGCCGGCGGGTCGGCCGCAGAGCGCACAGCGGATCATCCTCCGCTCCTCCTATCCAGTTGGCCGTCCCACCGGTCAGGAGCGCGCGACCACCCCAGTCTTATCAATAGGCATTTTATCATACCCCGGGAAAACAGCAGCGCCCTGCCGCGGCCAGGGCCGCAACAGGGGCATCAGAGGGAAAGAGCCCGCTCTACCAGACCGACAGGCCGGGGCGCAGATACCGGAGCCCCCGGATCCGGACCAGGTACCGGGCCACGTCCAGGTCGGTGAGTTCCTCCACCGGAGCGTGGTAATAGGCGGCAAGTTCTTCCGCCAGGGCCATGCGGGCCTCCTGGACATCCGCCAGGGGCACCACGTGCTCCCAGTCTACCTCGATCCCATCCGGCCGGCGCCCGTTTCCGGACATGACCTCAACCCCTTTCTCCAAAGGCTGTCAGCGGCCGGTGCTCTCGGCAACCGGTCCTCCCGCTGCCCGGCCGACGCCGGCGGGTGACCCTGGCACTTATGATACCAGCTACTAATACCAACTGCAAGTACCTGGCCGTCAAGGAACGCTCGCGGCGCAGGCACCAGCCACCGCCCTGCCAACGCCAGACCTCCAGGAACGAGACCACCCCGGGGGGTCTCCCCCCGGGGCTTTGGCCGCTATGGGTTCCGGTCGTCCACCTCGGAGACCAGTCCCTCCCGGAAGGCGAACCGGATCGCCTCGGACCGGTTCCGAAGGTGCAGCTTCTCCATGATGTGCCGCATGTGGTTCTTCACCGTGCTCTCGGCCACGTAGAGCCGGGCCGCAATCTCCTTGTAGGTTAGCCCCTGGCTCGCGAGCTGCAGCACCTCCAGCTCCCGGGGGGTGAGCGGGTGGGCCTCCGCGGGGGCCGTGCCGACCCGGCCCTCCCGGAACTCCTTCAACATCTTGGCCGCCATCAGGGGGCTGATGGGCGCCTCGCCGGCTGCGGCTGCCCGCACCGCCGCGACGAGCTCCTCGGGCCCCAGGTTCTTGAGGAGGTACCCGTCGGCCCCGGCCTTGATGGCCTCAAAGAGATCCCGGTCCGTGTCGGAGACCGTCAGCATGACGATCCGGGTTTCGGGCACCCGCTGCTTGATCCAGCGGGTGGCCGCCACGCCGTTCATCACCGGCATGTTGATGTCCATCAGCACCAGGTCGGGCCGGTGGCGCACCGCCAGTTCCACCGCTTCTTGGCCGTCCGCCGCTTCCGCCACGATGGTGATCTCCGGGGCTCCGGAGAGGGCTGCCTGGACCCCTTTCCGGAACATGGTGTGGTCGTCTGCCAAGAGTACCCGCACGTCCCTCACCCTTCCGCGACGGTTCCACTCCCCAACCGCTGCTTAGCCGACTGCCGGTCCCGTGTCGCTGGTACCGCCAGTGCTACCGGCGCCGCCTTCCGCCGCGCCGGTCTGGTCCTCTACCTCCAGGTTGAGTTCCTCGAGGAAGCGGATCACTTCCCGGGTGATCGTAGTGGGGGTGGAAGCGCCGGAGGTGACCGCCACCCGCTTCTTGCCCCGGAGCCACTCGAGCTTGATGTCGGCGACGCTGTCCACCAGGTAGGCCTCCCGGCCGGCGATCTCCCGGGCCACCTGCACGAGCCGCTTGGAGTTGTTGCTCCTGGAATCCCCCACCACGATCACCAGGTCGGCCGCGGGGGCCTGCTTGGCCACCGCCTCCTGCCGGAGCTGGGTGGCCAGGCAGATTTCGTTGTAGACCTGCACCTGGGGGTAGCGCTGCCGGATCAGGTCGATCAGGTGCTGGGTATCCCAGATCGACATGGTGGTCTGGGTGGTGACCGCCAGTTTGTCGGTGCCGGGGCGAACCCGGTCCAGGTCCTCCGGGGTCTCGATGAGGTGGACCTTGCCGGGGGCCACCCCTAGCGCCCCCTCGGGCTCCGGGTGGTTCCGCTTGCCGATGTAGAAAATCTCATACCCCTGGGCGGCCAGCTCCCGGATGAGTTCATGGGTCCGGGTGACGTCCGGGCAGGTGGCGTCCACCACGTGGAGCCCCTTCTCCTTCGCTCGGATCCGCACCTGAGGAGAGACGCCGTGGGCGGTGAAGATCACCGTGGCAGGCGGTTCGATCTTCTCCAGCAGCGCCAGCCGGCTTTCTCCGTCCAGGGTGATGATCCCCAGCCGGGACATCTCCTCTACCACATGGCGATTGTGAACGATCTGACCTAGAATGTAGATAGGTCGGGGGACGTTCGGATCCCGCGCGACCTGCTTGGCCAGCTGGATCGCATCGACCACCCCGTGGCAATACCCACGGGGGGTAATCTTGATGACCTCCATGGCGACCTCCCGGTGCTGTACTCCTAGACCATTATACACCATTTGGGCCAGCATCGCCGGAACTCCACACTATACCATTTGGGCCAGCGTTGCGGGAACTCCATGCTATACCCTTTGGGCTACCAGCGGCGGAACCCCAGGGAGCTGCTGGGCGTCCTTATATTTGTCTGGTCTTTCTGGACCTCCTGTTGTCCGTCGATTCCCACGCATCCTTCCTGGAGGTATCCATGTCAAGAGATCTGCGCGAGCTCCTCAGGCTGATGGCTCCATACCGGTGGCGGTACCTGGGCGGCGTGGCCGCCCTGTTGCTCACTGACCTCCTACAACTGATCATTCCCCAGTTGCTCGGCCGGGTGGCCGACGACCTGGAGGCCGGCCGGCTGGACCTCGCCGGGATCGGGCGGTATGCCGGATGGATCGCGGTCACCGCGGTGGCCATCGCAGGGCTCCGGTGGGTCTGGCGGCAACTGGTCTTCGGCTCCGCCCGGCGAGTGGAGTACGACCTGCGCCGCCGGCTCTTTGCCCACCTGCAGAAGCTGACGCCGGAGTTCTACCACCGCCACAAGACCGGCGACCTGATGGCCCTGGCCACCAACGACGTCCAGGCGGTCCGCTCGGCTGCCGGCGAAGGGGTGCTGATGGGCGCCGACGCCATCCTCCTCTCCACCGCCACCCTGGTGGTGATGCTGACCCAGGTGGACTGGCGGCTGGTGCTCCTGGGGCTCTCGCCCCTGCCCCTCCTCGCCCTCTTCGCCCTCTGGTTCGGCCGGGTGATGCACGAGCGGCACCGCCGGGTGCAGGAGGTCTTTGGCGACCTCTCCGAGGTGGTGCAGGAGAGCGCGGCCGGCATCCGGGTGGTGAAAGCCTTTGCCCAGGAGCAGGCCCAGATCGACCGGTTCACCCGGGAGAACCGTCGCTACCAGGAGACCTACCTGCGGATGGCCCGGGTCCACGCCCTGATCGACCCCCTGATCAACCTTTTGGCCGGCCTGGGCTTCTTTGTCATTCTGGGCTACGGCAGCACCCTGGTCCTGGCGGGCCGGGTCAGCCTCGGGGATCTGGTGGCCTTCAACAGCTACCTCGGGATGATGGTCTGGCCGATGCTCGCCTTTGGCTTTGTCATCAACATCATCCAGCGGGGCACCGCCGCGGTGCGCCGGCTCCGGGAGGTCTTCCAGCAGGCCCCGACGGTGGCGGACGCCCCTGATGCCCAGCCCCTCCCCCAGGTCCGGGGCGAGATCGAGGTCCGGGACCTTACCTTCCGGTACCGGTCCGACCTGCCGCCGGCTCTGGAGGGGGTCAGCTTCCACATCCGGCCCGGGGAGACCCTGGGGATCATCGGCCGCACCGGCAGCGGCAAGAGCACCCTGGCCAATCTGCTGGTGCGGCTGTGGGACCCGCCGCAGGGGACCGTCTTCATCGACGGCAAGGACATCTGCACCGTCCGGCTCCGGGACCTGCGCCAGGCCATCGCCTACGTTCCGCAGGAAGCCTTCCTGTTCTCCATGACCATCGCGGAGAACATCGCCTTTGACGCCCGGGAGCACAGCCTGGAGGAGATCCGGGCCGCCGCGGCCCTGGCCCAGGTGGACAGCGACATCATGAGCTTCCCCCGGGGCTACGACACCCTGCTGGGAGAGCGGGGCGTCACCCTCTCCGGCGGCCAGCGGCAGCGGGTGGGCATCGCCCGGGCCCTGATGCGCCAGGCACCCATCCTGATCCTGGACGACTGCCTCTCCGCGGTGGACGCGGCCACCGAGGCCCGGCTCCTCCAGGAGCTCAAAGGG
This sequence comes from Bacillota bacterium, assembly GCA_021890795.1. Lineage (GTDB taxonomy): Bacteria > Bacillota > Sulfobacillia > Symbiobacteriales > ZC4RG38 > ZC4RG38. The sequence continues at coordinate 8,357 of JAKKUO010000040.1, read as the reverse complement.
ATCATGGCGGGCCGGACCACCATTATCATCAGCCACCGGGTCGCCGCGGTGGCCCACGCCGATCAGATCCTGGTCCTCGACCAGGGCCGGGTGGTCGAACGCGGGCGGCACGACGAACTCCTGGAGCGGCGGGGGCTCTACTGGCAGCTCTACCAGCTCCAGCAACTGGAGGCGGCCATCGCCGCCGAGGCGTGAGCCCCCGCCCTGCCCCGTCTCACACCCGCGCCGGACCGAGTACCCGACCAAGGAGGCGTAAGCCTTGAGCCAGGACTTTCACCAGGAAGAGGTGCTGGAGCGGCCCTTCGACCCCCGGCTGATGCGCCGGCTGCTGGCCTACGCCCGGCCCTACTGGCCGATGTTCCTGCTTTCGATCCTGCTGCTGGTGGGGGTGGCGGCGGCGGAACTGGCCCGCCCCTACCTCATCAAGGTGGCCATCGACGAGCACCTCCGGGGCTGGGCCCAGAAGGACCCGGCTGCCCGGCAGGCTGCCACCGCCGCGGTCTGGCGGCTGGCCTTCCTGCTCCTGGGGCTGCAGGTGGCGGGGTTCGCCCTGGGCTACGGGCAAAGCTATCTCCTTCAGGCCACCTCCCAGCGGATCATCTTCCAGATCCGGCAGGACCTCTTCCGGCACCTTCAGTGGCTTTCCCTCTCCTTCTTCGACCGCAACCCGGTGGGCCGGCTGGTGACCCGGGTGACCAACGACACCGAGGCCCTGAACGAGATGTACACCAGCGTCATGGTCAACCTCTTTCGGGACCTCTTCACCATCGTCGGGATCCTGGTGGTCATGGTCCGGATGGACCTCCGGCTCACCCTGGTCAGCCTCGCCGCCGCTCCCCTGGTGGCCCTGTCGGGGTATCTCTTTGAGCGGTACTCCCGGCAGGCCTGGCGGGAGGTCCGGGCCCGGCTCTCCCGGATCAACGCCTTCCTGGCCGAGCACATCCATGGCATGGCGGTGGTGCAGATCTTCGGCCGGGAGGGCCGGGAGCAGGAGGCCTTCGACCGGGTCAACACCGATTACCTCCGGGCCAGCATGCGGCAGCTTCACATCTTCGCCATCTTCCGGCCCGTGGTCAGCTTCCTCTCCCACCTGGCCACCGCCCTCCTGGTCTGGTACGGCGGTCGGGCGGTGCTGGACGCGGAGATCCCCCTGGGGACCCTGGTGGCCTTCACCAGCTACATCCGCTCCCTCTTCGGGCCGGTGGAGCAGTTGGCGGAGAAGTTCAACATCCTCCAGCAGGCGATGGCCTCGTCGGAGCGGATCTTCAGCCTGATGGACGAGGTCCCCGCGGTCCAGGACAAGCCCGGGGCCATCGAGGTGGGCCGGCTCCGGGGCGCGGTGGAGTTCGACCACGTCTGGTTCGCCTACGAGGGCGAGAACTGGGTGCTGAAGGACGTCAGCTTCCGGGTGGAGCCCGGCCAGACCGTGGCCTTTGTCGGCCACACCGGCGCGGGCAAGTCGTCGATCATGAACCTGGTGGCCCGGTTCTACGACGTCCAGCGGGGGGCCGTCCGCATCGACGGGATCGACGTCCGGGAGATGACCCAGGAGAGCCTCCGGCGGAACCTCGCGGTGGTGCTCCAGGACGTCTTCCTCTTCAGCGGCGACATCGCCAGCAACATCCGGCTGGGTAACACCGCGCTGGACGACGAGGCGGTGGTCGCCGCGGCCCGGGCCGTGGGGGCCGACGCCTTTATCCAGCGGCTTCCCGGCGGCTACCGGGCGCCGGTGGTGGAGCGGGGGGCCACCCTCTCCCACGGCCAGCGGCAGCTGATCTGCTTCGCCCGGGCCCTGGCCTTCGACCCCGCGATCCTGATCCTGGACGAGGCGACAGCCTCCATCGACTCCGAGACCGAGCGGCAGATCCAGGAGGCCCTCAAGGTTCTGAGCCGGGGCCGGACCACCCTGATCGTCGCCCACCGGCTCTCCACCATCCAGCACGCGGACCGGATCTTCGTCCTCCACAAGGGGCAGATCCGGGAGTCCGGCACCCACCAGGAACTCCTGGCCAAGAAGGGGATCTACTACAAACTGTGGCAGCTCCAGAACGCGGAGGTCCGCACCGCCTAGGGACCGGACCTCCGGCAAACCCAAAGGAAATCCGATGGCCGGGTGGCAGCGCCGCCCGGCCATCGGTCTCGGGATGCACCATGAGTCCAGGCCGCTTGTAAGATGCACCTTCTGAACGGCCTAGTGGTGCCCATGGCCGTGGGCACCGTGGCCGTCGCCAGCGCCGGCGCCGGACTCTGCCCCGGCGTTGCGCCCAACCGCCCAGCCGATCAGGAGCGCTCCCAGGGCGATGCCGGCAAGCCACAACCAGAACATGGGGCAGGGGACCCTCCTCCGCCTGTTGTCCGGTTCTCCTCCCCTATTGTTGCAGGTGTCGAAGAACATGTAAACCGGTGCCACTGGGGGGTGGAGACATTGCAACGGGCCCGCAGGGGAGGTCAGCGGACGATCCGGATCGGCAGTTCCCGGGCTGCCAGGGGCTCCGACAGGCCCTCGGCCCAGACCTCTACCCGGACGGTGTAGACCCCGGTGGGGGCCAGGCTCCCATCCCCCAGCCGCTGGTCCCAGGCAAACTCCACCACCCAGGCCTCGCCCCGGGGCAGGGGCTTGGACCGCACCGCCCGGGGCGGGCTGAGGGGAACGGGCCCTTCCCCGGTCACCACTGCGGCTCGGGCCTCCAGGCCGCCGGCCAGATCCACCTCTGGGGTCACGATGGCCCGGAGACGGACGGGTTCCAGCCCGGCACCGCTGCCCTGGACGTACTCCAGCGCCAGTCCGGTGGCGGCCGGGACTCCGTTTTTCATCATCAGGTCGCTGGCCCCGTTCTCTTGGCTGCCGGCGCCTGCAGGCCGGCCGTTATCTGCCTGGACCTGCGGGGCGGGCCCGGGCTGGGTAGCCGGGGCACCCCCTCCCTTACCCGGCTTCTGGCCATCCGCGGGCGCCGGCGGGTGGGCCGGTTCCGCATCCGGTGCCAACAGGATGGTCACCTCCGGTCGTCCCTGGGCCTCCTCCGGTACCCCGCCGCCATCCGGCGCCGGGGCACCTGCGGCCGAGGAGGAAGGAGTCCCTCCGGAGGCCTTCGGGACCACCGGCGTCCCGGCCCGCGGGGGATCGGAGGCTTCGGGTTGCGGGGACACAGCGTCCGCAGCCGCCAGCCCAGAGGGACCCGGGGTCTCCGCCTCCGCCCGGGGCGCCGGCTCGGCCGGCCTTGCCGGCGCAGGCTCGGCCGCCTTTGGCGGTGCCACCGCCTGCGGGGCGGCGTCCTGGGCGGCCACGCTGGGGGCACCCTTCTGGGCTGAAGGATCGGGGGCGGTCTCCTGGGCCGCGGCGCGGGTGGCGTCCTCCCGGGCGTCCTTGGCGGGGGCCTGACCAACCCGGTCCAGATAGGCCCGCAGGTTGCCCCCCTGGGTCAGGATGGCCAAGCCAGCGACCACCGCCGCCGCGGCCACCGCCCCCGCCCAGGAGATCCACCGGCTGCCGGGGGCGCGGCGGGAACGGGGAGGCAACAGCTCCTGGGCCTGGACCCGGGCCAGAACCCGAGCCCGCAGTTCCGGGCCGAACTCCCAGCCGGCTAGGCTTCGGGCCGCCGCGTCCTTCAGTTGCCTGCGCAGCGCCGGGTCCTCCGGAAACCGGATCCGGTCTGGCCGCTTGCCGTTCACGCCGTCACCCCCTCCCGGGACAGGATCTCCTTCAGCTGCTTGCGGGCCCTGTGGAGCCGGGTCTTGACGGTGTTCTCCGGTAGCCCGGTGATCTGGGCGATCTCGCTGGTGCTGAGGTCCTCGTAATAGTAGAACATCACAATCTCCCGGTATGGTAAGGGCAGGGAGAGTACGTGCCGCAGGATCTCCTGGTTTCGCACCGACTCCAGGGCTACTTCATCGGGAGCTTCGCCGCCCCTCACCACCGGCAATTCCCCGGGCAGGAAGATCCGCTTCCACCAGGGGGATCGGAGGCGGTCGCGGCAAAGGTTGACGGCGATCCGGTAGAGCCAGGTGTAGACCGCGCTCTCACCCCGGAACTCGTCCATGGATTGGTAGGCCTTGAGGAAGACCTCCTGGGCCACGTCCTCCGCCAACTGCCGATCCTTCAGGTAGAAGAAGGCAAGGTGCAGGATGCGGGTGCCGTACTCCTGCATCCATTGTTCCAGGAGAGCCTCGCGGTCCCCCGCCACCGCGGCCTTACCTGTGGACAAGCTGCCCCCATCCCTTCTTCGGGTCTCCTCCACAATCGGACGCCCGTACCGGGCCTGCGGTTCGGCTCGGGCCGGACCGGACAGGGGCGAACCTCCGCTTTTTTGGACGGCGTTGCCCCGCTGTCCGTTTCACCGCCGGCCTCCGGCGCTGCCCCGGCCTGCCGGCGGTACGCACCATCCCCTTCGCCGCCGCACCGGCCCCAGCCTGCTATTGCAACGAAATCCGGATCGTACACAATGAGTAGACATATTCCGATGGACGGACAGATGCCAGCGCTCGGCGCGGGGGAACTCCCGGTTCCGGGCGCCCTGCGGTTCGCCCGCACTTGGCCCCCAGAAGCAAGAGCGGCCGGGCATCGCCCCGGCCGCCGCGATTGCCGTTCATAGCAGAGAACGTTGCTTGCCGCTTAGAATTCGGCCTGCACTGCCTTGACCTCGGGCACCTGGGAGCGCAGGGCCCGCTCGATGCCCATCTTCAAGGTCAGGGTGCTCATGGGGCAGCCGCCACAGGCGCCCTGCATGCGCACCGTCACCAGACCCGTCTCCGGGTCAAAGCTGACTACCTCGACCTCGCCCCCGTCCATGCGGATGGCCGGCCGAATCTGATCAAGGGCTTTTTCGATTCGCTCCAGCACGTCCACCAGGACCACCTCACCACCATACCCGCCGGGGCCGGTCGCCTGGGCGCCAGCGTGTTTTGGATCCCTTGCAACTAGTGTACGCCACCGGCATTCCTTTGTAAAGCCGATTCGGATCAAATGGGAAACGGGCGTTCCCCCGGCGCTGCTCCTCCGGTGCCCCAGGGTGAAGGCCAGTGGTCCGGGGCGCATGGCCGGCACCAGGCCGGAGAGACTAGTCCCGGACCCGAGGCCCAGACTCCTCAGCGGGGGGCGGTTCTGCCATGCACGGAAACCGACAGGGCCGCGGCTTCCGGCACGCGTCCCGCCGGCTGGGCCGGAACCGGGCGGGCGGCGCTTTCGGCGCCGGCCTTCCCACCGGCGCCGGCGACATGGGATACGATCTCGGCGATGAGTTCGGGTACGACTTCGGCGCCGGGGCGGCCCCCAGGGCAGGCACCGGAGCCGGCGGCGAGACCCCCTTCCGCCCGGAAGATGGGATGGACCGGGAAGGCGGCGCCGCCCTCCCCGGCCGGGCGGGTAGGCTGGAGGAGGGCAGGGTCCCCGGGACCCGGCAGGGGTCTGACCAAGGGCTCTGACCCTGCTGCCTGTCACCGGGGAAGCGGGGAGGCCGGCGGCCTTCCCGCTTCCCTTCCGGCCCGGTCCGGACCGCCTCAGAACAGCCTCAGAGCAGCCTCAGAGCAGCCTCAGAACAGCCGGGTCTGCACCGGGCTCAGAAAACTCCGGCGGTGCAGGGGGCAGGGCCCCAGCCGCATGAGGGCTTCGATGTGCTCCCGGGTGCCGTAGCCCTTGTGCCGGGCAAAGCCGTATCCCGGGTAGGCCGCCTCCCACTCCTGGGCCATCCGGTCCCGGGTCACCTTGGCCAGGACCGACGCGGCGGCGATGGAGAGGACCTTCCGGTCACCGCCGACCACCGGCCGCTGGGGCCCCGGGTACCCGGGCAGGGGGGCGTTGCCGTCCACCAGCAGGAAGTCTGCGGTCTCCGGGCGGCCAGGGAGCCGGTCCAGGGCCTGCCGGAGCGCCTGGGCCATCGCCTCGAAGGCGGCGTTGCGGATGTTGATCTGATCGATCCGCTCCGGCCCCACTATCCCGATGCCCCAAGTCAGGGCCGTCGCGCAGATCCGTTCGTAGGCTTCTTCCCGCTGGGCCTCGGTCATCCGCTTGGAGTCCGTCACCCCGGGCAGCTCCGCCCCTACCGGCAGGATCACCGCGGCCGCCACCACCGGCCCGGCCAGGGGGCCCCGGCCGACTTCGTCCACCCCCGCTACCAGCCGGTAGCCCCGGGACCAGAGGATCCGCTCCATCCGCAGGGTTGCCATGGGCGTTTCCCTCCCGCGGACGCCCCCGGGCAACCAGCCCGGGGGGTGGGATCTTCTGGGCCATTTCGCCACGGGGAGCCGCCACCCCTGCTGCCCGTACCTGCTGCCGGAAGGAAAAAGGCGTAGGGGACCTTAACTCCTCCACTTGCGGGTTTTCCCCCAGCCCCCCGCCATCCCTCGCCGCCATCCCTCAAGGAGGTGCTCCTGTGCAGGGCTCCCGTGCCGGAGCGAAAGGCTCCCCCCTGGTCCACTTCCGGTCCCCCCTGGTGAGGTTCCGCTCCCCCCTGGCCGCCCTCCTGCTCCTGGCAGCCACTGCGACTCTTCCGGGTTGCGCCCGGGGCAGGCCCCCCGCCGCGCCTCCTCCGCCCCCGGCGGAAGGTCAGCCCCCAGCGGCCGATCCGGCGCCTTCCCTGCCTCCCCCGGCGGACCCGGTGCCTACCGCCGGCGGCTCCCGGGCCCCCCAGCCCGCCACCCCGCCGGTTCCGACCCCGGAGGTCGCCCTGGAGCCGGAAGAGGTCTCCCAGGGGCGGTGGCTGATGGTCCGGGTCCGGGGGACCCCTGGGCCGGTAACGGGGGATCTAGCGGAGTTCGGCCCCCTCCATTTCTTCCGCCACGGCGGAGAGTTCCGGGCCCTGGCCGCGGTCCCGGCGGCCGCCGCCCCGGGCCCCCGGTCGGTGACGGTCCGGTGGCCCGGGGGCGAGTGGCAGGGGGAGGTGCGGGTCGCCCCCTACCCCTTCCCCGAGGACCGGATCACCGTCGCCCCCGGCCAGGCCGCCTCCCTGGACGACCCCCGGGCCGCCGAGGAGGCCCTGCTCCTCCGGCGGCTCCGCTCCCAGGGCGGCGGCCCACCCCTCTGGGACGGCCCCTTCGAGCTGCCCCTCCGGACCGACCCGCCCCGGATCACCACCCAGTTTGGGGAGATCCGGTACGTCAACGGCCGGCGCACCGGACAGCACTCGGGGCTGGACCTGGGTGCGCCGGAAGGGACGCCGGTTTACGCCCCGGCTCCCGGACGGGTGGTGCTGGCCCGGGAACTCCTGATCACGGGCAACACGGTGCTCCTGGACCACGGGGCCAACCTCTTTAGCCTTTACGGCCACCTCTCGGCCATCGCGGTGGCCGAAGGGGACCGGGTGGTCCGGGGACAGGTCCTGGGCGCGGTGGGCAGCACGGGCCTCTCCACCGGCCCCCACCTGCATTGGTCGGTCTACGTCGGCAACGTCGCCACGGACCCGACCCAGGCCATGACCGCTGCCCTCAGCCCGCCGCCGCCACCGGAGTTCACCCCCGACTAGGCGGGCGGGTAGGCGGCCGAGCCCACCGCCCCCTGGGCCCTCGCCGGGTCCGGTGTATCGCCAGAGCCGGCGAGGGCCCTCAGGCACCCCTCTACCACCGCACGGGCGATCCGCTGCTGGCCAAAGCCCGTGGGGTGCAGATCCCCCAGGTCGATCCAGGTCAGCTCCCGCTGCCGGCCGTGGAGCACCGGGGCGATGTCCACCAGGTGCACCCCGCAGGCGGCCAGGAGGTCCGGGTCCCGGATCGCCCGGTTCATCTTCTCCACCCACCGGAGCCCCTGCTCCCCCCGGGGGTGGCCGGGGGGATAGGGGCAGTAGAGGGTGAGGACCACCAGGGGCGCCCGGTCGTTCAGCCGGCGCACCTCCCGGCAGACCGCCTCCCACCGCCGGGGAAAGGCTCGCACCGACCGCTCCAGGCAGCTCTCATCCCGACCGCAGCGCAGGAGGTCGTTCCCCCCGATGGCCAGGGTAATGAGGTCTGCCCCGACCACCGCGCTCTGCAGCCCCGGGTCGCTCCGCAGCGCCCGGGCGAGATCGACGCTGGTCATCCGGATCCGGCCGAGGTTGGTACAGCGGACCGGCCGGCCGAGCCGGCGCCCCAGGCCCACCGCGACCCGGGCGGGGTAGCCCGGGCAGGACCCCACCCCCACCGTCAGGGAATCCCCGAGGGCCACGTAGCGCAAGGGTCCCTCCCGGCTCCTCCCCGCCCCTCCTTCGCCCGGGTTCGCCCCTTCGCCGCTCTGGTCCCGGACGGCTTCCCCGCTCCCGGGCCAGGCCCCATCCCGGGTCCGGCGCCGGGCTCCTTCGCTGCTCCGCCGCCAGGCCCGGAGCCCAAGGGCGAGGAGCACCGCCGCCGCTGCAGCCCTCTCCCGCACCGGCCTCACCCCCACCCTATCCTATGGA
>JAKKUO010000085.1 GCA_021890795.1 Bacillota bacterium | reverse complement strand
CATCCAGACTACCTCCTCATCCGGCTCAACAAGGGTGGGACCGCCCACGGCACAGGCCGGAAGGCCCCTGTCCGGCCCGTGTCCCACTTTGCCTCCCACTGTGCACCTTGCCTCCCGCTGTGGGCCACACCGGCTCCGTGCCCGCTGGCGGGGCTACGGGCCGGGATGCACTGGGGCCGACGCAGCAGGCCACGGCGACTCAGACGGGAATCTCCATCACCTGAATGATGCCCAGCAAGCAGCTCCGGATCTCGGCCGGAGTCAGCCCCGCCTGTCGGACCAGACGGAGCGGTTCCCGATTCCAGAAGCACCCCACCGCCCGGGCGTGCCGCTCCGCGGTCCGGTCCTGGTACCAGGCCAGCCAGCGCCGGTCGCTGCGGCCGTGCTCCAAAAGGAGGATCCGGCCGCCCCGGCGGCAGACCCGGGCCATCTCCCGCAACGCAGCAACCGGGTCCGGAAAGGTGCAGGTGCTGAGGGTGGAGACCACGGTGTCAAAACTGCGGTCCGGGAAAGGCAGCGCCGCCGCATCGCCCGTAACAAAAGAGACGTTGGTCAGGCCAAGCCTCTCGGCCCTCTTCCGGGCCTCGGCCAGCATGGACGGGCTGAGGTCCAGCAATGTGATTTCGCAGCCGGCCGGGTAGAACCGGAGGTTCCTCCCTGTGCCCGCAGCCACCTCCAGCACCCGGCCCCTCGCCTTTTGCACCAGGCGCCTCCGCACCCGGGACAGCCCGAGCCAGTCTGGCACGCTGGACAATGCGTCGTAGGTGTGGGCCAACCGGTCGTACAGGGTGCGAATCTCTTCTGGCGTGAAACGTAGAGTCAACCCCCGCTTCCTCCTCTCCGGTCCCTGGCGTAGGCCCGGGCCGTCAAGGTCTTCCCTTCCCTACCGCTTCCGGCTGCCCGACCCGGGTTCCTAGCTAGTTGTTGATATGGAATACACGGTTCTCCCGTCTGTTATCCTCCTTCTGCCATCCGAGACAATTGCCAGTCGAAGAACACGCAAAGAACGCGCAGGTCTGGCAAATCGAGCCACGGACTGGTATGCTGGACTTGCATCCGATAGGCCTCCGGGTTTTGGCCGGCGCTCGGAACCTCGCCGAGTCCTACCGGATGCCTCCTTATTTCCAGCGCTGGCGGTGGTGCTCCACCACCATGACGGTACCATCGAATTTTCGTGTTCCGCCTGCGCTGTACGGGAGGGACCGGCATGAACGGTGATGTGGAGGCGATGCTGTTCGAGATCGCGAACCGGGCCCAGGAACTGAAGGCCCGCGGGGCCGCGCTGGAGGCCGAGGACGTGCTGCCCGGCGACGTGGTGGACTGGATGGTGGCGAACCGGTTCTTCAAGCTGTTCGTCCCCCGGGCCCTCGGCGGGGCGGAGCTTCGCCTCTCAGAAGGCGTGCAGATCATCGAGGCGCTGGCCGGGGTGGAGGGGAACCTCGGCTGGCAGGCCCAGATCGGTTCCGGGGGCGGCTACTTCGTGCCGTCCTTTGCCCGGGAGGTCGCCGAGCGGGTCTATGCAGACCCCCGGGCGGTGATCGCCGGCTCGGGGGCGCCGCTGGGCCAGGCGAAGCCGGTCCCGGGCGGATATGTGGTCTCAGGACGCTGGAGCTACGCCAGCGGCGCCCAGTATGCCACGCTGTTCACGGCCAACTGCGTGCTGCCCGACGGGCGGATCCGCGCCATGGCCTTTCTGCCGGAGCAGGTGCGGCTCATCCGGGACTGGAACGCCCTGGGGATGCGGGCAACCTCCAGCTGGACTATGGAGGTCGAGGAGGTCTTCGTGCCCGAGGAACTCTCCTTCGTGACAGGGGAGTGGAAGTGGGACCCAGGCTCCCCGGTCTACCGGGTGCCCTTCGACCTGTTTGCCACCGCGTGCGTGGGGGCCGTCTTGATCGGCCTGGCCCGGGCCTTCTTCGAGGAGGTCGGCGGGGATGGCCGGGACGAGGCCGAGCCGTTCCGCCGGCTCTTCTTCACCGCGGTGGCCCATCTGGAGACCCTGCAGGCGAAAGGCGCGCTGGATGAGGCGGAGCACCGGCACATCGGCTGGATGATGCGGCACGCGGCCAGCCGCTCCCGGGAACTCGTCCTCCGGGCGATGCCCGTCCTCGGCATGCGGGCCATCAAGCCCGGGGAGCGGGTCAGCCGCATCCTCCGCGACCTGCTGACGGCGGGGCAGCACTACGCCCTGCGGTGACGGTGACGGGCCCGCCCTCCAGGGCGAAGGCAAAGAGGGCAAAGGCCGCCCCGGCCCAAGAGGCCGTGGGCGGCCAAACCGCTTTCAGGCCCTGAGGAGCGTTACAGCAGCACCATCGCCAGCACCGCGACCCACAGGATCCCGACGATGCCCTGGATCAGAGTCCCCATCGTCTGGGCCCGGTAGGCGGTGGCCACGTCCATGTCGGAGAACTGGGAGACCACCCAGAAGTAGCTGTCGTTGGCGTGGGAGACCACCATGGAGCCCGCGGCGATGGCCATCACCGTCAGGACCCGGCCCATCTCGCTGTCAAAGCCCAGGGAGCCGAGCATCGGCGCCAGCAGGGCGGAGGTGGTCACCAGGGACACGGTGGAGGAGCCCTGGGCCGTCTTGATCGCGGCGGCGATCACAAAGGGCAGGAAGATGCCCAGGTTGTACTGGGCGAGGGTCTCGCCCAGGTACTGGCCGATGTTGGTCACCGACAGCACCTTGCCCAGGGAGCCGCCGGCGCCGGTGACGATCAGGATCACCGAGGCGTCCTTGAGGGCGGCGCCGATCCACTCGCTCAGCACCTTCTCATCGACCTTCTCCACCAGCAAGAAGCAGAGGCCGATGCCGATGAGAAGCGCCGTAATCGGGGTCCCGACGAAGTTCAGGAACGCCTTCAGGGCGCCGCTGCCGAAGGGCTGGCTGGGGAAGTTGGCCACCGAGGAGAGAGCGATGAGGAGAATCGGCACCACCAGGGGCGCAAAGGCGGCCACAGGGCTGGGAAGCTTCCCGTACTGGGCCTTCATCTGCTCCCAGGTAAGCCGCGGATCCTCCGGCTGCGCCCCGGCTCCGGCCTCCGCCGCCCCAGCTTCACCAGCTGTCGCCCCGCCTGCGGCAGCCGCTCCCCCGGCCCCAGCTCCAGCCCTTGCCGCACCGCCTGCCCCGGCGCTTGGCGTCCGGGCAAAGCGCATCGCCCAGAGGTACCCAGCCACCGCCGGCGGGATGGAGGCGATGAGGCCGATGAGGATCACCAGTCCGAGGTTGGTCGCCTCCAGGTTCCCGGCCGCCGCCAGGGGACCCGGGGTGGGCGGCACCATGGTGTGGGCGGCGTACAGGCCCGTGGACAGCGCCACCGCCAGGGCCACCAAGGAGATGCCGGAGCGCCGGGCGAGGGCCTTGTTGAGGGGTGAGAGGATGACGAAGCCCGAGTCACAGAAAACCGGAATCGAGACGATGTACCCGATGATGTTCATCGCCAGGGCCGGCCGCTTCTCCCCTACCCACCGGAGGATGGTGTCGGCCATGACCACCGCGGCGCCGGACCGCTCGAGGAAGACGCCGATGATGGTACCTGCCACGATCACCAGGCCGATGGAGGTCATGAGGCCGCCAAAGCCCTCGGCGATCGCCTTGACCACGTCCGCCACGGGGAGCCGGGCGGCGAGGCCTACGCCATAAGCGGTGAGAAGCAGGGCGAGGAAGGGATGGAGCTTCAGCCGTGCGGTGCTCCAGACGATGAAGGCGATGGCCGCGACCAGAATCACCAGGAGAATCGGCCCGGAGGCCATCTGCCCTACCCCCTTCTCAGGTCGAACCCCACCTGTACGAGCCGGAGCGCCCGGGCGGTGGCCCGCTCGAGGAGCTCGGCGGCCCGGGCCATGGCCTCCTCCAGGGCGATGGGCCCCTCGCAGATGCTGAGGAGCGCGGCGATGTGGTGATCCAGCAGCCGGTCGGCGTCCGGGGTCACCGCGCCGGAGACGACAATCACCGGCACCCCCTTGCGGGCCGCGACCCGGGCCACCCCCAGGGGGACCTTCCCCGCCAGGGTCTGGCCGTCGGTCTTCCCCTCGCCGGTGATGACCAGCGCCGCCCCCTCCACCAGGGCGTCCAGCCGGACCGCCTCCATCACCACCTCCACTCCCGGGCGGAGCCGCGCCCCCAGAAATCCCATGAGCCCGGCCCCCAGCCCCCCGGCGGCGCCGGCGCCGGGGATGTCCCGGACGTCCCGGCCCAGGTCCCGGGCCATCACGTCGGCCAGGTGGCCCAGGGCCCGGTCCAGAAGCTCGACCATCTCCGGCGTCGCCCCCTTCTGGGGGCCGTAGACTGCCGAAGCCCCCCGGGGGCCGCAGAGGGGGTTGTCCACATCGCAGGCCACCAGGATCTCCACGTCCTGGAGGCGCGGGTCGAGGCCCGAGAGGTCGATCCGGTCGAGCTCCAGAAGGGCCGCGCCGCCAAAGCCAATCTCGGTGCCGTCGGCCTTGAGGAGCCGCCCGCCCAGGGCCTGGACCATCCCGGCCCCGCCGTCGTTGGTGGCGCTGCCGCCGATGCCGCAGACGATCCGCCGCACCCCCAGGTCCAGGGCCGCCCGGATCAGTTCCCCGGTGCCGTAGGTAGTGGTGTACCGGGGATCCCGCTCCGCCGGGGGCACCAGGAGCAGCCCCGAGGCCGCGGCCATCTCGATCACCGCCGTCTCCCCGTCCCCGAGGATCCCGAACCGGGCCTCCACCGGCCGTCCCAGGGGCCCCGTCACCTGCCGGGTCACGTACCGGCCGCCGGTGGCGGCGACCAGGGCATCCACGGTGCCCTCGCCACCGTCGGCCATGGGCACCTCCAGGACCTCCGCCTCCGGCCAGACCGCCCGGACGCCCCGGGCCATGGCCCGGGCGGCCTCCGCCGCGGTGAGGCTGCCCTTGAACGAGTCCGGCGCGACGACGATGCGCATGACGATTCGCCCCCGTGGGTAGTGTTGCACATGCCGTTCCCTTCACTACATGCGACCACGGTAGGCAAATTCGTCATGTGCCCCCCGGAGACCTGTCGCCCACGTCCGGGAGCCGGAAGGGCGGCCGCCCCCGCGGCAACCCGTGCGGGCGGGCGCACCCCCGTGGTGCGGAAGCCGACACGCCGCGGGGAGGCGGGGCCGCCCGGACCCACACATGCTTGTGGGGCCAAAAGCGCGCAAGGTGACTTTTTGTGGTAGAATATTAGCACTCACGTCTTTATTCAATCCAACCATTTACGTGTCGTCCTGTTTGGAGGCCCCGGTTCCTATGGAGTTTTCCGCACTGATGCCCGTTCTCATACCCGCCGGCCTGGGGACGGCGGCCTACCTCGCTAAGCGGTTCTGGGACCGCCAGGCCCTCGAAAGGTTCGGCCACGACCTCCCTTCCCATCACTATTTCTCCTGGCGGGCCTGGCAGCACCGGGAGAAGGCCGGGGGTTTCCGGGTGGACCTGAGGGACGTCCGCCCGGGGCGGCTGGGCGGCAATCGATTCGGATCGGCCGCGCCGGCCGCCACGGGGGGTGCCGGGGCATCTGCCCCCCGGCCGCCGGGGATGGAGGTCTGGCCGGCGGCAGTGGACGCCCTGGTGGCTGGGTTTGCCCCTGCCATGGCCCTGGCCCAGATTGACCCGCGGGTCGTGGAGGCGGTGGACTTTGCCTTTCGGGAGGATATCGCCGAGTTCGGCCATCTGCAGGAACTGGTCCGGAGCGCAAAGGCCCTGGACCCGGAAGCCTACGCAGGCTGGTTCGAAAGGCTGAAAGGCTACGTCGGCGAGGTGGTGGCCGCGGATATCCTGGCCCGGCAGGGCTTTGAGGTGGAACTGGCCGACGTGCCCAACCAGCCCGGGTGGGACCTCCTGGTCGAAGGGCAGCCCTTCAACGTGAAGATCACCGATGACCCGGACCGGATTCTGGAACACTTCGCCGAGTACCCGGACATCCCGGTGATCACCAGCCCAGAGGTGGCGGCAGAGTTGCCTCCGGAACTCCAGGACCACGTCCTGGCCCTGGAGGGGCTGGAGGCGGACCAGATCGCCGAACTCACCCAGGAGACCCTGGACGGCATCGAGGGGCTGGACATCGGTCCCAGTTTCCCCGTCGTCACCGCGGCCCTCTCGGCCCTCCGGGAGATCCGGCTCCTGGCCCTGGGCCAGACGGACCTGGGGACGAGCCTCCGCAACGCGGCCCTCGACATCGCCGGCACCGGGATCGGCGGATGGGTGGGGGCGGAACTCGGAGCCGCCGTCGGTACGGCGATCCTCCCGGGCCTCGGGACCGTCGTCGGCGCCATCCTGGCCGGCGTGGCCGGCTCCGTGATGGGGCGGGCCATCACCAACGACATCAAGCTCGCCGCCTTCCGGAAGGCGCTGGAGGAATACCAGGAGCAGTACGCCAGGTTCCACAAGACCGCGACGGAAGAGCACAACCTCCTGGTGGCCCGGGTGGTCCGGACCATCGACATCCACCGGGCCGAGTTGCTGGCGGAGATCCAGGCTATCCGGAGGCGGCACGAAGAAGCCGCCCGTCAGGCCCGGAACCGCTTCTGGGACGTGGCCCAGGACCTGGGGAAGCGGCTGCCCGAGCTACTCCTGCGGGCGGAGGCGGAGTTGGCGGAAGAGCAGCAGCGGGTGCTGGCGGAACTGCCCCGTTCCCCCATCTGGCGGCGGATCCTCTGGCCCAGCGCGGACGACCTGCGCTACCGGGCTGTGGAGCTGTGGTTCACCCGGCAGCGCCAGGAACTCCGCCGGATGGCCTCTGAGTTCTCGAAGAACCTGGACAAGCTGACTCCCGAGGCGATGCTCGCCGAGGCGCGGAAGTACCTCAGCGGCAAGATCTTTGACTCTGCGGCGCTGAAAGAGGCCGTGGACCGGGTGGTCTCCGAATACAACGC
>JAKKUO010000039.1 GCA_021890795.1 Bacillota bacterium | reverse complement strand
TCTCCCACACCGCCAACGGCATCTACGGGGCGATGTTTGTCGCCGCCGCCATCGCCGCGGCCTTCGCCACCCGGGACGTGGAGGCGGCAATCCGCATCGCCCTGTCCGAGATCCCCGCCCGGAGCCGCACTGCGGAGATGGTCCGGGATGTCCTGGCCTGGCGGAAGGCGGAGCCCACCTGGGAAGGCGCCTGGGAGCGGCTCAGGGCCAAGTGGGGGAGCCTCCACCGGGTGCACACCATCAACAACCTGGGCCTGGTGCTCCTGGCACTCCTCTACGGCGAGGGCGACTTTACCCGCACCATCTGCCTCGCGGTCCAGGGGGGATGGGACACCGACTGCAACGGCGCCACCGCGGGCTCCATCTTCGGGGCGATGCACGGCACCGCGGCCATCCCGGACCGGTGGATTGCCCCCTTTGCAGACCGGGTGGAGACCGGGCTCTTCGGCTTCGGCGAGCAGCGCCTCAGCGACCTCGCCGCCCGGACCGCCGCCCTGGCCCGGCGGCCGCCGGCGGCGTAAGACGCCACTGGTCCTCCCGGCATCGGCGGCGTGAGGCCGCCCGGGGCCGTCAGGAACAGGAGGTGTAACCGGGCCGGGGCGCTGCGGCCCCGGCCCGGCGGAAGGCACGTCAGCGGCGGGCTATTGTCACGTGGGACCGGGGGAATGGCTGCCGGGAGTGAAGATGATCTCCGTATGAGAAGATGATAGAAGGTAATTCCCTCCGAACATCAAAACGGTCAGATAAAGGCTGGCGTGCGGCCACGGTACGAAAGCCCACGGTTCCAATCGGCAAGGCCGCTGAATAAGGAAAACCTCCGGATAAGGATCAGGAAAACCTCCGGACACAGGGTCCGCAGCGGCCTTTGCGGGGACGCCAAAGCGGCGGCGGCTTATGCAGGGGCGCCGAAGCGGCAGCGGCTCTTGCAACGACGCCGGGGCAGCAACGTCCTTTGCGGCCACGCCGGGGCAGCGCGGCCTTTGCGGGGGCGGTAGGGGCGGCACCCGCCTTGGCAGGGAGACGTTGTCAGGAAGTAAAACGCGATCAAGCAAGTGCGAATGCATGAAAGAAGGAAGGAAGTCTCCCGAGGCGAATATATGTAACGGAGAAAACCTACCCACCCCGCCATGCTTGCAGATGGAGGGGTTTCCATTTGGGGCTGAATCGACGGGAAATTCTGGAACGACTGCGAGGAGGGCTGATCGTCTCCTGTCAGGCACTGGAGGGCGAACCGCTCCACGGCCCGGCGTTCATGGCCGCCATGGCCCGAGCGGCGGAGATGGGCGGTGCGGTGGGCATCCGGGCCAACTCCCCGGAGGACATCCAGGCCATCAAGACGGTCTGCTCCCTGCCCCTCATCGGCCTGTACAAGCGGACCTACCCGAACTCTGACATCTACATTACGCCCACCATGCGTGAGGTCCGGGCGGTGGTGGACGCGGGCGCGGAGATAGTGGCCATCGACGCCACCCAACGGCCCCGGCCAGACGGCCTCACCCTGGAGGAACTGGTCCGGCAGATCCGGGCGGAGAGTGAGGTGCTGATTGTCGGCGACGTCTCCACCTACGAAGAGGGGCTTGCCGCCGCCCGGGCGGGTGTGGATATCGTCTCGACCACCCTCTCCGGCTACACCCCGTACAGCCGCCAGGGGCCCACGGCAGACCTGGAACTGGTGGCCCGGCTGGCGGCGGACCTCCCGGTGCCCGTCATCGCAGAGGGGCGCATCTGGACCCCCGAGGAGGCCCGGAAGGCCCTGGAGGCCGGCGCCTTCGCCGTGGTCGTCGGGACCGCCATCACCCGCCCCCAGGAGATCGTCCGCCGGTTCGTCCAGGCGCTCTCCGGGCCGGATCGCCACCAGCGCGCCCGGGCTTAGGCGTGGGTGAATTCCCGGTTCCCAGGGGACCGGTGGTGGAGACTCCGCTAGACAGGGTCCAGAGTACTGACCCGGAGGTGTTCGGCATGAAAAAGGTGCTTGCCGCACTGTCGAGCCTGCTTTTGACGGCCGGACTGCTGGCCGGTTGCGGCGGCGGGGGAGAGTCGCAGCAGACCGGGCAGGCGGGGGACGGGGAGCAGCCGTCCGGGGAGGTGACCCTCCACTTCTGGACCATCTCGCTGCGGCCCACCTTTGACGACTACATCAACGGGATCATCCGGGCGTACGAAGAGAAGAATCCCCACGTGAAAATCGAGTGGACCGATCTGCCCTTCGGCTCCATCCAGGACAAGCTGCTCTCGGCCATCGCGGCGGACGAGTCGCCCGACCTGGTCAACCTCAACACCGACATGGCCCTCACCCTGGCCGCCAAGGGCGGGTTGACCAACATCGACGAGTACGTGACCCCCGAACAGCGGGCTGTCTACTTCGAAAAGCTATGGCAGTCCGCCGAGTTTGACGGGAAGACCTATGCCATTCCCTGGTACGCCGCCGGCCACGTGATGTTCATCAACACGGACATCGTCAAGCGGGCCGGCCTGGATCCGTCCAAGCCGCCCCAGACCTGGGATGAACTGGCCGAGTGGGCTCGGATCATCAAGGAGAAGACCGGCATCCCCGCGTTCATCCCCGAGGGCAATATGAACCGGCTCTTCCAGGACGGCGTGCCGATCCTGACCCCGGACAAGAAGAAGGCCGCCTTTAACACCCCGGAGGGGGTGGCGGCGGTCCGGTGGTACGCCGACCTGTTCCAGAAGGGGATCCTGCCCAAGGACTTCATGACCAAGACCTACACCGACGCCGTCAACTACTACATGGGCGGCCAGATGGCCTTTGTCCTCACCGGGCCCCAGTTCCTGGTCCGGGTCAAGGAACAGTCACCGGAGATCTACGCGGTGACCGACGTCGCGCCCTATCCCCAGGGCAAGGTGCGGGTCAACCAGATCCCCCTCATGAACGTGGTGGTCCCCAAGCTGGCCAAGCATAAGAAGGAAGCTGTGGACTTCGGCCTCTTCCTCACCAACGACGAGAACCAGCTCGAGTTCGCCAAGATCGCCAACATCCTGCCGTCCACGAAGAAGGCGGCGCAGGACGATTTCTTCAAGGCCCAGGGGGACGACCCCGAGGCCAAGGCCCGGGCCATCGCCGCCCAACAGCTCGAGACCGGCTACGACCTGGCCCTGGGCGTCGGGGGGAAGCAGGCTGAGATCTCCAAGGTCATCGCCGACGCCTTCCAGGCTGCAGCCACCGGCAAGATGACCCCCGAGGAGGCGCTCCGGGAGGCGGAGGAGAAGGTCAACGAGATTCTGGCCCGAGACTGATGGCCTGACCCCTGCCAGACGGCCTGACCCGCTGGCAAGACCCTCCCCCGTGGCCCCACGCCCCCACCGGTGTGGGGGCGTAGGGCCACGGCCGTCTGGCGGGCCAGATCCCGGGTCGCGGACCCATCTCGGGTCGTGAGGGGCCACGAGTAACCTCCCGAGGAGGGGCAACATGCCGAAGGTCGCCACAGGGCACGCTGCCTCTCAGCTCCAGGCGCCGAGGAACCGCCTCAGAACGAGTCTCTGGGCGGCCCTCACCCATCCCAAGGTGATGACCCACCTCGTTGCCTACACCTTTCTGCTCCCCGCGCTGGTCTTCATGGGGGTCTTTACCTTCTACCCCATCATCCGGGGGCTGCCCCTGGCCTTCACCAACTATTCGGTGGTGGGCGAGACCGAGTGGGTGGGGCTGCGGAACTTCCAGTACGCCCTGCAGGACGAGACCTTCCGCCTGGCCTTCAAACACTCCCTCCAGTACCTGCTGGTGGTCCCCGTCATCCAGTTCCTCTCGATCCTCATCGCGGTGCTGGTGAACCGCCAGCTGCCGGGCATCGGGCTCTTCCGCACCGCCTACTACGTCCCGGTGGTGACCTCCATGGTGGCGGTGGCCATCACCTGGCAGTGGATGTACCAGAGCAACGGGCTCATCAACTGGGTCCTCATGAAACTGGGGATCCTCAGCGAGCCCATCTCCTGGCTCGGGGACGAGCGGTTCGCCCTGCCCGCGGTGATGGCGGTGACCGCCTGGAAGGGCCTGGGCTACTACATGGTGATCTACCTCGCCGGGCTCCAGTCCATCCCCCGGGAGCTGAGCGAGCAGGCGATGATCGACGGGGCCAGTTCCTGGCAGGTCGTTCGCCACGTCATCATCCCGCTGCTCCAGCCCTTCATCCTCCTGGCCTCCATCGTCTCCTGCCAGGGGGCGCTGAACGTCTTCGACGAGGTCATCACCATGACCGACGGCGGCCCCCACAACGCCACCATCACCAACGCGGTCTACGCCTACAAGGTGGCCTTCCAGCAGTTTGAGTTCGGCCGGGGCGCGGCCATCAGCCTCCTGGCCGGATCGGTCTCCTGGGTCCTCACCATCCTGATGTTCAAGGTCTTTCGGGACCGGGGGGTGTACAGCCTATGAGCCTGACGCCGGCGGAAGTTCGGCGGAAGCGCCGTGCGCACCGGATTTGGAGCGGGGTCAAGACCGGGGTGCTCTACCTTCTCATGTGCCTGGTGGCCCTCGTCACCCTCGGGCCGTTCCTCTACCTGACCCTCACCTCGCTCCACACCGGCAAGGCAGTCTTCCAGATGCCGCCCCCCATCTTCCCCCTGACCCTCAAGAACTACGAGGCGGTCTTTACCCTCCTGCCGGTCGGCCGGTACCTCTGGAACACCATCCGGATCGTCGCGATGGGCGTCGGGCTCAACGTGGCCGTCTGCGCCCTGGCGGCCTATCCCCTGGCGAAGCTCCGGTTCCGGGGGCGGGACCTCATCTTCTACGCCATCGTCAGCACCATGCTGCTGCCCAACGCCGCCGGGACGATTGTCAACTTCCTCACTTTGAAGAAGCTGCACCTCACCAACACCCTCCTGGGCGTGGTCCTGCCCAGCGCGGCCAACGTCTTCAACATCTTCCTGATGCGCCAGGCCTACCTGACGGTGCCCAGGGAACTGGACGAGGCGGCCCGGATCGACGGGGCCAACGAGTGGTGGATCTTCTGGCGGGTCAACCTCCCCCTGGTGAAGCCTGCCCTGGCCACGGTGGTCATCTTCGACTTCATGGCCTTCTGGAACAGCTTTCTCTGGCCGGTGATCGTCCTGCGGGATCCGGACCTCTACCCGCTGGCAACCGGTCTCCGGTACCTCCAGGGCCAGTTCAGCTACAACTTCGCGTACATCGCCGCGGGCACCGTGGTCTCCATCCTGCCCATGATCCTCGTCTTCCTGATCTTGCAGAAGCAGTTCATCCAGGGCGTGGTGGGTGCTCTCAAGGGCTAGTCGCCCGGGGGGAGGCTGTGGGAGACAGGAGGGTGGGTGGGCTGTGAGCGGGACAGCGGAGCGCCCCGGGTGCGGTCCAGAGGGGCGCATCGTGGGCGGTGTCCAGGAGCACCCCGGGCACGGTGCTGAGGAGCGCACCGGAAGCGGGGGACCGGAACGCCGGCTGCTCTGGTGTGAGCTGTACGCCAACCGGGAGCGGATCGTCACCCGGGAGGGGGTGGCGGCCATCCTTGACCGCTGCCGGGAGGTGGGCATCGACACCTTTGTCCTGCACGTGAAGGACCTGGCGGGGTATGTGCCTTACCCGAGCCGGGTGGCGCCCCACATGTCCGAGGCCTACGACTGGTTCCCTCCGGGCTACGACCTGGTCCAGGTGGCGGTGGAGGAGGCCCACCGGCGGGGGATCGCCCTCCACGTTGCCCCCGACGTGATGGTCGAGGGCCGGCCGGGGCCCCAGTACACCAAGTCCCTCGTCCGGCGGATGCCGTACATCCAGTGCCACGTCTACGCCAAGCGGCCCACCGGCGACGGCTCCTTCGAGCCGGTGATCGTTCCCATCTCCGAGGTCACCCCGGAGATGGTGACCGCCGGCAACATCGACGTCTTCGACGCCGTCTTTGTCAACCCGGCGCTCCCGGAGGTCCAGGCCTACGAGATCCGGATCTGCGAGGAACTCGCGGCCCGGTACGACATCGACGGGATCATCCTCGACCGGTGCCGCTATCCCGGGCTCTCCGCAGACTTCAGCGACTACAGCCGCCGGGCCTTCGAGGCGTACATCGGACGCCCTGTGGACCGGTGGCCCGAGGACATCTTCGAAATCGACCCCCACGGGGAGACTGCGGCGGTACGGCTCGCCCGGGGCAGCGGGATTACGCCCGGGCCCCTCTTCCAGAGCTGGCTCAAGTGGCGGGCGGAGAACATCCGGCGGATGGTGGCGGCCTGCCGGGAGGCGGTGAAGGCGGTCAACCCCCAGGTGGAGTTCGCCGTCTACACCGGATCCTGGTATCCCATCTATTACTTCCTGGGCGTCAACTGGGCGAGCCAAAACTACCGGCCCGACGGCTTCTGGGCGGCCCCGGACTACAACGAGACCGGCTTTGCCGAGCTTCTGGACTACCTTTGCACCGGGTGTTACTACCCCGAGGTGACGGTAATGGAGGCCCGGGCCAAGGGGAGCCCGGCCGACTGGTACAGCGTGGAGGGCGCCGCCCGGATCTCCCGGGAGGTCACCCTGGGCGCGGTGCCGGTGGTGGGGGGCCTCTTCGTGAAGCAGTACGAAGGGGACCTGCCCCGGTTCCAGGAGGCCATCCGCACCTGTCGCCGGGAGACCGACGGGGTCATGATCTTTGACCTCTGCTACCTGGAGGAGTACGGCTGGTGGGAAGGGGTGAAGGAGGCCCTGCAGTAGGCGGAGAGCGAGACCGAGGGGAGGCCGGTGCGAGGGGAAGCCGGCGTTCCCTGGGCGCCCTGGGAGTTGCCCGTGATGAGTTGGGAGGTGCCTTGGGCGAGCTGCAGGGTGCCCCTGAGGAGCGGGAAGTTGCCTTGGGCGCGCGGCAAGGTGCCCTTGAGGGGCGAGAAGGTGCCTTGGGCGACTTGTGAGGCGTCCGTGACGGGGTGGGAGGTGCCCTCTGGACGATGAGGCGGTTGTGGGCGGTTGTCTGTGTGTGGCTGCTGACCCTGGCGGTGGTGCCCGGAGGCGCAGCGGCCGCGGGGCGTTCAGAAGCCATCCGGCATCTCATCCGGGCCCGGGGGCTGGAGGCCCGGCTCCTCTGGATGGACCTGTCGGCCAACCTGGCCCGGCTGGACACCCCGGAGGAGGTCGCAGAGATCGTCCGGAAGGCCAGGGAGGCGGGCTTCAACACCCTCATCGTCAGTGTGAAGAACCACACCGGCTTTGTCGCCTACCGGAGCCGCCTGGCCCCCCACGTCAGCCAGGCCCAGCGGATCACCGCGTGGAACTACATGCCCGACGGGGTCATCGAGTACCGGTACGCCGACTACCCCGCGGACTACGACTTGCTTCAGACGGTGGTCGACGCGGCCCGCCGGGAAGGGCTGACGGTGCTGGCCTCCATTAACGTCTTCACTGAGGGCTCCACCGCCCACCAGGAGGGCCCGGCCTTCCAGCACCCCGACTGGCAGACCGTCTACTACGACGTCTACCGGGTCGCGACAGCCCCCAACGGCAGCACCCGCCGGATCGACGCCTTCAACGGCACCCGGTACGAGAACTACCTGGTGGTCTACACCCCGGACCAGTACAACGTCGCGCCCACCAACCGGTGGGGCGCCGACGTGGTGGTGGAGAGCGGCATCGTGACGGCCATCCTCGACCGGGCGGTGACCGACGAGCCCGCCCCTGCGATTCCGCCGGGCGGTTACGTCCTATCCGGCCACGGTACCGCCCGGACCTGGATCCTGGAGAATCTTCGGGTCGGGGACCGGGTGGACATCGACCAGACCCGGGTGGAGATGACCCCGGCCGCCCAGTACACCTCGAGCATCGCCACCTTCGCCAACCCGGCGCACCCGGAGGTGCGGGAGTACGAGCTGGGGCTCATCCGGGAACTCATCACCAACTACGACATCGACGGCATCACCCTGGACTACGCCCGGTACTCCAACGTCTACGCCGACTTCAGCGATCTGAGCCGCCAGCAGTTCGAAGCGTACATCGGCCAGCCCGTGGCCAACTGGCCCGAAGACATCTTCCAGGTCACCTTTGCGGGGAACACGAAGCGGATCGTCCCCGGGCCGCTCTTCACCCGGTGGATCGAGTGGCGGGCCAAGAACATCTACGACTTCTTTGCCGAGGCGGAGCAGGTGGTCCGGAGCGTGAAGCCTGACGCCCTCTTCACGGCCTACGTGGGCTCCTGGTATCCGATCTACTACCACGAGGGCGTCAACTGGGCCGCCAACACCTACATCCCGCCCTACGACTGGGCGTCGGCGGACTACCACAAGTACGGCTACGCCACCCTCGTGGACTTTCTGATGACCGGCCTCTACTACAGCGATATCACCAAGGAGGAAGCCCTGGCCCACGGCGGCTCGAGCATCTACAGCGTGGAGGGCGCGGCGGAGCTTTCCATCGAGGTGACCGACGGCGGCACCCTCGTCTACGGCTCCATCTACGCCGAGATGCACGCGCCGCCCGGGGCGATCAGGAGCCGTCCGGATCCCACGGACTTCAAGCGGGCGGTCCGCATGGCAGCGGACGAAACCCACGGGGTGATGGTCTTCGACCTGGTCCACCTGGAGCCCGGGTTCTACGACTGGTGGGATGCAGTGGCGGAGTGCTTTGCGCGGCCTGCCCGGGCGCCCCACGAGATCCCCGGCCTGCGCCAGTTGCTCCGGGGCCGGTAGTGCCGGCCGCAGCGCCCCGGCCACAGGTGTGAGAGGAGGCGGAGCGTGTGGGCTGGTATCCCCAGAACGATCCCCGGATGGGCCACCTCCGGCACCTGGTGCTGCTCTACGGAACCGACTGGACGCCGGAGAAGCTGAAGTACTACGTCGCTCACCTGGACCCCGAGGGCCGGCCGGACGACTGGCTCTTCGATTCCTTCCTATTTATTGTGCTGTCGGCGCCGGGCGGCGGCGGCTCCTTCATCGCCGACGTCAACCGGGGCACCACCATGTCCGGCGAGGGCGACTTCTACGCCATCCCCGTGCCCAAGCCAGCGGACAAGGAGGATTACGAGGCCCTCCTGGACCTCTATTTCCGGGAGGGCGGGCTCCTGGACAACCTGCAGGCCATCGTGGCGGGCCTGAAGGCGGTGTTGGGGGCCCCGGAGCACCCCCGGAACGTGGTCCTCTCCATCCCGTACCCCGGGATCAACCAGACCATGTGGGGCCGGCTGGAGCCAGGGGGCCGGATCCTCAACTTCGGCTGCGTGGGGCAGAACCTCACCCGGGCCACCGAGGACCGGCTGGCGGCCACCTGCTGGTGGGTGGATCAAGCCCTCGCCCGGTGGGATCCCCGGCGGTATCCGGACCTGAACCTCTTGGGGTTCTATTGGGTCTTCGAGACGGTCTACCGGAGCTGGGAGGTGGACGACCACTGGCTCCTCAAGGAGCTGCGGCGCCACCTGGAGAAGGCCGACAAGCGTTTCTTGTGGATTCCCTTCTACTCGAGCTACAACGTCCATCTGCTGGACAACTACCAGGACTACTACTTCGACCTTGCCTTCCAGCAGCCGAACCACATGTTCTACGTGAAGACCCCGGGGATCAAGGGGCCGGCCCTGGCCGCCCAGGCCCGCGGCGCCGGGTTCGAGATGGAATACTACGTGGAGCTGAACGAGCCGACCCAGGTCGCCGCCGAGCGGCACCTCCGGTTCCGGCACTACCTGGACGGGGGCGTCTACTTTGGCTACATGCACGCGGCCTGCGCCTGGTTCCACGGCTCGAACGGCATCATGCAGATGCACAGCCACCCGGATCCCCAGGAGCGGGCTTTCTACGAGGACATTTACCGGTTTGTCAAAGGCACCTATGAGCCCAAGCTTTCCCGGGATGAGATCCCGTAGGGCTCCCGCCGTGCCCCTGCTCTCCCGCCCTCCGGCCTCCGGTGGGAGTGATTGACGTCCCGAACCTTCCTGTAGTACGCTCTGAGCGACATATCGAGGCGCGGCAGCGCCGGGGGGAGAGAGCGTGGACGGACAGATTCAGGTCTATCTGGGCGCCGACGGGGTTCAGGCCAAGATCCGCTCTCGCCTGCCCAGTTGTTCCCGGGGCGAGCGCCGGGTGGCGGAGTACATCCTGGCCCATCCGTCCCAGGTGATCTACCAGTCCGTGACCGAGGTCGCCGCCGCCACGGAGACCAGCGAGGCCACCGTCATCCGGTTCTGCCAGGCCCTCGGGTACCGGGGGTACCACGAGTTCAAGGTCGCCCTGGCCCAGGACCTGGTGGTGCCGACCCCGTCCATCTCCGAGGCGGTCCGGCCGGAGGACGACCTCCCGTCGATGTCCCGAAAGCTCCTGGCCCATCACGTCCAGGTCCTGCAGGATACCCTCAGGGTGCTGGACATGGGGCAGCTGGAGCGGGCCATCGATGCCATCGTCCGGGCCCGGAAGGTGGAGTTCTACGGCGTCGGCGCATCGGGGCTCACCGCGGCCATTGCCAAGTCCAAGTTCCTGCGTATCGGCAAGCTGTGCGACGCCCTCCTGGACAGCAACATGCAGGCGATGTCCGCCCGGATGCTGACGCCCCAGGACGTGGCGGTGGGCATCTCCCACTCGGGCAGCAACAAGGACACCCTCCACGCCCTGCGGATGGCCAAGGAGGCCGGCGCCAGGATCATCGTCATCACCAACTTCGCCCGCTCGCCGGTGACCCAGGTGGCGGAGATCGTGCTGCTGACCGCTTCCCGGGAGACGCCGATGCAGAGCGGCTCCCTGGCCTCTCAGATCGCCCAGATCTTTGTCCTCGACCTGCTCTTCACCGGCGTGGTCATGCAGACCTTTGAAGCGTCCCGGCTGGCGTACGAGAAGGCCGCCCAGGCGATCTACGAGCGGATGGTTTAGGAACGATTTGCGTGGAGAGGGGCCAGGACCGTTTGGCGAGCGGCGGGTCCAGGACCCCGAGGAAACCGGCCTAGGGGAGGGCGCCCCCGATGGCACAAGTAGCCCCTGCAACGGCACAGGTGGCCCTGGGCATCGATATCGGCGGCACCAACACCGTCTTTGGCTTCCTCACCCCAGACGGGCGGCTCTTGGGCCGGACCGTCATCCCCACCCGGGCCCGGGAGGGCGGCGAGCGGCTGATGGCCCGGATCTGCCAGCAGGCGGTGGCGATGCTCCGGGAGGCCCCGGCCCCGGTGGTCGGCATCGGCGTGGGCAGCGCCGGGCAGATCGACCCCCGGACCGGCGTCTGCGTCTTCGCCAACGACAACCTCCCGGGCTGGACCGGCATGGACATCCGGGGGCGGCTGGCGGCGGCCACCGGGCTGCCGGTCTACGTGGACAACGACGCCAACGTCGCCGCCCTGGGCGAGCAGCGCTTCGGCGCGGGCCGGGGCGTGGCGAACCTGGTCTGCATCACCCTGGGGACCGGGGTCGGCGGCGGCATCATCAGCCAGGGCCGGCTGCTCACCGGCCACCGGGGCCTGGCCGGCGAGGTGGGCCACATCATCGTCCATGCCGGGGGCGATCCCTGCCCCTGCGGCCTGCGGGGGTGCCTGGAGGCTTACGCCTCGGCCACGGCCATCGTCCGCCGGACCCGGGAGGCGCTCCCTGCCTATCCCGACAGCCGCCTCCACCAGGTGGAGCCCCTCACGGCCCGGGCGGTCTTTGCCGCTGCCGCCGCGGGCGATCCCTGCGGGGAGCGGATCGTCGCCGAGACCGCGCGGTACCTGGCGGTGGGCCTCGCCTCGGTGATCAACCTCCTCGACCCGGAACTCATCCTGATCGGCGGCGGCGTGGCCCAGGCGGGGGAGCCTTTCCTGGACCGGGTCCGGGCGCACCTGGAATCCTGGGCCGTCACCCGGGGCCGGGCCCGGATCGCCCGCTGTGCCCTGGGGGAAGACGCGGGGGTGGTGGGCGCGGCGGCCCTGGTCTTTGCGGCAGCCCCGGAAGCCGGTGCGCCGGAGGCTGGGGCCCCAGGCGGGACCGCCGCTCCGTGATCCCGTATGAAACGCCGCAGGCTGCGCACCATAGGTGCGCAGCCTTTCCTTCATTTTGCGGGTTCTAAGGGCGTAAAGGTCATGAGGGGGCAGTGCCGGCGATGGCGGAACATCCCATCCACGGGCTGATGCGGGAGGCCCTCCACAGCCTGAAGGAACTGGTGGAGGTCAACACGGTGATCGGCGACCCGGTGGAGCTGCCCGACGGGGAGGTGATCATCCCCGTCTCCCGGGTGAGCCTCGGCTTTGCCGCGGGGGGCAGCGAGTTCGGCCAGGCCGCCGACCGGGGGCGGCGCTCGTCCGTGGAGGAGTACGGCATGGACCAAGAGGGCGGCAGCGGCTTCCCCTTCGGCGGCGGCAGCGGGGCCGGGATCTCCGTCCAGCCGGTCGGCTTTCTGGTGGTGGCCCGGGACGGGGTGCGGATGCTCTCCGTCGACGGCAGCCGGGGGATGGAGCGGATCCTGGACATCGCCCCCCGGCTCCTGGAGCGGCTGGCCGGCGAGGCCCGTTCCCGGCTCGGCGGGGGTAGCGCCAGCCAGGCCGGAGAGGGCGGTGGCGCCGGCGACTCCGGGGCGGAGGCGGGGGAGGGCCGGAAGGCCGGCGGCCTCCGGCAGCGGCTGGCGGCCGGGGCGGTCCGGAGCCGGCGTTCCGGCGGCGAGGGCGTGGAGGCCCAGGGCCGGACCAGCGGGGCTAGCCAGGGGCGCCAGGCCGGAGGCTACGGCGCCGGGCGCGAGAACGGCTTCGACGAGGGCGGCCAGGGGCGGCAGGCTGGAAGTTACGACGCCGGGCGGAAGGCCGGGGGTTACGGGGACAGGGCCAGGCGGCAGGCCGGGGGTTACGGAGACGGGACCGCACGGGACCGGGGCACCCGGGTGGTGCGGACGGTGGAGGAGCTTTTGGAGTCGGCCGAGCGCCGCCGCCGGGGCCGGCCCTGACGGACTGGGAGCGCCGCAGGATGGGCACAGGAGGTGGGGGTCATGCGCAGCCTGCTGAAGGCCAGCATCAGCTTCGGCCTCGTCACCATTCCGGTCAAGCTCTACGCCGCGACGGAGGAGAAGGACCTCCACTTTCGGTCCCTCCACGCCCCCTGCCACACCCCCATCCGGTACCGGAAGTGGTGCCCCCACTGCGACCGGGAGGTGGGGGCAGAAGAGATCGTCCGGGGGTACGAGTTCGAGCCGGGGCAGTTCGTGGTGATGGGGGAGGAGGACTTCCAGGACCTCCCCACCGCCATGGCCCGGACGGTGGAGATCCTGGACTTTGTAAGCCTTGAGGAGATCGACCCGATCTACTACGAGAAGACCTACTTCCTCGAGCCCGGGGAGGGGGGCGCCCGGGCCTACGCCCTCCTGCGCCGGGCCCTTCAGGAGACCGGCCGGATCGGCATCGCCCGGGTGGCCCTCCGGGGGAAGTCTTCCCTGGCCGCGGTGCGGGTCTACGGGGACCGGTGCCTCGCCCTGGAGACCATGCACTTCCCCGATGAGGTCCGGAGCCCCGCGGGGCTCTCCCTGCCCCCGGACACCGGCTACCGGGACCAGGAACTGGAGATGGCCCGGATGCTCATCGGCACCCTCACCACCGCCTTTGCCCCGGAGAAATACCAGGACGAGTACCGGGAGGCGCTCCTCGAGCGGATCCAGCAGAAGATCGCGGGGGCCGAGGCGGTGCGGCCCGAGGCCCCGGCTCCCACTGCTCGGGTGATGGACCTGATGGAGGCCCTCCGGCAGAGCATCGAGCGGAGCCAGGCAGCGAGGGGGGAGGGCGCCTCCGGCGATGTTCCGGCCACCGGTGCCGATGGAGCCCGTCCGCCGGCCCGAGCCCCCGGCGGGGCCGGAGTGGACCGCGGAGGTGAAGTGGGACGGGGTCCGGTGCCTCGCCCTGGTGGAGGGGAGCCGGGTCCGGCTCTGGAGCCGCCGGGGCCGGGAGCGGACGGAGCAGTTCCCGGAACTCCAGGCCCTGGCTGGGCAGCTCAGGGCCCGGCAGGCGCTCCTGGATGGGGAGCTGGTGGTCCTCCGGGCTGACGGCCGGCCGAGCTTTCCCGGCATCCTGGAGCGGGACCTGGCGGTGGGCCCGGCGGAGGCCCGGCGCCGGGCGGCCCGGCAGCCGGCCCTGCTGGTGGCCTTCGACCTCCTGGCGGCCGACGGCGAAGAGTACCTCCAGAATCCCCTGGCCACCCGGCAGGAGCGGCTCCGGGCGATCCTCACCCCGGGGCCGGCGGCGATTCCCATCGAGAGCTTCCCCGACGGGGGTCCCGCGCTCTTTCAGGCCGCCTGCCAGCAGGAGCTGGAGGGGGTGGTCTGCAAGCGCCTCGACTCCCCCTACCGGCCCGGGGAGAAGTCCCCCCTCTGGGTGAAGGTGAAGCGGCGGCTCCAGATGCTCTGCCTGGTCGGCGGCTACACCGTCACCGGAGGCCGGCCCGGGGCGGTGCTCCTGGGAGCCCACGACGCCGAGGGGCGGCTCCGGTACCTGGGCCGTGCCGGGTCGGGGCTGAAGGAGGAGGAACTCAGCGCCCTGGCCGCGGCCCTGCCGCCGGCCCCTTGCCCCTTTGACCCGGTCCCCCGGGTGGAGGCGGACCGGTGGGCCCGGCGGCCCGACCGGGTGGTCTGGGTCCGGCCCATCCTCGGCGTGCAGGTGGAGTTCCTGGAGTGGACTGAGGAGGGCCGCCTCCGGAGCCCGGTGGTGAAGGGGTTTGCGCCGGTGGACCCGGGCGCGGTGCGGCTGGAGTGAGGCCGGCGAGGGTTATGCTCCCAGTGGCGGGACTTGCAACGGCGGACCTTGCAATCTTGGCAAATCTTGCGCAACCGTCCGCACCGGTCTCTTCAGAGGATCAGGCTCCCCGGGACGGGGAGCCTGATCCCTACGAGGGTCTGGCCCCATCTTCAGGGGGCGACTGGAGGCTGCGGGAGCCCCACAGCCCGTCGTATCCCGCCGCGGCCAGAAGCCCGGCGCCGGGAAGGAGGAGCGGCCCGACGGTCATCACCGCAAGCACGGCGAAGAGCAGAGCGCCGGCGGCGGCCAACCGGACCGCGGGCCAGTGCCGCCGGGCAAGGGCCAGGGCTCCCGCGGCGAAGAGCACCGCAAATATGGCCGCCTGCACCGGCGCCTCCGCCCAGAACGCCCCCAGGGCGCCCAGAAGGCCGAGGCAGACCCCGGCCCATCCCGTCGCAACGCGGACCATGCCGATGCACCTCCCGGCCTTTCCTTTATGGCGCCCTCTCCGCAGTGACGGGCTGGTCGGCGTACCGCTCGGCCTGCATCCGGTACATCTGGGCGTAGAGGCCGCCGGCCCGCATCAGTTCCTCGTGGCTCCCTTCCTCCACGATGCGCCCCCGGTCCAGCACCAGGATCCGGTCGGCCATCCGCACCGCGGAGAGCCGGTGGGAGATGAGGAGCACGGTCTTCCCCTTCACCAGTTCCGCAAACCGCTGGTAGATCTCATACTCGCTGCGGGGGTCGAGGGCCGCGGTGGGCTCGTCCAGGACCACGTTCGCAGCGTCCTTCAGAAACGCCCGGGAGAGGGCGATCTTTTGCCACTCGCCGCCGGAGAGGTCCACCCCGCCCTCGAAGTGCTTGCCGAGGAGGGTCTCGTACTGCTGCGGGAGCCGGGCGATCACCTCATCCGCTCCGCCCTGCTCCGCGGCCCGGCGGATCCGGTCCAGATCGTCCGCGTGCTCCAGAGCCCCGACGCCGATGTTCAGCCGGGCGGAGAGCTGAAACCGGGCGAAGTCCTGGAAGACCACCGCCAGGGACCGGCGCCAGGAGGCGAGGTCGTACTCCCGGAGGTCCCTCCCGCCCACGAGGATGGCGCCGGCGGTCGGGTCGTAGAACCGGGCCAGAAGCTTGACGATGGTGGTCTTGCCCGCCCCGTTTTCGCCCACCAGGGCTACGACCTCCCCGGGCCGGAGGGTGAAGGTGACGTTGTGGAGGACCTCCCGGCCGCCGGGGTAGGCGAAGGAGACCCCCTGGAACTGGATCTCCCCGGGGAGGCCGTCCGGGACCGGCAGGCGGCCGGTGTCGGCGATGAGCGGCCTGGCGTCCAGGAAGTCCATCAGCTTTTCCATGTACAGGAGGGTTCCGTACAGCATCGCGCTGTTCTCGACGATCTGGCCGACGTTCTGCTGGGTGAGAAGGAGCGCCTGGACGAAAAGCATCAGGCCGCCGGCGGTGACCTCCCCGGCGACGATCCCCAGCAGCACCCACCCGAAGGCGACGGCGGTGCCGGCCACCCCCAACGCCGCCACCCCGGCCGATGCCCGCAGCTGCCGGAAGCGCAGACCTTTCGTCGCGGCGAAGAGGCGGTCGAAGGTCGACTTGTAGAGGTCCAGGAAGAGCCGGGACAGGTCGCCGATCCGCACCTCCTTGGCATAGGCGTCGGTGAGCATGACCGAGCTGTAGTACCGCATCCGGCGGGCCTCCGGGGTCTTCCAGACCAATAGCTCAAAGGCGTCGTTCTGCATCCGGAAGGAGAGGAGGGCCTGGGGGACGGCGGTGGCCAGGATCACCAGCGGGAGGGCCGGGTGAAACCGGGCCAGGGTGAGGAGGAGGGCCCCGGTCGCGAGGATGGACCGCACGGCTCCGGCCAGGAAGACGATGAGGTTCACGGGGCGCCAGGCCGCCTCCTCCTGGAGGACCTGCAGGTTGTCGTAGAACTCCGGCTACTCGAAGTACTGGAGGTCCGGGAGGCTCCCGGCCTTTTTCATGAGCTTCAGGTTGACGTGCGCGGTGAGCCGGTCGGTGAGGAGCCCCTGGGCAGCCGAGGCGACGGGGGCGATGAGGTGGCTCGCCAGCAGCGCCCCAAGCCACAGGGTGGCCAGGGGCAGCACCCGCTCCCATCGGGCCTCAGTGGCGCCCCCCAGGGCGAGGGCCGCAT
Organism: Bacillota bacterium; assembly: GCA_021890795.1. Taxonomy (GTDB): domain Bacteria; phylum Bacillota; class Sulfobacillia; order Symbiobacteriales; family ZC4RG38; genus ZC4RG38. The sequence continues at coordinate 8,437 of JAKKUO010000039.1, read as the reverse complement.
CGACCAGAGGCTGGCTGAGCCATACCGCCACGGTGGGGAGGAGTCCCTGGAGGAGAATCGAGATCGCCACGGCCGCGGTGTACGCCGGTGACGCCTCCCACAGGAGAGGCAGGGAACGGAGGACGACCCGGCCGGCCGCCCGGGCGCGCCCCCACAGGTTCTGGACCGCGGTGACAGGTGACACTCGGGACAAGGATCTCGGTACCTCCGCAGCGCAAATGGGTCACGGAGCCTGCCGTCGGCGATGGCAAACTCCATGACCCACCTCGCTTCGTATTGGATGCTGGGCGCTTTCGACTCCGGGCACCTGGGCAGCGTGAGCCCAGGTAGTGGGAGTGGCTCCGGGTTTACGGGGAGCCCGCGGCGATCAACTCCGCGGCGTGGGTTGCGATCGCATTCTGTCAATAGCCCCTCCCGTGTTATTTCTTAATTTAGAAATATGACACCGGCTTCGCTCGGTCAAGTATCGGGCGGACAGCTGACCCGGGAGAACCCGGCAAGTTCACCGAACGTCCTATGAGGGGGAGAACCCGGAAGTTGTTCCGGGTGCACGTCTTTGTGCGAGGAGGCCTCGACAACGCCCATGGTGAGAGTCATGGTGAGAGTCGTGCTGGGCATCGTGGCCACCATCCTCGGTGTCCGGGGGATTGCCTGGTACACCGGTGCCCTCAAGGAGAGTGGACGCTGGTTTGCCATCGAGGGGTTGTTTTCGTTCGGGCCGGGCTGGTGGCAGAACGTCTTCGTCGAGCGGCCGGGGCACCACGCCTATTTCCAGTACGCGATCCCGTACCTGGCCTTCGGGGCCCTGGTGCTGGGCGGGATCGCCCTCGTCTGGGGCGGGTGCCGAAGCCACTGGTGCCGCGCCGCGGCGCGGTAGTGGCCAGTCCCGGGTGCCAGGCGGTCCGCCAGGGCTACCAGACCGCATTGCTACTGCGGCCAGGCCAAGCCACTGAGGTTCCGAAGGCTGGTGGAAGGCTCTAGGACCTAGTGGAAGGAATTCGGAAGGCCCCCTTGCAGTCGACCTCCGCCCTGGCCCAGGTGAGCCCGAAGAGGGTTTCTGCCCGGACGATAGCCCGGAAGGCGGTGGCGGTTACAAACGGCAAGTCACCGCACAGTTCACCGGGTACTTGTGGTGCTTGTTCCAACGCCTCGATTTTCAGTCGTAGGACAAAAGCCTTCTCGATGGGGTTATCGAACAGCTGCTGCTCCACCATGTGGAACGCATATTGCGCAAAGGTTTTCTCCTCTTCCGTCAGGTGGGCTTCCAGCCCCGGAGAGCTCCTCAGGGGTATCAGCACGCCCACCAGGATGACGCCAAGGACGACGAGCGCGACCAGCAGAAGGAAGCGCTTCATTCTACCACCGCCCTCCAACCGGTCCGGCTCAACCTGGTGCTTACCTACCGGGTTCGAGCCGGGCCTTTCTATCGATAGGAAGCATCTCAGACTCCATGGGTTCCCCGCAAAGCCGGTGCCCACTCCCAGGGACCCCCAAGGATGCGCGCACAGCCAGACCCAACAACGCACCAATGACCGGTTGCAGGAGATGGGTATCAGCCCCCACAGCAAGGGGAAGTGGGGAAGGCGAGGGAAGGGATGTAGGGCTTGAGCGGAACAACCTTCCCCTGCCGGACCCTGGGGGAGGACAGGGAACGGAAGGCGGCGGTGGTGGACCGCCGGGGCGAGTTCCGGGAATCCCTGACCATCCGCATGGACACCCAGGACCCGCTGAAGAAGGTGGCGAAAAAATCCTGGTGGTGGTCCGGGACCTGCATCCCGGTACGCCTTTGCCGAGCCGGAAGTCGAGAACATCGACGCCCTGCACCTCCGCCCTTCGCCCCTGTTAGATTGCGGACGTGATCTACCTTGCGCCCAATCCTCTGGTGCTCCACGTTCTCAAGGCCGACCACCGCTACCTCACCGGAACGCCGCCCGAGCTGGAGCGGGCCTTCTTCCTGAAGGTGAAGACCCACCACGACGGCCAGCACCGGCAGTTTTCGTATTACCTGCGGCGGGCCCGGATTGACGACTACTGCGCTGCACTCCTCAATCAGCCGATCTGACCTGGGAGGTTGCCCCTGTTGGCCGATACGTCACACGGCACCGGCGGGACCCGCACCCCCCGGCCCTTTCTCAAGTGGGCGGGGGGCAAGGGCCAGCTTCTCGCCCAGTTCGAGCCCCTCTACCCCCCGGCCTTCCGGGCCTACCACGAGCCCTTCGTGGGGGGCGGCGCCGTCTTCTTCCACCTGGCGGCCACGGGCCGGCTGGCCGGCAAGCGGGTGGTCCTCTCGGACAACAACCCGGAGTTGATCAACATCTACCAGGTGGTCCAGACGGCGGTCCACGAACTCATCGCTGATCTGAAGCGGCACCGGAACGAGCGGGACTACTACTACGCCATACGGGCGGAGGAGCCCCAGGACCCGGTCCGCCGGGCCTCCCGGATGATCTTCCTGAACAAGACCTGCTACAACGGCCTCTGGCGGGTGAACCGGAAGGGAAAGTTCAACGTCCCCTTCGGCCGGTACAAGAACCCCAAGATTTGCGACGAGGAGGCGCTGCTGGCCGCCCACGCCGCCCTGCAGAACGTGGAGATCCTGCTGGCCCCCTTTGAGACGGTGCTGGACCGGGCAAAGCCCGGCGACTTCATTTACTTTGATCCGCCGTACCACCCGCTGAACGAGACCAGCAGGTTTACGAGCTACACGGCAGACAACTTCGGTCCGGAGGACCAGCGCCGGCTGGCGGCGGTCTTCCGGGAACTGGACCGGCGGGGGTGCCTGGTGATGCTCTCGAACTCCGACACCCCCTTCATCCACGAGCTCTACCGGGGGTATCGGATCGACAAGGTGTGGGCGAGCCGGGCCATCAACAGCAAGGCTGACCGCCGGGGGCAGATCACCGAGGTGGTGGTGCGGAACTACTGAAACCAGGCGCCTGCAGACCGGAACCCGGCTGCAGGCGCCTCGGTCGTTTCAGGTCCCTTACTCCACTGTAGTTCCAGGCCCGAACCTGGACAGGCGCCAACATCCGTCCCAGTCGACGGAATTGACGGATAACAACCCGGAAGTGTACAATCTTACCGTCAGATTGAAACGAGACGTCTTCAGGAGGTCGCCTATGAAGCGGCGGCACCTCGTCCTTTCAGTTGCCTATTCGCTGGTGCGCAGGTTGACCTTGCTGGCGGCCTGCCTGGTGCTGTCCGTCGCCGTGGCTGCCAGGGTGAGCCGGGAGGGGGGCGACCTGCATCCCGCCCCGGTGGCGCGGGCGGCTACCACCTCCCACACTCAGCATGTCCAGGAGGTCGGAGCCGTTCGCAGGCTGCCAGCCACCGACGCCGCGGAGGCGGCCCCTCCCGTGCCGGTGGGGACCGCGTTGGCGTCGACACTGGCCGGGTGCGTGACCGTGGTCGGTTTGCTGGTGCAGCGGTACTCCTAGCGGTCCGGAGCGGCAGACGGTAGCTGGTGCCACTCCCTGGGGGGAGTGGCCTTTTGTTTGCAGCGCACTCAACCTGCTGTGCGGAGATTCCAGGCCCACCGGCGGAGACCGTGGCCCACCAGGGCGAGGCCGGCCACCGCGCCGGCCACGTGCCACGCCACCGCCGGATGGGAGGGGTAGCCGGCCGGGTATTCTCCGGAGGAAGGATCCCAGGGGGATAGCTTGAGGGTCGCGAGGGCCATCTCCGCGGCCAGCAGGTGCGCAGCGATGACCGTGAGGCCACCCAGGAGATAGAGGGAGAGGTGGCCGGACCCCCACCCGGGACCGGCGGGGGTCCGGCGCCGGTGGCCCACCCAGGTCGCCACCCCCTGGGCGGTCAGGAGGAGGACCAGGGGGATCGCCCCGACGGCCATGGTTGCCGCCAGAGGGAGGAGGTTTCTCGGGGGCAGCCCCAGGGCCAGAGCCGGGGCGAGGAGGACCAGGGGCATCACGAGGGGGCCGGCCGCGCCCATTCCGTAGACCCACGGAGCGAGGAGGGCGTTGAGGGTCCGTCCTGCTGGGCCGTCCCGGAGGACCCCCAGCAGGACGCCGAGGAGGAGGCCCGGGGGCAGAGCCATGGCCAGGGCGAGCCCGGCCGCGGTTCCGGTGATCCACCCCGAGGCTGCGCTGCCCGCCAGCTCCTGTGTCTCGGGCCAGGCCCCGGCGGGGAGGCTGGCGGCACCGGCGACGAAGGGCGCGCAGCCGTAGACCAGGAGGGCCAGGCCCAGGGCGAGGTGCACCCAGGGCGCCCGGCCCCAGGGACCGCCCGGATGGGCGATCTCGCCGGCGACGGGCGGGGGGCCGCCTTCCCCAGGGGGCGAGGTGGGACGGCCGGCCAGGGCCCAGGCCACCAGGTCAACGGCCAGACGGAGGAGGAGCAAGACCAGCAACAGCACCCGGGCCGCACTCCATGCCGTGGGGTAGTCCAGGTGGAGGGGGGCGCTCAGCAGCAGCATGACGGGTGGACCTGGGGGGATGTAGTTCGCCCAGAGGGCAACCCAGACAAGCATCGGCAGATACCAGCCAAGACCTGCCAGGGAGCGGCCCAGCCGGAGGCGGCGGGCCGCTGCTGGCGTGCCGGGGCCATCGAGCCACTCGATGTCCCGGATCTCCTCCCCGGTGGCGGACAGGTAGAGACCCTGAGCGAGGAGAGCGGTGGGCCAGCCGTACATCAGCAGGGACCACAGGGCGGACAGCAGCCTCTCGCCTTCGTGGGGCCCGGAGAACAGCAGCCGGCTTGCGAGAGGCAGCGGCACCATGGCGAGAAGGAGGAAGGGGGCGGAAAGAATCTGCTGCCACCCGAGTCCCCGGGCTCGCCGAGCGGGCCAGCTCAGCAAGATGGCTGCCAGCACCGCCGCAGTGATAAGCAGAACGAGGAGCCAGGGGGAGGCGGGTGGCCCCACGACGGCGTATTGATGCATGAAATACTCCGGTGTCTCCGAGAGCCGGCCCCGGAGAAGTAAGGGGAGGACCCCTTCGGTCGGGAGCAGCAGCACCGCCCCGGCGGCGATGAGGAGCGCAACGACCCGGAGCGAGAGGTACCGTCCTGGGCGGGCGTCGGGTGGCGCATCGCCCCGGCGTTCCTTTCTTCCGCCAGGTATCCTTTCGGGCGCGGGGAGGTGGTCCCGGGAGATTGTCATCCCTCACCCTCCCTCTGGAGACGGGGTTTGTGCGAGGGAATTGTTGCACTACACACATGTTAGCGATTCGTTGCGGACCTTTCCAGGGTCAGCGGCCCAGCGGCCCGGGGCAAAAGGAATGGGCGGCCGGTGCAAGACCGGCCGCCGCAGGGCGGGGAATTATCATGTGGTCCATGATCGACCGCTTCAGCGGCGCTTCGCAAGGGTGGATAGCAGGTGCGTGCTGTCGGGGGCAGGTGCGAACTGTCTGGGGACCGTTGGCGACACAGGGCGAGGGTTTGCAAGCCCTGGACGGATCTCCGCAGGGCCTTGGCGGTGTACCGCTCCCGCTTCCAGCCCTGTCAGCGTCAGTAGAAGCGCTCTCGGGGGTTGGTATCGGACGCTGCGGAGGGCGAGACGGTGGCGGGGGGTGGGGGGGAATCGCTAAACGGGCCAGGAATCTGGGAGTGTCTCCTAGGTGTTGCCAGGGCGTCCACGGCTCGCTTCTGACAATCCGGCCTCGTACGGAAGCCCCCGTGCAAGGCATGCCGATGCCCCGGGGAGGCTGGCAGGTGGGCGAAAACCCTGCCGGGCAGTGACGGCAAGGCTCAGAAGGAGTGTGAACCGACGTCCGGGAACCGCTTCACCATGCCCGTGGCCGTGCACCTTTTACAGCGTCGTTGCCGGCCACCTGGACGGCGGGGAGGAGGTCAAGGCCGCGGCGATCCGGGAAGCCCGGGAGGGGGTCGGCATCACCATCGCACGGGAGAATATGCGGGTGGTCGGGGTGATGCATCGGCGGGCCGGAGACGAGCGGATCGACTTCTTCCTTGTCGCGGAACGCTGGACCGGGGGGATCGTGAACGCAGAGCCCCACAAGTGCGACGACCTCTCCCGGTTTGATCTGGATCGCCTGCCCGAGGACGCGATTCCCCATGTGCGGCGGGCCATCGAGAACTTCCGCCGGGGGGTGTGGTTTGACGGTATTGGGTGGGGGAGTAAGGGTTCCGGCAGCGACGCTGGTGGTGTTTCCCGCTTTCTGCCCCGGCGAGTGGCCAGCCTGAGTGCCCGCCTGGTCTGTTGGTCTCACATGGGCCCCAGGGCGGTCCGCCTCGGGGAGCCCTATTTTTTCAGGATTCCGCGCTCCTCAGCCCAGCGCCGCACGTCGCCCCAGCGCCACAGCTTCCGAGAGGTCTCCTCCCGCACCGGCGACGGAAAGCCGTACTCAGGGTTACGAATCAACCGGCGCACCCGGTTCCGGGAGACCCCGAGTTCCCACGCGATCTCCCAGACGGTCACCTCCAAGTCGTCGTAATCCTTCACCTCGATCTCCACGATGCGGCCATGCATACCGATCTCCTTGAGGGCCTCCCGGAATTCCGCTACAGCCCGGGTTACGGCTTCCCACGCGTCGGGGGCTTCCACGGCAACGGTAGCACCCAACGATTCACCGCCGCCGCCTGCGACCGGGGCAGAGATGCCAGGGCGCTCCTCAAGTGCGGTGCAGAAGTCGATAAGGTCGTCCTCGGTGACGAAACGGTCCACTTTGGCATCCAAGTGCACCTGGTAATCAGGCATCGCAAGCACCTCCCTTTGGGGTCAGGGGTGCCGGGCGAGCCATCGCCCGCTCCAAGCTTTGGGCCGGGCTTGTGTCGCCGGGAGCCCCAGACCACGACAAGGGCTCGTCGTGCTCAGGATGGCAGACCAGGGGGCAAGGCCCTCACCAGGCCAGGGCCGACAGCGGCCCAGGGAAACGTGCCAGGTAAGGAGCCGCGCGGAATCGCAGGCCAGCAGTGTTGGGCCGAGGGTGAAAAGCAACCGGGGGCCCAAAGCTCTGGGGTGGTAGGTAGGAGACCTGGCCGGGGCTCTTGGTCCTGTACCTTACTGGCAAGGGCACCGCCGACCGGCGCGTTGCCGATGGTGGCGGCCATCGGCAGGCGCCCCACTTGGTCCGGAGGAGGATCACCCCGGCGACGACGAGCAACCCACTGGCTAGGATACGGCACCTCCCGCACTGTACCCTGCGGCGAAAGCGCATCGCTACATTGCGCAACAAGCCGGGCCGCCACCGCATCCCGAGGTGGGCGGAGCCGTCGAGGGTGTTCGCCAGAGCCGGCGCAAGACGGCCGACGGCGGCGGGCATCGGGATGATCTTCGGACATGTCAGAGAAGAAAAATGTAGATCTTCTGCGCAGGTCGTGGATGGCGACGTCGACCCTGACAACTGCGTGCCGCGAATGGCGATGGCGCCTCGGGTTGCCCCCGGCCCAGGCCGGTGTGTCCCACATTGCCGCCCACCAGCCTCGGCTCTGCGAAAGTGGTTGACGCCGCCTAACGTGGCGCAGCCTCACTCTCCAGGGGATGGGCTGGGTCCGACTGGGACGGGGTGCACGTGATAGTCCGCCAGGTTGCCTCCAGCATGGGCCCCACCAGCGGGGGCTGGCCGAACCACGCTGCGCGCCCCACCCGACGGTATGCCGGACAGCGACTCGACCCGAGTGGGGGAGTAGAGAAAGCAGGGAGGAATCCGTCAGCCATCCTGGAACTATGAAAGGGAAGGCCGGGCTGCCGCCTGGTGACGGGGCAGGCTTATCGGGGTACAGAGGCCAGGCTCTCTCCTGCGTTGCGGGTAAATCACAGACTAAGGAAGGTAGCCACTACCATGCGTGCGGGATATAGTGGCGCGTGCAATAAATTTCCTCTATATTCAAGGATCATTGGATATCAAAGCGGTTGCGAGCGGTCCGCAAGCGTTCTGAACCCTGGGGGGCGCTCGCAAGTCGCTTGCTGAGCGGGATGGAAGGGGATGTTTCGGCGGTATCAGGGATTCCAACGATGCCCTCAAGTGAAGTTTTGGCGGAACCGCTCGCAAGACGGGGTTGGAGACCGCTTGCCAGGCGGGTTCCAAAAGGGGGCGTATCCACGGTCGTAAGACCGTGGCTCCGTTGAAGCCCTGCTCCGCAACCCGGCGCCCGGCCTTGATGTCCTCCGTATCCACGGTCGTAAGACCGTGGCTCCGTTGAAGCCGGTCCAGCCACAGGCGGACGTCTTCCTCCAGGTTGAGTATCCACGGTCGTAAGACCGTGGCTCCGTTGAAGCATGTTGCCGTTGACCAGGTAGACCTTCCCGGAGCCATCCGGGTATCCACGGTCGTAAGACCGTGGCTCCGTTGAAGCAGCTTGTACGCGTTCTGCCTAGGAAGGCGGCATCTGATGTATCCACGGTCGTAAGACCGTGGCTCCGTTGAAGCAGGAAGAACTCAAGGGCGAACCTGGCCCCGGTGAGCCGTATCCACGGTCGTAAGACCGTGGCTCCGTTGAAGCATGTTGCCGTTGACCAGGT
>JAKKUO010000008.1 GCA_021890795.1 Bacillota bacterium | reverse complement strand
AAAAATCCACGGGCGGCCGATGGCCACCCGTGGATGGGGTGCAGAAGCTGGGCCCGGGGTTGGGCAGTTCCGTGCAGGCCCTAGGGAAGGAGCCCGGCCCCTTCCGGTGCGCAGGGAAAGAGCCCCTCTTCCGTGAGGAGATGGGTCACCGGGCGGTCGTGGGGCCCCCGGGGCACCGCCGCCACCACCTGGAACCCGAAGCAGCAACCGACCCGGGGCACCCCGGGGGGCACGTGGGGCAGAAACCGGTCGTAGTAGCCGCCCCCGTGGCCCAGCCGGCCGCCCCGGCGGTCAAAGGCCACCCCGGGAACCAGCACCAGGTCCAGCTCCTCCGGGGCCACCGCTGGCGCGGCCGGGGCCGGCTCCCACAGCCCGTAAGGGCCCGGGACCAGGTCCCCGGGCTCTCGGTAGAGGTGGAGGGCCAGGCCCCGGCCCCCGGCGCCCCAGGCCGGTGCCGGGGCCGGGGGTGCCTCCCCCTGCCAGCGCACCACCCGGGGGAGGACCACCCGCTTGCCCTCCGCCAGGGCCTGGCGGATCGCCTCCTGGGTCCCGGGCTCCCGCCGGACCGCCCAGTAGAAGAGGATCGTCCTGGCCTGCCGGTAGAGGGGGCTGGCCAGGAGGTGGGCCTGGATCCGCCGGCTGGCCTCGGCCCAGGCCGCCGGGTCCAGGGCCTGGAGGCGGGCCAGCATGGCCTGGCGCAGGTCCGCCTTCTCCTTCCGCACCCTCCCCCACCTCCCGCGCCGCCGGCTCGTCTTCCTTCTGGCTGGCTCCCCGCACCGCCGGCCCATCTTCCGGCTGGCCGGCCCCCCGGGCCACCGGCCCTCACCGGAGCTGGAGGAACTGCTCCAGCCACTCGGTGGAGAACCGGCCGGCCCGGAACTCCTCGCTGGCCAGGATCCGCTGGTGCACCGGGATGGTGGTCTTGATCCCCTCGATCTCGAGTTCTGCCAGGGCCCGCTCCATCCGGGCGATGGCCTCTTCCCGGGTCTCGCCCCAGACCACCAGCTTCCCCACCAGGGAGTCGTAGTAGGGCATAACCTTGAACCCGGGGTAGAGCATGCCGTCCCACCGGACCCACGGCCCGGTGGGGGGCGAAAACCCGGTGACGATCCCTGTCGAGGGCAGCAGGCGGTTGTCCGGGTCCTCCGCGTTGATCCGGCACTCGATCGCGTGCCCCCGGAAGGTGACCTGATCCTGGGTGAGGCGCAGGGGCTCGCCGGCGGCGATCCGGATCTGCTCCTTCACCAGGTCGACCCCGGTGACCATCTCCGTCACCGGGTGCTCCACCTGGATCCGGGTGTTCATTTCAATGAAGTAGAACTCCCCGGTCTGCTCGTCGTAGAGGAACTCCACGGTGCCGGCGCTGTCGTATCCGACCGCCCGGGCCGCCCGGACCGCGGCCTCGCAGATGGCCTGCCGAACCGCCGGGGGCAGCGACGGCGCAGGGGACTCCTCCAGGATCTTCTGCCGCCGGCGCTGGAGGGAGCACTCCCGCTCCCCCAGGTGGATCAGGTTGCCGTGGTGGTCCCCCAGCACCTGCACCTCGATGTGCCGGGCCACCTCGACAAACCGCTCCAGGTAGACCTCGGTGTTGCCGAAGGCCGCGCCGGCCTCGCTGGCGGCCCGCTCCAGGGCCTGGGTCAGCTCCTCCGGGCTCCGGGCCACCCGGATCCCCCGGCCGCCGCCGCCCCCCGCCGCCTTCACCACCACGGGGTAGCCGATGGCCTCCGCCGTCGCCAGGGCCTCCTCCGGGCTCCGGACCGTTCCCTCGGACCCCGGAACCACCGGCACCCCGGCCCGGCGCATGATTTCCCGGGCCCGGTTCTTGTCCCCCATCTCCCGGATCGCCCGGGGATGGGGGCCGATGAAGGTGATGCCCCAGTTCTGGCAGACCTCGGCGAAGAAGGGGTTCTCCGAGAGAAACCCGTACCCCGGGTGGATCGCGTCCACCTGGGCCGCCGTGGCCACGGTGATGATGGCCGGAACGCTCAGGTAACTCTGGACCGACGGCGCCGGCCCGATGTAATACGCCTCGTCGGCATACCGGACGTGGAGGGCATCCTTGTCCGCCTCGGAGTAGACCGCCACGGTGCGGATCCCCAGCTCCCGGCAGGCCCGCATCACCCGGATGGCGATCTCACCCCGGTTGGCCACCAGTACCTTTCGGAACACTGCCTGTGTACCTCCCTCCGCTGGCGAGGGCCCTTACCCCTGCCGGCGGTGCCGCACCAGAGCGTGCTGCCGGGAGAGGTGCTGCTCCAGCCGCCCCGCCATCGCCCAGGCCGAGGCCCCGGGCCCCGGCGCCGGCGGCTCCTCAAGGGGAGCGATGGACCGGAGGGTGAACTGGCCCTCCCCCAGAACCATGGAGAGGGCAGCGGTGATCGCGGCCACCACCTCCAGGGGAACTCCCCCAGGCGCCATTCGCTCCATCCCCGGACCTCCTCACCGATGCCAGTACCTTTCTTAATTAAACCACAACCGGCACAACGGGGGAAGGACTTATCTTCTGGTACTAGTACTTGGTACTAGCGTAGCCCGGCCGGCCCCCAGCGCGCAAGACCGGCTCACCCTCCCACGGGTGAGCCGGTCGCCACCTTTCGCCCGCTGCGGCTTCCGCGTTAGCCCGCTTCGGCCTCCACCGTCGGCACCTGGCCGTTGGCCTCGGCCCGCTGCAGCTCCCGGGTGAGGAACTGGAGGAAGGTCGGCGCCAACTCGGGCCGGCGCAGGGCCAGGGCTACGTTGGCCTCGAGGAAGCCCATGGGGCTCCCCACGTCGTACCGCTCCCCCTGGTAGAGGAAGGCCTCCACCTGCCCCCGGGCGGCCAGCACCCGCAGGGCGTCGGTGAGCTGGACCTCCCCGCCCCGGCCCGGCGGCAGGTCCGCCAGGATCTCGAAAATCTCCGGCGGCAACAGGTACCGGCCGATGATCGCCAGGTTGGACGGGGCCTCTTCCACCCTGGGCTTCTCCACCAGGTCCGCCACCGGGATGACGCCGCCGGCCGTCACCCGGCCGTTCCCTGCACTGGCTGCGCCCGTCACCCCCGCAGCCCTCTGGGCCTGGGCTCCGGCGGCCGCCTCGCCGTCTGCCCCGGCGGCGGGCTTCACCACCCCGTACCGGTGGACCTCTTCCAGCGGCACCTCCTGGACAGCCACCACTGCACCGCCGGTGTAGAGCCGGATCATCTCCTCCAGGCAGGAGGGCTGGCCCGGCATCAGCTCATCGGGCAACAGCACCGCAAAGGGCTCGTCGCCCACCAGCCGCCGGGCGGCGTAGACCGCGTCGCCCAGCCCCCTGGGCTCCCGCTGCCGGGGGAAGTAGAATTCGGCCCGCTCAGTCAGCTCCTGCACCGCGGCGAGGAGTTCGGCCTTGCCCTTGGCCAGCAGGAGCTGCTCCAGTTCCGGCGCCCGGTCGAAGTAGTCCTCGATGGCCCGCTTGTTCCGGCCCGTAACGATGATGATCTCCTCGATGCCGGCCCGCACCGCCTCTTCCACCACGTAGTGGATAGCGGGCCGGTCCACCACCGTCACCAGCTCCTTGGGCTGCACCTTGGTCGCGGGCAGGAACCGGGTACCCCACCCTGCCGCGGGAATCACTGCCTTGCGAATCACCCGACTCTCCCCCCCAGCCTGCCAGTGTCAGGATGGACCTGTCCTACCAGTCTACGGGTGGATCTGCCCTGTCCGTTCCGCCACCAGGGCAGTCAGGAACCGGACCACCTCCGCCGGCTCGCTGAGCCGCAGCCTCGCCTCGCTGGGCCGGGAGTTCCTGGCCACCAGGACCCCCAGCCCGCCCCGCTCGGCGACCGCGGCGAAGGCGTCCTCATCGGCGGTGTCATCGCCCAGGTAGACCGGCCGGAGCCCCGGCCGCTGGTCGAGGAGCCACTTCACCGCCCGGCCTTTGTCAATCATTCGAGGCCGGACCTCCAGCACCTTGTGGCCATGGACCACCTCAAGCCCCGCAACAGCCATTGGCCGCAGCCACAGGTCCTGGATCCGGGGCAGCAGCCGGGCCGCCTCCTCCGGGGCCACCTGCCGGTAGTGGAGGGCCAGGCCCGCGGTCTTCCGCTCCACCCGCCAACCCGGCCGCCCCCCGAGGACCAGGGCCGCCCGGCGCTCCAGTTCGTCCAGGGCCGCCCCGACGTTGCCCGCCTCCAGGAGAGGCTGGGAACGGCCGTCGGGGTATCGGACCCAGGCCCCGTGCTCCCCCACCAGCCAGAGGCCCGAGAGGGGCAGCCGCCCGGTCAGCTCCGCCAGGGGCCGGCCGCTGACCACGGCCACCGCCACCCCGGGAGCCCCGATGAGCCGCCGGAGCGCCCCCACCGCCCCGGGGGCGGTCACCGCCTCTTCCGGCGTCGGGGCAATCTCCGCCAGGGTTCCGTCGTAATCAAGGAAGAGGAAGAGACCCGACCAACGGGCCAGCCGCCGGGCCAGGGCCCCTGGCTCGACCCGGGACGGCAGGCGGGCGCCCGCCTCGGGGGCCCGCACGGACTCAGAAGAGGGCATTCCGTACGCCATCACGGCCGCCCGGAGCCGGCTGCCGTGGGCAGCCCCCCGGGCTTCACCTCCTTCGCTACCAACAGGTCATCCTGGGTTGCCAGCGCCTGGTTCCGGGAAGGTCTCCGGCGGGCGCCGGTCCGGCCCGCCCCGGGCCGGGCCACCGCCCGGGGTGCCGCCGCCCCGCCGACCTCCCTCAGGGCCTTGAGGGTCTCCTCCCACCACCAGGCCAGGTCCTTCTGTCGCACCCGCTCCCGGAGGGCCGCCATCCGCCGGCGCCGCTCCGGCTCCGGCATTGTGATGGCCTTGTGAATGGCAGCCGCCAGCTCCTCCGGGTGATAGGGGTTGCCGGGGAGCGCTTCGGGGAGATCCGCCGCGGCGCCGGCGAAGGGGCTGAGGACCAGCACCCCGTCCCCGTCCACGCGGCTGGCCACGTACTCCTTGGCCACCAGGTTGAGCCCGTCCCGGAGGGGCGTGACCAGGCCCACGTCCGCCGCGAGGTAGTGGGCCACCAGCTCCTCCCGGTCGACGCTCCGGGCCTGGTAGCGCACCGGCGGCTGCCAGTTCTGGCTGTACCGGCCGCTGAGCCAGCCCACCGCCTCCTCCACCCGGCGGCGGAGCTCCTGGTAGGCCTGCAGCCGGTCTCGGGTGGGAACCCCGATCTGAAGGAGCGTCACCCGGCCCTGGAACTCGGGGTACCGCTCCAGGAAGCGGCCAAAGGCCTGGAGCCGCTCCGGGATCCCTTTGGTGTAGTCCAGCCGCTCGACCCCCAGGAGGATGACCGGCGTCCCCACCGCGGCCCGGATGGCCCGGGCCCGGGCCTGGACCCGGTCGCTACGGGCCAGGTCCTGGAAGGCCTGCCAATCCACCCCGATGGGCAGCGCCTGCACCCGGATCACCCGGCCCTGCCAGTGGATCCGGCCGGCCTCCTCCTCCGCCCGGGCTCCCAGGAGGCGCTCCGCGCACCGGCAGAAGTTGTGGACATAATCCCAGGTGTGGAAGGCGACCAGGTCGGCCCCTAAGAGCCCCGCCAACAGCTCCCGGGCCCAGGGCAGGGTGGCCAAGATTTCGTGGGGCGGGAAGGGGATGTGCCAGAAAAAGGCGATCCGCGCCCCCGGCGCCTGCGCCCGGAGCTGCCGGGGCACCAAAGCGAGGTGAAAGTCGTGGACCCAGGCCAGCCGCCCCGACCGGAGCCAGGGCAGGGCCGCCGCGGCAAACCGGCGGTTGACGGCGACATAGGCTTCCCAGTGGGCCGGGTCGAAGCTGGCCCGGTCGACAAATTGATGGCAAAGCGGCCAAAGACTGCCATTGGCAAATCCGTCGTAGTACGCCCGGAACTCGGGCTCCGGGATTCGGATCTCCTGCAGTCGATAGCCCAGCCCGCCGGGAGGTACCAGCACCTGGGGGTCCTCCCGGGCCTGGGGATCCTCCCCGGCCGGGGCAGCTGTCCGCCCGCCCCACCCGATCCAGACCCCGCCGGTGCGGCGGAGGACCGGCTCCACCGCGCTCACCAGCCCGCTGACCGCCGGCCTCAGCCGGAGCCCGTCAGCCCCGGCCTCGAGGGTGTAGGGCAGGCGGTTGGAGAGGACCACCAGCTCCCGGCGGACGGAGTCTGCCGTCCCTGCGGTCCGTGCCTCCATCCCGCGACCTCCTATCCCTCTGCGGCTCGACTGGGGCCAGAAGGCACCTCCCAGCGGCTAACCAGGACCCCCCGTCCCAGAAGGGCGGGGGGTCGGAGTGGATACTTGGTAACGCCTTCATCGTACACCGGATCAACAACTTAATCAAAGGCGCATAGGTTGTCGGTTATGCCAAGAAACCGGGGCTGGCGAAAACCGCCGCCGCATAGGTGCTCCAGGCTCAACCGCGCTGGGCCGGAGCCGGTTTACGCTTCTGCCAGCACCACCAGCGGGTCCCCCTGGGCGACGCTGCTCCCCTTCTGCACCAGGACCTCCCGGACCACCCCGGCCATCGGGGCGGTGATGTCGTTCTCCATCTTCATCGCCTCCAGGACCAGGAGCACGTCCCCGGGCCGGACCGTCTGGCCGGGGCTGCAGCGGACGTCCACCACCACCCCCGGCAAGGGCGCCCGGACCACCTCCCCGCCCTGGGAGGGGGTTCGGGCCGGTGCCGGAGCCCCGCTCGCCGCGGGCGGGGCACCGCCGGACAGCGGCGGAACGGCGCCCGGTGCCGGGATACCCCCGGCCGGCACCGCCGGTGCCGCCGGTGCCGGTCCGGCGGCAGGGGCCGGTGCCGGCTGCGGTCCGGGGGCTACCGGCTGCCCCGCCGGGTAGGCCCCCCGGGCCGGGGTCGGGCTAGCCCCGGCCGGCGCCGGGGTCGGGCCGCTGATCTCCTCTACTTCCACCAGGTAGGTGATGCCGCCAATGGTTACGCGAAACTTCCGGGTCATGGCCAGACGCTCCTCTTCCGCATCTCCGGGCACACCCTCCTGGGCTCGGCGCCGGGCTCCCTCCGGGTTCCCCGGCCGAACCCCGGCCAGTTCGCTGACCGGGTCGCCGGCCCGTTCCCCGGAGAGACACCCGGGCCGGCCCCGCCCCGGCTCACACCGGGAAGTTGCCGTGCTTCTTGGCAGGGCGGCTCTCCCGCTTGCCCGCCAGGGCCAGCAGGGCCCGGCCGATCTGGGCCCGGGTCTCGTAGGGTTGGATCACCGCCTCCACAAAGCCCCGGGCGGCGGCTCGGAAGGGGGTGTTGAACCGCCGCCGGTACTCCTCGATCCACTCCCGGCGAGCCTGGGCCACGTCCGCCGCCCCCTCCGGGGGCTTGAAGAGGATGTTGGCCGCGCCCTCGGCCCCCATCACCGCGATCTCGGCGGTGGGCCAGGCCATGGTGAAGTCCGCCCCCATGGACTGGGCGCACATGGCCAGGTACGCGCCGCCGTAGGCCTTCCGCACCACCACGGTGATCTTGGGCACCGTCGCCTCCGCGTAGGCGTAAAGGAGCTTGGCGCCGTGGCGGATGATCCCCCCGTGCTCCTGGGCGGTGCCCGGGAGGTACCCGGGAGTGTCCACAAAGGTGACGATGGGGATGTTGAAGCAGTCGCAGAACCGGACGAACCGGGCCGCCTTGTCCGAGGCGTTGATGTCCAGGGTCCCGGCCAGCACCCGGGGCTGGTTGGCCACGATCCCCACCGGCATGCCGCCGATCCGGGCAAAGCCGACGATGATGTTCATCGCCCACTCCGCGTGGACCTCGAGGAAGTCGCCGTGGTCCACCACCGCCCGGATGACGTCCCGCATGTCGTAGGGCTTGTTGGCATCCGCCGGCACGATCTCCGCGAGGCGCGGTTCCGCCCGGTCGATGGGGTCCGTCACCGGCAGCCGGGGCGGGTCCTCCATGTTGTTGCTGGGAAGGAAGCTGAGGAGCCGCCGCACCTGGGCGATAGCCTCCTGCTCCGAGGGCGCGACGAAGTGGGCCACCCCGGACCGGGTGCCGTGGACCCGGGCGCCCCCGAGGGTCTCAAAGGTCACCTCCTCGCCGGTGACGGCCTTGATCACCTCGGGGCCGGTGATGAACATGTACGAGCCCTGGTCCACCATGAAGACAAAATCCATCAGCCCCGGGGAGTAGACCGCGCCGCCGGCGCAGGGGCCCATGATCACCGCGATCTGCGGGATCACCCCGGAGGCCAGGGTGTTGGCCCGGAAGATCTTCCCGTAGCCGTTGAGGGCGTCGATGCCCTCCTGGATCCGGGCGCCGCCGGAGTCGTTGATCCCCACCACCGGCGCCCCGGCCTTCATCGCCATCTCCAGGATCTTGACGATCTTGTTGGCGTGCATCTCGCCGAGGGAGCCGCCGGCCACGGTGAAGTCCTGGGAGTAGGCGAAGACCGTCCGGCCGTCCACCTGGCCGAAGCCGGTCACCACCCCGTCCGCGGGCAGCTCCCGGTTCTCCAGGCCGAACTCCGTCCCCCGGTGCTTGACAAAGAGGTCGGTCTCGGTAAAGGTGCCCGGGTCAAAGAGCAGCGCAAGCCGCTCCCGGGCGGTGAGCTTCCCCTGGCTGTGCCGTTTCTCGATGGCCTTGGGACCGCCGCCCAGCCGGAGCCGCTCGGTCTCCGCGGCCAGCTGGGCCATCCGCTCCTCCATGCTCATGCCTCCGGTTCCACCTCCCGGGCCCTAGGGTCTGGCGGATGCGCCGGGCCCCGGGGGCGCTGGACCAGCTCGATCAGCACCCCCCGGGTTGAACGGGGATGGATGAAGACCACCAGGGCACCGCCGGCCCCGGGCCGGGGCTCATCGGAGAGCAGCTCCAGCCCCGCGGCCCGGGCCCGGGCCATGGCCTCCCGGATATCCTCCACCGCAAAGGCGACGTGGTGGATCCCCTCCCCCCGCCGGGCGAGGAACCGGGCGATGGGGCCCTCGGGGTCCGTGGGCGCCAGGAGCTCCAGGTGGACCTCCCCGGCGGCCAAGAAGGCTGCCCGCACCCCTTGGGTGGGGATCTCTTCCTCCTTCTCCAGGGGCAGGCCCAGGACATCCCGGTAGAGGG
This sequence comes from Bacillota bacterium, assembly GCA_021890795.1. GTDB lineage: Bacteria > Bacillota > Sulfobacillia > Symbiobacteriales > ZC4RG38 > ZC4RG38. The sequence goes on along the minus strand of JAKKUO010000008.1, from coordinate 62,210 downwards.
GAATGGCGGCGGCCAGGTCCCGCACCGCGACGCCCAGGTGGTCGACTTTCTTGATCATCATACCAGAGCCGCCCCCTTATGACCAGCTTCTAAGAGCAAGTCATAGCGGCTGCCCCCAGGTCACGCCTCCGCCGCCAGGTCACGCCCCCGCCGGGGCCCGGCGGGCGGCGAACCAGTTGCGGACAAAGGCGATGGCTTCCGAGGTCGGAGTGCCAGGGGTAAAGATCGCCGCCACCCCCGCAGCCTGGAGCCGGGGGATATCCGCCGCGGGGATGATCCCACCGCCGATGACCAGGACGTCCTCCAGCCCCCGGGCCCGGAGCTCGGCCACCACCCGGGGGAAGAGGGTGTTGTGGGCCCCGGAGAGGCTCGAGAGGGCCACCACGTCCACATCCTCCTGGAGGGCCGCCTCCGCGATCTGGGCCGGGGTCTGCCGGATCCCCGTGTAGATCACCTCAAACCCCGCATCCCGGAAGGCCCGGGCTATCACCTTGGCTCCACGGTCATGGCCGTCCAGCCCGGGCTTGGCCACCAGGATCCGGATCCGCTCCTCCACCGCAGCCACCTTCCCACCGCAACGGATTCGAGGACCACCGGAACGGGTACCGAAGAGCCGCAAGGGATTGCGAAAACCACGGCAACGGGCTGAGGCGTTCACCCCAGACGGTCTCAGAAGATCTCCGCCGGCCGGTACTCGCCGAAGACATCCCGGAGGGCGTCGGCGATCTCCCCCAGGGTGGCGTAAGCCTTCACCGCCTCCAGGATGTACGGCATCAGGTTCTCGTTCCCCCGGGCCGCGCGCCGGAGGGCGTCGAGCCGCTCGGCCACCAGGGTCCCGTCCCGCCGGGCCTTCACCCGGGCGATCCGCTCCTTCTGCCGCTCCGCCACCGCAGGGTCCACCTGGAGGAGGTCTGTCGGGGGCTCCTCCTCCACCTGGTACCGGTTCACCCCGACCACCACCCGCTGGCCGGACTCCACCTCCTGCTGGTACCGGTAGGCGGCCTCCTGGATCTCCCGCTGGATGTAGCCCTGCTCGATGGCCGCCACCGCTCCGCCCATGGCGTCGATCTTTTCAATGTACGCCAGGGCCCGGCGCTCGATCTCGGAGGTCAGGTACTCCACGTAGTAGGAGCCGGCCAGGGGGTCGACGGTCTCGGTGACCCCGCTCTCGTGGGCGAGGATCTGCTGGGTCCGGAGGGCGATCCGGGCGGACCGCTCCGTGGGCAGGGCCAGGGCCTCGTCATAGGCGTTGGTGTGCAGGCTCTGGGTGCCCCCCAGCACCGCGGCCAGGGCCTGGATGGTCACCCGGACGATGTTGTTCTCCGGCTGCTGCGCGGTCAGGGTGGAGCCGGCGGTCTGGGTGTGGAACCGGAGCATCCAGGACCGGGGGTTCCTGGCCCCGAACCGCTCCCGCATGATCCGGGCCCAGAGCCGCCGGGCCGCCCGGAACTTGGCGATCTCCTCAAAGAAGTCGTTGTGGGCGGCGAAGAAGAAGGAAAGCCGGGGGGCAAAGGTGTCCACCTCCAGGCCCGCCTCCAGGGCCGCCTGGACGTAGGCGATGCCGTTGGCCAGGGTGAAGGCCACCTCCTGCACCGCGGTGGCCCCTGCCTCCCGGATGTGGTAGCCGGAGATGGAGATGGTGTTCCAGTTGGGCATGTGTTTGGCGCACCAGGCGAAGATGTCGGTGATGAGCCGCATCGACGGCCGGGGCGGGTAGATGTAGGTGCCCCGGGCGGCGTACTCCTTGAGGATGTCGTTCTGAATGGTCCCGCCGAGCTTCTCCGGCGGCACCCCCTGCTTCTCCGCTACCGCCACATACATGGCCAGGAGGATGGGGGCGGTGGCGTTGATGGTCATGGAGGTGGTCACCCGGTCCAGGGGGATTCCCTCGAAGAGGGTCTCCATGTCCTCCAGGGTGTCGATGGCCACCCCGACCTTGCCCACCTCCCCCTCGGCCATGGGGTGGTCGGAGTCGTAGCCGATCTGGGTGGGCAGGTCAAAGGCCACGGAAAGACCGGTGGTGCCGCTCTCCAGGAGGAACCGGTACCGCCGGTTGGACTCCTCCGCGGTGCCGTAGCCCGCGTACTGGCGCATGGTCCAGAGCCGGCCCCGGTACATGGTAGGCTGGACCCCCCGGGTGAAGGGGTACTCCCCGGGAAAGCCCAGGTCCCGGAGGTAATCCACCTCCACGTCCGCCGGGGTGTAGAGCCGGGCCACCGGAATCCCGGACGGGGTGGCGAAGGCCTCCTGCCGCTCCGGGCTGCGCCGGAGGCTTCCGGCCACCGTCTCCTGCTCCCAGCGCTCCTTTTGCCGCCGGATCTCCTCCTGCTGCTGCCGGGCTTCGCCGCTCTTGTCCGCCACCATCTCACCCCTCACGGCCCATCTTCGGCCCCCGGTCCGCTGCCCAGGCAAGGGGCCTGCCGGGACGCCGGCGAGGGCAGCCGGCCCGGGGATTCGCCGCACTTGGTCCCTTCGACCGATTTTCGTGTCCGAGTCGAATTTCGAGTCCAAGGGAAAAAGTCCTGCCCGCGGCGCTATGGCCCGGAGGTCGGGGCGGGGTGCCGGCCGCCGGAGCAGGGGGTGATCCTCGTTGCCTCTGCGGGGAACAGCGGCGAGGCGGGGATGGGTTACCCCGTCGCCTATGAGCCGGTGATCTCCGTGGCCGCGGCGGGGTCCTGACGCCGTAGGGTGCGGGGCGGGCCACTGGCGGAGCCCCCGGGGCGCCCGCCCCGGGGGCTCCAATTTATCCGGCCCCGCCGCGGGTCACAGGGAGCCCGGTCCTGTCTGGGGCACGGGCCGGTACCGGGGTCTCGGTCCCGTCATCCTGAGGGTGCCAATCCCGGGCGCCACACCCGGCGGTATCTCTTGGCGTAACCCCGGCCAGGGGCCGGAGCGGCCTCAGCTCCAGGCCCAGGTCTCGAGCCAGCCGCAGGGCAGCGGCGTCCTTCTGTTTGGCCTCCACCATGATGTCGAAGTCGTACCCCTCCGCCAGTCGGAGGAAAGCCCGGACCGGGCCGGGGTCGACGTAGTCTGCATGGGCCTTCGGGTCCCTGGGGTCCCGGGGGCTGGAGACGTGGATCTTGGGCCGCTCCCCCGCTGGCCAGGTGCGGAAGATCGCTCCCACCCGGTCGGGGTCCAGGGGCCGGTGACCCGGGTTGACCAGGTCGTGGTGGAGGTCCAGCACCAGGGGCACCTCCCCCTGCTGGCAGAGGGTGAGCAGGTCGTCGACGTGGAAGAGGGTGTCGTCGTTCTCCACTGCGAGCCGCCGGCGGACCCGCTCCGGAAGCCGGTCCAGCACCCGGAGGAAGCGGTCGATGGCCGCGGCCTTCCCACCCTGACCACCTCCGACGTGGAGGACGATCCGGCCTGTCTCCCCGTACCCCAACAGATCCAGCAGGTCCGCATGGAAGGTGAGGTCCCGGATGGCCGCCTCCACCACCTGGGGCCGGGGGCTGCTCAGGACCGCGTACTGGCCGGGGTGGGAGCTGATCCGCAGCCCGTAGGTCCGCATCGCCTCCCCCACGGCCCGGAAATCCTCCCGCAACTCCTCCTGCCAGTCCCAGCCGGCCATCATCGGATGGGTGGCGAGGGGGACGAGTTGGGGAGTGATCCGGTAGAGCCGCAGGCCATGGGCCGCGTTGTGAAAGACCAGCCGCCGGGTGTTGGCCAGGTTGGACCGGGCCACCCGGCGGCAGAGTTCCCGGCGGGTTTCGTCATCAGGCAGGGACAGGGCCCGGCGCACCGTGACCGTCCGGGCGCAGGAGGCGTCTCGGACCATTACGCTGAGGCAGGCGTAGCCGATGTCCATCCCGGTCCCCTCCCCCGGGAGTAGTCTGCCGCCGCCGGGGCAGCAGGCATACCGGGGTCAAGGCCGAAAAATAGAGCCCGGCTGGTATCTCCGCTGGCAGGAGGGATCCCTATGCATCCATCCCCTGCGCGACCCACCCCCCGGTAACTCGGGGTTCGCATCGGCCACCTGCCGCCGGGACCCTGGAACGACCTCACCGACGTCCCCGGGGTGCGGGTGGGCCACGCCACGGTGATCGCGGACCCCCCGGGGCGGCCCCCGGCTCGCACGGGGGTGACCGCGGTGCTGCCCCATCCCGGCGACCTGGTGGCGCAGCCGGTGCCGGCGGGGTGCTTTGTCCTGAACGGCTACGGCAAGGCCGTCGGCCTGCCCCAGGTGGAGGAGCTGGGCCGGCTGGAGACCCCCATCCTCCTCACCAACACCCTGGACGTCTGGCGGTGCGCCGAGGCCCTAGCGGACTACGTCCTGGCCCGGCACCCGGACCTCCGGACCGTCAACCCCGTGGTCCTGGAATGCAACGACGGGCGGCTGAGCGGCATCCGGGTCCACCACGTCACCCCGGCGGCGGTGGCCGCTGCCCTGGCGGAGGCCGCGTCCAACCCGGGCCCCCTGGCCCAGGGGAGCGTCGGGGCCGGCACCGGGATGGTGGCCTTCCAGGTGAAGGGCGGGGTCGGCTCCGCCTCCCGGCAGGTGCCGGTGCCCCCGGAGGCGGTCCCCTGGCTCCGGGCAGCGCTCCGGCCCTCTCCAGCAGGGGAGCCGCCAGCCGGCGAGCCTCCGGGCCGGCTCACCGTCGGCGCCCTGGTGCTGGCCAACTTTGGCCGCTGGGAGGAACTGACGGTGGCCGGGGTGCCCGTGGGCCGGCTCCTCCCCCGGCCCCCGGGGCCCACCCCGCCGCCGGACCGGACCGGCTCCATCATCATGCTCCTGGCCACCGACGCCCCCCTGGACCCCACCACCCTCCGCCGGCTGGCCCGGCGGGCACCTCTCGGGATGGCCCGCACCGGCGGGGTGGCCCACCACGGCAGCGGCGATTTCGCCCTCGCTTTCGCTGTCCGGCCACCGGCAGCGGAGCCGCCGCCCCCGGCCCTCCTGGACCTCCTCTTCCTGGCAGCGGTGGAGGCCACCGAGGAGGCGATCCTGAGCGCCCTCTTCACCGCCGGACCCATGGCCGGGGACGGCGGCGTCGCGGTCCCCGGCCTACCGGTGCAGGAGGTCCTGTCCCTCCTGCCCCCCTGGGCCCGGGAGGAACCCGAGCGCCTGAGGTGAGATCCCCGGTGACCGGCCTTAAGCCGGCCGCTGGAGCGCCGCCGCCCTTTGACGTCCCGGCCGGGAAGGCTCGACAATGAAACTGCCGGGTGTAAGGGATCGGAGGGGGGATGCTGTGCCTATCGAACTCCTGGTCTCGCTGGTCGAACGGCTCGGGCTGCTCGTGGGCCTGGCCTTCCTGGCCACCCAATCGGGGAGCTTCCGGCATCTGGTCTGGAGACAAGTCCGCCGCCGGGAGCAGCTCCTGCTCGCCCTCGTCTTCGGCGCCTTCGGGATCCTGGGCACCTACACCGGGGTACGGGTCCGGCCCGATGGGGCGGACTGGGATATCCTGGTCACCGGTCCGCTGGCGCACGAGGACGCGATCGCCAATTCCCGGGCGGTGAGCGTCATCATCGCCGGCCTCCTGGGCGGACCGATCACGGGTCTGGGGGCCGGGCTGGTGGCAGCCATCCACCGCTATTCCGTGGGCGGCTTCACCGCCCTGCCCTGTGCCCTCGCCACCGCCCTGGAGGGTCTCGTCAGCGGGCTGCTCCACCGGCGGCTGGAGGCGGGGAGCAACCGGCTCTCGCCCCGGGTGGGCCTGGGGCTGACGGCGCTCTTGGAACTGGTGCAGATGGTCCTCATCCTCCTCCTGGCCCGCCCCACCCCGGCAGCGGTGGCCCTGGTGCGGCGGATCGCGGTGCCGATGATCGCGGCCAACAGTGCCGGCGTCGCCTTCTTCATCCTCCTCATTCAGAGCATCTTCAGCAAGGAGGCTGAAAGGGAGGGCGATGCCGCCCGCAAGGCCCTCACCATCGCCACCCGTACCCTCCCGTACCTGCGCCGGGGGCTGAACTACGAGTCGGCCATGGCCGCGGCGACGGTCATCCACGAGGTGACCGGGGTGGCCGCGGTGGCCCTCACGGACACCGAGCGGATCCTCGCCCACGTGGGAGTGGGTGCGGACCATCACCTCCCGGGGCGGCCGCTGCGCACCAGCGCCACCCGGCAGGCCATCCAGGAGAACCGGATGGTGGTGGCGGAAGGGCAAGCGGAGATCGCCTGTGACGAGCCCGGCTGCCCCCTACAGGGGGCGGTGGTGGTGCCCCTCCATGAGAACCAGCGGATTGTGGGCACCTTGAAACTCTACTACGATCCCACCCGTTCCCGGGCGCCGGTGGAACTGGCCCAGGGGCTGGCTTACCACTTCTCGACCCAACTGGCCCTCGCCCGGGCGGAAGAACAGGCGGCCCTCCTGGCCAAGGCGGAGATCCGGGCCCTGCAGGCCCAGATCCAGCCTCACTTCCTCTTCAACGCGCTGAACACCGTCATGGCGCTGATCCGCCGGGACCCGGAACAGGCCCGGGACGTCTTGGGTCACCTCGGGGATTTTATCCGGCGGAATCTTCAGACCACACAGTGCGAGACCGTCACCCTGGGGCAGGAACTGGAGCACGTCCGGGACTACCTGGCGGTTGAGCAGGCCCGGCACGGCCAGCGGCTGACGGTCACCTACGACGTCTCCCCGGGAGTGCTGACGGCCCGGATCCCGCCCCTCACCCTGCAGCCCCTGGTGGAGAACGCCATCGTCCACGGCCTGAAGGCCGTCCGCCGGGACGGTCGGATCCACATCGCCGCCAACCGGCAGGACGACACGGTGGTCATCACCGTGGCGGACAACGGCCGGGGCATCGAACCGGAGCGGCTGCAGGGGCTTCTGGAGCGGCCGGCAAGCTCCCAGGGCGGAAACGGCCTTGCCCTCTACAACGTCCACCAGCGGCTCCAGGGGCTCTTTGGCCCCCGGGCGGGCCTCCGGATCGCGTCGGCGCCGGGGTCCGGTACCACCGTCACGGTCATCCTGCCCCTGGAGACCTCCGCCGAGGAGGATTCAGATGCCGATTCGGGTTCTCATCGTCGATGACGAGCCGCTGGCCCGGGATGAACTCGCTTACCTGTTGAGCCAGCACCCGGGGGTTGAGGTGGTCGGCGAGGCGGAGGACGGCCAGACGGCCCTGGCACTGGCCCGCACCCTCCAACCCGACGTGGTCTTCCTGGACATCAACCTGGGCGATACCAACGGGCTGGAGGTGGCCCGGCAGTTTCTCACCCTCCGGCCGCCTCCCCGGGTGGTCTTCGCCACCGCCTACGACCAGTACGCCCTCCAGGCCTTTGAGGTGAAGGCCCTGGACTACATCGTCAAGCCCTTCACCCGGGACCGGGTGGCGGAGACCGTGGCCCGGCTCCGGGAGATGCCCCTCCGGTTCGGCGAGATCCGGTCGGAGGACCTCGCCTCGCCGGAGCGGCTGCCGGCAGGACGGCCGCCGGCCGGACGGCTGCCCGCCTCCCCGCCGGGGTTCGACCGGCTGGCGGTGGAGACCGGCGAACGCATCGTCCTGATCCCGCCGGAAGCCATCGTCTTTGCCACCCGGGAGGAACGGTGCACGGTGATCAAGACCGCGGACGGGCAGGTCTACCGCACCCGAATGAGCCTCCAGGAACTGGAGGAGAGGCTGCAGCATCACCCGTTCTTCCGGCCCCACCGGGCCTACCTGGTCAACGTGGGCCGGATCGCCGAGATCCACCCCTGGTTCAACGGCGCCTACGAGTTGGTGATGGCGGACCGGGAGCGCACCCGGATCCCGGTCAGCCGGGGCTCTGCCCGGCGGCTGCGGGAGCTGCTGGGGTTCTGAGTCCGGTCCCCGAGGGCCGCTGCTATCCACCGGGCGACTGCCGTTCAGACACGGAAATCGACACTTCAGCCGTGGATCGAACATCTCAGGCGCGACTCCCGGCGGTCCCGCTCCCCTGTCCGGTATCATGACATCTGGACAACCCAGAACTGTCAGACCCGGAAAAGGGGGGCCAGCGCGTGATCACCTTCCTCGCCTCCGTCGCGCTCCTCATCGTCGGCTACCTTGTGTACGGCAAGCTGGTGGAGAAGGTCTTCGGGATCCAGCCGGAGCGGCCCACGCCCGCGTACGCCATGCGGGACGACGTGGACTACGTGCCCCTCGACACCCCTCGCGCCGCACTCATCCAGCTGCTGAATATCGCGGGCCTGGGTCCGGTCTTCGGCCCGATCCTGGGGGCGCTGTGGGGCCCCGCCGCCTTCATCTGGATCGTCCTGGGTTCCATCTTCGCCGGTGCCGTCCACGACTACCTCTGCGGGATGATGTCCGTCCGCCACGGCGGCGCCAACATGCCCGCGCTGGTCGGCACCTACCTGGGCAAGGGGATGCGGGCCTTTGTCAACGTCTTCACCGTCGTGCTGCTGATCCTGGTGGGCGCGGTCTTTGTCACCGGGCCGGCGGACCTCCTCGCCACCCTGACCCCCGCCTGGATGGATAGGAGATTCTGGGTCACGGTCATCATCGTTTACTACATCCTGGCCACCCTGCTGCCGGTGGACAAGATCATCGGCCGGGTCTACCCCTTCTTCGGCGCCCTGCTCTTGATTATGGCCCTCGGGGTGGGCGCCGGACTGCTGCTGGGGGACAAGCCGATCCCTGAGCTGACCCTGGCGAACCTGCATCCGGATGGCCTGCCCATCTGGCCGCTGATGTTCGTCACCATCGCCTGCGGCGCGATCAGCGGCTTCCACGCCACCCAGTCCCCCATCGTTGCCCGCGTGGTCCAGAACGAGCGGAACGGCCGGTTTGTCTTCTACGGCATGATGATCGGCGAGGCGCTCATCGCCCTGGTATGGGCGGCTGCGGGCATGACCCTCTTTGATGGCCCCGCCGGCCTGAAGGAGGCCCTGGCCCAGTATGGCGGTCCGGCCGGCGTGGTGCGCCAGATCGCGATCCTGACGATGGGGAGCGTCGGCAGCGTCCTGGCGATCCTGGGGGTCGTGGTGCTGCCCATCACCTCCGGCGACACCGCCTTCCGCGGTGCCCGGCTGGTGCTTGCGGAGATGCTGAACATGCCCCAGAAGGAGATCGCCAAGCGGCTGCTGATCGCGGTGCCTCTCTTCGTTGTCGGCTTCGGCCTCACCATGACTGACTTCGATTTCCTGTGGCGGTACTTCGCCTGGGCCAACCAGACCACGGCGATGATCATGCTCTGGGCGGCAGCGGCTTACCTGCTGGCCCAGGGCAAGAACCACCTGATCGCCAGCGTACCGGCCGCCTTTATGACCGCGGTCAGCTTCACCTACATCCTGCAGGCCCCTGAGGGCTTCCGGCTGCCCACCACCATCTCCTACCCGGCGGGGCTGGCCATTACCGCGGCCGTGGTGGCGCTGTTCGCAAGCCGGGTAAAGGGCCGGCACGGGCTCACCCCGGCCCCGGGAACCATGGACTCGTAACGCTGCATCGTCCCCGATCGCTGCATCGTTCACGGAACGGCGGCCGTACCGAACCCCACCGGTGCAAACCGGTGGGGTTCGGCGCGCCAGGGGCCGGCCGCGGCCCTAGCAGCCCCCGGGCCATCGCCCGGGCTCCCCCGGGTCTTCACGTCCACTTCCCCGGCATCGATGAGGGAGAGCACCTGGGTCCGGGGATCCCCCTCCGGGGTCACCTGGGCCACCCGGATGTGGCCATGGGCGTCTGCAAAGGCCTGGACGATGGCCCCGTCGAATTCCGGGTGCCCCACGGGGTAGTACCGCAGGGTGACAAGGCCCCCATCCCCCGGCAGGGTGCCCGTCCCCGCGGCGCTTCACCGCTGCCTTCGCCGTCCCCCCAGCGCCGGCGAAGCCGGCCCCGCATCCCCCCGGTCTTACCTCGCCTGCGTCTCCTCCCAGCTCTCCTCCAGGGCCCGGATCAGAAGGGCCAGGGTCCGGTTGACCGGCGCCGCCAGCCCGATCCGCTCCGCCGCGGCGGCGATGGCCCCGTTGATCTGCATCACCTCCGTGGGCCGCCGGCGCTCTACGTCCGCCAACATGGAGGAGCGATTGGCCCCGGTGGCCGCGGCCACCGCCAGGGTGTAGGCCACCGGGTCCGGACACCGGAGGGGGATCCCCAGGGCCCGGGCCACCGCCGCCCCCTCCGCCACCGCCGCAGCCACCAGCTCCCGGGCCGAGGGCAGCTCCGGCAGCCGGCCGTTGGCCACCCCCAGCAGGGCGGTGAGGGCGTTGATCCCGGCGTTCACCAAGAGCTTGGTCCAGACCGCGGACCGGACCTCCGGCGCCGGCAGCACCTCCACGGCGAACCCCGCCCGGCGGAGGAGGCCGGCCACCGCGGCCACCCGCTCCGGCTCCGCCGCCGGCCCTTCCCAGTACGGCCCAATCTCCGTAAGCCCGCCCCCCGCGTGATGGATGCGCCCCGGACCGGTCACCCGGGCCCCCTGGGCCGTCACCCCCACCAGGGTCCGGGCAGACCCGACCCGGGCCGCCACCGCCTCGGCGTTGCCCAGGCCGTTCTGCAGGGTGAGCACCAGGGTCTCCGGTCCCAGAAGCGGCCCCATGGCCGCCAGGGCCCTGGCCGTGGCCGGGGCCTTCACCGTCAGCAGCACCAGGTCAAAGGGCCCCCCCGCCGCGGCCGGGTCGGTGGCCGCGGCCACCGGTATCACCTGCTCCTCCCCGGGGCCCGGGCCGGTGATGGTGAGCCCCCGGGCCCGGATAGCGGCGATGTGCTCCGCCCGGGTGCTGATCAGGGTCACCGGCACCCCCGCGGCGGCCAGCCGGCCGCCGAAGAGGCTGCCCAGGGCCCCGGCCCCCAGGACCGCCACCCGCATCCCGGCGCCGGAGGCCTCCCGCTGCGAGCCGCCCATCTCCATCCTGTCGCCGCCTCCTCTTATCTCGCTCCTCATCTCGTTCCTCATCTCGCCTCTCATCCCGCGCCGACTCGCCGCTTCCCTTCATCGCCCCCACCTCGGGCTCCCGGACGCGACGGGGCCACCCCGGGGAGAACCCCGGGGTGGCCCGGACCTCGGTCCCGGGGGCCGTCAGATCCAGCCCCGGGCCTGCATGGCATCGGCCAGGCGCTTCACCGCCACCATGTAGGCCGCCCGGCGCATGGAGACGCCCCGCTGCTGGTGGACCTTGTAGACCGCGTTGAAGGCGTTCACCATCATCTGCTCGAGCTTTTCGAGGACCTCTTCCTCGGGCCAGTAGTAATTTTGGAGATTCTGAACCCACTCGAAGTAGGAGACCGTCACCCCGCCGGCGTTGGCCAGGATGTCGGGGACCTGGAAGATCCCCCGCTGGGTCAGCCGCCGGGCGGCCTCCGGGGTGGTGGGGCCGTTGGCCGCCTCGACGATGACCCGGGCCTGGATCCGGTCGGCGTTCTCCAGGGTGATGACGTTCTCCAGTGCGGCCGGGATCAGCACATCCACGGGGAGATAGAGGACGTCGGCGGATCCGATGGGCTGGGTCCCGGGAAGCCCCGCCACCGTGCCGTGCTCCCGGGCCCACTCCAGAGCCTGGTAGACGTCGATCCCGTCCGGGTTGTAGACGCCGCCCCGGACATCGGAGATCCCCACCACCTTCGCCCCTTCCTCGTAGAGGAACCGGGCGGCGTTGGAGCCGACGTTGCCAAAGCCCTGCACTGCAGCGGTGGCGCCCCGGAGGCTCCGGCCCAGACGGCGCATCGCCTCCCGGGCGCAGATCACCACCCCGCGGCCGGTCGCCTCCGCCCGGCCCGCCGAGCCGCCGAGGATCATGGGCTTGCCGGTAACCAGCCCCGGCGCGTTAAAGCCCCGGAGCTTGGAGTACTCGTCCATCATCCAGCCCATGACCTGCGGGTTGGTGTTGACGTCCGGGGCCGGAATGTCCTTCTCCGGGCCGACCATGTTGGCGATGGCCCGGATGTACCCCCGGGCCAAGGCCTCCAGCTCCCGCCGGGAGAGCTGGCCGGGGTCGCAGACCACCCCTCCCTTGGCGCCGCCGTAGGGCAGGCCCAGGACCCCGCACTTGATGGTCATCCACATGGAGAGGGCCTTGACCTCGTCCAGGTCGACCTGGGGGTGGAACCGGACCCCGCCCTTGGTGGGGCCGATGACATCGGTGTGCTGGCTCCGGTAGCCGATGAAGGTACGGATCTCGCCGTTGTCCATCCGGACGGGGATGCTGACGATCAGCACCCGGGCCGGCTCCTTCAGGTACTCGTAGACCGCCTGGGGCAGGCCCAGTTCCCGGCAGGCGTTGCCGATGAGCATCTGGGCGCTGTGGAAGGGGTTGAGGGTCTCCCTTCCGCCCGTATCGACATCCGCCACCGGGCGGATCCCCGGATCCGGAAGTTTGGCCGCACACATGGGAGGTCACCCGCTTTTAGAAAATACTCCTACCGGCTCTCCTCGTTCCGGACGCTGCCGATGGCCGACCGCTGCACAGTGATGTCTACCCCGGGCGCAATCCGCAGCACTACTTCTTTGTCCGTCAGGCTCCGGATGGTGCCGTGGATCCCCCCGATGGTGATCACCTTGTCGCCTTCCTTGAGGGAGGCCAGCATGGCCTGCCGCTTCTTGGCCTGCTGCTGCTGGGGGCGGATGACCATCAGCCAGAGGAGCCCGAACATCACCGCGAGGAAGATCAGGTTGAGCAGTTGTGGATCCAAAAGATCGCCTCCCTTGCCGATTCCTGGCCGCGCACCCGGGCCGGCCGAACCCCGTCTGCCCACCGGCCGGCCTGGCCCCGCGGCCATCTTCCTTTCTTCCCAACTCGGTTGTGCACAAGTCGCCGCAGAATTCCTTCGCTATTCGTCGGACGAATCCTGCCAGAAGAAGAGCTGTTCCACCGGCCGGAACCCCAGCCGGGTCCCCAGCCGCACCGCGGCGGGACTCGACAGGGGCACCACCATGCTCAGCCGGTAAACCCCCTTCACCAGCCCCCAACCCCGGATGCGCTCCACCAGGGCGGTGCCGATCCCCTGCCCCCGGCGATCCGGCCGGACGTAGAGGTCGCTGATAAAAATGTAGGGCCGGGGCTCGAAGGGCGGGGGCGGCTCCTGGAGGGTGCCCACGCCGTAGCCGACGGGCTCCCCCTTCTCCTCCGCCAGGATCACGAAAGCCGCGGGGTGGGCCAGGGCCTGCTCCATCCCCGCCCGGGCATGCTCCATGAAATCCGGGCGCAGCGCCTGGTGCCCCTGGGCCGCGGCTCGCTCCCGGGCAAAGGCCTCCACCAGGGGGAGGAGGGTCGGCAGGTCCTCGGGCCTGGCAGCGCGGTACTCGACCAACGGTGCACGCTCCCTTGCGGACCGGCGGGCCGGGCGGGACCATCCCCTCCCCGGCGGACGGCCGCCGGTCGGAATCCACTGCCAATGGTACATCCCCGCCCGGGCCGCCGCAAGGCGACCCGGGCAAGGCTTCTGATCAGCGGTTGGCGGGATCGGCGGGCTCGGGAACCGTGTTTCCTTCGTCGGATCCCTGGCCCCACTCCGCGTAAAACGCCCGGCGATACTCGGCGAAGGTGCCGGTCTCCAGGGCCTGGCGCACCTCCTCCATCAGCCGGAGGAGGAACCGGAGGTTGTGGAGCGACGCCAGCCGGAGACCGAGCATCTCCTCGGCTTTGAACAGGTGCCGGATGTAGGCCCGGCTGAAGTGCCGGCAGGCGTAGCAGTCGCACCCCGGCTCGATGGGCTCCCAGTCCCGGGCGAAGGCGGCGCTGCGCACCGACAGCTTCCCCCGCCGGGTGAAGACCGTCCCGTGCCGGGCGATCCGGGTGGGGAGCACGCAATCGAACATGTCGATGCCCCGCCAGACCCCCTCGATCAAGTCCTCCGGCGAGCCCACGCCCATCAGGTACCGGGGCCGGTCCGGGGGCAGCAGAGGCACGGTGATCTCCAGCATCTCGTGCATGAGGGCCTTGGGCTCCCCCACCGACAGGCCCCCCACCGCGTAGCCCGGAAAGTCCAGCTCCACGGTCCGGGCCGCGGACTCCCGGCGCAGGTCCGCGTAGGTGCTTCCCTGGACGATGCCGAAGAGGGCCTGGTCGTCCGGCCGGGCGTGGGCGGCCTTGCACCGGGCGGCCCACCGGGCGGTGCGCTCCATACTGGCCTTGGCGTACTCGTACTCCACCGGCCAGGGGGTGCACTCGTCAAAGCACATGATGATGTCCGCGCCCAGGGCGTTCTGCACCTGGATCGCCGTCTCCGGGCTGAGGAAGTGGCTGCTCCCGTCCAGGTGGGACCGGAACTGGACCCCTTCCTCGGTGATCTTCCGCAGCTCGGCCAGGGAGAAGACCTGAAACCCCCCGGAGTCGGTCAGGATCGAGCCGGGCCAGGCCATGAACCGGTGCAGCCCCCCGGCCTCCCGGATCAGGTCGGCGCCGGGGCGGAGGTAGAGGTGGTAGGTGTTGCTGAGGATGATCCGGGCCCCCAGGTCCCAGACCTCGTGGGGGCTCAGGGTCTTGACCGTGGCCTGGGTTCCCACGGGCATGAAGACCGGGGTCTCGATCACCCCGTGGGGGGTGGTGAGCCGCCCCCGGCGGGCGGCGGAGTTGGGATCAGTCGCCAGGACCTCGAAGCGCAGTGCAGGCATGGGGACCTCCCTCGCGCGGTCGTCACCCTATAGGATCAGCATGGCATCCCCGAAGCTGAAGAACCGGTAGCCCAGGCGGATCGCCTCCTGGTAGGCGTGGAGGATCCGCTCCCGGCCGGCCAGGGCGCTGACCAGCATCAGGAGGGTGCTCCGGGGCAGGTGGAAGTTGGTCACCAGGCCGTCGGTGGCCTTGAACCGGTAGCCCGGGTAGATGAAGAGGTCGGTCCAACCGGACCCGGGCCGGACCACCCCGTCCTCCCCGGTCACGGTCTCCAGGGTGCGCAGAGCCGTGGTCCCCACCGGGATGATCCGGCCCCCGGCAGCCCGCACGGCATTCAGCGTGGCGGCCGCCTCCGGCGAGACCTCGTAGTACTCGCTGTGCATCACGTGGGCCTCGACCTCTTCCACCTGGACCGGCCGGAAGGTGCCGAGGCCCACGTGCAGGGTGATGAAGACCAGGTGCACCCCCATCGCCCGGATCCGGTCCAGGAGCTCCGGGGTGAAGTGGAGCCCGGCGGTGGGAGCCGCCGCCGACCCCCAGTTCCGGGCGTAGACCGTCTGGTACCGCTCCGGGTCCTCGAGGGGCTCCCGGATGTACGGCGGCAGCGGCATCTGCCCGAGTTCATCCAGGACCTCCTCGAAAACCCCTTCGTAGTAGAACCGGAGCACCCGTCCCCCCACCGGGGTCGGCCCTTCCACCTCCGCCTCCAGCCGGCCGTCGCCGAAGCGGATCCGGTCCCCCGGCCGGGCCTTCCGGCCCGGCCGGACCAGGGTCTCCCACCGGTCCTGGTCCAGGCGCCTGAGCAGCAGCACCTCGATCCGGGCCCCGGTGCCCACCCGCTCCCCGATGAGCCGGGCGGGCATCACCCGGGTATCGTTGAGCACCAGGGCGTCCCCCGGGCGCAGGTACTCGGGCAGGTCCCGGAAGATCCGGTGCTCCAGCACGTCCCGGCTCCGGTCAAGCACCATGAGCCGCGAGCTGTCCCGGGGCTCCACGGGGTGCTGGGCAATGCGATCCGGCGGCAGTTCGTAGTCAAAATCCGATACCTTCAAGGACAACGGCGGACCTCCTTGCCGGCACCCGGGGAGGCGGGTCCTCTGGGTGGGCGCCGGGCCGCCTCCGCCGGCCGCGACGCCCTCAAGGCTGGTACGGCTCCACCTGGGTGCCGCGGTAGAAGTGGGTCAGGATCTCCGTGTAAGTCTTTCCCTGTTCGGCCAGGCCCCGGGCGCCCCACTGGGAGAGCCCGACCCCGTGGCCCCAGCCGCCGCCCCGGACCACCACCACGCCGTCGGATGGGGCCCCCGGGCCCGAGGCCTGGACCGCCACCCCGCCCGCAGGAGCGGGGCGGGGCACCGGCGGCGAACCGGCCCCGACCACGTAGACCTCCCCCACCCGGAGGGTGCGGGTCACCCCGCCCGCCCCCCGGACGGTCACCGTGCGGCTGGGACTGTAGGTCAGCCCCCGGCTCCCCCCGTCCCGGGAGACCACCACCTCCCGGGGGCCGGACCGGAGGCCGAGGAGCTGCCGGAGCTGCTCCCCGGTGACCGTCACCTCTCCCTTGGTCCCGATGATCCGCCAGTGGCTCCACCGGCCCCCGGAGCCCCGCTTCCCCGCGGGCTCCACCCGCAGGGGCTCCCCCACGCCGGCGGTGAGCGGCGAGGCCTGGAGCAGGGCGGCCAGCTCCTCCGGGGTGTGGGTCACCTCCCACTGGTAGTAGGGCGCCCCCTGGTCGTAATCCTCCACTCCCCGAAGATACGGCACCGGGGCACCGCCGGTGAAGACCACCTCGTTGTCCTCGGTGTGGCCGCCGGAGTGGGAGTGGAAGACGGCGTCGATCAGCTTCCCCTGGTAGGTGATCACCCGGCCCGCGGTCGCAGCGATGGCGGCATCGGACCGGGGATGCTCCGCGTCGGCCCCGCCGTAGACCTGGCTGGCAGCGTCGTCGGTGACGTCAAAGCCCTCGGCGGCATACCGGCCACTGGCCTTCATCCGCAGGGCGTAGGTCCGAGCAGCCACCGCCTGGGCCTCCAGGGCCGCCTGGGGCCAGGAAGCCGGCATCTCCTTGGGCACCACGCCCCGGAGGTACTCCTCCAGAGGCAGGACGTTGATCACCGTCAGCCCCCCGGCTGGGGCGCGTCGGACCTCCATCTCTCCCCGGTACCGCTGGCCCTTGTACCGGATGAGGGCCGGAGCGCCATTGGGGCCCTGACCGGGCACCAGCCGCAGGGGCCCGGCGGCGGTGATCGGGGGCAGCCCCGCCACTGCCACCCGCAGGCCGGCCCCCTCCGGGGAGACCGTCACCTCCGCGCCGGCGGGAATCCCCGCCAGGACGGCCCCATCGGGCCCCAGGAGCTGGGCCGGCCCCTCCACGGTCAGAGCCGCGGAGGGCACCCCCCGGCCAACCCCGACCCGGATCAGGGGCCCCCCGAAGGTCGGCTCACCGGCGGGCGCACCGGCAGGTGGGAGGCTCGCGGCCGCCTCCGATCCGGCCACCCCCTCCGGCGCCAGGGCCAACCCGCACAGACAGATCAAAAAGGCCGCAAGGCTGCGGCCCCAGCCGGTCACCTTCCCCGGCTGCGTCATCGCCTCTTTCCCTCCGGTGGCGGCAGTCTCTGCTACTTCGTCTCCAGGTGGACAACGTCGTTTTACCTTCGGCGCCGCCGGCCGCACTTCCTGCCGGCGGCTGCCGGCGCGGCTGCGCCGGGGCGGCCGGTCCCTAGGCCCGGCCGCCCCGGCGGCCCCGGTCATTCTTTCCCTTGTCCTTGGGGCCCTCCTTCGGGCCCGGGTGGTTCTCCCGCTTCCCGCCGGCATTCGGCTCACCGCCGCGGCCCCGGTCTCCGGGGCGGGAGCCCGGCGACCGCCGGTCCTCCTCTGCCCGGCCCGGATCCCGCTTGCCGGTCGGCCCCTCCCGTTTCTGCCCCGGTGGGTCCGGCCGCTCCGGGGAACCCCGGTCCGGCGGCCGGCTCCAGACAGGGACGGCTCCCCGGCCGGGGGCGAAGGCCGGCCAGCGCCCGCCCGGGTCGTCTCGCTCGGTCCGGCGCCCGTCCTTTCCGGCGCGTCCCTCCCCCTCCGGACGGCGGCCCTCCCGGCCCTTCTGATCCGGCTCCCGCTTCTCCTTCTCCCGCTTCCGCAGCCGCTCCTCCAGCCGCTCCAGAGCCTTGCCCGGCCCCTCACCGGGGCGGGCCAGGAGCTGGACCAGTTCGCCGACGGGCCGCTGCCGGGTCTCCGCCGGCGTGAGGGGCAGGTCCGGCCGCTCTTCCCGGACCGCGGCGTACAGGAGATGCCGGCCCAGGGAGAGGCCCTCGGCCCGGGCCGCCTCCACCTCCGTCTCCGGCGCTGCCAGCACCACCAGTTGGGCGCCCGGAGCCCCGCCGTCCGGTTCGGATGCCGGCGGGACCACCCGGGCTGCGGCGGCCTCCAGCCGCTCCTTCAACTGGTCAACCTCTTCCGGCGGCACCTCCGCCTTGGGGGCCGCGACGGGCGCCACCGCAATCACCACCGCCGACTGAGGGTCGCCGACCGCCAGCTTGCCGCGCCTCGCGGCCTCGGCGACGAACCGGGCCACCACCTCGTCCGCCGGCTGCCGGCGCCAGGCGAGGTCCGCCAGGATCGCCGCGGCGTCGTCGTTGAGGGGCCGGGCCGCCAGCACCCGGTCCTCCCGGTCTACGTCGAACTCCGCCGAGGGGTTGATGTCTACGGAGATGGTCGCCACGGCCACCGGGCCGAAGCCCCGCCAGACCGCCGGGCCGGCCAGGATGGCCAGGGCCAACACCGCGGCCGCCGCGGCCCAGATCCACCAGGCCCGGCCGGTGGCGGCGGCTTCGTCCCGGAACTCTACCTCCTCACCCACCGCAGCCCCCGGGGGCAGGCGGACCCGCCGGAACTCCCCCTGCGGAGTCAGGACGACGCCGTACCGGCCGTCCCGTTCCAGGAGGATTCCCTTGCCCACTTGCCCTCGCCTCCTCCGTCTCGGTTACCGCCAGCCAGCGGCTCCAGGTACCGCTGCAGGTGGGTGTAGCCGTCGATCCAGATCAGGGCCACGGCGATGATGTACCGGCGCTGCCGCTCCAGGGTCTTGCGGCTCACCGGGGCGATAGCCTCCAGAGCCTTGAGGGGAAGCTCCCGCCGGCGCAGGAGGTGCTCCCGGAGGGCCGGCGTCTCCGCCACCAGCCGGGCGCAGGCGATGGCCCGCTCCCGGGCGTCGGCGTGCCGGGGCGACTCCCGGACGAGGTCCCGGAACCGGATGCCGAACTCCAGGAGCCGCCGGGCGTACTGGGCGATCTCCTCCCGGCGCTCCTCGGCCTCCAGCTCCGCTGCGTGCTGGGCCAGGGCCTCCCGTTCCTCGGCCCCGGCCAGGGGATTGCCCTCCTCATCCTCCCCCTGCAGCTCCGAGAGGGGAATCTCCCGGCCCCCCCGCTGCCGCCGGTAGTAATCCATGAGCCGCCGGCGGATCACCATCTCCGCGAAGGTGAGAAAGGATGCGCCCCGCTCCGGATCGTAGCGGTCGATGGCCTCGTTGATGGCCAGCATCCCCACGCTGATCTCCTCATCCTGGCCCACCCGGAGGTAGCGGCCGCTCACCTGGGCCCCTACCTTGAGAACCAGCGGCAGGTACTGGCGGATGAGATCCTCCCGGGCCTGCTGATCCCCATCCCGGGCCGCCGCGATGAGGGAATCGGGGGGCGGGGCGGAGGGTTCCCCGGCAAACCCGGCCAACAAGGCCCACAGGCCGGTGAGAAACCCCATGGGCACCTTCACCCCGCGTTCCTGTCAGATGCTTCGCCCGGCCCCCCGTCCCATGCGGGGGTTGGCCGGAAAGGGGAAAATTGGAAAGGCCGCGCCTACCGCAGCCGGCTGATAACCCAGAAGAATAGGCTGAGCACGACGCTCAGCAACAGGCTGGTCATGATGGGGAAGTAGAAGGTGAAGTTCCCCCGCTGGATGAGGATGTCCCCGGGCAGCCGGCCCACCCCCGGCACCCGCTCCGCAAGGGTCATCAGCAGTCCGAGGGCAAAGATGATGCCGCCCATCAGCATCAGCATCCGGCCGAACTCCGTCATCCCGCATCCCCTCCTCCTTTCCCCCTGTCGGAGTCCCCGGTTGCTACCGGGGCCCCCGGGCCCGCGGGACCCTCAGAAGAACCGGATCTGGTTGTCCTGTGCCCGGTCCTCCGGGTAGGGGATGCCCAGGTACTCGTAGGCCGCCCGGGTGGCCACCCGCCCCCGGGGAGTCCGCTGGAGGAAGCCGATCTGCATGAGGTACGGCTCGTAGACATCCTCGACGGTCTCGGCCTCCTCCGCCGTGGCCGCGGCCAGGGTCTCGAGCCCCACGGGCCCGCCGCCGTACTTCTCGATCAGGGTGCGGAGCATCTTCCGGTCCACGTGGTCGAGGCCGAGCCGGTCCACCTGCAAGAGTTCCAGCCCTGCCTCGGCCACCTCCCGGGTGATCACCCCGTCCGCCCGGACCTGGGCGTAGTCCCGGAGGCGCTTGAGGAGCCGGTTGGCGATCCGGGGGGTTCCCCGGGACCGCCGGGCGATCTCCAGGGCCCCGCCGGGGTCCAGGGGCACCCCCAGGATCCGGGCGGACCGCATCAGGATCTCCACCAGTTCCTCCACTGAGTAGTACTGGAGCTGAATCACCACGCCGAACCGATCCCGGAGCGGGGAGGTGAGGGCCCCGTACCGGGTGGTGGCGCCGATGAGGGTGAACCGGGGCAGCTCGAGCCGGAGGGTCCGGGCCGAGGGCCCCTTGCCCAGCACCAGGTCGAGGCAGAAGTCCTCCATCGCCGGGTAGAGCACCTCTTCCACCTGGCGGCTCAGCCGGTGGATCTCGTCGACGAAGAGGACATCCCCTTCCGAGAGGCTGGTCAGGATCGCGGCCAGGTCACCCCCGTGGGTGATGGCCGGCCCCGAAGTGGTGCGGATGTTCACCCCCAGCTCGTGGGCGATGATGTGGGCCAGGGTGGTCTTGCCCAGGCCCGGCGGGCCGTACAGGAGCACGTGGTCCAGGGGCTCGCCCCGACTCTTGGCCGCGGCGATGTAGATGGACAGCTGCTCCTTCGCCCGCTCCTGCCCTGGGTACTCGGCCAGCCGCCGCGGCCGCAGACTCCCCTCCAGGGGGAGGTCCTCCGGCCGCTCCCGGCCAGAGACAAGGCGCTCTTCGGACAAAGGTTTCCACCTGCCCACGAATATTTGACGGCTGTGAAAGGTTCATGGTTACAGGATACCCGGCCGGCTCTGCGCCCGGCTGGCCCGCCGCCGGGCCCGGACCTCACCGGGACCGGGCCGCGCCCAGCCAGCGGAGCGCGGCCCGGACCAGTTCCGCCGTGCCCGCGTCCGGGGGCAGCCCGGGGCGGACCTGCTCCAGGGCCTCGCTGGCCTCGGCCCGGGTGTACCCGAGGCTGACCAGGGCCTCCATCGCTTCCGACCAGGCCTGAAGCGCCGGGTCGGCCGGAGCCGCGCCTTCCGCTGCGGCCGCGGCCGCACCGGGCTGCCCCTTGGCCGCCCCAGCCATCCCGCCGAGCTTCTCCTTCAGCTCCAGCACCAGCCGCTGGGCTGTCTTCTTCCCCACATGGGGCAAGCGGGTGAGGAAGGCCACATCCCCCAGGGCGATGGCCCGGCGCAGCTCCTCCGGGCTGGCCGCGGAGAGGATGGCCAGGGCCACCTTGGGGCCGATGCCGCTGACGCCGATGAGGGCCTCGAAGAGTTCCAGCTCCGCCCGGTCCAGGAAGCCGTAGAGGGTCAGGCTCTCCTCCCGGACCTGCAGCGACGTATAGAGAAAAACCTCCCGGCCGGTGGCCGGCAGGCGGGATCGGGTCGATGCCGGCACGTAGGCCCGGTAGCCCACGCCGCCGACGTCCACCACCACCTGATCGGGTCCGGCTGCGTGCAGCCGACCGCGCAGATGTGCGATCATGCCGTCCCCTCGCTACCTCCGTTCCGCCGTCTGCTGCCGGGCCGCCAGGGCCTCGAGCCGCTGGGAGAAGGGGTGGCTGCAGAGGCAGGTGAGGGCCACCGCCAGGGCATCCGCCACATCGTCGGGCTTGGGCACCTGCCCCAGGCCCAGCAGCCGGGCGACCATCTGTTGGACCTGGGCCTTGTCCGCCCGGCCCCAGCCGGTCACCGCCTGCTTGACCTGCATCGGCGTGTACTCCGCCAGGGGGATGCCGGCCTGGGCGGCGGCCAGAAGCACCACCCCCCGGGCCTGGCCGACGGTGAAGGCCGTGGTGACGTTCCGGCCGAAGAAGAGCTCCTCCACCGCGACCACGTCCGGCCGGTGCCCCTCGATCAGCTCCCGCACCCCCTGGTGGAGCCGGAGGAGCCGCTCGGGCAGGGGCATCCGGGCCGGCGTGCTCAGGGCACCATAGGCCAGGGCCCGGTGGCGGCTGCCGTCCCCTTCCACCACCCCGTACCCGAGGAGGGCCATGCCGGGGTCGATTCCCAGTACCCGCAGAACGCTTCCCCCCCTGCTCGGCCTCTCCCTCTCCTTTCGCCTCCCGTAAAGGCCATTCCTGCCTGTGGAGGGAAGAACCGCCTGGGGCGGGGCCGGAAGGGCCCCGGAAGCGGTGGCCGGGGTCCGGGGCCGGCGGCCGGAAGGCCCCCGGGGACCCGCCCCAGGGCCCTGAGGTTGTCCGCCCCGGGCGGGAGTGGTAGAATGTCAGCCGGCCCTGGGTAGGCCGAAATCTTCCCCGGCCTGTGGCAGACCGGGATGGAAGACCGGAGCGTGAGACCGCCATGGACACCGCCCGCTACGGACCACGGAACGTCGCCGGCCGGGCTTCCCGGCCCCGCCCGCCCCGGGGGCCCCTGCTGATGGGGATCCTCCTCCTCATCGCCGCGGTGGGGCTGAAGGTTTACCAGGTGCACGCGGCCACCCTCCGTCCCCTGAACGTCCTGCTCATCGGGGTGGACAGGGGCGGAGCCCGGTCCGACGTGGTGGTCCTGGCCCACTGGGAACCCCGGTACCGGGTCCTCAGCCTGATCTCCCTGCCCCGGGACCTGCGGGTGGAGATCCCCTGCCCGCCGGACATCAAGGGGTGCCGGTCCCCTGACAAGTTGGCCCACGTCCACGCCTACGGCGAGGTGCGGGGCCAGGGCCCGGAGCTGCTCACCCGGACCGTCTCCCAGTACCTGGGGGTCCCGGTGCGGTACTACGTGGAGGTCGACTTTGAGGGGTTTGCCCGGATCGTGGACGCCCTGGGCGGCGTCACCATCGACGTGGAGAAACCGATGGTGTACGTCGACCCGTATCAGAACCTGCGGATCCATCTCCAGCCCGGCCGCCAGCGGCTCGACGGCGAAAAGGCTCTGCAATACGTCCGGTACCGGAGCGACGGCCTGGGGGATATCGGCCGGATCGCCCGGACCCAGAAGTTCTTCTACGCGGTGCTGGAAAGCCTGCAGGAGAACGGCGGCATGCGCCGCCTGCCCCGGCTGGCCGTCGAGCTCTACCCCTACGTCCGGACCAACCTGGACCTCGGCACCCTGGTCGCTTTGGCCCAGGCGGCCCAGGATCTCGACCGGGAATCCCTGCGGGTCTACACCATCCCCGGCCGGTCCCGGACCATCGACGGGCTCTCCTACTGGATCGGCGATCCCGATGGCACCCGGCAGGTGGTGCGGGAGGCGATCCTGGAGGTGAAGCCCCCGGCCAGGGACTGAAGCGCCCCGGAAGAGCCCGGGTTGGAAGCGCGCGGGACGGGCCAGGTAGCCCCGTGGTGGGTCCGCCTGGCCCTGTCCCTTTTTTAGGGGTCCCGCTCCAGGAAGGAGCGGACCTGTTCGTCGCCTTGGAGGTCGACCCCCCGCTCCAGCCGGAGCCGTTCCGCTGGCGGCAACTGGTCCCGGGTGATGCCGGTCCGCTCCTTCAGGGGGCCGAGACGGCCGCTGTGGCCGTAGTAGATGTGGACCACGCCGTCCACCAGCCGGACGTGCCGCCACTCCGCCAGATCCCCCGGGCAGGGCCCGGTTCCTTCCTGCTCCAGCACCACCAGCCGGGGATCAAAGGCCACCACCCGCCACTGGCTGTACAGCCGGGCGAGGTCCTCCAGGTCCATCCCGTGGAGGGCCGGGGGCGCCGGCCGCAGCTCCTCCTGGACCGGTTCCAGACACCCGGGAAACCGGGTGCGGTAGAGCAGCTCGGTCTCCGGGCCGATGGCCCCCACGGCTCCCCGGGCAGCCCCGGTCTCCTGAACCCCGGCCCGGGGCGGCCGGCTGGCGGGCGACCAGGGGAGCTTCACCCCCGTCCGGCCGACCCACAGCCCCGCCGCCGCGGCCAGCCCGACCGCCGCCAGCCACCACCGGCCGGCCGGGCCACCCCTCCCGGCCTCGCCCTTGCCTCCCCTGCCCACGGCGCCTTCCCTCCCGGCTCTCCGGTCCCGGGCCCGCCCGCGGCCGGCCCGGCCCGTCTGCAGGGAAGTCTTCCCTTTTTCGCCATCCCCCATGCACCGGCAGCCGGCCACGCCGGCGGCGCCGGGGCAGGCCAACCTACCGCAGGTCCACCCACTCGCCGATGAGGGTCCCCACCCGGCGGACCGGCACCGGGGTGACGTGGCCCTGGACGATACGGAAAGCGGCCACCTCCGGCACCTCCCGGGCCAGGGAGATGATGAGGTAGATCGCCTGGGGGTAGTTGGCCATCGCGATGTCCGTCTGGGAAGGGTACGCCGGGGTGGAAGGGTGGGAGTGGTAGATGGCCACCAGTTCCTCCTGGCCGGCCAGCACCCCGCTCATCGCCCGGTGCTGATCCGCAGGGTCGATCTGGTACCGGCTGACCGGGTTGGGGTGGGCGTTGGGGAGGGCATAGACCCGCCGGACCACCTCCCCGTGCCCGGTCATGATCCCGCAGGCCTCCTTGGGCCAGTCCTCCTGGCACTGGGCCAGCACCCGATCGTACAGGTTGCCGGGAATCACCAGCCGTTTGGCCACCACAGCCCTCGCCAACCTTGCCACGGAAATCGGGGCCCGAACGCCCCGTAGTAAGTTATGTCAAGCAGCCCCGGCGGGTGCCGGGGCTCGGCAAGGATAGGCTGGGGTCAGGGACGGGCAGGCCGGATGGCTCGGGTAGGCGAAAGCGTATGGCAGACTGGGGGTCAAGCCAGGCCAGGGAACCGCAGGCCGGGTGGCCGGGCGGGCTACCGCAGGTCAAACCATTCCCAGGCCATCCCGTCCCCCTTCCGGTGGGGCACCGGCAGGGGCTGCCCCCGGTCAATCCGGTAGGCCCGGACATCCGGCGGCTCCTGGGCCAGGGAGATGATCAGCAGGTACCCCGCGCCGGCAGCGCCGGCCAGGTCCTGGGGCGAGGGGACCGCCACGGTCCGGGGGTGGGAGTGGTAGAGGGCCAGGAACTCGCACAGGCCGGCCGCCACCGGCCGCAGCACCTCCTCCTGGTCCACCGGATCCAGGGCGAAGTGCCGCTCCGGGTCCGGGTGAACGTTGGGCAGGGCGTACCCCCGCTCCACCCGGCCGTCCCGGCCCAGGAGGACCCCCACGGCCTCCCGGGGCCACTCTTCCCGGCAGTGATCCAGGAGCCGCTGGTAGAGGGGACGGGGGATGGTCAGGAGGGACATGGTCACCGCTCCATAGCCGCCAGTTCGCTGTCCGGAATCTCAAAGTTGGCGTAGACGTTCTGGACGTCGTCGTTCTCCTCGAGCATCTCCATCAGCCGGAGGACCTTCTGGGCGGTCTCGCCGGTCACCTCCACGGTGGTGGAGGGAATCAGCGCGACCTTGCCCTCTTCCACCTTCACGCCCTGGGCTTGCAGAGCCTGGAGGACCTTGTCCAGGTCCTCGGGGGCGGTGGTGATCTCAAAGACCTCCGGGCTGGTCTGCATGTCCTCCGCCCCGGCCTCCAGGACGATCGCCAGGAGGTCGTCCTCGGAGATGTTGTTCTCCGCCCGGCTGACGGTGATGATCCCCTTCTTCTGGAACATCCAACTGACCGAGCCGCTCTCCCCCAGGCTGCCGCCGCACTTGTTGAAGATGGCCCGGATATCGGCCGCCGTCCGGTTCCGGTTGTCCGTCAGGGCCTCCATCATGATGGCGACGCCGCCGGGACCGTACCCTTCGTAGACCACCTCTTCGAACTTGGCCCCGGGCAACTGGCCGGACCCTTTGAGGATGGCCCGCTGGATGTTCTCGTTGGGCATGTTGGCTTCCCGGGCCCGCTCGATGGCCACCTTCAGCCGCAGGTTGGCCTCGGGATTCGGCCCCCCGTTCCGGGCCGCGGTCATGATGTCCTTGGCCAGCCGGGAGAAAAGCCGGCCGCGTTCGGCATCCACCTTCGCCTTGGTGCGCTTGATCTGGGCCCATTTGCTGTGTCCGGCCATACGGGAACCTCCCGGAAATGGAGATTTCACCTAAAATAGGGAAACACGCACAAGAGTGCCCGGCGACCAGATGGCCGCTGGGCTGCTGCAGTATTTTACCACACCGGGCCCGAAGGCAGCAACGGAACCGCCCCGGCCGCCCCGTGCAGGGCAAGCGGATGCCTGGGCTGGCCGCACCCCTGGCGGACCCCCGGGCAGGGCCGGCTTGACAGGAGTCGGCGGTCCCGGGGTTCATGGGGTAGGCCCGATGGGCGGCAGCCGCCGCTTGTGGGCGCTGGCCCGGTGCATGGCCTCGATGCGCGCCGCCACCCCCGGGTCCACCGGACCGCCCAGGATGTGTCGATCCAGTTCCTGATAGGTGATCCCCATCTGCCCCTCGTCGGTCTGGCCCGGCCACAGGCCCGCAGTGGGCACCCGGTCGATGATGGGCTGGGGGACGCCGAGTTCCCGGGCCACCGCCCGCACCTGCTCCTTCACCAGGCCGCCGATGGGCAGGAGGTCGGCGCCGCTGTCGCCCCACTTGGTGAAGTACCCCACGTACAGCTCGCTCCGGTTGCTGGTGCCGGCGACCAGGTAGCCGTGGAGTTGCGCGTAGAAGTAGAGGGTGGCCATCCGCAACCGGGGCTTGAGGTTGGCCAGGGCGAGCTTTCGGAGCTCGGTCCCCTCCCCTGCCGGGGTGAGCCGGGCCACCAGGGCATCGTAGACCGGGGTCAGGTCTACGGTCTCACACCGGAGGCCAAAAGCCTCCGCCACCATCCGGGCGTACTCGGCGTCCACCGGGTCCGAATGGCAGGGCAGGATGAGCCCCAGCACCCGCTCCCGCCCCAGGGCCCTGGCGCCGAGCCCCGCCACCACCGCCGAGTCGATGCCCCCGGAGAGCCCCACCACCACCCCCCGGGCGCCGGCCGCCTCCACCTGTTCCCTGAGCCACTCTGCGAGCCGCTCCGTCAGGCTCTCCGACATGGCAGGCCCCCTCCCCCTGGCAAGGCTTTCCCCCGGTATTATCCCCCTCGGCCCGCCCCCGGGGCAAGGCACGGGCACCCGGGGCCCGGGGCCAAGGCACGGGTACCGGGGCCTGGGGCCAAGGCGCGGGCGCCGGAGCCTGGTGGGAACGGAAGGGGCCGGCAGCCCCGGCCGCCGCCGGGCCGGGCCGCCGGCCCCTCTTGGGGGTGGTCTCCGTCACACCTCGATGTGCTGCCAGAGGACCGAGGTGAGGTACCGCTCGCCGGTGTCCGGCAGCACCACCACGACCCGCTTGCCCGCGTTCTCCGGCCGCCGGGCCACCTGCAGGGCCGCCCAGGCCGCGGCGCCGGAGGAGATCCCGACGAAGAGCCCTTCTTCCCGGGCAAGCCGCCGGGCCGTCTCGATGGCGTCCTCGTCGGTCACCGTGATGACCTCGTCGATAATCTCCCGGTTCAGCACCTCCGGGACGAACCCGGCGCCGATGCCCTGGATCTTGTGGGGACCGGGCTTACCGCCGGAAAGGACCGGGGAGGCTGCCGGCTCCACCGCGACCACCTTGACGTCCGGCTTCCGGGACTTCAGCACCTCGCCGACGCCGGTGATGGTGCCGCCGGTGCCGATGCCGGCGACGAAGATGTCCACCTTCCCCTCGGTGTCGTGCCAAATCTCCTCGGCGGTGGTCCGCCGGTGGATCTCCGGGTTGGCCGGGTTCTGGAACTGCTGGGGCATCCAGGCGTTGGGGATCTCCCGGAGGAGCTGCTCGGCCCGGGCAACGGCTCCCTTCATCCCCTCGGGGCCCGGGGTGAGCACCAGCTCCGCGCCGAAGGCCTTCAGGATCTTCCGGCGCTCCAGGCTCATGGTCTCGGGCATCACCAGGATGCACCGGTAACCCTTCGCCGCCGCCACGAAGGCCAGGGCGATGCCGGTGTTCCCCGAGGTGGGCTCGACGATGACGGTCTTGCCGGGGGTGATCTTCCCCTCCCGCTCCGCGGCCTCAATCATCGCCAGGCCAATCCGGTCCTTGACGCTGGAGGCCGGGTTGAACATCTCCAGCTTGGCCACTACCTCGGCCACCGCCCCCTGGGTGACCCGGTTGAGCCGGACCATGGGGGTGTAACCGATCAGCTCCCCGACGTTCTGGGCAATCCGGGGCCGCACAGGCGCCGCCACGCTATCGCCTCCCAAACTACGATAAACTAATCGGGTTTATGGGGGTTCTGTGGGTTATTATACCATGCGGCGCGGCATGGTGGATTCAAATCACAGTGTTGATTATTCTTAACAAACCCTTGGGGCGCCGGGGCGCGGCCGGGGAGAACGTCCCTCAGGACCCGCCGCCGGGGCTGCCGCCGGCTCCCCCGGGCACGAAGGGCACCGTCCCCGCCCCGGCGCCGAGCCAGAGCTGGGCCGGCACCCGCCCCGCGATCACCGTCTCCGCCAGGGGCAGGGTGGAGGTGACCTGGACCTCCCGGGTGATGAGCGGCACCACCACCCGTACCCGGACCTCCAGGTCCAGCAGCACCTGGTGCCGGGTCTGGTTGAAGCCCGCGGCGTCAAACTGCTGCCGCACCCGGGCGGTCACGGCCCCCACGGGCTTCAACTGGACCGGCACCCGGGGACCCAGGTGGGCCAGAAAGGGATTGCCCAGGAGCTCCCCCAGGGGCAAGGTGAACCGCCGGGCGGTGAGCCCCCGCAGCTCCCGCTCCACCGCGGTGACCGCCCGGGCGGCCAGCCGGTTGACCGCCGGGGTGTTGACCTGCAAGAGGGTCACGTTCCCGGCACCGTCGGTCTCATACCGGACCAGGTCCTCCGCGGCCGCGGCCCCCACCACTTCCGCCGCCACCACCCGGTTTACGAGCTCCAGGGCCGCGGCCCGGGTCTCCATCTCCGCCACGGTCCCGACCACCGGGCCCAGGCTGCGGCCGGCGAGCCACAGCCCGACCAAGCCGGCGGCCAGGGCCGCCCAGAGGAGCCACACCCTTCGGCGGAGCCGGGGCCGCCGGCGCCGGAACCGTCGCATGGGACCACCCCATCTCCCGGCCTGAGGGAAGGAAGCGCCTTCCCGGAGGGTCCGGTGCTGCCAGTCATACGCAGCCCTGGCGGCTTTGACCCCGGCCGGGAGACCCGGAAGGGGGGCAAGGAGCCCCGGGGCAGAAGTTCCCATGACAGAAGGGCCCCGGGGATGGCCCCCGCGGCCCCTACGATGTCACCCGCAGCCGGCAGAACCGGCGCTTGCCTGCCCGGAGCACCATTCCGTCCCGGACCTGGACCTCCGCCAGGGGGTCGGTGGCCTTCTCGCCGTCGACGGCGACGCCCCCCTGCTGAATCAGCCGCCGGGCCTCGGAGTTCGAGGGGGCGAGCCCCACCGCCACCAACAGCCGGGCCAGGGGGTAGCTCCCCGGCGCCAGAGTCACCTCCGGCAGGTCCTCGGGGAGCTCCCGGCGCTGGAAGACGGTCCGGAAGTGCTCCTCCGCTGCCTGGGCCGCCTCCTCGCCGTGGTAGAGCCGGACGATCTCCCGGGCCAGGGCCATCTTGAAGTCCCGGGGATTGGCGCCCGCGGTCATGGCCGCCTCCATCTCCCGGATCCGCTCCATGGGCACCTCGGTGAAATGGATGAAGTACCGGATGATAAGATGGTCCGGGATGGACATGGTACGGCCGTACATCTCCTCCGGCGGGTGATTCAGGCCGATGTAGTTCCCCAGGGACTTGGACATCTTCTCGACGCCGTCGATCCCCTCGATGATGGGGGTCATCAGGCAGACCTGTGGCTCCTGCCCCGCATCCCGCTGCAGGTCCCGGCCCACCAGCAGGTTGAATTTCTGATCGATGCCGCCCAGCTCCACATCCGCCTGCACGGCGACGGAGTCGGTCCCCTGCATCAGCGGGTAGAAGAA
This sequence comes from Bacillota bacterium, assembly GCA_021890795.1. GTDB lineage: Bacteria > Bacillota > Sulfobacillia > Symbiobacteriales > ZC4RG38 > ZC4RG38. The sequence continues at coordinate 32,557 of JAKKUO010000008.1, read as the reverse complement.
CTCGTGGAGGAAGATGGGGCGGCCCTCGGCGTACCGTTTGGAAAAGTCCTCCCGCTCCAGCATCCGGGCCACGGTCATCTTCGACGCCAGCCGGATGACGTCCGCGAAGGTCATGGACGCCAGCCACTCGCTGTTGTACCGGATCTCCGTCCGGCGGATGTCCAGCCCCACCTTGGCCGCCTGCTCCACGTAGGTCGCGGCGTTGGCCCGGGTCTCCTCGTGGCTGAGCTGGGGCCGGGCCTCGTTCCGGCCGGTGGGGTCCCCGACCATGGCGGTGTAGTCCCCAATAATCAGCACCGCCTGATGCCCCAACTCCTGGAAGGCCTTCAGCTTCCGCAGGGGGACGGTGTGGCCCAGGGTCAGCTCCCGGCCCGTGGCGTCGATGCCGAGCTTGACCCGCAGCGGCCGGCCGGTACGGTACGACTCGGTCAGCTTCCGCTCCAACTCCTCAACGGAGACCACCTCCGCCACACCCCGGAGCAGGTACTCCATCTGTTCTTTGACCGGCGGGAACTTCACGGCCTCGTCCCTCCTCTAAACTTAAGGGTAGGAAGGGGAAGAATCGAATCGGCAGGTACCAAAAAGAGGTACCAAAATGAAGAACGCCCGGTCCCAGCCTAGGGACGGGCGTACCGCGGTACCACCCTAGTTGGAGCCCGACCCCGCCGGGCACGGGCCCCCGCTCTGGCCTGATAACGGCAGGCGACCGGCTCTGCCTACTAGCGTCCGCTGCCGGGCGGCAGCCCCGGGTTCGGCAGGCAGCTCAGGAGGGTATTTCAGCCAGACGGCCAGTGGCTCGCACCGATGCCCACCCCGCGGGCAGGCTCCCGCCACCTCTCTGCAAGGCCCGCCGTGGCCTACTTCGCTCCGTCATCGCCCTTGACTTGGCTTCCATTTTAGCATAGTCTCGGAGCCGTCGGCAAATCTTGCGTCTTGCAAGGGACAGGAAGGCGCCCCGGCAGGTCGAATTGTCTTGGGGCTATGGAGGTGGATCCCCGTTGCCGCCACGGTACCCCGCGCAAACCGCGCCATCCCTTCGGGCCGGGAAGAGACCGAAGCGTGCCCGCCGCCGGTTCTGGCGCTTTGTGGGTTACACCTTTGTTGCCTTGTTCTTCTTGATGCTCGCCGCGGGCGTCGCCGCTGCGATGTACGTATACGACCAGTACAAGGAAGTCGAGCACCTCACCGCCAACCTCGACGAGTTCATGTCCGACCTTTCCTCGGAAATCTACGACGCCAAGGGCAACAAGGTCTACACCCTGGTGCCCAGCAGCGGCGAGAACCGGATCTACACCCCGATCAAGCAGATCCCGAAGCACGTCCAGGACGCGGTGGTGGCCAGCGAGGACGTCCGGTTCTGGCACCACAAGGGGATTGACCCCTATCGCATCCTCGGCGCGGCCTGGGCGGACCTCAAGTACTTCCTCACCGGCAAGGGGACCCTGCAGGGGGCCAGCACCATCACCCAGCAGCTGGCCCGGAACCAGTTCCTCACCCTCGACCAGACCCTGGAGCGCAAGGTCAAGGAGATGATCCTGGCCCTCAAGCTCGAGCGGGTCTACACCAAGGAGGAGATCCTGGAGCGGTACCTGAACGAGGTCCACTTCGGCGGCAGCGCCTACGGCATCTACGCCGCCGCCCAGTACTACTTCGGCAAGACCCCGGACCAGCTGACCCTGGCGGAAGGGGCGATGCTGGCCGGGATCCTGCCCGCGCCCAACGCCCTCAACCCGTATGTGGACTACAACGAGGCCAAGCGCCGGCAGGAGATCGTCCTCGACCTGATGGCCAAGTGGGGCTTTATCACCCCGGAGCAGGCTGCCGCGGCCAAGGCCGAGAAGCTGACCCTGGCGGGCGAGCGCCAGTCCGACCAGACGGCCGAAGCCGTACAGACGGACGAAGGGCAGCCCATCGACTTCACCGGCGCCCACTACGTCGACTACGTGATCAACATCCTGACCACCCCGGGTCTGGCGGAGCAGTACGGCATCCAGCCCTTTGATGCCGAGGAGCTCTACGGGGGCGGCTACAAGATCTACACCGCCATGGACCCGGACCTCCAGCGCCTGGCGGAGGAGACCCTGCGCCGGGTGATGAACGAGCAGGCCAAGAACTGGAAGCAACTCCGGATGGACCCGGAGCACCCGGAGGAGTGGATCCAGGGTGCGATGGTGGTCAAGGAGGTCAAGACCGGCCGGGTCCGGGCCATCGTCGGCGGCCGCACCCACCAGGCGATGCGGGAGCTGAACCGGGCGACGGACGTCCGCCGCCAGCCGGGGTCCACCTTCAAGCCCATCGCGGTCTATGTCCCCGCCATCGAGCTGTTGGGCTACGGCACGGGCACCGCGGTGGACGACGCCCCCATCCGGTGGGACCCGCAGCTCAAGCAGCTCTGGCCGGAGAACTTCGAGAAGAGCTACGAGGGGCTGATCCCCCTCTGGCGGGCAGTGGCCCAGTCCAAGAACGCGGCGGCCGTCCAGGTCCTCAACAAGGTGGGCGTCGAGCGGGCCGCGGCCATCGCCGAGGCCCTGGGTATCCGCAGCCTGGTCAAGTCCGGCCCTGCCAACGACATGAACCTGGCCATGGGGCTGGGGGGCCTCACCCAGGGAGTCACCCTGCTGGAGATGACCGACGCGTACTCCACCATCGCCAACCTGGGGCAGCGGATCGACCCGGTGGTGATCGAGAAGATCGTCGACCGGAACGGCACGGTGATCTACGAAGCCCGGCCCCAGCAGCGGCAGGTGATCAAGCCCTCCACCGCCTACCTGATGATCCAGGCGATGAAGGAGACCATCCGGCAGGGGACCGCCCGGGGCCGCACCGGCGGCTTCAATGGCTGGCCCTTCGCGGGGAAGACCGGCACTACGGAGCACAACATCGACGCCTGGTTCCTCGGCTTCTCCACCGACCTGGTAGTCGGCGTCTGGAACGGGTACGACAACCGGGATAAGCCCCGGTACCTGCCGTATACCGGCGCCTACGTCCCGGTCTCCATCTGGTACGAGTTCATGAAGCAGGTCTACCGGGACGGGCCGCCAGCGGACTGGCCCCGGCCGCAGAACGTGGTCGAGGTGGAGATCTGCGAGAAGACGGGGCTGCTCCCGAGCCCCCTCTGCCCGAAGACCACCCGGGCCCTCTTCGCCGCGGAGAGCCAGCCCACCCAGTACGACGTGGACTGGTGGGTCACGGCCTACGTGGTACAGGAGACGGTGACCCGGCCAAATGGCGAGACGGTAACGGTCTGGCGGCTGTGGCAGCCCGGGTGCCCGGGCCGGCCTGAGCAGCGGGTCTTCCTGGTCCGGCCGCCCTTCCCCCGGCATCCGACGGATCCCTATAACCCTCGGTACGTGCCCAAGGACGCGGCCATGACCCTGCCCACGGAGTACTGCACCCCGGGACCCGGCGGGGGTGCCGGGAACCAAGGCCCCGGCCTGGAGAACCCCGACCTCCCCTGGCTCCCCGGGGGTGAGACCGGGCCGGGTGGCCCTGGCGAGGGCGGACAGCCGGTGCAACCGCCTGGGCATGGGGATCCAGGGCGCCGGCCGCCGGGCCAGGGGGCCCCGGGGCAGGAACCGCCCGGCCCCGGGTCTCCGGGTGGCCAGGGGCCTAGCCCGGGGCCCGGGGGTACCCAGCCTCCGGGCGACCAGCCTCCGGTCCAACAGCCGCCGCCCCAGGGGAACCAGCCGCCCCAGGGGAACCAGCCGCCGTCCGAGGGCGGCAGCCAGTCCGGCGGGGGCCAGACCCCCGGGGGCTCCGGCAACCGAGGCGGCGGCAAACCGGAAGCCCCGGGCCAGGGGAGCGACCCTTCCTGGCTGAACCTGTCCCAATTCTTCCGGCCGAGGGGCGACGGCTGACCGCCCCCCGGCCGGGGGGCGGTAACGGCAGAGCCCAAGCGCAACCGAACCCCGAGGTGATGCCGGCGTGCTGGTGCGGGACCCAGTCCAGGGCGATATCTACCTGACCGAAAACGAACGGGCGGTCCTGGAGTGCAGGGAGGTCCAGCGGCTCCGGGGCATCAAGCAACTCGGCACCGCGTACCTGGTCTACCCGGGCTGCGTCCACACCCGCTTCGACCACTCCCTGGGGGTGCTGGCCACGGCACGCCGGATCCTCCGGCACCTGGAGTGGGCCGGCTGGTCCATCCCGCCGGAGGAGCAGGAACTGGTGACCATCGCGGCTCTGATTCACGACGTCACCCACGTTCCCTTCGGCCACACCTTCGAGGATGAGCGGCAGATCTGGCCCCGGCACGACAGCGGCCACCGGCTCCAATACTTCCTCAGCCCGGAGACGGAACTGGGCCAGACCCTCCGCCGGCTGGGGGTCCTGGAGCCGGTCCGGGCCATCCTTCAGGGCCAGGGGCCCCGGCCCTGGATGTCCGAACTCATCGCCTCCACCGTCGATGCGGACCTTTTGGACTACCTCCGCCGGGACTCCTACTTCGCCGGCCTCCGGCACGACTACGACGACCGGATCTTCACCTACTTCATCCTGGTGGACGACCACCTGGTCATGAACATGTCCCGGCACCAGCAGGAGCGGCCCGACGCCCGGTCGGAGATCCTCCACCTCCTGCGGATCCGCTACTACCTCACCGAGCGGGTCTACCTCCACCACGCCAAGGTGGCCTCGGGCGCGATGATCGCCAAGGCGGTGGAGATCGCGGCCCGGACCTGGCTCCGGGAGGAACAGCTCTACACCCTGAGCGACGAACTCTTCCTGGACCTCCTCACCCGGTTTCCGGACCCGACGGTGGCAGAGCTGGCGGAGCGGGTCCGGCTTCGGCGGCTCTACAAGCGGGCCTACGTCCTCTCCGGTGCGAGCCTCGGGGCCCAGACGGCCCAGATCATCCAGCGGTTCTCCGGCCAGTCCCGGGAGCGGGAGCACCTGGAGGAGACCCTGGCCCGGCGGGCCGGGCTCCGGCCCGGGCAGGTGATCGTCTACTGCCCGAAGGCCACCTTCTTCAAGGAGGTGGCGGTGCCCGTCCGGACCACCCGGGGAGTGATGCCCCTCTCCAGCCTCGACTCCCCCCTCTCCGGCGACGTCGCGGCCCTGGCCCGGGAGTACGGCGAGCTCTGGCGGCTGATGGTCTTTGCCCCCGCCGAGCACCGGGAGGCGGTGCGCCGGGCTTGCGAGGAGGAGTTCGGTCTGCCGAGCGAATACCGGGCCGAGGCGGGCTGAGGCCCCCGTAGCGCCGGGCACCGGGCGGGCGGAGGCCGCCGGAAGGCCCCCGGGCACCGGGTGCGGCCATCCAAGGCATGGCAGACAACATCCCCCCGTACCCATGGGGTGCGGGGGGATTGTCACATGTCTGGCGGGTTCGCCTGGACCCTGGTCCAGGCCTTTGCGGTGGCCCTCGGGGTCGACCTGGGGGGAGCCCTGCTGGCCGCGGCGGCGGCAGCCCTGACCGGGGGCTATCCCCTCCGGACCCTGGGAGCCTGGGCCGAGGAGCTGCGGCTCTGGGGGGCCATCGCGGCCCTGGGGGGCAGCTTTGACCCCCTCCGGGGCATCGAGCAGGGGCTCTTCTACCTGGACCTCCGGGTCCTGGCCAAGCAGGTGCTGTGGGTGGTGGCCGCGCTCAGCGGGGCCCACACCGGTTTCCTCCTCCTCCGGGCCCTGGCCGGGGAGCCCCGGTGACCCCGGGGGGAAGCGCCCCGGTGCCGCCGGGGGGAAGCCCCCCGGTGCCCCCCTGGGGACCCGCCCCGGTGCCCCCGGGCGGCGCGGCACCTCCGGGGCCGGCCTGGCGGCTGGTTGCAGCCCTCTGCCTCGGCGCGCTCCTGGGCGCCGGCGGGGCCTCCCTCGGCGCGGGCCGGACCGTCCAGCGGCTCCGGCTCGAGCGGGATCAGGCCCTGGCGGAGCTGGACGCCACCCGGAAGGAGCTCCGGGCCCTCCAGGAGAGCGTCCGGACCCAGGGCCGGGGCCCCCGGGTCCAGGAGGTGGCGGTCCGGGTCTTCGACGCCCCGGACGACCGGGTGCGGGTGGAGATGCAGCGCCGGCTCGAGCGGGAGTTGACGGGGCTGGTGGGGCGGCGGCTGGAGGAACTGGACCCGGCGCCGGTGGTCTGGCGGCTGCAGCGGGCCACCTGGGAGGTAGACGGCCGGATGTACCGGGCGGAGGTGCTGACCGTCGCGATCTGGACCCGGCTCGCCCTGAACGTCCGCATCGCCCCGGCGCCAGCGCCGGGGCCGGGGTAAGTTACTCCTGCAGCCGGACGATGGTCACCCCGTCGCCCCCCTCGCCGACGCTCCCCAGCCGGAAGCTGACCACCGCGGGGTGCTCCTTGAGGAACTTCTGGATCGCCTGGCGCAGGGCCCCGGTGCCCCGGCCGTGGATGATCCGGACCTGGGGTGCGCCGGCGAGGACCGCGTCGTCCAGGTGCTTGTCCACCTTGGCCAGGGCCTCCTCCACCGTCACTCCCCGGAGGTCCAGCTCCGGCCGGAAGCCCGCGGCCTTGCCGGCAGCGAGGGGTACGCCGCCGGGCCGGTAGCCGGCCGGACCCGCCGCTCCCGCCGGGAGCCCCTGCGCGCCCCGCCGGGCGCCGGTCCCCGCCTTGGCCGGCTCCAGCCGCTCCACGTCGGTGATGTGCACCGTCACCTTCAGGATTCCGGCCTGGACCTGGAGGTTTCCGTCGGCGTCGGGCGGGGTGAGGACCGTCGCCCGGACGTCCAGGGATCGGACCCGGACCTCCTCCCCGGGCCGGAGGTCCTCCGGCGGCGGTCCGGCCGGCGGGGCCTCCGCCGGCTGCAGGGCCGCGACCCGCTGCTCCAGCCCCCGGACCCGGCTCCGGGCCGCCTCGATGGCCCGCTCCTGCTCCAGGGCCAGCTGCTGCCGCCGGGCGGCCTTCAGATCCTCGATCAGAGTCTCGGCCTCCCGGCGCACCTCCTGGAGGATCCGGGCGGCCTCCGCCCGGGCCCGCTCCACCACCTCCTTCTCCCGGCGCCGGGCCTCCTCCAGCCGGGCCTCCGCCTCGGCCCGGAGCCGCTCCGCTTCCGCCCGGGCCCGGTAGGCCGCCTCCCGCTCCCGCTCCGCCTCCGCCCGGGAGGCCTGGATCTGGGCAAGGAGCCGCTCCACCTTCTCCTCGTCCCGGGTGAGGAACCCCCGGGCCCGTTCCACCAGCACGGGGCTGAGCCCCAGGCGCAGGGAGATCTCAAAGGCCTGGGAGGCCCCGGGAACGCCGATGGCCAGTTTATAGGTCGGCCGCAGGGTCTCCAGGTCGAACTCCACCGAGGCGTTCTCCACCCGGGGGCGGCTGTAGGCGAAGGCCTTCAGCTCCGAGTAGTGGGTGGTAGCCACCACCCGGGCCCCCCGGGCCTGGAGGTGGTCGAGGATCGCCATGGCCAGGGCCGCGCCCTCGGTGGGATCGGTACCGGCCCCGATCTCATCGAGGAGCACCAGGGCCCCGGGCTCGAGCTGGTTCAGGATCTCGACGATCCGGCTCATGTGGGAGCTGAAGGTGGAGAGGGACTGTTCGATAGACTGCTCGTCGCCGATGTCGGCAAAGACCTGGGGGAAGACCGCCAGCTCCGTCCCGTAGGCCGCGGGGACATGGAGACCGGCCTGGGCCATCAGGGCAAAGAGGCCGACAGTCTTCAGGGTGACCGTCTTGCCGCCGGTGTTGGGGCCGGTGATGACCAGGACGTCGAAGGTCTTGCCCAGGTGCAGGTCGATGGGCACGGGCCTCCCCGGCAGCAGGGGGTGCCGGCCCTGGCGGATCACCACCACCCCCCGGTCGTTCAGCTCCGGGGCCACCGCGTCCATCTCCTGGGAGAGGAGCCCCTTGGCGGCGCAGAGGTCGATTCTCCCCACCGCCTCCAGGGTGGCGTCCCAGGCCTCGGCCTCGGCGGCCACGAGGTCCGACAGCCGGGTGAGGATCCGCCGGATCTCCTCCCGCTCCTCCAGCGCGAGGCGCTTCAGCTCGTTGTTCAGCTCCACCACCGCCATGGGCTCGATGTAGAGGGTGGAGCCGCTCGCGGACTGGTCGTGGACGATCCCGGGCACCTGGGAGCGGTACTCGACCTTGACCGGGAGGACGTAGCGGTCGTCCCGGATGGTGATGATCGCGTCCTGGAGGTAGGTCCGCATGTTCGGGTTGCGGATCATGGCCTCCAGCCGCTCCCGGACCCGGGCTTGGAGGACCCGCATCTGCTTCCGGATCTGGCTGAGGGCCGGGGAGGCGTCGTCGGCCACCTCGCCCTCATCGGTGATGGCCTGCCGGATCTCCGCCTCCAGGTTGGCGAAAACACCGATCTGGTTGCCGTACGCGGCCAGGGTGGGGGCCTCGTCCCGATGGTCGAGCAGGAACTTCTTCAGCCGCCGGCACGCGGCGGCGGTGTCGGCCACGTCGAGGAGTTCCGCGGGCTCCAGGATCCCGCCCAGGGCCGCGCGGCGGACCACTGGCCGGAGGTCGTGGATGCCCCCGAGGGGGATGGAGCTGCCGGAGCGCAGAAGCGCCCGGGCCTCGGAGGTCTCCCGGAGCCGGTGCCGGACCTCCAGCATCTTCGTGGACGGCATCAGGGAGGCGCAGAGCTCTTTCCCCATCCGGGTGGCGGCCTTCTCCACCAGCCGCTCTCGGATCTTGTCGAATTCGAGGGTGCGGAGGACCCGCTCATCCATCGCCGTTCATCCCGTCCTTTCGCGGCGCCAGGGCGCGGCCGGGCCGGCCGCGCCCTTCCCCGCGCCTTTCCCATTGTGCCGTGGGCTCCGGAGAGGCGCAATCCCCGCTTTACGGCGCCAGCACCCAGAAGCTGCGGCTCCGCCGGACCTGCCCCTGGCCGTCCCGGGCCTCGACCATCACCACCGCCGGCCGGCCCGCCGGGAGCCCGGTGAGCTCCAGCCGGAACCGGCCGTCGGCCCCGGCCCTCCCGGTCACGACGCCCCGGGGCTGGAGGGGGTAGGCGCCCCCCAGGATCTCCGCAGGGTGGCCCTCCACCCAGTACCCCGTCACCTCCCCGCCGGGCTGCCACCGGCCGGTGAGGGTGAGCCGCTCCCCGGCGGCAAGCACCAGCTCCGCCGCGGGCAAGTCCACGGTGAGGGGCGGCTCGATGCCGGCCACCATCCGCTCCGCCACGAACTGGCGCAGGGCCTGGGCCATCTCGGGCTCCTGGTCCAGCCGGGGGTAGGACTGCCGGGCAAAGCTGAGGGGGTCAAACCGAGCCGCGGCCACCGGCCGGGGGGCAAAGAGGTAGACCATGTCCTCGGCGAAGTTCTCCTCGGGCCAGGCGTCGTGGCCCAGGGTCGCCGGCGCGAACTCGTAGCCGCCCCGGATCCGCAGGTACTCCTGCCAGAGGGGCGAGCGGGGGGAGGGGGCATCGAGGAGCACCATGTGCAGGTGGTGGCCCAACTCGTGGATCACCGTCCCCGCCAGGCCCGTGGGGTCCTGGAGGTGGAGCGGGTCGAGGGGCAGGATCAGCTCCATCTCCCCTGCCTTGTGCTTGCCCAGGTACTGGTCGTAGCTGCCGGGGGCCACCCAGATCATGTGGTCCGGCAGGAAGTCCGCGGCGCCCCAGGTAGGCCCCCGGTGGGCCGCCGCCAGGAGCGGCGCGGGGATGCTGCTCTCTGCCACCACCTGGGCAATAAAGGCCGCGTAGGCGGGCCCCAAGGTCTCCAGCACCGCCGGCGGCAGGGGCCGGAGGCCGACGCTGTCGGGGAGCAGGTAGGCGGCCTGGATCTGCGCGGGCCCGGCAGCCGGCAGGTCCGGCCGCCGGCCCTCCCGCCGGTCCATTTCCATCAGCAGGAGCAGCCGGGCCCGGATGGCCCCGGCCAGGGCCCAGGCCTTGCCCGTGGTGGCCGGCGGCACCACCGCCAGCCCCCCGGCCGGGGGCCGGTAGGCTTCCGCCGCCACCGCGCCGGCCGCGGCCACCAGGGCATCCAGCTCCTGCCGGATGGTCTGCCGGAGGCCGGGGGGTGCCGGGCTCAGGGCCAGGTAGCCGAGGACCCGCTGACGGTCCCGGCGCACCCACTCGTCAAAGGGCAGCTCCTCCCCGTGGAGCACCGCCAGTCGGGCGGTGGTCTTGAGGGCCCCGGGCACCTGCCGGGGGGCGGTCACCCGGACCGACCAGGCTTCCCGGGGCCCCACCAGGTCCGCCTGCCACAGGCTGGCGTTACCCGCCCGATCCCGGGCCTCCACCCACCGGACGTAGACCTGGCCGCTGGGGCCCGGGTCAAAGGGCGCGTAGGCGATTCCCTCCCAGCGGCCCGCCCCGGGGTTCCACCGGAGGGAGACCTCGTTCCACCAGCCCGGATCCGGCCGGGCCGTCGGGGCCAGGGCCGCCCGGACCGACCGGACCCCCGCCAGGTCGTCGGTCACCACCGCGGCGATGAGGAGGGGCTGCCCCGGGGCCGCCTCCTCGGGGGAGACGGTCACCTGGAGCACCGCCGGCGGCGTCAGGTCCACCGGTCCCGGGCCCTCCACCTCGAGCCGCCGGCCCACCCCCGGCCCCCGATCCACGGCAAAGACCTGCCGCAGGTTATCCACCAGGAAGACCCGCTCCACCGTCCACGCCCCCGGCTCAGCAAAGGCCGGGAGGAGGCCGGTGCCGGTGAGCACCTCGCCCCGGCTGTCCCCGAGGAGCCGGACCTCCACCTCCTGCCCACCGGGGGAACGGAGGACCACCACCGCGTCCCGGACCCCGGCCGGCGGGGGGAGCACCCGGGCGGTGATGGGAAAGGGCTCCTCAGCCGCCACCCGGGCGGGGAGCGTGAGGTCCAACAAGGTGGGGGCTCCGTTGTCGCGCCCGGCGGCCCCGGGTTCTCCCGGGTCCACAACAGCCACGGGATCGGCCAGGGCGTTCGGCCGGGCGTTCCGGAGACCGGCCACCGCCCGGAGTCCCGCCCCGGGCAGGGCCGCCAGGGCCAGCCCCGCAATGAGTGCCAGAATGCGGCGTCGCCACATGGGTGTCACCTCGCTGCTGCTACCCTTTGGACGGGTGGGGCCCGCCGTGCGGTTCATCCGGGGCCCTGCCAACGGTGTCCAGGGGCGGTTTCCGGGGCGGAGAGGAGAGACCCAGGGCGGAGAGAATGGCCCCGGCGACATCGGTCAGGTCCCGAAGCCCACCCACCAGCGCCTGAGCCCCGGCGCCCCAGGCGATGGCCGGTACCGGGTTCCGGGTATGGGTCCGCACCGCCAGGTCCTCCAGGTTGCCGTGGTCGCTCAGGATGAGCACCGTATCCCGGTCCGGGTCGAGACCAGCGAGCACCCCGCCGAGGAACCGGTCCCAGGTCTCCAGCACCGCCACCGCCTGGTCGGGATCCTGGGCGTGGCCGGCGAGATCGGTCAGAAAGTACTCGAACATGGCAAAGTCGTACCGCCGGGCCACCCGGGCCGCGTCCGCTCCCGCCTCCTCCGGGGCCCGGAGGGGGATCGGGTAGCCCTGGGCCCGAAGGGTCGCCCGGGTGATGTCGTGGTAGACCGCCTCCCCCGCGGCCAGGTCGTCCAGGGTGCGGAAGGGGAGGCCGGCGGCCAGGACCGCGACCGTGGAAGCCGAGGGCCGGTACCGCCGGGCGGCCCGGGCCGACCACTCCGGCGGCAGCCCGGACCCTGGGGCGGCGCCGGCGGGGTTGAAAATCCGGTCCAGAACCTCCTCATCCGCCCGGTCCGGGTCGCCCCCGGTGGCCTCGAGCCACCGGAAGAACTCGGGGCGGTAGGCGTTGAGGAAGGTGGCGGTCCGGCCCAGGTCCCGGATCCGTTTGAAGAGGCTGTGGGCCATCAGGATCTGCCGGAGCCGGGGAGTCGGATAGCCGTTGAGGTGACGGCCGATGGCCCGGGGGGCGTTCACCCCGGTGAGGATCGCGGTCTGGCCGGTGGCGCTCTGGGGGATCCCCGGCACCCCCAGGGTGGCGTCCACCGGTACCCCGGCGGACCGGGGACCGGTGGCGGGCAGACTCCCCGCCACCAGGGGTTGCCCCCCCAGGAGCCCTTCCAGGTGGGGCATCCGGGCCCGCAGAAAGACGTTGGCCGCCGGATCCCGGCGGCCCAGGCCGATGCCGTCGACAAAGAGGAGCAGGAAAGCCAAGCGGGATCCCTCCCCGGAAGTGCCGCCCGTCCCGGACCCCGGGGGACCGCGCCCCGGGCTCCGCAGGCGGCCGGGCTGCTGAGCCCTTCTCCGCCTACCCCGGTGGATCCTGCCGGCCGCCCCCCCGGCCCGGGGCCTCCTCCGCCACCCCGGTCCCCACCGGCGCCCCCGGTCCAGCCTCCCGGCCCCCGCCCGCAGCCGCATCGCCCTCCGGGCCCGGCGCATAAGCCTCCAGGCCCGGGAGAAGGTCGTCGGCCATCAGCCCCAGGTCCGGCGGCTCCCCGGAACCGGGGGCCGGCTCCGCACCGGCCCCGGGGCGAGAAGCCACCGGCGCGTACGCCGCTCCGCCCCCCGGGGCCCGGGCTCCCGCCGCGGGGGAGGCCTGCCCCGTTCCGGCCGGCCAGGTCAGGGCCTGCCCCGGCCCCTGGGCCGGAGAAGCCCGCCCTGTCCCCGCGGCCGGGGCTGCCCGCCCTGGCCCCACCGCCCCGGCCAGGGCTGCGAGGTCCCGGACCGTCACCGGCCGGTCCGCCGGCCGCAAGAGGATGCTGACGCCGCCCCCCGGCTCCAGCCAGGCCGCTTCCACCTGCTCCAGGTGGGTGACCTGTTGCAGCCGGAGGGCGGCACTCAGATCGGCGAGGCTGACCCGCTCCCGGCGCAGGTTCTCCATCAGGACCCGGCCCCGGGCGATCAGGAGGGTCGGCCTCCCCTCGGTGAGGGCTTCAAACCGGCGGCTCCGCAGGTTGATGGTGGTCACCAGCACGTGGAGCGCGCCGAGCAGGATCACCGGTACCAGGCCGTGGGCCAGGTCCACGTTCAGTTCCGTGATAGGAATGGCCGCGACTTCGCTGATCATGATCATCAGGGCGAGGTCAAAGGGGGCCATGGTGGCCACGGTCCGCTTGCCGGTCCACCGCATGGTGGCCAGCACCACACCGTACAACAGGATGGTGCGCAGCGCCAGGGCCGGTACGTCCCGGATGACCTCGTACCACAACGCGCCGGACAACCCGTCTCCCCCCGGCTCCGTGCTCCCCCGAACCGCCCCTTAGGATGTCCATTCCGCGGACGGGGCCTGCACCTCCCGCGCCCCGGCACCGCCCAGCTCCCTCCCTGCCCCGCCGGCATCTTCCAGGAGGTCGAGCCGGCGCTCCGGGTGGTATCCCAGGTAGACAACCCCGTCCCGTTCCCGGGTCCGGGGCTCGCCCCGGTAGGCGGCAATCGCCTCCAGGCAGTCCCCGACCAGGGTCTCCCCCACCCGCCGCCGGTGCTCCGCCGGGCGGGGGCAGTGGCCCAGGTCCCGGTGGTCAAGAAGCGCTCCCACCCCCACCCGCAGCCCCGCCCGGACCGCCAGGGCCTGGCTCACCGGCGGCAGGGCCAGTTCCCGGAGGGGTACCGCTTGTAGGAACCGGCGGGAGACCGCGTGGGGACCGTGGGACGGAATCGCGTCCCCCAGGGCCCGGAGGCCGAGGACGTGGTTCAGCTCCAGCCGCAGGGCCTGGACCCGGGAAGCCATGGAGCCGGGATGGACCGGCGGGGTTCGCCGGACGTGGCAGAGGGCCATGTCCAGCCGCCCGGTGCGAACCCACTGGAGCAGCATCCGCAGGGCGGGCTCCAGGTGGCCGGCCATGTCCCCGTCGACGAAGAGCACGCCCTGGGCCCCCGCGGCCAGGGCCGCCCGGGCGCCCACGGCCCGGGGCACGTCGAGCCCCAGGGCCTCGGCGTAGTGGAGGGGCTGGACCCGGGGGTCCCGGATCGCCAGCACCTCGGACCAGGTCCGGTCCGCCGACCCGTTGACCACCGGGATGATCAGGTCGAGGGGCAACCGCAGGAGCCGCTGCAGCACCCGCCCGATGCGGCCTTCCTCATCCCGGGCCGGCACCACCGCCGCCAGCATCCCACCACCCCCTGCCGGAGGCTATGCCCGCGCCCCGGGGGGCTATGCGCCGGCGGACGGGCAGCGGATCACAGCACCTCCTCTGCCGCCTCCTCCCAGGCGCGGTAGAGCCGCTGCAGCTCCCGCTCCAGGGCCTCGTACTCGGCGACCAGCTCCCGGCCCAGGAGGCTGCGGTAGGTATTGGGATCCCCCAGCCGGGCGGCCAGTTCCGCTTTCCGCTCCTCCAGCCGTGCGATCTGCTCTTCCAGTTGCCGGACCAGGGCCTGGGCCCGGCGGGCTTCCCGGGCCGCCCCGCCCCGGGGCCGCCCCCCGGCTTCCCGGCGGCCGGGCGCCCCGGCGCCCGGCCCGGCCGATCCGGGGGCAGGCTCGCCCCGCTCCCGGCCGGCGACCGCCCCGCTGCCGGCCCCTGCCCCACTGGCGGGGCCCGTCCCCCGGCCGGCGCCGGCCCCCGCACCGGCGGTGAGGGCAGTCTCCGCGGCCCGGCGGGCCCGCCATTCCGAATAGGTGCCCGGATGCTCGGTGACCGCCCCGCCGGCCACCTCCCAGATCTTGGTCGCCACCCGGTCGAGGAAATAGCGGTCGTGGCTGACCACGATCAGGGTGCCGGGGTAGGCCTGAAGGGCCTCTTCCAGAGCCTGCCGGGCCTCCAGGTCCAGGTGGTTGGTGGGCTCGTCGAGGAGCAGCACGTTGGCGCCGGAGAGCACCAGCTTGGCCAGAATCAGCCGGTTCCGCTCGCCCCCGGAGAGGGCGGCCACCGGCTTTTCCACCTCCTCCCCCCGGAACTGGAACCGGGCCAGGAGGGAACGGGCGGTGTGGATGGTCATCCCGGGCAGCCGGAGGATCTCGTCCAGCACCGTGCCGGTCCCGTCCAGCTGGTCGAGGTCCTGGGAGAAGTAGGCCCGGGTCACCCCTACCCCCCACCAGACCTGGCCGCCGCTGGCCGGGATGAGGCCGTGGAGGACCTTCAGGAGGGTGGTCTTGCCCGCGCCGTTGGGGCCGACCACCCCGATCCGGTCGCCCCGCTGCACCCGGAGGCTCACTCCGGAGAAGACCACCCGGTCCCCGTACGCCTTGGTGAGCCCTTCCACGGCCAGGACCTCGTCGCCGCTCTCGTAGCCGATCTCAAACCGGAGCTTGAGGTCGGTCCGGACGGGGCGCGGCCGCTCCACCATCTGAGCCTCCAGCCGCTCCAGCATCTTCTCCCGGCTCTTGGCCTGCCGGGCCCGGTTGCCGGCGCTGTACCGCCGGATGTACTCCCGGAGCCGCTCGGCCTCCTCCTGCTGCCGGCGCCACTCGGCCTCCTGCTGCCGCAGCCGGACTTCCCGGGCCTCGAGGTAGTAGCTGTAGTTCCCATGGTAGAGGGTGGCCTGGCCGCCGGCCAGCTCCAGGGTGCGGCTGGTCACCCGGTCCAGGAAGTACCGGTCGTGGGAGACGATGAGGGCCGCCGCCCTGGACTGGCGCAGGAACTCCTCCAGCCACTCGGTGGCCTCCAGGTCCAGGTGGTTGGTGGGCTCGTCCAGGAGCATCAGGTCCGGTGCGGTGAGGAGGAGTTTGGCCAGCCCCAGCCGCACCTTCTGCCCGCCGGAGAGAGCCCCCACGGGCAGGCTGTACTGCTCCGGACGGAAGCCCAGGCCCGCCAGCACCTGCCGGACCCGGGCCGGCACGTTATAGCCCCCGGCCGCCTCGTACCGGTGGAGGAGCCGGCCGTACTCCGCCATCAGGGCCTCGGCCTCCGGACCCTCCCGGACCTCCGCCATCCGGACCTCCAGTTCCCGGAGCCGGCGCTCCCAGGCAGCCAGGTGGGCAAAGGCCTGGGCCGCCTCCTCCTCCACCGTCCGCCGGGGATCGAGTTCCGGGTCCTGGCTCAGGTACCCGACCCGGGTGCCGGGGGCAAGGCTGATCCGCCCCGCGCTCAGTTCCGTTAGCCCGGCCACCGCCCGGAGCAGGGTGGACTTCCCCGCCCCGTTGGGGCCGACCAGGGCCACCTTCTCCCCCTCGTTGAGGAGAAACGAGACATCGGAAAAGACCTTGAAGCCACCGTAGTACTTGGTCGCACCCTGCACGGTTAGTACCGCCACTGCCATCACATCCCTCGTGTGGGGCCCGACCTGTTCACACCTCCGGCCCGTCAGCGAACAGCCGCACGGCCCCGGCGGTCAGGAGCGCCCTCAGCCGGGCCGCCACCTTCTGGGCGGTAATAGTGGGGCCGAGGAGCTCCTGGAGGCTGACCATCGCCTCGGGCTGCACCTGGAGAAAGGGCCCGGGGCCAAGACTCCCCATGTCCACCCCGGGGGTCCGGTCCGGCGACGCCGCCGCCGGCTCCAGGGCGTCTCCGGCCCGGGCGGCCAGCCGGTAGAACTCCGCGGCCAGCCGCCCCCGGGCCGCCCCCTCCCCCTCCACCAGGAGGAAGGCCACCACCCCGGCCCCGCCCCGGGTCCGGCGCTGGGCGACTCCTGCCACCTTCCGGCCCCCGACGCTGACGTCCGACCGGCCGGGGCAGTAACCCCCCGGCACCTCCCCCACCCGGGGCTGGAGCCCCAGGGAGCGGAGGCAGGCGGCCAGGAGCCGGTGCATGGCCCGGAAGCCCGGGTCCACGGCCCCGGTGGGGTCGGGGTAGAAGAGGCCGATGTTCAGCACCCCCGGGTCCAGGGGCACCGCCAGGCCGCCGGAGGGCCGGACGGCCACCGCGTAGCCCCGGGCAGCGATCCGGTCTGCGGCCTCCCGCCACCCGGGGAGCCGGGTGTCCCGGTGGCCCAGGGCCAAGGCCCCCCGGTGCCGCCAGAGCCGGACCGTGGGCGGCCGCTTTCCCGCAGCCACCTCCCGGAGTAGCCTCTGATCCGCCTCGAACTGATCCTCGAGGGGCCCGGTCGCCACCGTCTCGCTCTCGTCCAGGATCTGCCAGTCGCGAATCTCCTCCACGGTGCCTCCCTGCGGATCTGCCGCGGCGCTGCCGAGGGGCTGCCGGCCGGCAGGGGGCCGGCCCGCTCCCGGCGAAATTGGCCTCAGGGGAAAAACGGCCCCCTTGGAAGGAGAGGTGCCACCCCATGGCCATTGTCGAGGTTACCATCGTGCCCCTGGGCACCGCCACCCCTAGCCTCAGCCCCTGGGTGGCCCGGGCCCATCAGGTGCTGGAAGAGGAAGCCAAGGCCGCAGGGCTGAAGACGATGCTGACCCCCATGGCCACCATCCTGGAGGGGGACCTGGACCGGATCCTGGCTGCCATCCGCAAGGCCCACGAGGCCGTCTTTGCCGCCGGGGCCGTGCGGGTCTCCACCTCCATTCGCATCGACGACCGCCGGGACAAGCCCGCCTCCATGGAGGGCAAGGTGCGGTCGGTGGAGGAGAAGTTGAAGGGAGAGGCCGGCTGAGCCGCCGGAAGGCGGACAGGGACGGGTACGGTCCCCACTCCGGGTACCGGGGTGGGGACCGTACCCTGTTCTGCTGGTGCCCGCCTCCTTCAGCGCAGGTGCTCCCGGATGAACCGGAGCACCTCCTCGGCATGACCCTCCACCTTCACCCCGCGCCGGGCGTACCGGACGATGCCGTCCCGGTCGATGACGAAGGTGGAGCGGATAATCCCCATGTGGGTCCTGCCCATCATCTTCTTCTCGCCGTAGGCCCCGTACCGGGTGGCCACCGCCCCGTCGGCGTCCGAGAGCAGGGGGAAGGTGAGGTTCTGCTTCTCGCAGAACCGCTGGTGGGACGCCAGGGAATCGGTGCTCACCCCGAGGACGACGGTGCCCAGCGCCGCGAACTGGTCGAGCCGCTCCTGGAAATCCACCGCCTCCCGGGTGCAGCCCGGGGTGTTGTCCCGGGGGTAGAAGTAGAGCACCACGTTCTTGCCCCGGAAGTCGCTCAGTGCGATCTCCCCGTGGGTGGAGGGCAGCCGGAAGTCCGGCGCCGGCATACCGACCTGAACCTCTGGGCTCATGGCAACCTCCCCGCCGGCATCTGTGTGGGCGGTGGCACCCCCTGCCACCGCCTGCCGTACCACCCATCGTACACCAACGGCGGCAGTGGGGCAAGTTGCCCGGCGCCAGGCCGCGGGCCGCCAGAGCCGGCGCCGGGCCGCGGGTCGCCCCCGCCAGGCGGCGACCCGCGGCCCCCGGCGACCCCCCAGCTTCCTCAGGACCGCAGCTCCGCCCCCAGATCCTGGAGCGCCTGCCGCACCCGGTTGTGGACCGCCTCCACCTCTGCGTCGGTGAGGGTCCGGTCCGGGGCCCGGTAGGTGAGGGAGTAGGCGAGGCTGCGCTTGCCCGGCGGCACCGGCGGCCCCTGGTAGAGGTCGAAGAGCCGCACCTCCTCCAGGAGCTCCCCACCGGCCTGCCGGATCGCCGCCTCCACCCGGGCGGCGGGCACCTCCTGGCCAATGACCATGGCCACGTCCCGGCCCACCGCCGGGTACCGGGGAACCGGGGTGTAGCCCGGCTTCTCCGCCACCGCCCCCACGATGGGCGCCCAGCGCAGCTCCGCCAGGTAGGTCCGTCCGGGCAGGTCCCAGGCCGCCTGCACCTCGGGATGCAGCTCCCCGAGGTAGCCCACCTCCTCGCCGCCGACGAAGAGCCGCGCGGTCCGGCCCGGATGGAGGAAGGGCACCGTGCCGGCCTCCAGCCGCCAGGCCTCCCTGGGCACCCCGAGGCTGTCCAGGAGGTGCTCCACCACCCCTTTCAGGTAGTAGAAGTCCACCGGCTTGGCGGGCTGGTCCCAGGTCTTGGGCCGCCCCTGGCCCAGGGCCAGGATCCCCAGCCGCTCCTCCTCCCGAGGCAGGCTCTCCCCAGGCTGGGGATGGTAGACCCGGCTGATCTCGAAGATCTGCAGGTCCCGCACCTGCCGGTTGACGTTGTACTGGGCCACGTCCAGAAGGGCGGGGGCCAGCAGGGTGCGGAGGATGGACCGCTCCTCGTACAGGGGGTTCTGGACAGTCACCGCCTGCCGGAGGGGGCTGTCCGCCGGCAGCCGCAGCCGGTCGAAGACCCGGGGATGGGTGAGGGAATGGGTCATCACCTCCACCAGCCCCGCCCCGGCTAGGATCCGCCGGGCCCGGAGGGTGATGGCCGCCTGCGGGCTCCGGCCGCCCCGGACCGCCGGCCCCTGGGGCAGGGTGGCTTCGATCCGGTTGTAGCCGTGGAGCCGGGCCACCTCCTCGGCGATATCCGCCTCGATGGCCACGTCCAGCCGCCGGGTGGGCACCACCGCGACCAGGAGCCCCGCCTCATCCGCGGCCCAGGGCCGGACCGTCTCCCGGGCCCGGGCGATCTCCTGCCGGGCCGCCCGGAGCCAGGCCGACCGGTTCGCCGGGTCGTCGGGCACTGGGGAGACCCGGGCCATCGCCGCCCAGACCGGGTCCCGCTCCGCCAGGGCCGCCAGGGCGTCCGCCCCGTCACCCTCCGGGGCGCCGGCTGCGCCGTCCCCAGCGCTCCCCCCGGCCGCTTCCTCCCCGTCCGGGGTGAAGAGCAGGTCCTCCGCCGGCAGGACGGCAAAGCCCAGGCGCTTCAGGTACTCCGCCACCTGCCGCTCCTCCAGGGCGAGGCCTGTGACGGTCCAGAGCCGCCGGAGCCGGACCGGGATCACCCTGGGCACCGCGACCCGGGGATAGAGGTCGATCACTCCTGCCACCACCTGACCGCCGGCCACCTGGACGATGAGCTCCGCCGCCCGGTCCAGGGCCCGGATCACCCCGGAGGGGTCGACCCCCCGGCTGAACCGGCTGGCCGCCTCGGAGAAGATCCCGTACCGCCGGCTGGTCCGCCGGTTGTTGATGCCGTCGAAGATCGCCGCCTCGAGGAAGACGGTGGTGGTCTCCGGCCGCACCTCCGAGTCCTCGGCCCCCATCACCCCGGCGATCACCTGGGGCTTCTCCCCGTCGGCGATCACCAGCACGTCTTCGCCCAGCACCCGCTCCTGGCCGTCCAGGGTGACAATGCGCTCTCCCGGCCGGGCCCGGCGGACGATGATCTCCCGGCCGGCGATCCGGTCGTAGTCAAAGGCGTGGAGCGGCTGGCCAAGCTCCAGCATGACGTAGTTGGTGACGTCGACGATGTTGTTGATCGGCCGCATCCCCGCGGCCCGGAGCCGGGCCTGGAGCCACCCCGGGGAGGGGCCCACCTTCACCCCCCGGATGATCCGGCCGGCGTACCGGTAGCAGAGGTCCGGCGCGTCGATCCGGATCCGGATGAGGTCCCGGATGTCCCGGGCCCCGGTCACCGGGTCCGGCCCCTCCGCCACCCGGGGCTCCGGCCACCGGGGGGTCTGGCCCGTGATAGCGCCGTACTCCTGGGCCACCCCGAGCATCGCCTGGCAGTGGGCGGCGTAGTTGGCCGTAAGCTCCAGCTCCAGCACCGTGTCGTCCAGGCCCAGGTACCGGGCGGCGTCGGCCCCCACCGGGGCGTCCGGGGGCAGGATCAGGATCCCGTCGCCCCCTTCGGCGATGCCCAGCTCCTCCGGCGAGCAGAGCATCCCCTCGGACCGGATCCCCCGGAACTCCGCCACCCCGATGGCCTTGCCCCCCGCGATGGTCGCCCCGGGCACCGCCACAGGCACCAGGTCCCCGGCCCGGACGTTCTGGGCCCCGGTGACGATGGTGAGCCGCTCCGGCCGGCCCACATCCACGGTGCAGACCCAGAGGGCGTCGGCGTTGGGGTGCCGCTCGATCCGCTCCACCCGGCCCACCACCACCCCCCGGACCCCCTGGTTCAGGGGGGTGATCGCCTCCACCTTCACCCCGACGCCGGTGAGAAGCTCTGCCAGCTGCCGGGGCTCCTCCTGGACCTCCACGTACTCCTTCAGCCAGTCGATGGATACCCGCACCGCCGGTCACCCCCTCAGAACTGGCGCAGGAAGCGCAGGTCGTTGTTGAAGAAGTGCCGGATGTCCTCGATGCCGTACATCAGCATCGCCACCCGCTCCAGCCCCACGCCGAAGGCGAAGCCCGTCACCTCTTCGGGATCGTAGCCGCCGTTCCGGATCACCGTCGGGTGGACCATCCCCGCGCCGAGGATCTCGATCCACCCCTCCCCCTTGCAGACCCGGCAGCCCGCGCCCCGGCAGAAGATGCAGGTCACATCCACCTCGGCGCTGGGCTCGGTGAAGGGGAAGTAGGAGGGCCGGAGCCGGACCTGGGTCTCGGGGCCGAAGAGGGCCCGGGCCATCTCCAGGAGCGTCCCCTTCAGGTCCCCCATGGTGATCCCCCGGTCCAGGACCAGGGCCTCCACCTGGTGGAACATCGCGCTGTGGGTGGCGTCCTCAAAGTCCCGGCGGTAGACCCGGCCGGGGACGATCACCCGCACCGGCAGGGCCGGAGCCCGGGACTGCATGTACCGGATCTGGCAGGGAGAGGTATGGGTCCGGAGCAGCACCTCGCCCGAGATGAAGAAGCTGTCCTGGGCGTCCCGGGCCGGGTGCCCCTGGGGGATGTTGAGGGCCTCGAAGTTGTACCAGTCCGTCTCTACCTCGGGGCCGTCGTAGACCTCGTACCCCATGGCGATGAAGATCTCCTCGATCCGCTCCCAGACCTGCCGGAGGACGTGCAGGTGTCCCCGGGGCACGAAGGTGCCCGGAAGGGTCACGTCGATCCGCTCCGCCTCCAGCCGGGCCGCAAGCTCCTGCTGCCGCAGCTCCTCTTCCCGCTCGCGCAGGGCCGCCTCGATGGCCTCCCGGGCCTGGTTGCAGGCCGCCCCGAAGGCCCGGCGCTCTTCCGGCGGCAGCCGGCCGATCTGCCCCAGGAGCTGGCTCAGTTCCGCCTTCTTGCCGAGGTACCGGACCCGGAGGGCCTTCAGCTCCTCGGTGGAGGCGGCCGCCTGGATGGCCGCCAGGGCCTCGGCCTGGATGCGGCTGACCTCCTCGATCACGACATGCACCTCCTGCAAACCTCGTGGAAAACCAAAACCCCCGTCCCGCATGGGACGGGAGTTCTTCCCGCGGTACCACCCATCTTGGGCCGCCCGGTCGGCCCCCCTCGCCGGGCACGGGCCTGCTGGCCGATGCCCTCGCCGGATAACGGTGGCGCGCCGGCCGCCCCTACCCACACCGGCCCCGGGCCCTGCCCGGGCCGATGCTTCAGGGCGGCAGCTCCGGAGGGAACTTCCGACGCCGGCGGAGCGGGACCTTCCAGCCAAGGGCCCCGTCTCTGGACACCGCCCTGGCGGCGTACTTTCCTCCTTCATCGCCTGCAGCCGCGTTGCCGGCCGGCCCCTCCTCCGGCCGGCGCCGCCGGGATCCGGGTTCCCCGGCGGGCTATTCGTGTAGGAGATTATAGCACAGCCCTACTGGAGAGAGAAGCGCCGGTACAGAAGGTAGGCCACCACCGAACCTGTCCGCAGGAAGAGGTTCCAGAACACCTGGGCTGGGGACAGGGGGACCACTCCCTTTCCAGCAGGGTTTTGATTAATCTGACGCAAATCATTGTACCACACCGGCGGAGGCCGGCGCAACGGCGGAGAAACTCCTCACCGCCCCGGTCCGCCCGGCCTCCTACCCTGCGCCTGCTGCTACTGCACCGGCCTTCCGCCCGGCGCCTGCCGCTGCCGCAGGGCCTCGTAGAGCAGGAGGCTTCCGGCCACCCCGGCGTTCAGGCTCTCGGTGGGGCCTACCATCGGGATCCGGACCGTCTCCGCGGCCAGGGCCCGGGCCGCGGGGGAAGGGCCGGCGGCCTCGGAGCCGATGACCAGGGCCACGGGTCCGGACCAGTCCACCTCCCAGGGCAGCCGCCGGCCCCCGGGGTCTGCCGTCACCACCCGGAAGCCCCGGCTGGCCAGGGCCTCCAGGAGCGGGCCCGTCGCCTTGGCCGTCACCACCGGCAGCCGGAAGAGGGAGCCCATGCTCGCCCGGATCACCTTGGGCGACCACGGGTCGACGGTCTGGCCGCCGACAGCCACCCCGGCTCCGCCCAGGGCCTCCGTCCCCCGGACCAGGGTGCCGAGGTTCCCCGGGTCCTGGATCCCGTCGGCGACCACCACCAGCCCCGGGGGCAGGGCCTCGGGCCGGTGCCGGGGGATGGCGCAGACCGCCAGGATGCCCTGGGGGGTCTCGGTGTCCGCGACCCTCTCCAGGACCTCCTCGGTCACCTCAAACCCCTGCACCCCCGCCGCGGCCAGCCGCTCCACCAGCCGCCGCCCCCGCTCCTTCTCCAGCAGGCCGGCCGTGTAGAAGAAAAAGGAGAGGGTGAGCCCCGCCGCCAGGGCCTCCTCGGTCAGCCGGATGCCCTCGATGACCGCCTCTCCCCTTGCTTCCCGCTCCCGCCGGTCGGTGTTCAGGGCCCGCACCAGCCGCACCAGCGCGTTCCGGGGGCTCGAGATCTGGGCCATGGCTGCTCCCTGCCCCTCTCCTTCAGTCTCGTTCCATCTCGTTGAGACGCCTGAGGCTCCCCGCGTCCCCCATGACCACCAGGAAGTCGCCGGCCTGGATCACCTCGTCGGGGCCGGGATTGACGATCACATCCTCGCCCCGCTTGATGGCCATGACGTTCAGGCCCAGCCGGGCCCGGAGGTTCAGGTCCCGGAGGGAACGGCCGAACATCACCGGGGCTGCCGCCACCTCCAGGACCCGGTAGTCGGGGCCGAGCTCCAGGGAGTCCAGGGCCGTGCCGCTCAGGAGGTGATGGGCCACCCGGCACCCCATCTCCCACTCGGGCTGGATCACCTTGTCCGCGCCGACCTTGGTCAGCAGCTTGGCGTGGATGGGGCTGGAGGCCTTGGCCACCACCCAGGCGGCCCCGAGTTCTTTGAGGAGCAGGGTGCAGAGGACGCTGGCCGCCAGGTTGTGGCCGATGGCCACCACCACCGCGTCGAAGTTGGCGACCCCGAGTTCCCGCAGGTGCTCCTCATCGGTGGCGTCTAGTTGCCGCACGTCGGTCAGCTCGTGGCGCATCTGGGCCACCCGGGCCGGGTTCCGGTCGATGCCCAGGACCTGGTGGCCCAGGGACTCCAGGGTCCGGGCCACGCTGGAGCCAAAGCGGCCCAGGCCGATGACGGCAAAGAGTTTCACCCGATCATCACCCGTTCCTCGGGGAACTGGATGGACGGCCGGGGGCGCCGCCGCTCCGCCAGGGCCACCGCCAGGGTGAGGGGGCCCACCCGGCCCGAGTACATCATCAGGGCGATGAGCACCCGCCCCACCGGGCTGAGCTGCGGGGTGAGGCCGGTAGTCAGCCCCACGGTGCCGAAGGCGGAGACCACCTCGAAGAGCACCTCCGTCAGCCGGTGGCCGGCCTCGGTCACCAGCAGCACCCCGGTCAGCCCCAGGACCCACCCGGCAGCAGCGGTGGCGATGACCCACGCCTTGCGCACCTGGTCATCGGGCAGGTGTCGGCCGGCCACCACCACCGCCTCCTCGCCCCGGATCGCGGCCCGGAGGGCAAGGAGCAGGGTGGCGAAGGTGGTGGTCTTGATACCGCCGCCGGTACCCCCGGGGGAAGCGCCGATGAACATCAGGGCGATGGTGAGGAGCAGGCTCGGCTCCGCGAGACCGCCGGTAGGCACCACCTCAAAGCCGGCGGTCCGGGGGGTGACCGCGGTGAAGAAGGCCGCCAGCAGCCGGTAGGCCGGCGGCAGCGCCCCCAGGGTCCGGGGGTTGTGCCACTCCAGGAGCGCGAAGAGCGCCGTCCCCAGGGCCAGCAGCCCCAGGGTGGTGGCCAGGGCGATACGGCTGTGCAGGCTGTACGCCTGCCACCTGAGTCCCGCCCGGCGGACGTCCAGGACCACGATGTAGCCGATCCCGCCCAGGATGATGAGACCGGCCACCACCAGGAGGACAAACCCGTCGGTCGCATGGCCCCGGAGGCTCCTGGAGAAGAGGTCGAAGCCGGCGTTGTTGTAGGCGCTGACCGCGTGGAAGACCGCAAGCCACACCGCCCGGCCGGGGGGATGCTCCAGGGCGAACCGGGCAAAGAGGAGGAGCGCCCCTGCCGCCTCGGCCAGCACGGTGAGGACCAGGATCTCCCGGACCAGCCGGACGACGCCGGACGGCCCGTGGGTGCCCAAGGTCTCGCTCAGGGCCAGCCGCTCCCGGAGGGAGATGCGCTTTCCGAGGATCAGGGCCACCAGGGTGGCGAGGATGGTGGTGCCCAGGCCGCCGGCCTGGACCAGGAGGAGGATCACCGCCTGGCCGAAGGGTGAAAAGGTGGTGGCGGTATCCCGGACCTGCAGGCCCGTGACGCAGGCCGCGGAGGTCGCGGTGAAGAAGGCGTCGACGAGGCCGATGCTCTCGCCGGTGGCGGAGGCCGCGGGCAGGGCCAGGAGGCAGGTGCCCACCAGGATCAGGCCGGCAAAGCCCAGCACCATGGTCTGGGCGGGGCTGAAGCCGCCCCGGGCCCGCCCGCCAAGAGCCCGGAAGAGGCCGTGCCGACCCCGGCCCCCAGAGGTGGTCGCCATACTAGGACGCCTCCTCCATCTCCCGGATCCCCTCGTCAGAGCCGATGAGCACCAGCACGTCCCCCTCTTGGACAACCTCCTCGGCCCGGGGGCTGACAATGACCCGCTGACCCCGGCGGATCGCCACGACGTTGACGCCGTACCGCCGGCCCAGGGCGAGTTCCACCAGGGACCTGCCCACCATGCCCGGCGTGGCGACCATCTCCACCATGGAGTGGGAGTCGGAGAGCCGCACGTAGTCCTGCACGTTGGCGGAAACCAGGTTGTGGGCGACCCGGATCCCCATGTCCCGCTGGGGGTAGACCACCCGGTCCGCCCCGCAGCGTGCCAGGGCCTTCCCGTGGGCCTTCGAGGTCGCCTTGGCCACCACCCGGCGCACCCCGAGCTCCTTGAGGTTGACCGTCGCAAGAACGCTGGCTTCCACGCTGTCCCCGACCGCTACGACCGCGGTGTCGGCCCCGGGGACACCCAGCACCCGGAGGGCCTCGATATCCGTAGCATCGCACCGGGCCACCCGGGGCAGCACGTGGGAGAGCTCCTGGACCCGGGCCATGTCCTGATCCAGAGCCAGGACCGTCTGCCCTTCGGCGACCAGGGTCCGGGCCACCGCGGTGCCGAACCGGCCCAGGCCGATGACGACGAAGAACCGGGGGGCCACCCCCATCCCTCCAAGGCGACAGCCCGCCGCTGGCGGGGGGCTTACCTCCCCCACCCCAGCCTCACGGCGACCGCCGAGAGTGAAAAGACCCGGCCAGTCTCCCGGCCGGGTACCGTCGGGAACCTTACAGCGCTGCCTTCGCCTTTTCCACCAACTGCTGGAAGCCTTCCGCATCCCGCACGGCCAGATCCGCCAGCATCTTCCGGTTGATGGCGATCCCCGCCTTCTTCAGGCCGTTCATCAGCCGGCTGTAGGAGATGCCGTGGAGCCGGGCCGCCGCGTTGATCCGGGCGATCCACAGCCGCCGGAAGTTCCGCTTGTTCTGCCGGCGGTCCCGCCGGGCGTAATCCAGGGAATGCAGAACCGCTTCGTTGGCGATGCGGAACAGCTTGCGCCGACCCGAGTAGTATCCCTTCGCCAGCTTCAGGATCTTCTTGTGCCGGCGCCGGGTGATCTTGCCGGTCTTCACACGAGCCATGGGAATTCCTCCTCCGATAGGACCATCCGCTCAATTACAGGTAGGGCAGGAGCCGCTTCATGTTCTTCTCCATGGTCTCGCTGACCAGGGTCGGCCGCCGCAACTGCCGCTTCCGCTTCCGGGTCTTGTGGGTGGCCAGATGGCTATGGTAGCCCTTCTGCCGCTTCAGACGGCCGGTCGCAGTGACCTTGAACCGCTTGGCGGCGCCCCGATGGGTCTTCATCTTGGGCATAAGTCGCTTCCTCCTTTGTCTACTCCGCCTGCGCCTCGGACTGGGCAGGCTCCTGCTTCTCCCGCTCCGCCAGACCAGGCTTGGGGGCGAGGATCATGATCATGTTGCGGCCTTCAACCTTGGCGGGCCGTTCAACAACGCAGAGGTCCTTGACTCGCTCGTACAACCGGTCGAGCACAGCCTTCCCCAGATCGGCGTGGACAATCTCCCGGCCACGGAACATGATGGTGGCCTTCACCTTGTCCCCGTCCCGGAGGAAGCGCTCGGCGTTGCGCACCCGCACCTCGAAGTCGTGATCCTCGATGTTCGGGCGCATCTTGATCTCCTTGATATCGATGACCTTCTGCTTCTTCCGGGCTTCCCGTTCCCGCTTGGACTGCTCGTACTTGTACTTGCCGTAGTCCATCAGGCGGCAAACGGGGGGCCTGGCCTGGGGCGCCACCTCCACCAGGTCGAGGCCACGATCGGCAGCGATGCGCAAAGCCTCCCGCAAGGGGAGGATGCCGATCTGCTCGCCGGTCTCCGAGATCACACGGACCTCCCGGGCCCGGATCTGCTCGTTGACCCGGAGCTGCTGATCCCTGCTGATAACCTTACACCTCCCAGGTAGTGTGCCTCGGGCACCGGGCAGGGCGCCCGGCCCGCCAGGCAGGTCCAACAACATGATGAAAGCGGGTGGCAGTGCCACCCGCGCGCTACCCCAGCCGGTACGGCGGCACCGGCCTGACCTGCCCCACCGCGGGGGGTGACCCGGCCGGGCCCCGCCTCTGCTGCCTCGTTACGGACCATACTGGCTGTGCCGTATGGTGAGAAGCGCGGTGGCTTCTGCTTGGCACTTGGAGGCCGATTATCCAGTTGACTGATTCAGCATAGCACGGCCTTCCCAGCGCCGTCAAGAGGGTCCCGGGGCCGGGCCAGCGCCCCGGGACCGGTGGGCGGTCAGCCGCCCATCGCCTGCGGCGCCGCCACCAGGGCCCCCAGCTCCCGGGAGCGCTCCGCCGCCCGGGCCACCGCCCGCACCAGGGCCTCGGCGAACCCCATCTCCCGCAGCACCTGCAGCCCGGCCATGGTGGTCCCGCCGGGGCTGGTCACCTGCTGCCGGAGGAGGGCCGGATCCGCCCCGGTCTCCACCAGCATCCGGGCCGCCCCGAGGACGGTCTGGACCGCCAGCTCCCGGGCCACCCGGGAATCGAGGCCCACCTGGACCCCGGCCTGCTCCATCGCCTCCACCATCAGGTAGACGTAGGCCGGGCCGCTGCCGGAGAGGCCGGTGACCGCATCCATCAGGTCCTCGGGCACCTCCACCACCCGGCCCACGGCCCCGAGGAGCTCCCGGGCGAGGGCCAGGGCCTCCGGCCCGGTGCCCGGGGCTCCGCAGATAGCCGTCGCGGACTCCCGGACGAGGCAGGAAGTGTTGGGCATCGCCCGGACCACCTGCACCCCCGGAGTCACCCCGTCCAGGAAGCGGCGGGTGGGGACCCCGGCGGCCACGGAGAGGAGGACCTGGCCCGGCCGGGTGCACCCTCCCACCTCCGCCAGGAGCTCCGGCACATCCTTGGGCTTGCAGGCCACCACCAGCAGGTCCGCGGCCGCCACGACCTCAGCCTTGCGGGGAGTGGTCCGCACCCCAAACCGCCGGGCCAGGCTCTCCAGCCGCTCCCGGTGGCTCCGGTTGGTGACCCAGATCCGGTCCGGCGCCACCAGGCCTGCGGCCAGCACCCCCCGGATGAGGGCCTCGGCCATGGCCCCGGCGCCCAGAAACCCCAGGGTCGTACGTGCCAGCATCCTGACGCTCCCTCCTCTCGCGGCGGTCGGTCCTGGAAAAACGAAGACCCTTCCGTCCGGCGAAGGACGGAAGGGTTGCTTCCGCGGTACCACCTTCGTTGGCGCCCGTTGGCGCCCACCTCAGCCCGGGTCCCGGGCAGGACCGGCATCCCGCCCTGGCCCCAGAGCCCCCACAGCGGGGACCCCGGGGAGTCCCGGCTCCCCGGTATCGGCGGGGTGGCCGGCCGGCTCGTCGCCGGCTGCTCCGGGGTGGGTTCGGAAGCGCCGTCCGACCGGGTCGCACCGTCCCCCGGCTCTCTGGGCGGCCGGCCGCTTCCTACTGGCCCCTTCCTCGCGTTGCCGTATTGGCATTGGTGCCGGTGTTTTCACTTATCTTAGCAATCCGCCCCCCGGGCGTCAAGGGGTGCCCAGCCTGCCGGAGCGCCCGGTCTCCCGGGGTGCGGTCTCCCCGGCACGGGTCTCAGGGGGTCCCCGGCGTCCCGGCGGGCACCGGGCGGCGCCGGCTGCGCCAGTCGTCCCAGGCGTCCAGGAGCCGGAGGGCCCCCCGGATCCCCTGGACCAGGGGATACCGGATGGGCTCCGGGGGCAGGGGGAGCGCCCGGCGGCCGACAAACCAGGCGGCCGTCAGCTCGCTCGGGGTCTCCAGCACCAGGTCGCTCAGGGTGCGGCCGTTGAGCTGGGTGAGGGCCACCCCGTGGCCCATGCAGCCCAGGCTGTAGAAGAGGTTGGGCCCGATCCGGCCGATGGCCGGCACCATGTCCAGGGTGGCGGAGATGGGCCCACCCCAGTGGTGGGTGAGCCGCACCCCCTGGAGGGCCGGGAAGGTCCGGACGAGCTCCTCGGCCAGCGCGGCCCGGAGCCCCGGGTGCCGGTCTACCCCGGTCCGGTTGCCGTAGTAGTAGGGCGCATCCCGGCCCCCCAACAGGATCCGGTTGTCCGGGGTGAGCCGGTAGTAGTGCAGGAAGTTCCGGCCGTCCTCCACCCCCACCCGGCGCCGCCAGCCGATGGCGGCGAGCTGTGCGGGGCTGAGGGGCTCGGTGAGGACTACGTAAGTGTGCATCGGCACCTGGAGGTGGCGGAGCGCCGGGAAGGCGCAGGTGTATGCGTTGGTGGCCAGGACCACCTTCTCGGCAGTCACCCGGCCCCCGGGGGTGTCCAGGCGCACCCGCCGCCCCGGGTGGATGGCCGTGACGGGAGTGCCCTCGTAAACCTCCACCCCCGCGGCCAGAGCGGCCCGGGCCAGGCCCCGGACCAGCTTGGCCGGGTGCAGCAGGCCGCAGAGGGGGTCGTACCGGCCCCCCAGGTACGTAGGGGAGTCCACCAGGTTCCGGACCGCCTCCCGGTCGAGCCACCGGGTCGGGTGGAGCCCCGCCGCCTCGGCCAGCTCCTGCTCCTCCCGCTGCCGCCGGAGCTGGCCGGGGGTCGCAGCGACCGCCAGCAGCCCGTGCCGCTCGTAGTCGCAGTCGATCCCCAGCCGGCGGATCTGGGCCTCGGTGTACTCCACCGCCCGGACCATGTACTGGTCCGCCTCCCGGGCCCGCTCCCGGCCCCAGCGGAGGACGGTGATGGTGAGGGAGACGCCGAAAAGGGTCATGGCAAAGCCCGCGTTCCGGCCGCTCGCCCCGCACCCCGTCACCCCGGCCTCCAGCACCGCCACCCGGAGGCCAGGCTGCCGCTCCTTGAGGTGCAGGGCGGTGGAGAGGCCGGTAAAGCCGCCCCCGACCACCGCCACCTCCACCACCCGGTCCCCCTGCAGGGCCGGCTGCGGCTCATACGGGCCCGCGGTCTCCAGCCAGAAGCTCTTCTGCTCCCAGTCCGCCACCGCCCACCCCTCCCGACTGCCCCGGGGCGGTCCCCTCCCTGCCGGGCTGCCGCCGGCCCCGCCGGCCGGCATCGCCCCCGGACGGAGGAGGGTCCGGAACCAGCCCTCTAGGAGGAGTATTCAGGACCGGGGGGCTCCCAGTACCGGGAACGGAAAAGCCATGGCGCCCGCGGCGACCCACCGCCCCGGGGGCCGGAGCCCTGAGCCCCAACCGCGGCCTACAGCACCCGGGCCCCTGCGGCCGCCAGCCGCACCGGCAGGACCCGGCAGTGGCTGCCGTGCCACTGGAAGGCGGCTTCCATCGCCTGGGCCACCGGCTCGGCGCCCCCCGCGGCCACCAGGGCGATGACCGAGGGGCCGGCGCCGGAGAGGGCCGCGGCCCGGGCCCCCGCGGCCAGGGCGGCCTCGATCACGGCCCCCAGCCCTGGGACCAGCCGCTCCCGGTAGGGCTGGTGAAGCCGGTCCCGGGTGGCCGCGGGGAGGAGGTCCAGCCGGCCCGTGGCCAGGGCCGCGACCAGGAGAGTCGCCCGGCTGAGGTTGTAGACCGCATCGGCCAGGGCGACGGTCTCCGGCAGCACCCCCCGGGCCCGGCGGGTCTCCAGGGGCCGTTCCGGAATGGCCACCACCGCCTCCAGGCCAGGAGGCGGATCGAGCCGGAGGTAGAGGGGCCGACCCCCGTCGAGGCAGGCGACGGTGAACCCGCCCACCAGGGCCGGGGTGACGTTGTCCGGGTGGCCCTCCAGGGCCACGGCCATGGCCAGGATCTCCTCCCGGCCCAGGAGCCGCCGGCCCAGGGCCCGCTCCGCCAGGGCGTTGGCCCCCACCAGCCCGGCGACGATCGCGGCGGACGAGGAGCCCAGCCCCCGGGCCACAGGAATGCCGATGGCCTCCCGGATCAGAAGCCCGTGAGGCCGCCAGCCCACCCGCCGGAAGACCTGCTGGGCCGCCTGCCAGACCAGGTTGTTCTCCGGCCGGGTCAGGGCCTCACCGTGCCCCTCCACCTCGATGACGTCCTCCCCCACCCCGGTCTCTTCCATCTCCACCACGTTGTACAGCTCCAGAGCCACCCCCAGGGTGTCAAAGCCGGGCCCCAGGTTGGCCGAGGTGGCCGGCACCATCACCCTCACCATAACGGGGAACCTCCCGGATCTCGGACAGGGACGCTTGAGACCGCAGCCACGGCGGGAAACGCGGCGGCACGGCCGCGGCTCAGGACAGGGCCGCCAGCAGGGCCTCGTACTCCGCGGGGACTTGAAGGGGCGGCCGGTCGATCCGCAGGGCGGTGCCCGGATCCTTCAGGCCGTGACCGGTCAGCACCGCCACCACCCGCTGCCCCCGCCAGGGGCCGAGCCGCCCCTCCCGGGCCAGCTTCAAGAGGCCGGCGATGGCCGCGCAGGAGGCGGGCTCGGCAAAGATTCCTTCCATCTGGGCCAGGGCCTCGTAGGCCGCCAGGATCTCCTCGTCGGTTACGGCGTAAAAGCCCCCGCCGGACTCCTGCACTGCGGCCACCGCCAGGTGCCAGGAGGCCGGGTTGCCGATGCGGATGGCGGTGGCCACCGTCTCGGGGTTGGGCACCGGCTCCCCCCGGACCAGAGGGGCGGCGCCGGCGGCCTGAAAGCCGAGGAGCACCGGCCGGCCCCGGCCGTACTCCTTGAAGCCCATCCAGTAGGCGCTGATGTTCCCCGCGTTCCCCACCGGAATCGCCAGGGCCGCGGGGGCGCCGCCCAGGGCGTCCACCACCTCGAAGGCGGCGGTCTTCTGCCCCTGGAGCCGGTACGGGTTCACGGAATTGACCAGGGCGATCTCCGGCCGGGCGGCGGCGATCTGCCGGACCAGCCGCAGGCCGTCGTCGAAGTTGCCCGCAATCTGCAGCACCCGGGCGCCGTAGGCGATGGCCTGGGCGAGCTTTCCCAGGGCGACCGCCCCGTCGGGGATGACCACATAGCACCGGATCCCGGCCCGGGCGGCGTAGGCCGCGGCGCTGGCGGAGGTGTTGCCGGTGCTGGCGCAGATCACCGCCCGGGCGCCGGTCTCCAGGGCCTTGGAGACCGCCACGGTCATGCCCCGGTCCTTGAAGGAGCCCGTGGGGTTCAGCCCCTCGAACTTCAGGTAGAGCTCTACCCCCAGTTCCCGGCCCAGCCGGGGCGCCGGCACCAGGGGCGTCCCCCCCTCCAGCAGGGTGACCACCGGGGTGGCATCGGAGACCGGCAGGTACCGCCGGTACGCGGCGATGACGCCGGGCCAGGGCATCGTTTCCACTCCTCCTCACCTTCGCAAGGGGCGTATTCTTCCGTCATCTCAGGCGGGA
>JAKKUO010000084.1 GCA_021890795.1 Bacillota bacterium | reverse complement strand
GCTGTGGAGGAACTCCACCAGCGCCTCGATCTCGTCGGGTTTCAGGCCCAGGTTGGGCATCTTGCTGCCGGGCTTGACCGCCGGCGGGTCCGCCAGCCACCGGCTGAGGTTCTCCCGGGTGTTCGCCAGGGTCCCGGCGGCGATGGTGGTCCGGCTGCCCACCCCGGTCAGGTCCGGCCCCACCCGGTTCTGGAACTCGGTGCCGGCGATGGCGTGGCACGCAAAGCAGCCCTTCTCCTTGAAGAGCTCCATCCCCCGGGCGGCCAGGGCGCTGTTGGAGAGATCGACCGCGTAGGTCTGCATCCGCTCCGCCCAGGCCCGGAACTCCTCCTCCGAGACGGCGATCACCCGGAACCGCATCTTGGCGTGGGAGGCGCCGCAGAGCTCGGCGCACTGGCCGTAGTAGATGCCGGCCTCATCCGCCTGGATCCACATGGTGTTCTGGTAGCCCGGGATCATGTCGGTCTTCCCCGCCAGCCGGGGCACCCAGAAGCTGTGGATCACATCCTGGGACTCCAGGAGAAGCTTCACCGGCCGGCCCACCGGGATATGAAGCTCGTTGGCGGTGATGACCCCCAGGTCCGGGTACTCAAACTCGAACCACCACTGGTGGCCCACCGCCCGCACTACCATGGGGTCGCTCTCCGGCGGCGGTTCGGCGACGGCGAAGTTGGCCCGGACCGTGGGCACCGCGGTGAAGGCCAGGGCCACGATGGGTGCGATGGTCCAGGCCATCTCCAGCTGGGTGTTGCCGTGGATCTGCTCCGGGTCGCCGGCCCCGGGCCGCTCCCGGTACCGGAAGACCACGTAGAGCAGCACCCCGGCCACCAGGATGAAGATCCCGATGACGAGGTAGAGGGTCCGCATCAAGAGGTCGAGCTGGATCCGGGCTACAGGCCCCGCAGGGTCGAAGACCGTCTGCGGGAACTGCTCTGCCCGGCCGCAGCCGGCCAGCGCCAGGGCCGCCAGGATGAGACTCCCCGGCCTCCATCCCGCCCCCCGGCGCCGGCTAAACCGAAAGCCAGACACCACATACCGCCTCCCGCTTATGGGCTGCTGCTCGGCCCAGTCATCAGCTCCGCCCAGTCATCATGGGCTACCGCTTCGCCCGGTCATCATGGGCTTCCGCTCCGCCCGGTCATGAGGTAGAGGATCCCAATCCAGATCCCCTTCATGTTGCGGTAGAAAAGGAAGAGAAAGAGGGTACCCACTGCGGCCCAGATGGCTACCTGAACATCTCCGGACAGTTCAGTGAGGGCCGCCAGGGCGTAGGCCCCGGCCGCGATCAGAATCGAGGTCACCCCATAGGCCACCACGATGGCCCCCAGAAAGTCCCCCTCCGCCCGCTCAAACCCCAGGCCGCAGGCCGGACACCGGGGATGCATCTCCCAGCGGGTCCGGAAGATCCGCCCCTCGCCGCACCGGGGACACCGCAGCAGGAGCCCGTTCCAGATGGCCCGCCAGATCCCGCTCCTGGTGCCGCTCACTCCCTCACCCCCTGCTCCCCCCTGACGGGCCCGTCCTCCAGCCGGTCCGCTCTGCCCGGCCCCGGCGCGCCCAGACCCTCACCGGACCGTCATCGTCCCCGCCATCCCCAGGTGGGGGTGGCCGGCGATGCCGCACTCCAGGGGGATCGCCTCCCCCGGCTTGTCAGCCCGGAAGACGAGCCAGGCACTGCCGCCCCTGGGGATGGTCCGGGACCGGAGGCTGTACGGCGGGCCGATGACCAGGTTGTGGCCGCTCCGGTTCCCCCTCGGGCTCACCACCCGGATGGCCACCACCTTCCCCAGGGGCACCTCCAGGTGCCGGGGTTCGATGGACCAAGGCGCCTCCGGGCGGTCCCCGCCGGACTCCAGCAGCCGGACCTCCAGGTAGAGGTCCGCGGCGGGGCGCTCGTCCCCGGCCGGCGCGCCCCAGGCCTCTTTCCGTGGGGGCGCGGCCCCGGCCTCTTCGCCGGGAGGCGAGGCCCCCGCCGCTGCCCCCGGGGTTCCCCCTTCCGGGCCACCGGCTCCCGGGGGGCCTGCCCCCGGAGCCACCGCCCCCGGACCGGCGCAGCCGCCCAGGCCGGCGACCAGCAGGATGAGAGCCAGGGCCGGCCCGAGCCGGCGGGCGGCTCCTCGCGCCCGCCCTGTCCTCATCAGCCTACGTACGGACATCGAGGATCATGGCCAGGAAGATCAGGCCGAGGTAGAGGATGGACCAGCCGTAGACCCGGACCGCCCAGTACTGCTCCGGCAGCCGCTCCCGCAGAAGGGCGATGCACCCGGCCACCAGCCAGGCCCCGGCGATCAGGGCTGCCCACAGGTAGAACGGCCCGACCACGCCGGTCCAGTAGAGGAGCAGGGAGACGGGCACCATCAGCGCCGCGTAGAAGAGGATCTGCCACTTGGTGTGGACCTCACCCCGGACCACCGGCATCATCGGCACCCCGGCCCGGCGGTAATCCTCGTTCCGGAAGAGGGCCAGGGCCCAGAAGTGGGGCGGCGTCCAGAGGAAGACGATGAGGAACATCACCAGGGCCGGGAGCCCCACCTCCCCGGTCACCGCCGCCCAGCCCACCAGGGGCGGCACCGCCCCCGCGGCCCCGCCGATGACGATGTTCTGGACGGTGGAGCGCTTCAGCCACATGGTGTAGACCAGGACGTAGAAGAGGTAGCCCGCCAGGGCCAAGGCCGCGGCCAGGAGGTTGGCCCCGACGGCCAGGGTCACCGTGCCGGCGATGCCGAGGACCACCCCGAAGGCCAGGGCCTCGTCGGGGTCGAGCCGGCCCGCGGGCAGGGGCCGGCGCCGGGTCCGGGCCATCACCGCGTCGATGTCCCGGTCCCACCACATGTTGACCGCGTTGGCGCCGCCGCAGGCCAGCGCGAGGCCGAGGAGGGTGATCAGGGTGAGCCGCCCCGGCGGCGGGCCGCCCGCGGCCACCCACATCCCCGCGTAGCCGGTGACCAGCAGGAGGAGGACGATCCGGGGCTTGGTGAGCTGGTAGTACTCCCGGAGCCGGGCGAGGCCACCCCCAACCCGGGCGGACCGGGCCCCGGCCGGGGCCTCCTCCCCCTGGACTGGGGCGGCGCTCATGGCGACGGTGCCGGCCCCGGTGGGAGCCTTCCCGGCGATCCCCGGGCCGGCCGCGCCTTGGAGGGCCTCAGCCCCAAGACCAGACTGGCGGCTCAGGGCCGCCAAGACCACCAGCGCTCCGAGGATCGCCTCCGCGATGGCCATGTGGGCCACCACCACCGCCGGCGGCAGCGCCAGCCGCACCGCCAGCGCGCCGAAGAGGACCTGGGTAACGTAGAGCCCCAAGGCCAGGAGGGCGAGCCCCCGGAGCACCGGCCCCCGGCGGAACTGCCGCCAGCCCGACAGGGCGCAGGCGAGGATTAGCACCCCGGCGGCCACCGCCGCCAGCCGGTGGCCGAAGTGGATCCACACCTGGGGCCCGCCGCCCAGGGGGATTGCCGCCCCCCGGCAGAGGGGCCAGTCAGGACAGGCAAGCCCCGCCCCTGCGGACTTCATGTAACTGCCCAGCACCATGGTCACGTAGCTCGCCAGGGCTGCCGCAGCTGGAATCGTCCGCCACCCCCGGGGCGAGGAGCCCGGTGTGGCCGGGACCGGGCCGGATCCATCCGCTGCGGGGCCGGAGCCGCCGGGTGCCAGGGCAGGATCGCCCAGAACCCTGCCGGAGCCGTCCGGCGCCAGGCCGGGGGCCGAGCGCACCGCCAGCACCAGCCAGACGCTGAAGATGGCCGTCGCGGTGGCCAGGTGGGCCGCCACCACCACGGGCGGCAGCTGCCACAACACCGTCAGCCCGCCCAGGATGACCTGGACCGCCAGCAGGGCCAGGGCCAGGAGGCTGCCCCTCACGTAAGCCCGCTCCCCAGTCCGCCAGGCCTGGAGGCCCGTGACCAGGGCCAGCATGACGACTACTGCCGCCGTGACCCGGTGCCCCCACTCCAGCAGCACCAGGGGATCCAGGGGCGGAATCACCTGGCCGTAGCAGAGGGGCCAGTCCGGGCAGGCGAGCCCTGCCCCGTACGCCTTGACCGCCCCGCCCAGCACCATCAGCAGGTAGGTGGAGACCGCGCTGGCCAGGGCGAGCCGGTGGAAGGAACGGTGGGACGCGAACCGGATCGGTCTTCCCTCCCATCCAACCGTCATCTGGAGTCTGGAACCCGGCCGAGGGCACCGCCGCCCGGCCATTGTTCCATTTCACCGTTCTGTGTGAGTTAATTGGGAACTCGCAGTTCTACATTGAGTTCTAGTTTACTGACTGTTTGACACGCTGGATCGATTCTCCTGCTCCCGAGGGGGCGGGTTAGCCGCGCGTCCCTTAAAGTCAGAACATTGATGTACGGACTCGCTTACCGGCTGGGGCGGGGCCGGTACGGGCGGCGGGGACGGCCTGCGTGGCTGGCCGGACAGCCGCGGCCGCAGGCAACAAAAGAGGCCGGCGCCGGCCTGTAGCCGGCACCGGCCGGGGGAAAGGAACCTCGGCCCTAGCACGTTCAGGCCTGGCGGCCGGGTCGACCGCCGCCTTCGCCTTATCGCCCAGCGCTTCTACCTGCAGCGGAGGCGGCTCGAACGGCAGCATGGGCGGGAATTGGTACGCCGGCGGCTGTGCCGCCCCGGCCCGCCGCCGGGTCCGGAGCCACCCGACCGCCGGGCCCGGGGCTACGCTACAGGTTCGGCGACGCCCTGCGCCACCGCGGTATCCACCACCTCTAAGAGGATCCGCATCGCCGGGTCGAGCTGTTTTCGGTCCCGGTATATCAGGGCGACCTGCCACCCATAGGACGCCGGCAGGTTCCGGGGCTGAAGCCGGACCAGCCGATCGGCCCGGAGGTCCTCCCCGCACAGGGCCAGGGGCAGCACGGCTGCCGCCCCGGTCTCCAGGGCCAGCCGCCGGGCCAATTCCCCCGGGGCTGCGTAGACCAGCCGGCAGGGCGGCTCCCCCTGCAGGGCCTCC
Source organism: Bacillota bacterium (assembly GCA_021890795.1). GTDB lineage: Bacteria > Bacillota > Sulfobacillia > Symbiobacteriales > ZC4RG38 > ZC4RG38. Next base: position 2,285 of record JAKKUO010000084.1, on the reverse strand, counting down.
TGCAGCCGGTCCCAGAATTGATCCCGGCCCTCGCCCCAGGGGTAGAAGATAACGGTATGGCGGACCAACTCCGCCAGGTCGTAACTCCCGGGCGGCTTCCCGGCCAGGGGATGGTCCGGCCGAGCCACGCACAGAAGCGGGCTTTGCCCGAGAACCCGGTACGCCAACCCCGGGAGCCGGGGCCCTTCCAGGATGAGCCCGGCGTCGTAACGCCCGTCCAGGACTCCCTCGATAACCTGGGTCGAGTGGTCGTCCCGGGCCCAGACCGCCACCTGCCGGTCCATGAGGAGTCGGATGAGCCGGGGGAAGAAGGCCTCCGCCACCGCGGGCGGTGCTCCCAGCCGGAGCCGCAGCCCTTCCTGCCCTCCCCGGACTGCGGCCCTGGCCTCCTCCAGAAGGCCGAGGCATCGCTCCGCGTAGGGCAGCAGCCGCTCCCCTGCGGGGGTCAACTCCACCCCCCGACGGGTGCGGCGGAAGAGGGGCTGGCCCAACTCCGCCTCGAGGCGGCGGATCCGGGCGCTCACCGATGGTTGTGCGAATCGGAGGCTCGCCGCAGCCCGGGAGATGCTCCCCTCCCGGGCCACCCGCTGAAAGACGATCAGGTCTTGCAGATCCACGCCGGTCGCTCCTTCCGGGGCACTGCCAGCCCACGAACGGTGTCCGAGGCGGCAGCAAGCCGATATCAGCGCCACCAGACATAGTCTATGGCGATAATACTTACAGTTATTATCCGCCTTCCCGATGGCCAGGACAACCGGTAGGTTGGAAGCAGCAGGAGAGACAGGGAGGCACGGTGCGGATGCCGAGACCACACTCCCATCCTTACTTTTCGCTTCTGGCCCGGCCGGTGACCCTGGCCCTCTGGGCCGGCCAACTGGTCTCCGAGGCCGGGTCCATGCTCCACGACATGGCGATGCTCTGGGTTGTCCACGAGATGACCGGGTCCGCCGGCGCCATGTCCGCGGTCAAGCTGGCCAGCTACCTGCCGGTGGCCGTGGTGGGCCTGGTGGGCGGTGCCCTGGTGGACCGGTGGCACCGGCTCCGGGCCCTGGTGCTCATCGACCTCTGCCGGGCCCTGGTGGTCGCGACCCTGCCCCTCCTCTACCTGAAGGGGCTGCTCAGCCCATGGGCCCTGGCCGCGTCGGGGCTAGTCCTGGCCACCCTGGACGGCTTTTTCGTCCCTGCCCTCCAGTCCAGCCTGCCGGCCCTGGTGCCGCCCCGTCACCTCCCGGGGGCCCACGCCCTCTTGGACAGCACCGACCGGCTGGCCCGGCTCCTGGGCCCGGGGCTCTCCAGCCTTGTCCTCACGGTGGTGCCCCTGGTCCACTTTTTCACCCTGAACGCCCTCAGTTTCCTCATCTCGGCCCTAGCCTTCGGGTTCATCCTCCTGAGGCTGGGGACACATCCGGTGGTCCGCCCCTCCGGTCCCCGGGAGCCCCTCGGCTGGCGGGACCTCCTCGCGGGCTGGCTGCAAATCCGGAGCGACCGGCTCCTAGCCAGCGCCCTAGCGGTCCGGGGGATCTGCAACGTCCCGTGGGCCATCTACACCATCGGGGCACCGCTTCTGGTGGCAGAAAAGTTCCGCCAGAGCCCGGGAGCCTGGGGACTCATCATCGCCGCTTACGGCACCGCCAGCCTGGCGGGGAACCTGCTGGCCGGATCCCTGGGCCTTGGCCAGCCTGGCCGGCCGGTCTACCGCCCCTTCGCCCTCTCCTGGATGTTCACCGGCCTGGGGTTCGGGGGAGTCGGCCTCGCCCCCAGCCTCCACCTGGCAACGGCCGCCGCGTTCGTCGCCGGGCTGGGGAGCCCGGTGGTCCACATCGTCCTGGACTCGTACATCGGGCTGACGGTGCCCGTAGCGGTCCGGGGCCGGGTCTTCGCGGTGCAACGGCTGGTGGTAAGCGGCATGCACATGGTCGGCCTGGGCCTCGCCGGCTGGGTACTCTCCCGCCTGGCGCCGGACGCCGGCATCGCCGTGGCCGGGGCGGCGCTCGTCGGGATCAGCCTCTGTGCCCTCGTCCACGCCCGGTTGCAGGGGCTGGATCGGATCCGAGCGGGTGACCACCCCACCGACTCGGCCGCAACGGCTGGGGCGGCAGGATAGCCAGGAGATATTTCTACACGCTTGGGGACGACTTAGAGCGACGGAAGGTAACGGTCCCCACATGCGGGGGGACGACGTGGAATTCCCCTTCCGCCGGTCCGGCGAGCATGGTTCACCCCCACATGGGTGGGGAAAACGGTCCGAGGCCGCATGGGATCTGGCCCACGCCGGTTCACCCCCA
>JAKKUO010000038.1 GCA_021890795.1 Bacillota bacterium | reverse complement strand
TGTATCGCCCCATCCCGTAGGGAACCGAATTTACACCACTTGACGAGACGTGACCTACCAACGCTTTGTCTTCCTCAAGAGTCTCCTCGCCGACGGCACCCTCGATGCCGCCATCCACCAGATTCTCACCTCTCCCCACCGGGCCTGGGTGCCCACGGAAGAATGGCGCCGGCCCGGGCAGCACCTCCCGGCCAGCGCCGGGGTGGTGCGCCAACTCGGAGCAGCCGGACCGCGGCTCCTCTGGCCTGACGCCCCCAGCCATCTCCCCATGCAGTCGCTACCGGAGAAATTCCAGGTGCGCCGCACCAAAGAGACCCTGGACACCCCGGAAAACCGATTCGTCAAGTTTGCTCTGCTTCGATGGCAGGAACTGGCTGTCCAGATCTATGAGGCCCTGGCCCAGGAGGCGCCGCGCTACCCTGTCCAGCGGGGACTGCGGGAGGTACAGGGGCTCCTGGACTTTCTGGATACCTTCCTGGCGGCTAAGTTGTTTCAAGAGGTTGGTTCCCTCACGTTCCTGCCCGCCAACAGCCAGGTCCTGCAAAAGCGCGCAGGTTACCGGGATGTCTTCCGCATCTTCCTGCAGGTGGAAGCGGCAGCCCTGCTGGCCTGGGAGGGCGGAGAAGCGGTCTACGGAGCTGGACAGCGAGATGTCGCCGCTCTATATGAGGCTTGGGCCTTCCTGCAGTTGGCGCAGATTGTTTCCCGGTTTTGCCACGTCCCCTTCGACCTGGCCAGTCTGATCGAGACCCGGCCGGACGGATTGGGGGTGAACCTGAAACAGGGGACGCACAAGGTGCTGCGCGGGACTCTGGAACGACTGGGCCGCACCCTGGAGGTGGAACTGTGGTACAACCGCACCTTTGGTCCCGCCAGCTCGGGCTCCTGGACCCGGCCTATGCGCCCGGACTGTTCCCTTTGGATTCGCCCACAGGGTGCGCCCCCCCAGGTCCCTGGGGTCTGGCTCCATTTTGATGCGAAATATCGCGTCGACTCGTTGGTGGAGCTCTTTGGCGCCGCACCGGCGGCATCGGAGGCGGATCCCGAGCTGGACGAGCGGATACCCACCGTAGACGGCAAAGGGGGACCGACCCGGGACGACCTCCTCAAGATGCACGCTTACCGGGATGCCATCCGCCGGACAGCCGGCGCCTACATCCTCTACCCGGGCACCGAGAACCAACAATTCACGGTCTACCACGAACTGCTGCCCGGGCTCGGAGCCTTTGTCCTTCGGCCAACGGAGGCGGGAGCCGCTGCAGGCCAGGAGTGCCTAGCCGAATTCCTGGACGCCGTCTTTACCCACGTAGCCTCCCAAGTGACCCACTACGAGCGCTGGAGGTACTGGACCCAAGCAATTTACCAGACCCCACCCGCCTTGAGAACCGCTGTCCCTGCCCTGCCTGACCTACCCCGTCCGCCAGCAGACACCTTGGTCCTGCTGGGATATGTCCGGGACAACGACCACCTCCACTGGATCCGGACCAACCACCTGTACGAGCTGGCGGTGGACGAACGAACCGGCCGCCTGGGCCTTACAGCCCGGGAGTTGGCTGTCGACTTTGTGCTACTGTACGGCCCGCCACTGACCGAGGGCGAACTCTGGCAGGTCGCGGGGGAGCCCCGACTGTTGACGGGCCAGCAAGTGGTGGAACTGGGCTATCCGTACACCCCCGGTGCCCTGTACTTCTGCTTACCCTTACGTCCGCTCCCGACCCGCTTGCTGCCTTCGTTGGCCCCACAGCGCGTAGAAACACTTCGCAAACAGTCATGGCCCGGCGTCCCCGCCCAGGAAACCGTAGTGATCACGATGTGGGAGTTAATGGTGGGTACCGATGTGACTGATACAGGAACAGGGGCGTGAAACGCGCCGCTGCAAGAAAGGACCGGCGATGGTGGGAGCCTCGTTGGTGCTTCTCGCCCTGTCCATCGGTGCGTCTAAAATGGCACAGAGTCCTGACGAAGAGCCGTCAGGGCTGTCGCATGCCACTGGAAACCCATTTCTTGAACCGACAACGGAGGAAAACCTCATGGACCCACTGGCTCCCGAGGGACGTCCGGGCAGGCGGATCGTCGTCGTCGGCACCACGGGTTCCGGCAAGACCACCTTCGCCCGCCGCCTCGCAGCGATGTTAGGCTGTCCTCACGTAGAATTGGATGCCCTCCACTGGGAACCCCAGTGGACACCCGCGCCGGTGGAGGTCTTCCGCCACCGGGTGCGGGAGGTCACAAGAGCCCCGTGCTGGGTGGTCGATGGCAACTACAGCCAGGTCCGGGAGGTTCTCTGGCCGGCGGCCGATACCATCGTCTGGCTGGACTACCCGCTCCCCGTGATCCTGGGACGACTGCTCCGCCGCACCGCCCGCCGGGTCTTACTGCGAGAAGAGCTGTGGAATGGCAACCGGGAAGGCTTCCTCCGGTCGTTCCTGAGCCGCGATTCGATCCTCCTCTGGGCGTTGCGCTCCTACCGCCGCCGGCGGCGGGAATACCCTGCGCTTCTCGCCCGGCCGGAGTACCGGCATCTGCGGGTCATCCGGCTGCGAACGCCGCGGGAGGCAGAGGCCTGGCTGAGGGGGGTCGCCGCGGCCGTGCAGGCCTCCCCGCATCTCCCGGCACCATAGGAATACATTCCTGGTGCAGCCGGCGCTGGGGCTCGGTCTTCACCCGCGGCCAGGGCTAGACCCGTTGCCAGGAGGGGGTCCTCAGATGTCCCGTAAGACCGGCTCGGCCATCCTGGGGGCTCTGCTGGTGGTTTTCGCCCTGTCGATAGGTTGGCCCAGGGTCGGAACCGCGCCAGAATCCGGGCGGGCCATCGCCAACGCTGCCCCTACCCCTCTTGTAGAGCCGCACGGGCTACCGGTTCCTCCGGGTGCGACACCGGTTCAAGTGGAGGTCGTGCGCACGGACCCACCACCTGGAACAGGGGGTCAAGGACCCACGGGGAGACCGGTGAGCCGCCGGTGGGGGCTGCCGGTTCGCTACGTGCAGAACGTCACCTGGTCGGAAGCCTGCGATCCGCGCCCCATTCGGAAGAGCAGCGGCGTCGGGCCGGCAATCCTGACGATGAAGGTTGAAGAGCGGGTCCCGGCCAGGTGGCATGCTATACCCGCGATTTCCGCACCAGCCGTCGGCGCGGCCGTCGGATTCGATGTCACCGCCACCTATCCCGTGTCCGTCACCCAGAGGACAACCATCCCCGACGGGAGACTGCGGGTGGTGGCCGCCCACCCCCTGTACGATGTTGCCACCTTCGAGGTCTGGTACAGATCCTGGCTCGGTGCGGCCCGGCCGCTGGGTGAAGGAACCGCCGCCAGGCCGGCCGGTCTCTGTTTCGTTGTGTACGAGTACTGAGCCCCTGGCTCCGGAACCTCCCCCTTCCCCCCAGGCCCCACGCCCTCCGGTTTCGTCTGCGCAGTGATCTTCGGGTCCATAGCGCGCCGGCGCCGGCTCCCGGGGGAGCCGGCGTCGAACCATCTTTCCGGACGGATCACGCTTCCGGTCTGACGACCTTACGCCTACCTCTGACCCTCTTGCCAGTCCGATGCCTAGCTCTTCTTCCTGCAGCACCGGCGGCGGCGCGGGGCGGCCTCCGGGGCTGGCACCGCGGCGGCGTACTTCTCGGGGTCCCGCTCGAACTCCTGGCGGCAGGCCTCCGAGCAGAAGTAGTAGGTGGTGCCGTTGTGGTCGGCCCTGGCCGGGGCGGTCCCGGGGTCGACTTCCATGTTGCAGACGGGATCCTTTGCCATGTCAACTACCTCCCATGTGAGCTTTATGCCAACCGGAAGCCTGCCGGGACGCAGACCCCGGTCGGAGCCAGGGCATGCATCGCGCCTACGTAGGACGCCGCCCAAAGGGCTCGCTGCCGCCTGTAGAATTCTCTGTCGCCTGTCGAGTGCCCTTTCGGCCGGGGGATTTCGGGCCGCTTGTAATCCAGAATTCCCTGTCTATTCTGGAAGGTGATGCTCCAGAAAGGGAACACTTCCGCCCTGGGGAGACCGCCACCCGGAGGCTCTAGAGGCGCACCGCGGCCTTCCGGCCGCCCAGGTGGGTGACCGCCCGCCGGCTCTCCCACCACTCCAGAGCCACAAACGCCCCCACCCCCAGTCCGAGGCGGAGGAAGAACCCCAGGATCAGCGCCCCCCGGGCCGAGAGGATGTCCATCAACCACGCGCCCAGGAGCGGCGCCACGGTGCCGATGGCCGCCACCATCGCCTGGTGCGCCGCCAGGACCCGGGACCGGGACTCGGCCGGAGCCGCCTCCATCAGCAACGCTGCCACCAGCAGGGTCACACCCGCGATGGAGGAGCCGGTGATGAGGTTGAAGGCCGCCACCGCAGGCAGGCTGGGAAAGAGGACGTTGGTCAGCGGAGCCAGGGACAGGATGCATCCCGCCGCCACCAGCATCCGCCGGTGCCCCCACCGCTCCCCCCACCGGGCCCAGAGGTTGTAGGTCCCCGCGGCCCCGAGGGAATTGGTGACGTTGAGGAGGCTGACCCAGGTGTTGTTGGCCCCCAGGTCCGTAATCTGATAGCGGTTGAAGACCGGCCACAGCGACTGCCAGGTGAGGTGAAGGAGCGCCGAGGCGACAAAGAAGCGCGCCACCTGGCCGGACACCTGCCACCGGGGCCTAGCCCAGCCCGGTCCGGCTCTCCCTGCGCCGGGCTCCGGGACTCCGGCGCTGCCGGCCCGGCCCCCCTCACCCCGGCCCCCCTCGCCCGGGCCTCCTCCCTGGGCCTCCGGACCCGCAGCCGAAGGCACCGCCGCACCCGATGCCGCAGCCACCGGTGCCGCCCCGGGGTCGTCCACCGGGACCTCCGGCTCCGGGAGCCTGCGGATGAGCCACAGCTCCACCGCCACGAGCAGCCCCGCGGCCCCGAAGATGCCCTGGTAGCCGGCCGGAACGGGCAGCCGGTCCAGGAGGATTCCCGCCAGCAGCCCGGCGCCGAGGCCGGCCAGGGTCGCGTACCGGCCCCGCTCCGCCAGCACCCGGCCCCGGCTGGCGGGACCGAAGGCGTCGGCCACCAGGCCCTGAATCCCGGTGTAGGCCACCCCTTCGCCAACCATGGCCAGGGCCCAGACCAGGATCAGCGCCCCAACCCGCGTGGGCACCGGCAGCCCTGGCACCGCGGCGAGGAGAAGAAAACCCGTTCGGGCCAGGAGGGTCGCCCGCCGGATCCATACCCGCTTCCGGCCCGCGGTGAAGAGCCGGGAACTCAGGAGCAGGGCGGGAATGGCCAGCAGGTTGGGCAGAGCCGAGAGCAGACCGAGCTGGGGGTTGCTCGCCCCCAGCCGGATGGCCAGCATCGGTACGAAGGTCTGGACAAGGCCCAGGGAGAAAGCCGCTGCCCCCGCGTGGAGGCAGAACCAACGGCGGTCCGCCGTGGGCGGAGGCGGCGATTCTCCCTCATGGCATGATCCGTGGCCCGACACGGGAGCGCCTCCTCTGTCCAGCCGGCCCCGGGACCGGGCGGTCGCTCACTCGCCCGCGGGCAGCTCCAGCCGGAAGGGGTTGAAGTCGGTATCCCGGTCGTAGTAGTCCTCCTGCTCCGCCTGCTTGAGGAAGGCCACCACCCGGTAGGTCACCGGCAACAGGAGCACTTCGATCAGAACCTTGGCGGTGTAGTTCGACAGGATGATGCTCCGGATCAGGTCCCCGGGGAGAACCCCTCCGAAGGCCACCAGGACGAAGATCAGGCTGTCCACGCCCTCTCCCACCAGCGTGGAGGCGACAAACCGCAGCCCCATCCACCGGCCTTCGGTCTTCACTTTCATCCGGGCCAGGACGTAGGAGTTGAGAAACTCTCCGGCCCAATATGCCACCAGGCTCCCCAGCGCGATCCGGGGCGTCTGGCCCAGGATCCGGTCCCAGGCCGCCTGACCCCCTTGCTCCACCCATTGGGGCTCCCCGGGCAGAGCCCCCACCAGCATGAAGATGCCGATCATCAAGGCCAGGGCCGCAAAACCGGTCCAGATCACCACCCGGGAGCGCCGGTAACCGTAAACCTCGGTGAGGACGTCGCCGAAGATGTAGCTGAGGGGGAAGACCAGCACCCCGCCGGTGATGGTCAGGCCGCCGAAGAGGCGGAGCACCTTCGCCGCCGCCACGTTGCTGATCAGAAGCGATGCGACGAAAAAGGCCATGACGATGGGGAAGTAGCGGTACCGGCCCATGGGCAACCCCCTTCACAGAGCGCCGGTGCGGCTCTCCCCAGTGCAGCCGCTCGGACGTTCGCCAGGGCCGTTCCGGCCGCTGTGGCGCTGGAACAGCCCTTCTACCATCATACTCCAGCCTGGGCCGGCTGGGGAGAGGGACCTTGGCCCCGAAGGCCTGGGACGGAGGGCCTTACCCGCCGGCCACCGCCCGGGCCCGCCCCGGCCGGGGCAGGGTCACCACCGGCCCGTCCGGGTCCCAGCGGAAGGTCGCTACCGCCAGCCCGAGAGCCACCCCGGTCCAGACCAGGAGCGCCGCCAGCGCCGGCAGCATCCCGGTCCCGTCCCCGGAGACCGCCGACCGGAGGGCGGTCACCAGGTGCTGCACCGGCAGGAGCCGGCTGACGGCCCGCACCCACGCCGGCGCCCCGTCCAGCCGGTAGAACATCTCGCTGGCAAAGAACATCGGCAGGAAGATTAGGTTGTTGATCATGCTCACCTGGGGCTCGCTGCCCGCCAGGTTGCCCACCACAAACCCGATCAGGGTGCAGCAGAGGATCCCCAGGGCAAGCCCCGGCACCATGCGCAGGACGGCGGCCGGCGCAAGGGGAATGCCGAAGCCGACCGCCCCGGCTGCCGCCACCAGGGCGACGCTCGCCAGGGTGACCAGCCCCCGGGCCGCCGCCAGGTTGGCGACGAAGGCCGCCGTGCGGTAAGGGGTCGCCCGGAGCAGCTTGTAAACCCCTTGCCGGCGCTGGGCCATCACCACGAAGGCGGTGCCCATGGCGGCGAAGGAGACCGCGGAGAAGACCATCACCCCGATGAGCAGAAGCTGCCGGTAGCCGGGGTCCGGGAAGGCGATGCCCAGGCCGGCCAGCAGGCCGACGGGAAAGAGGACGGACCAGAAAAGGGAGATCCGGTCCCGGAAGGCCGCCCGGGTCAGAATCCGCAGGGGAGCCCACATGTCAGTCCACCTCCGTGCCGGTGAGCCGCAGATAGAGGTCCTCCAGGCTGGCCGCGCCGTGCCGCGCCAGGAGCTCGGCCGGCGTGCCGGCGGCTCGGACCCGGCCCCGGTGGATCAGCACCACCCGGTCGGCGAGGCGCAACACCTCCTCCATCTCGTGGGAGGTGAAGACCACCGCGGTGCCGTCCGCCGCCAGGCTGCGGATCAGGTGCCGGATCTCCTGCCGGGTCCGGGGGTCCAGCGCGGCGGTGGGCTCGTCGAGGAAGATCACCCGGGGGCGGTGCACCAATGTAACGGCGATGGCCAGCCGCTTCTGCTGGCCGCCCGAGAGGCGGGACGCCGGGGTTCGGGCCACCTCCCCGAGGCCGCACCGGTCGAGGATCGCCCCCACCTCCGCCGGGGTAAGCCGGACGCCGTAGAAGGCCGCGAAGAGCTCCAGGTTTTCCGCCGCGGTGAGGTCAGGAAAGAAGGGGGTACTCTGTAACTGCACCCCGACCGACCGCCGGGCATCCGGCAGCCGATAGACGACCTCGCCGCCGTCGGGCCGGCGGAGGCCCAGGATCATCTCCAGGGTGGTGGACTTCCCGGCGCCGTTGGGGCCGATGATCGCCACCACCTCCCCCGGGTGGATCGCCAGGCTCACCTCCCGGACCACCGTCCGGTTGCCGTAGCGCTTCACAAGCCCCTGGCCTCAATCAGGGTCTCCATCCCTCTCACCCTCCGACTCGTGCTCCCGGCCGCTGACCGGCTGGGAGACGGGCGGTTCCGGGAGTACCACCGGGGGCAGGGTCGGCAGCACCTCCCGGAGGTACCGGAGGAGCTGCAGGTCCGCCTCCAGGTGGGCCCGTCCGTTGGCGAAGACTGCCTTCAAATATGGGGGCAGGGAAGCCCCCTGTGCCCGGAGCGCCTCCTCCTTGGCGGCTTCGCCGGCGTTCCAGGCCGCCAGCTCCGCCTCCAGCGCGGCGATGCGCCGTTCGATGGCCGCCAGCACCTCGGTCCGGGGCAGGTCATCCAGGAATCCCAGAACCAGGTACAGGTCCCGGGGGAGGGCCACCGTCGGCTCGGCCCAGGCCGCTGCCAGGAGCCGCCGGTACTCCTGCCGGCCAGCCTCGGTAATCCGGTAGACGGCCCGGGTGCGGTGGCCGGTCCGCTCCGTGGCCTGCACCTCCACCAGTCCTTCCTCCTCCAGCTTCCGGAGCGCATGGTAGATGGACCCTGGCAGGATGTTGGCCCAGCGCTCCGACTGGGTCACCTGCAGCATCTGCTGGATCTCGTAGCCGTGCATGGGCCGCCGGCTCAACAGGCCCAGGACCACCAGCCGTGTCATGACCCATCCCCAATCTTGTATACTCAAGCTTGAGTATCCTACATTGACTATAGGGGGGTGGGGAACGGTTGTCAAGGGCGTGGCCGGGCACCGGTGAGGCTGCACCGGCGGCGGCCACCCTCCCACACGCGCGGACGGCCGCCCGGGTCCCCTGAGGCCCGGGCGGCCGCGGTGCCGTCCCACTCTGCCCCGAATTCGTGCCTTCTCACTCCGCCCTTACTTCCTGTGTCGGTTGCTACCGCCCTGTCCGGACCGCTACCGCCCCAGCGTCGCCTCCATCGCCTGGACGATGGTCCGGACGTTGTGCCGCATCATGCCCACATAGGTGTCCGCGCCGCTGCCCGGCGGGCCCAGGGAGTCACCGTAGAGGCGGCCGCCGATGGCCACCCCGGCCTGGGCGGCTACCTGCTCCATGATCTTGGGGCTCACGGTGGTCTCGATGAAGGGCGGCACCCGGTGCTCCCGCAAGACCTCCACCAGCCGGGCGATTGCCTGGGCGGAGGGCTCATCCTCGGTGCTGATGCCCCAGACGGTGTCCAGTACCTCCAGGCCGTAGCGCCGGCCAAAGTAGCGGTATGCGTCGTGGGTGGTGACCAGCTTCCGCCGCTCCGGCGGGATCCGGCTCAGTTCCGCCTCGGCCCACCGGTCCAGCTCCTCGATCTCCCGGATCAGGGCCGCGGCGTTGGCGGCGTACACCTCCCGCCCCTCCGGGTCGACAGCGGCCAGGGCATCCCGGATCTTCTCCACATAGCGGATCGCATTCCGGGGATCCATCCACAGGTGGGGATCCCAGCGGCTGGGGTCTTCCGCCCAGGGCAGGAGGTCCATCTCCGGCCCGGCCAGTTCCACCACCGGCGCCCGGGTGCCGGAGGAGGTGACCAGCTTCTCCATCCAGCCCTCCAGGCCGAGGCCGTTCATCAGGACCAGATCCGCCCGGGCGATGGCCGCGCTGTCCCCGGGGACCGGCTCATAGGTGTGGGGGTCGGTGCCGGGGGCGAGGAGCGACCGGACCTCCGCCCGGTCCCCGGCCACCCGGCCAGCAAGGTCCCCGATGATATTGAGGGTGGTCACCACCCGGAGGCGGGGCTGCGTGCCCGCTTTCCCCCCGTCCCGGGCCATCAGGGCGCCGGCGGCCACAAGGCCCACAACGGCCCCGGCGAGGGCCGCGGCCGCCAGGCCGGCCACGATCTTCCACCGGGAAGGCCCCGGGCCCCCGGAGCCGACTCCGCCGCCAGCTGCCAGGCCCAGGGGGCCGCCGGGCTCTCCCACGGGGCCGGTAGCCCCGGCACTGGCCGCACCCAGGCCGGTCGGGCCGTCATCCGTGCCCGGTGCCGGTGCCGCCGCCCCGGAGGCACCGGTCCCTGGCTCCGCCCCGGCCCCCGGGGCCGGCCCGGGCGGCTCCGCCGCGTCCACCGCGACGGTGATCTGCCCCGCCATCTCCCGGGAGAGGGTCTGCTCCCGGCCCTCCACCCGGACGGTGAGGGGCTGGTCCGGGACGTTGCGCACCACCGTCAGCCGGGCCCCGGGACGGATGCCCATGGCCTCCATCGCCCGCAGCCCCGCGGCGTCCTCGTCGTCCACCCGGGTGACGGTGCCGGCGCTGCCGGCGGCCAGGGTGTCGAGCCGGACGCCGTGGACCGGCGGCCAGTACCCCTCCCGGGTCGGGATCGGGGCCCCGTGGGGGTCGTGGGCCGGATGGCCCAGCTCGGCGGCCAGGGCGTCGGCGAGCTCCGGCGGGGTGAGGTGCTCCAGCCGGTGGGCTTCCCAGTGGACCGCATCCCAGGGCAGGCCGGCCTGATCCGTAAGGAACCGCTCCCAGAGCCGGTGGGACCGGATCAGGGCCAGGGCCCGGCGCCGGCCCTCCGGGGTCAGGGAGACGGGGTCATCGCCCTGGAGCAGCCCCCGGCGCCGGAGCGCCCGCATGAGGCCCCGGACCCGGCGGGGCGCCTCGCCCATCCGCTCCGCCAGGGTCGCCAGGGCCACCGGCTCGCCGGCGCCCCCCGTCTCCAGCTCCGCCACCAGCTTCAGGCAGTCATCCAGGGCGATGGCCCAGGCCGCCCGGCGCCGCTGCACCGTCCGCCAGACCACCCCCTGGCCCGGGGCGAAGAAGAAGGCCAGGAGGAAGAAAAGGGCGCTCACCAGCACCATCGCCGCCCCGGAGGCGATGTTCAGATGGAAGGAGAGGTAGAGCCCCACCACCCCGGCCAGCGCCCCCAGGGCCGCGGCGGTCACCATCATGTGGGAGAACCGGTGGGTCAAGAGGTAGGCCGTCGCCACCGGGGTGATGAGCATCGCCACCACCAGGACGATGCCCACCGCCTGCAGGGCCGAAACGATGGTGACCGAGAGGAGAAACATCATGAGGTAGTGGAGAGCCCGGACCGGCAGCCCCATCACCTGGGCGGAGACCGGATCAAAGGACCAGAGGTGAAGCTCCTTCCACAGCACCAGGACCGTGAGGAGCACCACGAGCCCGGTGCCCAGGGTGAGCCAGAGGTCCTGGGGCGAGACCGCCAGGATGTTGCCGAAGAGGATGTGGTAGAGGTCGACACTGCTCCGTATGCGGCTCAGCAGCGCCAGGCCGAAGGCGAAGGCGGAGATGAAGAGGATGCCCATCGCGGCATCGGACTTGATCTTGCTGTTCCGTTCCACGTAGCCGATGCCCGCCGCGGTGAGAAGCCCGGTGATGAGAGAGCCCACAAAGTAGGGCCAGCCCAGGAGGTAGGCCAAGGCCACCCCGGGCAGCACCGCGTGGGAGATGGCGTCCCCCATGAGAGACCAGCGCTTGACCAGCATGTAGCTGCCCATGATCCCGCCGGTGACGCCGATGATCAGGGCGGCCACGAGGGCCCGCTGCATGAAGGGGTACTCCAGGGGTGCGATCAGCCACTCGTACAGGCTCATGCGGGGGCCACCGTCCCCTCCTCGGCGTGCTCCAGCAGGGCGAGCCGCCCGCCGTAGGTGGCCCGCAGGTACGCCGGGGTGAAGACCGCCTCCGGCGGGCCGAAAGCCACCACCCGGCCGTTGAGGAGCATCAGCTTGTCGTAGCGCTCCCGGGCCACGCTCAGGTCGTGGTTGACCACCAGAATGGTCTTCCCCTGGTCCCGGAGGGACGCCATCACCTCGTAGATGATCGCCTCCGTGGCGGCATCCACCCCCACGAAGGGCTCATCGAGGAAGTACAGGTCCGCCTCCTGGGCCAGGGCCCGGGCCAGGAAGACCCGCTGCTGCTGGCCGCCGGAGAGCTGACCGATCTGCCGGTCGGCAAAGCCCGCCATCCCCACCCGCTCCAGGGCGGCCCGGGCGATCTCCAGGTCCCGGACGCCGGGCCGGCGCAAAAGGCCCAAATGGCCGTACCTCCCCATCAGCACCACGTCCAGAACCGTCGCCGGGTAGTCCCAGTCCACCTGCTCCCGCTGGGGGACGTAGGCAATCTGCCGGCGGCGCCGGGCTACCGGTTCGCCATAGACCGCGACCCAGCCGGTGTCGGGGGTGAGGAGGCCGAGGATCGCCTTGAAGAGCGTCGACTTTCCGGCCCCGTTGGGCCCGATGATCCCGACGATCTCTCCGGGATACGCAGAGAACCCGACGGCCCGGAGCACCGGCCGCCGGTGGTAGGAGACGGTCATGTTGCGCACCTCGAGGGCCGGAACCATGACCCACCCTCCTTCCCCGGATCCCCTGGCCCGGGGCGAAGGCCGCGGGCGAGCCGGGGACGCCTGTTTTTCCACCGACCAAATAAGTTTCCCACGGCCAACTTCCACTGTGAATGGAAGGCTGACACCTCTCAGTGGTGTCAGCCACTTCCACGACAATTCTACACGATCGGTCGAAGGGCTGCAAATCGCCAATTTCGACCAAAGCCGAGCCCGACGGTGGCCCACAACCCCGGCCGTCTTCTGCCCAGACCCGAGCCCGACAGCCCCCAAGCCGTTACCGGTTCCGGGCCAGTACCGTCAGCGCCAGAGAAGTGACCATGAAGGCAATCGCCATCCCCGTGCTGATCCGGGCCAGCAGGTTGTCCATCCCCTTCTTCTTTCCGAACAGCTGCTCCGCGCCACCCGTGATGGCCCCGGAAAGCCCGGCGCTCCGCCCGGACTGGAGCAGCACCGACGCCGCCAGCCCGATGGCGACCAGGGTGTGAAGGATCAGCAAGGCGGTGTACATCGGGGGCTCCCCTCTCTCCGGTCTGAATCAACGCGAACCCATTTTAGCACAGTATGGATTCCCTCACAACGGCACAGGGCCGGAGCGGGCCAGGCGCCGGGGCCAAGGCCGGAGCCGTGGCCGCCTCCGCGCCAGGAAGGCAGCCCCCCGCCCGTGAGACCGCCGGAGAAGCCGGGCACCGCGGGCCGGCCACGGAAGGTCGCTGCCAGGACCGCCGCCAGCCACAGCCGGTCTCCCCCAGGACTGCGGTAAGATGGAAAGGGATGTCCACCCGCCCCCCGCAGCCGACCTGGAGAACAGGAGGGAGTCTCCCCTTGGAGCTTCACATCGACCGCCGGCGGCCGATGCCCCTGTGGCGGCAGATCTATGAACAGCTTCGGGAGCGGATCCTCACCGGCAGCCTCCCCCCGGGCACCCGGCTGCCGCCGGAGCGGCACCTGGCGGCCAGCCTGGGGGTCAACCGGGCCACCGTGGTCCAGGCCTACCGGGAGTTGGCCGCCGACGGGCTGGTGGCCGCCCGGGTGGGCAGCGGCACCCGGGTGCTGCCCCAGCCGCCGGCCCCGGGCCCGGGCCGCTCCGCCGGACCGGGAGAGGCAGAGGCGCCGGCCGCCCCCTTTGACTGGACCGCTCTGCTGGCCCTCCCCACCTGGCCCCCGGAGCCGCCCCTTCTCCGGGAGGCCCGGGCCGTCCGGTCCGGCAGCCGGCAGGCCATCTCCCTGGCCCGGGGGGAACTGGCCCCCGAGCTCCTGCCCACCCAGCAGCTCCAGCAGCTGCTCCGGGAGGCAGCGGAGGCGGACCTCCCCTGGGGGTACGGTCCGGTAGCCGGCTACGGGCCGCTGCGGCAGGCCATCGCCCGGCGGATGGGCCGCACCGCCCCGGACGAGGTGGTGATCACCGCGGGGGCTCAGCACGGCCTGGCCCTCATCGTCCGGGCCCTGACAGAGCCGGGGGACGCGGTGGTGGTGGAGAACCCCTCTTACTACCGGTCCCTCACCCTGTTCACCGGCCTGGGGCTCCGGGTGCTGCCAGTGCCGGTGGACCGGGAGGGAATCCGGACCGACGCCCTGGCGGCAGTGCTGGACCGGCACCGGCCGCGGCTCATCTTCGTCACCCCTAACTTCCAGAATCCCACCGGCGCCAGCCTCAGCCCCCTGCGGCGGCGGCAGCTCCTCACCCTGGCCCGGCTCCACCGGGTACCGGTGGTGGAGGCGGACAGCTACGGCGATCTCTGGTTTGAGGCCCCCCAGCCGCCCCTCCGGGAGCTGGACCCCACCGGGCCGGTGATCTACGTGGGCAGCTTCAGCAAGACCGTGGCACCGGGGCTCCGGATCGGTTGGGTGGTGGCGCCGCCGCCGGTGGCGGAGCGGCTGGCCGCGGTCCAGGGGCAGCAGGAGAACGGCCTGCCCCTGGTGGGCCAGTGGGTCCTGGCGGAGTTCCTCCGCCGGGGCTGGCTCGAGGAGCACCTGGCCCGGCTCCGGCAAGCCCTCCGGGAGCGCCGGGACGCCCTGGTGGCAGCCCTGGCCCGGCACCTCCCCGAAACCCGCTGGCAGGTCCCGGGGGGCGGCTACCACCTGTGGCTGGAGCCGGAGGAAGGGATCTCCGCCCTTGCCTGGTTCCGGGCCGCGGCCCGGGCCGGGGTGGTGGTGATGCCCGGGGACCTGTACGGCAGCCCCGCCGGCCTCAGGCTCAGTTTCAGCTGCGCCACCGTCCCGGAGCTGGAAGAGGGGGTGCGCCGGCTCGCCCGGGCCCGGGAAGGGCTTCGGCGGGAGGGCCACCCCGGCGACGTGGAGCCGGTGGTCTGAGGGGGCCCTGGTGTGATCGGAGGAGAGCCGGCTGTGATCGGAAAGGGCCCGGCTGCACTGCGCAGCCGGGCCCTTGCCTGCCTGCCGTTCGAGTGGCCGGCGCCTTTCCCCGGTCTCTCCCCGGGCCTCAGGATCCAGACTGGACCGGCTCCGTTTGCCGGAGGACCGGGACCTGGGCCAGTTGTACCATCTTGAACTTCCCGGGCCCCTGGTAGTCTACGTGGTAAAGGGTCCACCCGGCCCCAGCCAACTCCAGGATGACGACGTCACCGTCATCCGTCACCCCTACGTTCAGCTGCCCGAGCTGGACCCAGTCGGCAAAGACGTACGTGCGGGTCCCGTCAGGCTCCTCCACATAGACGTTCCAGGGCTGGCCATCATCCCAGCTGTAGTCCTGTCCGCCCGAGGGCCGGCCCACCCGGGCGATGACCACCAGCTTCTCCTCGGCGCCGTCCCCGTCCAGGTCCGCCCGAGTCTCCTGGTGGTATCCCCACTCCCGCTGGCCGGCCACCCCCTGGGGGTAATGGGGGTTGATCCGGTTGACTTCCTTCCCCGAGGGGTTACCCCCGGGTGCGTTCCCCCCACCCCCCTGCAGCCGCTGCACCTCTTCCGTCAGGGTCTGGACTGCGTCGGTCAGCGCCTTTTGCTGCTCCGACAGGGCCCGCACCTCGTCCCGGAGCCCCTGCACGTCAGACCCGGCCGCCGGGCCCCGGGCACAGCCGGCCGCCAGGGTCGCGGCGCCCAAGATCAGGAGGGCCAGAGCGGTGCGCCGCAGCCTGGGCATCGGTCATCCCATCCTTTCCGAGGTCGTCTCTGCCCAAGGATTGGCGGTTCCCCTCCGTTTTATGACGGACCGGCGCCACCAGGGGTTCCGGGCGATCGCAATGGTCCGGTACCGAAAGGGATTCCGGCACCGCGCTACCGGGGCTGGAACCCCGCCGGGGAGCCCGGTGGCAGGCTCCCCGGCGCCAGGGGAGGGGTTACCGCCGCCGGATCACCTTCACCCCGGGGAACCGGGCGGCCTCCCCGAGCTCCTCCTCGATCCGCAGGAGCTGGTTGTACTTGGCCACCCGGTCCGTCCGGGACGGGGCGCCGGTCTTGATCTGCCCGACACCGGTGGCCACCGCCAGGTCGGCGATGGTGACGTCCTCCGTCTCGCCGGACCGGTGGGACATGATCGCGGTGTAGCCGGCGCTCCGGGCGAGTTCAACCGCCGCCAGGGTCTCGGTCAGGGTGCCGATCTGGTTGACCTTGATGAGGATGGAGTTCGCAACGCCCCGGTCGATGCCCTGCTGCAGCCGCTCCACGTTGGTCACGAAGAGGTCGTCCCCCACCAGCTGGACCTTGCCGCCCAGCCGCTCGGTGAGCAGCCGCCAGCCCTCCCAGTCGTCCTCGGCCATGCCGTCCTCGATGGAGACGATGGGGTACTTCTCCACCCACCGGGCCCAGAACTCGACCAGCTCCTCGGCGGTAAACTCCTTGCCCTCGCCCTTCAGGTGGTACTTGCCGTTGTCGTAGAGCTCAGTGGCGGCGGCGTCGAGGCAGAGGAAGATGTCCTTGCCGGGGGTGTAGCCGGCCTTCTGGATCGCCTCGATGATCGCCTCCAGAGCCTCCTCGTTGCTCCTCAGGTCCGGGGCGAAGCCGCCTTCATCGCCCACCGCGGTGTTGAGCCCCCGACCGGCCAAGACCTTCTTCAGGTTGTGGAAGACCTCGGTCCCCCACCGCAGGGCCTCCCGGAAGCTCGGGGCCCCCGCGGGGAAGATCATGAACTCCTGGATGTCCACGTTGTTGTCCGCGTGCTTGCCGCCGTTAAGGATGTTCATCATCGGCACCGGCAGGGTCCGGGCCCCCACGCCGCCCACGTACCGGTAGAGGGGGATCTCCAGGGCCGCGGCCGCCGCCTTGGCCACCGCCAGGGAGACGCCGAGGATCGCGTTGGCACCCAGCCGCCCCTTGTTGGGGGTGCCGTCCAGCTGGATCAGGGCCTGGTCGATGGCTATCTGGTCCAGGGCGTCCATCCCCACGATCTCCTGGGCGATCACCTCGTTGACGTTCTGGACGGCCTTCAGGACCCCCTTGCCCAGGTACCGGCTCTTGTCGCCGTCCCGGAGCTCAATCGCCTCGTGGGCCCCGGTGGACGCGCCCGAGGGCACCGCCGCCCGGCCCACCGCGCCGCAGGACAGGGTGACCTCCACCTCGACGGTGGGATTGCCCCGGGAGTCCAGGATCTCCCGGCCGTGGATGCTGACGATGGTCGTCACGGTTCCGGCCTCCTTTAGACTTGGGTATTACGGACGTCCCGTTGCTGCGCTGGCAGGAATTTATCAGGCCCCGGGCCCGCCGGCGGGGCCTCGCTTCTTACCGGCGTTCGGTCCCGCCGGCGGGGTCCCGACCTGCTGCCTCACTCGGTGCGGATCAGGGAGTCCGCCTCCATCTCCGGCGGCTTGGGCAGCCCGATCACTTCCAGCAGGGTGGGGGCGGCGTTGGCCAGCACCCCGGGCACGAGGCGCACGTGCCTCCTGGTGTCATCGACCAGGATGCAGGGCACCGGGTTCAGGGTGTGGTTGGTGTGGGGCTGGCCGGTCTCGTAGTCCACCATCTGGTCGGCGTTGCCGTGGTCCGCCAGCACCAGGGCGGCGCCGCCCTTGGCCCGGACGGCCTCCACCACCTGGCCCAGGCACTCGTCCACCGCCTCCACCGCCCGGACCGCGGCCTCCAGGACGCCGGTGTGCCCCACCATGTCCGGGTTGGCGAAGTTGAGGACGATGAAATCCACCCGGTCCTCCTGGATCCACTTCACCGCCTCCGCGGCCACCTCGTAGGCGCTCATCTCCGGCTTCAGGTCGTAGGTGGCCACCTTCGGAGAGGGGATCAGCACCCGCTCCTCACCGGGGAAGACCCGCTCCTCGCCGCCGTTGAAGAAGTAGGTGACGTGGGCGTACTTCTCCGTCTCGGCGATCCGGAGCTGCCGGAGCCCCGCCTCGGCGATCACCTGGCCCATGGGCCGGTCGATGAACTTGGGCGGGAAGGCCACGGTGAGGGGGTAGTCCCGGTCGTACTGGGTCATGGTCACCGGCTTGATGGGAACGTACCCCTCGGGCCGCTCAAACCCGTCGAAAGCGGTCTCAAAGAGCGCCCGGGTGAGCTGCCGGGCCCGGTCCGCCCGGAAGTTAAAGAAGATCGCCGCATCCCGCTCGCTCTCCAGCACCGCCACCGGCTGGCCGTCGGACCCAACGATCACCGTGGGCTTGACGAACTCGTCGGTCTCCCCCCGGTCGTAGGCCGCCTGGACCGCGGCCAGGGCGTCGGGGGCCGTCAGCCCCTCCCCCCGGACGATGGCCAGGAAGGCCGCCCGGGTCCGGTCCCACCGCTTGTCCCGGTCCATGGCGTAGTACCGGCCGCTGACGGTGGCGATCCGGCCCACGCCCAGCTCCGCCATCTTCGCTTCCAGGGCCCGGAGGTAACCCGGGGCGCTGGTAGGCGGCACGTCCCGGCCGTCGAGGAAGGCGTGGACCACCACCCGGTCGCCCGTCAGCCCCTCCCGTCGCGCCAGCTCCAGGAGAGCGTAGAGGTGGTCCTGGTGGCTGTGGACGCCGCCGTCGGAGACCAGGCCCATCAGGTGCAGCCGGCCACCGGTGGCCTTCACCTTGTCCAGGGCCTCCCGCCAGGCCGGCAGGGTGAAAAAGCTGCCGTCCTGGATCGCCCGGTTGATCCGGACCAGGGTCTGGTAGACGATCCGCCCGGCGCCGAGGTTCAGGTGGCCGACGTTGGAGTCCCCCATCTGCCCGGCGACCAGGCCCACCGCCTCACCGGAAGCCTGGAGGGTGGTGTGGGGATACTCGGCCCAGTAGCGGTCAAAGTTCGGGGTGCGGGCAATGTGGATGGCGTTGCCCCGGGGGTCCGGGTTGAGGCCCCAGCCGTCCAGGACAATCAGCGCCACAGGCCGGCGCAGAGTTGCCACAGGGGTCACCTCCAGGAATCTTCGCAGTCCCCTATTATACCACCGGGGTGGAGGTCCACCCCGGTGGTCAGGGGCAGGGGCTTCAAGCCAGCTGGATCGGACTTTTGTAAAGTCGGTTTACAAAGTGGTGATACTACGTGGGGATGCTCCGGCCCTCCGGCCCCGCCCTGGTCACGATTCTAGCACCGGTGCAGCGACCGGTGGAAGCCTACCGGCGGAAGGCCTGGATCAGGGCCGCAAAGCTCCGGGGGTCGAGGCTGGCGCCGCCCACCAGCGCGCCGTCGATCTCCGGGTACCGGGCGAACTCCCCGGCGTTCTCGGGCTTCACCGAGCCGCCGTACTGGATCCGCAGCGCCTCCGCGGCCTCCCGACCGAACCGGGCCGCCACCCGCTCCCGGATCAGCCGGATGACCGCCGCCGCGTCCTCCCCGGTGGCCGCCCGGCCGGTGCCGATGGCCCAGACCGGCTCGTAGGCGATGACCAGCCTTGCGACCTCCGCCGGGCTCAGCCCCTCCAGCCCCCGGTCCACCTGCCGGGTGACCACCGCCTCGGTCTCGCCCGCCTCCCGCTCCTCCAGCCGCTCGCCAACGCAGAGGATCGGGGTGAGGCCATGGCGGAAGGCCGCCCGGACCTTGGCGTTTACCAGGGCGTCGTCCTCGCCGAAGAGGCTCCGGCGCTCCGAATGGCCGACGATCACGTACCGGACGCCGAGTTCGGCCAGCATCCCCGGCGCCACCTCGCCGGTGAAGGCCCCCTGGTCCTCCTTGTAGAGGTTCTGGGCCCCCAGGGCGATGCCGGTGCCCCGGAGCAGCTGCCCCACCGGGTAGAGGGCGGTAAAGGGCGGGCAGATGGCCGCCTCCACCCCAGCGGGGAGGCTACCCCCCAGGGCCGCCTGCAGGGCGCCGACGAAGGCCGTGGCCTCGGCGACAGTCTTGTGCATCTTCCAGTTGGCTGCTACCAGAGGTGTGCGCATGCCACCGGCTCCTTCGCAGGGTTGCTCTCAGGCCCCGCCTCTCAGGGCTGGGGGCGTTACTCCTTCCGCTGCAGCACCGCCACCCCGGGCAGCTCCCGACCCTCCAGGAACTCCAGGGAGGCGCCGCCGCCGGTGGAGACGTGGGTGATCCGGTCGGCCACCCCGGCCTTCTCCACCGCAGCCACCGAGTCGCCGCCGCCGACGATGGTCGTGCCCTGGCAGTCGGCCACCGCCTGGGCCACCGCGACGGTGCCCCGGGCGAAGGGCTCCATCTCGAAGACCCCCATAGGGCCGTTCCAGACTACGGTCCGGGCGCTGCGGATGACCTCCTGGTACCGCCGGGCGGTCTCCGGGCCGATATCCAGGGCCATCCACCCCTGGGGGATCTGGTCCACGGGCACCACCTTGTGGGTCGCGTCCGCGGCGAACCGGTCCGCCACCACGACGTCGACGGGCAGAAGCAGCTCGACGCCCCGCTCCCGGGCCCGGTCCATGAGGCTCCGGGCCAGGTCCAGCTTCTCCTCCTCCACCAGGGATGCGCCGGTCTCCAGCCCCTGGGCCCGGAGGAAGGTGTTGGCCATGCCGCCGCCGATGACCAGCTTGTCAACCTTGGTCAGCAGGTTCTCGATGACCCCGATCTTGTCCGAGACCTTGGCGCCACCGATGATGGCCACAAAGGGCCGATCCGGCTGGGCCAGGGCCTTCCCCATCACCTCCACTTCCTTCTGCATCAGGAAGCCGGCCACCGCAGGCAGATGGGCGGCGACCCCGGCGGTGGAGGCATGGGCCCGGTGCGCGGTGCCGAAGGCGTCGTTGACATAGAGCTCCGCGAGTTCCGCGAGCTTCCGAGCCAGCTCCGGGTCGTTCTTCTCCTCCCCCGGCTCGAACCGGACGTTCTCCAGCATCATGACGTCCCCGTCCTTAAGCCCCGCAGCCAGCTCCCGGGCCGAGGGCCCCACCACGTCCGCCGCCAGCTTGACCGGCCGGCCGAGGAGCTGCTCCAGCCGGGCCGCAGCCGGTCGGAGGCTGTACTTGGGATCGGGCTTGCCCTTGGGACGGCCCAGGTGGCTGCAGAGGATCACCCGGGCGCCCTGCTCCACCAGGTACCGGATGGTGGGCAGCGCCGCCCGGATCCGGGTGTCGTCGGTGATGCTGCCGTCCTCCGCCAGGGGAACGTTGAAGTCAACCCGCACCAGCACCCGGCGGCCCTTGACGTCCACGTCCCGCACAGTCTTCAGCTGCATTGCCGGTCGCCTCCTGTCGTGTTCCGGGCACCCGGGGAACTGCCTGCCAGGGCAGGCTAAAGCCCCCGGGCGCCGACGTATTCCGCCAGGTCCGCCAGCCGGCTTGAATAACCCCACTCATTATCATACCAGGAAACGATCTTGATTAGATCCTCCCCGATGGCCAGAGTGGAGAGTCCGTCCACGATGGAGGACCGGCTGTCCCCCCGGTAGTCGACGGAGACCAGGGGCTCCTCGCTGTAACCCAGGATGCCCTTTAGCTCCCCCTCCGCCGCCTCCCGAAGGGCCTGGTTGACCGCCTTGGCGTCCGCGGGCTGCTCCAGCTGGCAGGTGAGGTCGACGACGCTCACCACCGGCGTCGGCACCCGGAAGGCCAGACCCGTAAGCCGCCCTTTCAGCTCCGGCAGCACCAGGGCCACGGCCTTGGCCGCGCCGGTGGTGGTGGGGATGATGGAGAGGGCCGCGGCCCGGGCCCGGCGCAGGTCCCGGTGGGGGTAGTCCAGCACCACCTGGTCGTTGGTGTAGGAATGGACGGTCGTCATCAGCCCCTTGCGGATGCCGAAGCGCTGGTGGATCACCTTGGCCACCGGCGCCAGGCAGTTGGTGGTGCAGGAGGCGTTGGAGATCACGTGGTGCCGGGCGGGGTCGTAGGCCTCGTGGTTCACCCCCACCACCACGGTGATGTCCTCGTGCTTGGCCGGGGCGGAGATGATCACCTTCCGAGCCCCGCCCCCCTCGATGTGCTGCCGGGCCAGGTCGGCGTCCGTGAACCGGCCGGTGGCCTCGATCACCACGTCCACCCCCAGGTCCCGCCAGGGAAGCCGGCCCGGTTCTCTCTCCGCCAGGACCCGCACCCGCCGGTCGCCGATGATGAGGTCCGTCCCCTCCACCCGCACCGGGTGGTGCCAGGTGCCGTAGTTGGAGTCCCGGACCAGGAGGTGGGCCTGGGTCTCGGGGGTGGTGAGGTCGTTCACCGCCACCACCTCCAGGCCCGGCCGCTCCCAGGCAATCCGGAGGAACCGGCGGCCGATGCTGCCAAAGCCGTTGATGCCGATCCGCAGGGCCACAGGGACACTTCCTTCCCGGGTTGGCTCCGGCCGGCTGCCGGCGGCGGCAGGCACGAGGGCCGCCGGCCCGGCCGGGCACCCTTAGTCTCACCGCCCCCGGGCCGGGCCATAACCCCCGGCCGGGCCGGCCGGAGTCCCCGGCGGCAGGGCCCGGTGCCGCCCCGGGGCCACGCCCCCTCGGGGCCCGGGGCCGCCGTTCCGGGACGACCAGGCAGGCCACCGCCGCCAAGCGCTAGCGCCCGCGGCGGGGCCGGGGCAGTGGCGGCGAGGAGGAAAGGGACAGGCAAGAAGCGTAATAGTTTGTGATAAAACCAACTCCCGTCACCTCGCGCTGGCCCTCGGAGCCGTGGGCGAGGGTGAACGGGAGTTCCTCCTTATTCACAACGAACTTACTATAATACTTAGGCCGATTCTTTTCTCCTATCAGTTGCGCGCTGGCTTGGGATTCCTTACCAACCGCCGCGGCAAACGGACTTCGAGCAAACGGACTTCAGTCGCAGCGGAAAGGAGGGGCCGGTGTGGACATTCAAGCTCTGGAAGCCTTCTGGTGGATCGCCCAGACCGGCAGCTTCAACCGCGCCGCGGAACGGCTCTACCTCACCCAGCCCTCGGTCACGGCACGGATCCAGGCCCTGGAGAAGGAACTGGGGCAGCCGCTCTTCGAACGCAGGCCCCGAGGGGTGCGGCTGACCGACGCGGGCCGGGCCCTCCTTCCCCACGCGGAGCGGATCCTGCAGGACATCCGCCGGGCCAAGCAGGCGGTGGCCGAACTGATGACCGGCACCGGCGGCACCCTGTCGGTGGGCTGTGCTCTGACCACCTCCACCTACACCCTGCCCGAACTCCTGGCTCGGTACAAGGAGACCCACCCCGGGGTGGAGATCACCGTCCGGACCGGCCGGTCTCAGCAGGTCCAGCAGCTGGTCCTGGACGACACCGTCCAGCTCGCCCTGGTTCACGCCCCCATCCATCCCCACCCGGAGATCCAGTCCGAACTGCTCTACAACGAGGAGATCGTCATGGTGGCCCACCCGGCCCATCCCCTGGTAGGCGTCGGCCCGGTGACCGCGGATCGGCTCGCAAACGAACCTTTCCTCACTCCGGACCGCTCCTCGGGCTACTGGAGCCTGGTGGAGCAGTTCTGGGCAGCGGCGGGTGTCGCCCCCCGGATCACCATGGAATTGGACTCCATCGAAGCCACCAAGCGCATGGTGCTCCACAACCTCGGCATCACCATGCTGCCCCGGATCTGCGTCGAGGAAGAGGTCCGAAGCGGGCGGTTGGCCATCATCCCCCTGGAGACCAACCAGGTCCTGAGCCGCCAGACCCTCCTCATCTACCGCCGGGGCAAGATCTGGTCGGGCATCGCCCGGGATTTCCTCAAGGTGCTGGAGGAGGCCTTCGGGGTGGAACTGACCCCCGCCCGGGCCGCTACCTGACCGCCCCTGTGTCCCGGCGCCGGGACCTCTCCCGCAACCCGATCGATATAAGGCCGGGCCGCCGCCCGGCCTTTCTCACTGAGTCGGCGCCGCCGACTTAGCCATAGCGCCGCCGTCGGGCCGAGGGGGGGATGCCGGCCTCCTCCCGGTACTTGGCCACGGTCCGCCGGGAGATCCGGACCCCCATCCGGACCAGGGCCTCGGTGAGGGCCTGGTCGCTCAGGGGGCGGCGGGGGTCCTCCGCCGCCACCAGGTCCCGGATCATCCGCTTGACCGCCTCGGCGGAGAGAGCGCCATCCATGCCCTCGACACCGCTGGAGAAGAAGAACTTGAGGGGAAACAGCCCGTGGGGAGTCTGGATATACTTGCCGGCCACCGCCCGGGAGACGGTGGACTCGTGCATCCCGATCTCTCCGGCCACCTCCCGGAGGGTGAGAGGGCGCAGGTACCGGGGCCCGTGGCGGAAGAAGCCCTGCTGCTGCCGGACGATGGCCTCCGTCACCCGGTAGAGGGTGCGCCGCCGCTGTTCGATCGCGCGGATGAGCCAGAGGGCAGCCTGGACCTTCCGCTCCAGGAAGGGGCGGGCGTCTGGGTTCCGGAGCAGCCGGCGGTAACTGGGGCTGATCCGGAGCCGGGGCAGCATCCCGTCGTTCACCAGCACCACGAACTGGTCACCGACCCGCTCGACGGTCACGTCCGGCACCAGGTACCGGACCCCCTCCCGGCCAAAGCGCCGGCCGGGTTTCGGGTCCAGGTGCCGGAGGAGGTCGGCCGCCGCCTGCACCTCCGCCGGGGTGACCTGGAGGTCCGCGGCGATGCGGGAGAGGCGGCCCGCGGCGAGATCGTCGAGGTACCGGCGGATCAGCACCGGCACCAGGGGGTTTTCCATCCCGAGGGCCTCCCACTGCAGCAGCAGGCACTCCTGGAGGCTCCGGGCCCCCACCCCCGCGGGCTCCAGGCTCTGGACAATCCGGAGGGCCCTCTCCATCACCGCCACGGGGACGTTGGCGGCACGGGCGGCTTCCTCGAGGCTGATGGTCAGGTACCCGTTGTCGTCGAGGCTGTCAATCAGAAAGGCGGCGGCCCGGCGCTCCTCTCGGCTCAAGGCCAGGAGCCGCAACTGATCGTGAAGGTGCTCCGCCAGGGTGGGCGCCGGCGCCGGCTGCGTCCGGGGCGTCTCTTCTTCCTCCTCGTCCCGGACGGGCGGCAGCAGGTCCCAGTCGTACTCCGCCTCCCACGCCCGGAGCCACGGCTGCTCCGGCGGCGCCAGCAGCTCCGCTTCTTCCCGCACCTCCAGAACGGGGTTCTCCAGGAGCTGCTGCTGGATAAACCGCTCCAGGTCCACAACGGGCAACTGCAGCACCGTCAGGGCCTGGCGCAGCTCCTGGGTCATGACCAGCCGCTGTTGCTGCTGAAGGGTCAGCCCGTACTCGAGCCGCACCGCTGGCCACCCCCTGTCGGGGCAGGGTTCTGCCGCTGGATCTTTTGAATCACCCGTTTGTCATTCGCTTCAGAATCGCATTGGCACGATATTCGCCAGGGGCGGAGGAATCTCCTGTGGTCGGGGCCGGCGGGAAAAGAACCCGGGGCCGGATGAAAAACGTCCGGGGCCGGAGGGCGTCCAAGCCTTCCGGCCCCGGTTACACCGTATGGTAGCTCCCCTGACCCCTGGGCTGCCGGTTACCCCTGGGGCTCGGGATCGGGCTGCCGGGGCGGAGGAACCGCTGGATTCGGGTCCTGCCGCTCCTCCGTGGGCAGGCTGCTGGGCTGCTCTTGCTCCCACTCCGCCGGCGGCCGGCCCAGGGCCGGCGGCTCCGGTGCGCCAGTGTACTCCGGCGGCGTCTGCCGCCAGCCCGGATGCTCGGGCCTCCGTACCATCCTGTCTCCTCCCTGGCGGGTCGCCTCTGGGGGTAGTATCCCCGGGCTCCCGGTGCGCCCGCCGAGTGGCCCCCTGGAGGCGTCTCTCCTGCGCCATGACCCCCAGGCAGGAATTTCGCCCTAGGCGGCAAATTCCTAAACCGGACGCACCGATTCGGATCCACCGGGCCTACCGGCACTTCCCTACGGCTGGATCGCCATGGCAGCGGCAGCGGCATCTTCCTTATACCTGAACTGTGAACAACGGACAGTTCTATACAGGACTTATGGCTAGCGTGTCACTGCTGCGGCAGGCAAGAGCTAGCGAGGCCGTACGATTCAACAGGTCTTGCTGGCTCTTTGCTCTTTTCCGGGGGTCGGCAGACCGGTGGTCTGAACCGGTGGAATCTTCAATAAAGGAGGGGTATCTGTGAACATCCTCGGTAGGCTGCAGAAAGTCGGTAGGGCCCTGATGATGCCCGTGGCCGTGCTGCCGGCGGCGGCGCTGCTGCTCCGTTTCGGCCAGCCGGACCTCCTCGACATCCCCGCGGTGGCCCAGGCCGGCGGGGCAATCTTTGACAACCTGCCGCTGCTCTTCGCGGTGGGCGTGGGCATAGGCCTAGCCGGCGACGCGGGCACCGCGGGTCTCGCCGCCCTGGTGGCCTACGTGGTGATGACCAAGACCGCCACCACCCTGAACGAGACGATCAACATGGGCGTCCTGGCCGGTATCATCGCCGGCGCCCTGGCCTCCTGGATG
>JAKKUO010000037.1 GCA_021890795.1 Bacillota bacterium | reverse complement strand
CTTCATGGGCGGGGGAGACTCCCCCGCTAGCGGATAGCGGAGGAGAGCAGGTGCCTTCAACATCCGGCTCACCTCCCTTGCTGCGAGGTGAGCCGCCTCTTTTTTCGTGCTTTGTTCGGGTTTGAAATTCCTGCCACCCCCGCTCCCAGGCGGGGGTGTTCTTGTGCTATGCTGTCTGTGTCTGAAGCCAGCGCCCCGGCTTCCGTGGGCCGCTGCCGGTGCCGAGGTTGACAAGGCCCGTGCCGGAGATGGGGCGGGTGCGCAGTAGCGGGTGCCGGGGCCAGCGGAGACCCTCGCCGGGGAGGGAAGGTGCCGTTGAAAGAGTACGTCTTCCGGGATCCGGTCCACGGAGACATCGCGGTGCAGGATCCGACCATCATCCAGCTGATCAACGCCCCGGAGTTCCAGCGGCTGCGGCGGATCCGGCAGCTCGGGACCTCCTTCATCTCGTACCCCGGCGCGGAGCACACCCGCTTTGCCCACTCCATCGGGGTCTACCACCTGATGAAGCGGGTGCTGGACCACCTGTTGGCCCGGGAACCGGGGCTCCTGGACCCGGAGACCCGGGTGCTGGCCATGGCCGCGGCGCTGCTTCATGACATCGGCCACGGCCCCTTCTCCCACCTCTTTGAGAAGCTGACGGGGATGAACCACGAGGAGTGGGTGGTCCGGATCCTCACCGACCCCGGGACCGAGGTGAACCGGGTGCTCCGGGAGCGGCACCCCACCTGGCCCGAGGCTGCCGCGGCCCTGGTCTCCGGCCGGTGGGAGGGGCCGCCCTTTGTGGCGGAACTCCTCTCCAGCCAGCTGGACGTGGACCGGATGGACTACCTCCTCCGGGACTCCCTCATGTGCGGGGTCTCCTACGGCCGGTACGATCTGGAGCGGCTCCTCTCGACCCTGACGGTTTACCCGGGCCCCCGGGGACCGGAGCTGATGGTCGCAGCCAAGGGGCAGGGCGCGGTGGAGGCCTTCCTGCTGGCGCGGTACTTCATGTACTGGAACGTCTACTTCCACAAGGCCACCCGGGCGGTGGAGATGCTGCTGGAGAAGCTCCTGCAGCGGGTACTGGACCTGCTCCAGGCTGGGGACGAGGAGGTGCTGGCTGGGGTGTCGCCCGCCCTGGTGCCGGTGCTCCGCCGGGAGACCCCGTCCCTGGACCAGTACCTCAGCCTGGACGAGGTGGACGTGCTGGCGGCGATCAAGGTCTGGGCCCAGTCCCGGGACCCGGTGCTGGCGGACTTGGCCCGGCGGTTCCTCCACCGGCGGCTCTTCAAGGGGGTGCGGCTCACCAGCCCCCCGGGACCGGCCCTGTGGGAGCGGCTCCTGGAGCGGGTGGCGGCCGCGGGCTTCAACCCGCCGGAGTACTACCTGGGGGTCGACCGGACGGAGAACGTGGCCTACAGCTACTACTACCTCCCGCCGGAACAGGGGCACCGGCACCCGATCCGGATCCTGGACACCGCCGGCGGCCGGCCCCGGATCGAGGAGATCTCTCGGCGCTCCCGGGTTCTGGCCGGGATCACGGAGCCGGTCACCCGGTACGTGCTCTTCCTGCCCAAGGAGGTGGCAGACGAAGTGATGCCCCTCCTGGAGCCGCAACTCCTCTTCGACCTGTGAGGACGGGGTGGGAGCGATGATCCTCCACTGGATTATGACGGGACTGAGACTGGTCGCCGGCCTCGGGGTGCTGGTGGCCCTCGTGCACTTCCTGCTCACCCAGCGGTGGGGCATCCTGGGGATTGCCGGCCTGTTCCTCTTTGCCTTCGTCTGGCCCTCCTTGGGCTCCGAGGTGCGGGACCTCCTGGGACCCCAGGTGGGGAGCCGGGTGATCCCCAACACCAAGACGGGGGTGGCCCTCTACCTCCTAATGGTGCTGGCGATCCTGGGCCATTACCTCTATCACCACTGGCTGCCGCTGCTGGTGGCCGCCCGGGCGGAGGCGGCCGCCGGGGCGGAGGGCGCCAGGGCCCGGCGGCGCCGGCGGAAGCGGTAGTCGGGGCCGGCGTCCGGGGCCAGTGCAGCGGCCTGGGGCGTGCTGCCCGGGGGAGGTTTTCGGACGGAAGCCGGCCGGTGGGCTCAAGAAAGGGGCCACCGGCCGGCCGCTTTTATGCGGACCCCCACATATTGTTCCGTTGCAGGAAAAATATAACTTTCCTAGAAGCAATGGATGGAGAACCGAAGGAAGGGCGCCCGGCGGGCACGGGGGCGGCAGGCCCCTCGTACCCTGGTACCGGGGGCGGCGAGGTGGAATGGCCGCCTCCGGTTCGGTCCATGCTAACGCCAGCGGGTGAGGTGGGACGGGTCGCTTACCCGAAGCGGAAGGCAGGGAGGAGAGGCGCGGATGAAGACCGTCATCTTTATGGATTACGAGAACATCTATTGGAGCATGAAGCAGCAGTACGGTACGGCCCCGGACGTAGCCCGGCTGATCGCAGGGCTGAGAGACCTGGCGGAGCAGAAGCACGGCGGACCCATCTGCCTGATGCAGGCCTATGCGGACTTCGACCACGAAGAGTTCCGGGGGCTGCTCTCGGAACTGCAGCGCCGGGCCGTCGAGCCCCGGCACGTCTTCTCCAAGAACTACGAGGACGGGACTCGGAAGAACGCGGCGGACATCGAGATGAGCCTGGACGCCCTGGAGCTGATGTACAACCGGCCGGACATCGAGGTCTTCGTACTGGTCTGCGGGGACCGGGACATGATCCAGGTGATCCGAAAGCTCCGCAGCCGGGGGAAGCAAGTCCACGTGGTGGCGGTGGAGAAGACCATGTCCAAGGACGTGCTCTCCTTTGCCAACCAGTTCAGCACCATCGAGGCCCTGATGGGGCTGTTGCCGCCGGCGCTGCACGACATGGAGGTGATGATCCGGCGGCTCGATTCGGCGGAGTACGGCAAACCCTTCGTGGGCCTGAAGTACTTCCTGCGGGTTCTGGCCGGCTCGGATATTGTGGACCGGAAGACCTATGAGCTGGTCAACCAGGCGATCTCCGAAGGCATCATCGAGACTTACAAGGTGCCCAACCCCAAGGATGAGCTCTTCCCCACCACCGCCTGCCGGCTGAACCGGGACCACGAACTGGTCCGGCGGGTCCTGGCCGCCTCCTCCGGCCACGGTCAAGGTCACAACCACGGGCACGGGGGCCGCTCCCCGGCCCAGGGGAGCGCCACCGCCTAAAGCCCCGCTACCCACGTACGAGAGCGCCGGCGCCGCCGGCGCTCTTCGCCATTGGCGGAGAAAAATCCCGCGGGTGCGCGGAACAATGCAAGGCAGGTCGACGTCGGTATAAGTGTGAAAGCCCGGCAGGGCGCGCGCAAAGCGCGCTCCAGGCGCGGTTCAGAAGGAATTCCGGCTCCCCGGTCGAAATGGATCTACCGCTCCATCCGGATGTTGCGATACACTCCTTTATTGGCGGGAGCCGGCAACCCACCCAGCGGTTCCCGGCGGAGGTTGATACCGGAACCGCAGGGAACCGGGAACTTTTCCGGTGAGCCATCGTCTATGAAGAGTGGTCACACCTTTCCCGGTAGAGCCGTCCACCGGCTCCCCGGGAAGTTCCAAGGTTCCAGGCAGACTCTGGTGTCATCTCCGGTCCACCCCTTCCTCGGCAGGGGCACCGGCAGCGCACCAGTGCTGCACATTCCAGGAGAGAGGGAGGATACGAGGCATGAGCCTGCGGAAACTGCTGGCATCCTTGCTGGTTGTCAGCATGGTCCTGGGGCTCGTCGGCGGCAGCGCCCTGGCTGCTGAGGCCGGTCAGGCTGCTCCTCCGGAGCTGCTCGTCCGGTTCGGCATCGTCAAGGGCGACCCGAGCGGCGACTACAGGCTGAACGACCCGATCACCCGTGCCGAGATGGTTACTGTCCTCGTCCGCGCGCGGGGCGATGAGGACAAGGCGGCCCTGCTCCAGGGTGCGCAGCCCTTCTCCGACGTGGCGGGCAACGCCTGGTACTCCGGGTATATTGCCTACGCCAAGAACGCCGGCATTGCGAACGGCTATCCGGACGGCACCTTCAAGCCCGACGCCAAGGTCACGTATGCCGAGGCCGTGGCTTTCCTGGTGAAGTTCCTCGGGCTGCAGCCGGTGGCCGGTGCCGAGTGGCCGAACAACTACATCCAGGCCTTTGAGAACGCTGGCCTGGCGATCGAGGACCTGAACCTGACCGAGCAGGCCAACGCTCCTGCGGTTCGTGGCCGGGTCTTCGAGCTGGCGGACAACGCCTTCCGGTACGGCGGCGCCGAGTCTGCCTACGCCAAGCTGGACGGCCAGCCCCCGGTTCTGACCGTTGATCCGGTGGCGCCTACCACCGAGGCTACGAAGGTCACCATCACCGGTAAGGTTGAGGGCGCCGTCAAGGTGCTCGTCAATGACACCGAGGTGACCGTGGCTGAGGACGGCAGCTTCTCCGCCGAGGTTGAGCTGGCTGTCGGCGCCAACACCATCATCGTCAAGGCTGTCGACGACGTCGGTCTGGTGACCGAGAAGACCATCGAGGTCACCCGGAACCTGACTCCGGCGGCCAAGATCGAGGCTCAGGACATCGAGGTCGAGGCCGGCCAGACCGTTGACGTCAACGTCAAGGTCCTGGACCAGAACGGCGCTGAGATCCCGGACGCCGTGGCCCAGATCACCGGCGAGTCCGACCTCGGTAAGTTCGAGGCTGGCAAGTTCATCGCTGGTGAGAAGGCCGGTACCGGCACCCTGACCCTGAAGTACGGCGAGCTCACCGCCACGGTCAACGTGGTTGTGAAGCCCGGTCCGCTGGCGAAGCTCGAGGTCAACCCGAGCACCCTGTACGCGGCTCCTGGTGAGCGGGTCACCTTCACCGTCAAGGGTCTGGACGCCTTCGGCAACGAGGTTGGCCCTGTCGCCCCGACCTTCTCCGTGGAGCCTGTCGGCGGTGCCCTGATCGACCCGGCCACCGGTGACTTCATCGCCTCCAAGCCTGGCGTCTACACTGTCACCGCCACCTACGGCGATATCCCCGGCAAGGCGGTTGTGGGCGTCTACGGTGAGGTCGCCGGGCTGAAGATCGAGGGCCCGACCGAGCTCGTGGCGAACAATGCCACCGAGGCCGAGTTCACTGTCTATCTGGTGGACGAGTTCGGCAACGTGGTCGTCAAGGACGAAGAGGACGCGATCGAACTCGACTTTGACGACGTTATCGAGGTGGACGGCGGTAAGGTCCTCGACGTCAAGGGTGGCAAGGCGACTTTCAAGGTGAAGAGCGCCGAGGGTGTCCTGGGCGGCCTTGTCGTGGAGATTACCGCCAAGTACGCCAAGGACGAGGACATCCCGGAGGTCACCCACGAGCTGGAGCTGACCGAGCAGGTTGCTACCTCTCTCGTCTTCAAGGAGGATCGCTCCGACAAGTACCTCGTCGCTAACGAGTCTAAGAATGAGGCCACCCTGGTCTTCTGGATCCTGGACCAGGTTGGCGAGAAGATGCTGAGCGGCAGCTGGGATATCACCTTTGAACTGAGCGACGAGGACCTGGCCAAGATCGCCGACGCTGATTCGGCCGTTATCGACGGCGAGGCCAAGATCGTCCTGGAGTCCATCGAGGGCGAGACTGGCACCGTCACCGTGACCGCCACCGTCGAGGGCCTGGCGCCCGCCACCGGTACCGTTCGGGCCGTCATCGCCGGTGAGCCGGTCAAGGTCGTGGCTGAGGTCACCGACGACGAGGCCGTAGACAACAACGACGAGGTGAACGAGGTCAAGTTCACCGTCGTTGACAAGAACGGCGTCCCGGTGACCGGCCAGTATGACCTGGAGGTCGACCTCGGCTCCGACAAGATCGGGGTCGTCGACGACGAGGGCAACCTGGTGGATCCCGTTCGCGACAACGTCTACAAGTTCACAATCACGAAGGCGACCCACACCATCAAGGTGCGCACCAAGGCCGACGGTCCCGCTGCCGGCACCTACGAGATCAAGGGTCGGATCGTCTCCGCCCAGGTCGGCAACCTGGACCTCGATGACCTGAAGAAGCTGAAGGAGTCCGAGGCCACGGCGAAGATTACCTTCGTCGCCGGCGACGCCCACCACGCGGTCTTCGACGTGGACACCGACGTCCCGATCCTCGTCTCGCCGACCCAGAACAAGGCTGAGGTCACCCTAAAGGTCGTTGACCTGAAGGGCAACCCGGTCAAGAAGGCCGACTTCGCCGCCAAGGTCCGGGTTGTTGAGGAGGGCGACGCTGAGCCCACCGATCGGGTGCTGGTGAACGGCACCAAGGGCAAGGAAGTCGAGGTCAAGACCAACGCCGACGGTGTTGCCACCATCACCCTCGAGGTTCTGCCGTACTTCAACTTCACCTACACCCTGCAGGTTACCAACAACCCGACCGATACTCCTACCGACGCCAAGGACGAGGTCGACATCACGCTCGTTGATACCCTGCCGACCAGCCTGTCGATCGTGCTGAAGGTGCCGGGTGGCAGCCCGAATAACCTCAAGGCCGGTAACGACTTCCTGGTTGAGGTCTACCCGAAGGACGCCTACGGCCGGCTTGTCGAGGGTCTTGAGGGCTACCTGAAGTGGGACGTCGAGGATGACGTCTTCGGTACCCTCGATGAGAACGGTAACATCGTGCGCAAGGCTGCTGGCGATCTGCCGGCGCTCGAGGAGGGCGACGACGTCTACTCCCAGTACCTGTACGCCGTCGCTGCTGGGCGGCAGACCGTCCGGGTGAAGCTGGTCAACATCGCTGGCAAGACCCTGACCGCCAGCCGGTCCATCCTGGTCAAGGCTGACGATCCGGTGGCTGTCGAGATTGCTGATGCGGCTGACTACAACGAGGCGGTCCTGTACCAGGGCCAGCAGGTCAAGGCCAGTGGCAAGCTCGAGGTCCGGGTCGGCGAGGTCAAGGCGGTCAAGGCCAGCCTGGTTGACCGGTTCGGCAACGACGTGAGCGTGTCGGCCAGCCAGGACGTCACGGTCGAGGTTTACAAGGTAACGGGCAACCAGCAGACCGTCGTTGCTGACGTGGAGGTCCGGACCAGCGAGGGTGGCCTGAAGGTCTCCAGCTTCAAGCTGAAGAGCACCACCACCCTGTACCTGGCCGCGACCGAGCGTGACGAGGACGCCGACTACTACGTCCTGCGTCTGCAGCTGAACGGCGAGAACCGGTTCTATCTGCTCGACGTCCAGGACGACGAGTAGTCCTCGGCGCGGGAGGGCAGGCCCCTCTAAGGGGGCCTGCCTTTCTTGTTTGGCACGGCCGACCTGGATGCCGGGTTGGTTGTGAGAGTCCCGTAGTGGCGAGGCAGCACGAGCCCATGGGCCAGAGGGAGGGACGATATCCTGTAGCGGAGACACCGGGTGCACGCATGCCGGTGGCGTTTTCCGGAGGCCTCCTTCACCTCAGTTTGGGAAGTCCCCCTTGCGACTTGTCAAGGCCGGTTTAAAAATCACCCATTCCGGCCACTCGGATCTTCCCCCACCCCGGTAAACTAGGGCACCCACCACCCCCTCACTGCCCTGGGGATTGCTGCCGGTGCAGGCTGCCTATTGGTGCCCATCCCGGGGCTGGGCCGCCCCGTAGTGTGCCAGTAGGCCTGCCCGCTTCTTCTCCCGCAACCGGTACGACTCTCCCCGGATGTTTACCACAACCGAGTGGTGAAGAAGCCGGTCCAGGATCGCAGTGGCAATCACCGTGTCCCCAAAGATCTGACCCCAGTCCCCAAAGCTCTTGTTGGACGTCAGCACGATGCTCCCACGGGTGTACCGGGCGCTGACCAACTGGAAAAACAGCGTCGCCTCCACCGAGTCCAGCGTCAGATAGCCCAATTCGTCGATGATGAGCAACCGTGGTGATGTGTAGACCCTGAGCCGCCTCTCCAGCCGGTTCTCCGCATGGGCCCGGCGCAGGTCCTGCACCAGGGAGTGGGCGGTGACGAAGTACGCAGTCAGCCCTTGCTCGATGGCTGCCAGCCCCAGAGCCACCGCCAGGTGGGTCTTCCCCACGCCGGGCGGGCCGAGGAAGAGCACGTTGGTGGCGTTGGCCACAAAGGCCATGGTGGCCAACTCCCGGATTTGTCGCTCATCGATGGACGGCTGGAAGGCGAAGTCGAACTGGTCCAGGGTCTTGTGGAACGGCAGGTGGGCCAGGCGGATCCGGGTCTTGAGGTATCGCTCCCGACGGACAGCCAGCTCTGCATCCAACAGGTCTGCCAGGAAGTCGGCGTACGTCATCTGCTGCATGGCGGCTGCTTCCAACCGGCTTTCAAGCACGGCCGCAGCCTGGGCCAGCCCCAGCGCCTCCAGGGAATGACGGGCTCGGTCGAGGGCAATCACCGGTCGCCACCCCCGGCAAGGGCCTCGTAGGCGGAAAGCGGCCGCACCTCGACCTCCGGAGCCGGAACCAGGCGGGCGACGGGTTCGAGGGCCCGGGTGGGGCCGTTCAGCGGCAGACCGTCGTACTGGTTCGGGATGCGCACCACGGCACCGGGGACCAGGGACCTGGGATGCCGGCACAGGCACCGCTCACCCGTCACGGTCCAAATCTCCACATGGTGGCCCCGGTCCTTGACCACCACCTGGGATCCGGCCCACGGCCAGGGCACACCGTAGCGGCAACCAGCCCACGAGACAAATCCATCCCGGCTCACCTTGCGGACCGTACCCAGCAGGTGCTCCACCCGCTGGCGCTCAGGAGGTGGCTGCAGTCGTTCCCGGGCCAGCTGTTCAGCCGGCACGGCGTGAGTGGTACCATGAACCCGGCGGTTGACCTTGGCGCACCAGGCCCGAACCTGCTCGTTGAGGTCCGCAAGGCTTACAAAGCGGCGACCGGGCCAGAAGTTTTGCCGTACGTACCGGATGACCCGCTCCACCCGGCCCTTGGTCTGCGCCCGCCGGGGGCGGCAGGCCCTGGGCCGGAACCCGACCAGGGCGGCGAAGTCCGCCAGCCGGGGGTGCCACTGGACCTCACCCCGCTCGTCCCGCCCCAGGACGACCTGCTTCATGTTGTCAAACAGCACCTCTTGCGGCACTCCGCCGCAGGCCTCGAAGGCGCTGAGCAAGCACCGGAGCAGAGTGTCGAGATCCATCCGCTCGGTGAACTCGACATACACGTACCGGGAGAAACTGAGCACGTAGACGAAGGCGTAGACGGTATGCCAGCGGCCCTCAGCGTCCTGGTAGCGGAAGTAGGCCCAGTCCACCTGGGCCTGCTGGCCCGGCAGGGTCTCGAAGCGCTGGACCGCCTCGGGGACGCGGGGCAGCCGGTATTGGGCAACGAAGGCCTTGAGAATGCTCTTGCCGCCGCCGTAACCCTGGGCCCGGATCTCTTCCAGCAAGACGTTGCAGTTGAGCATTCCTTCCCGGATGCGGGCGACAAGGTACGGCTTGAAGGGGTCCAACTTGGAGGGCCGGCGGGGTCGGGGCTTGTATCGCGGGGCCTGCTGTGCGTTAATGTACTTACGAATGGTCTTACGGTCGTGGCCCGTCATGCGGGCGATGGCCCGGATGCTGAAACCTTTGGCGTACAGGTCCTGGATGTAAAACATTTCCCTCGCTCCTACCACGATTTGGACACCTCATCCTTGCCGGGGATTCGGTGTCTTTCATTCGGTAGGGCGGGGGAATTTTCATGTGGCCCGCATGGGGGATTTTACGACCGGCCGCTACACGACTTTCCGCATTGTCCATTAGCAAGTACGGAGGGATAAGGGAATTCTTGGTGAAAGGACTAGACGTAGTCGCATCGCTGTTCCACGACACTGGGCACTGTGTGGACGGGGTTAGGGCAGGCAAGCTAGGCCCATTATGGAAACCCAGGGAATGTCCGGGACGTCTAATAGAGCAGCCAAGGGATGATCGTCATCTCGTTGGCGACACGCCGGTTGGGGTAGCCGCCTTGATGGGCGGTTGCCTCAACCCGGTCGCGCTGTGTATCCCAGGAGAGAAATGACAAGAGGAGGCTGGGTGGATGCGACTGCGGAGATCGCTGGCAATCCTGAGCGTACTGCTTCTCCTCACGGGATTGCTCAGCCCCGTCGCACTGGCGGCCAGCGGCGGCCAGCGGAACATCACCGCAGACGAGGCCGTGGCGTACCTGAAAAGGTTTGGCATCGTCCGCGGTGACCCGGACGGCAACCTGCGGCTGAACGATCCCATTACCCGCGCGGAACTGGTGAAGATCCTGGTCGCTGCGTTGGGACAGGAGCAGCAGGCCCAGGTACTGACCGGGGCTGTGGCGTTCCCTGACACCGCAAACCATTGGGCGTCGGGTTACATCGCCGTGGCCAAGATGTCGAACTTGGCATCGGGGTACCCCGACGGCACCTTCAAGCCGCAAAACAACGTGACCAACGCTGAGGTTTTGGCCTTTTTGACTCGGGCTGTTGGGGTGGCCGAGGATCCGAGCCTGCCCTGGCCGGACAAGGTGATCCAGCCGGCTATCCAGCAGGGGATTGTACCCCCGGAACTGGACATCCGGCTGGTGGCCGACTTCCCTGCCACGAGGGCCGGAGTCTTCCTGTTCGCCCACCGGGCCTTCCTCCTCGTCAAGGGGAGTGACGGCAAGAACCTCTACCAGCGGTACTGGGACAAGGAGGCACCGGCGCTCACCCTGAACGACGTGCCGGAGGTCACCAGTGCCGCCCAGGTCACCGTCAGCGGTCGGGCCACCGGCGCCCGGGAGGTCCTGGTGAACGGAAGCGCGGTGGCGCTGCTGGCTGATGGCTCCTTCAGCAGCGTTGTGGACCTGCAGGTCGGTACCAACGAGATCACCGTGGTGGCCGTCGATGACGTGGGTAACACCACTACGGAGACCCTGACGGTTGCCCGGTCCGGCGGGGAGCCGGCGGAGATCGAAGCACCGGCCAGCCTCACCTTCAAGGTCGGTGAAAGCCGCCGTCTGGACGTGACCGTCAAGGATGCCAACGGGATTGCCATCCCGAATGCGGAGATCACAGCCGAGGTAAGCGATGACCTCGGGACCTTCGACCCCGAGACGATGACCTTCACCGCCGGCGACAAGACGGGCGTCGGGACCCTGACCCTGCGGGCAGGGGAGGCTACCGCCCGAATCACCGTAACGGTGACCGCCGGCGACGTGGTGAAGGTCGTGGTCACTCCTGAGAAGGAGTCCGTCGCGCCAGGGGAGCAGGTCAAGGTTACGGCTAAGGCTTACGACGCCGCCGGCAACGAGATCACTGGGCTTCCCGCGCTGTTCAGTGTGACGGGCACGGGCGCCTTGATTCACCCCCAGACCGGTGAGTTCGCGGCCTACCGGGAAGGCGTCTACACCGTCCGGGCGACCATCGGTACGGTAACCGGCGAGGCCAAAGTGGGGGTCTACGGCGACCCGGTCGACCTGGTGATTGAAGGGCCGTCGACCGTTGTCGGCAACGGCCAGGCGACGGAACCCTTCCGGGTCAAGGTTGTGGATCGCAACGGGACGCTGGTCGCGGACGACGAGGAACGGGTTGTTCAGCTGGAGAGCGACGTCTTCGGCCTCGAGTTTGTGGATGCCGAGGGTAACCCTCTCGTCAACGACGAGTTGACCCTGAAGAACGGAGAGGCCACCTTCTACGTAAAGGCTGACGCCAGCCTGTGGGGGGTAGTGGTGGAGATTACGGCCACCGACGAGGAGGACGAAGATTTCTCCGACTCCATCTCCGTTGAGGTTCTGGAACAGGAACCCGTAGCGGTCGCCGTGGTCCGCCAGGACGAGTACCTGGCAGCCAACGCCAGCAGCACTGCGAGCGTCTACCTGGCGGTGGTGGACCAGTCCGGCGTTGAGATGCTGGACGGCGCCTGGGACATCGACTGGCGCATCGACGGTCCGGCAGTTGAGGATGAGACCGAGGACGACCGCGGCACGGTGACCTACTACGGCGGCGAGGGCCCGGTGGAGCTGGTCCTGCGCTCGATCACCGGAGAAATCGGCACCGTCACGGTGACAGCCACCGCGGACGGCCTCAAGAGCGCGACCGCCAAGCTCCAGGCCACCGTGGTGGGCCGCCCGAGCCAGCTCAAGGTGACCGTCGACAAGGCGGAGCAGAGGGTTGGCGCGGACTTCGCAGAGAGTGCCGGTGTGAAAGTGACCGTGACGGTCACGGACAGCAAGGGCGTCCCGGTCTCCTATGACGGCGAGGTCGTCGTCAGCTTCTCCCACGGCTTTGAGGAGTACGAGGCGGCCGATGAGAGCGACTCCGATATCGATGCGGAAGACACGAACTTGAAGGACGACCTCCCCTACGACCGCATCGTCCTGGAGTTTGACCGGGAGAGCCGGCGGTCGTTCCGGTTCGTCACCACCAAGGCCGGCGAGTTCACCCTGACGGCCACCGCATCCGGCCTTACTTCGGCTTCGGCGAAGACGACCTTCAAGGCGGGTCCGGCGACCAGGGCCGGTTTCACGACCCGGGGCACCCTCGTTGCTATCACCGACCTCGAGGGCCAGGCCACGGTGCAGCTGATGGACGATTGGGGTAACCCGGTGCGCCAGGCCGGTGTTTCCATCACCCTGCAGGCGTACAAAGATAACAGCACGACCAACGAGGTTGTGATCGCAGGCAAGAAGGGTAAGGCTACCCTTCGGACGGACGCCAACGGCCAGGCCACCTTCTCCTTCACCGTCCGGCCCGATACCCGTGCGGACTACACCATCGAGGTCGATGAAGTCGAGGGACTCGAGCCGGATGCCGAGTCCGGCACCCTGGCGATCACCATTCTGCCGGTCCTTCCCGACCGGATCACCGTGACTTTGCATCGGGATGTGATCAACAAGACCGGCGTAACCTCGGTGGAGGCTGGTTCCGAAATTATCGTGCGGGCGTACGTCGAGGACCGGTACGGCATCGGCCTCGACTTCCCTCAACTGGCTGGCCACCTGCGCCTGGTGGTCCCAGACGGCGCCTTCGACGTTGACGGCGACTTCGAGGGCGACTCCGCCGCAGAGGTGGCGGAGTGGGCGGCGGAGCACTGGGCGCATGAGGGGGACGGGTACTTCCTGCTGGAGGGCCTGATTCCCGTCAAGATTGGCCGGCACACGGTGGCTGTCCAGATTGACGCCGGCGGTACCACCAAGCAGGGTAGCCGGTCGATCAACGTCACGGCTGTGGATCCGGACAACGCCGACCACGTTATCGTGAAGGAGGCCGAGGATATCGATAGCTCCGGCGGCACGATCCGGGTGAAGGAGGGGCAGGCCACCAAGATCACCCTGGAGGTCGTGAACGAGAATAACTTCCCGGTGAAGTCGGGGAAGTTCAAGGTGTACTTCTCCAGCGACGACGAGATCTACGTACGGGAGACCGCCACGGGGATTTCGAAGAAGGAGCTTGACATCGGCGTGACCAAGACGGTCTACCTCGTGGCTGGGGAAGACGGCGAACTCAGGATCGAACTCGATGACGGTGACGAGTGGATCCTGACGGTCGACGTGGAGTAGTGATCGGCCGGGAATCCAAAAGGAGCGCGCCCCCCACTCGGGCCCGAGTGGGGGGCGCGCTCCTTGCACATTCGACTTGGCGACGACCGTGCCCTTGCGGTGAAGCGGGTGAGGCAGTAGGAACCCGTGGGGTAACGGAAAGCCCCCCGCTGTGCAGGGCACGGGTCGCCACCTGCTCCCTCGCGGTGCTGACGACAGTGGCAGGCAAGGTGCGGTCCACGGGCCGGCCTTCGAGCCCGCTCGTTAGGGGCGCTACGCCCACCAGTGTGTTACCTGCGTACGGGTATCACCGGATTTGTCTGCCCGTGGACAGGTGCAGCAGTTTGCTTCTCATCGACGCGGACCTGGATTGGCGCACACAAAGGCCCCGGGCACCACTGGTGCACGGGGCCCTGAGTCCCACAGGACCGCTGTCGGATGCTGTCGCAACGTTGTCTAGTCCTTCTCCAGCGCCACGGAGAACGGCAACGCCTTCCCCTGCTGGCCCTTGGTCATCCAGCCGGCGTCGGCGATGAGCAAGAGGTCTCCGGAGAAGTGCTGCTCCTCGAACTTGTTCTTGAACTCCGGCCTGAGGTAGATCACGATCCGGCTGTCAGCCAGAGAATCAACGTCAGCGACGTAGCCCTTCAGGAGAAGCTCCTTCTCGGGAAGCTCCTCCCCGGCGCTGGGCTGCTTCACCTTCATGGTATCCGACACAGTGGAGACCGTGACGCTGCCAGTAGAAAGACCCTTGCCGTAGAGGTAGATTCGGCCGCCGTCCAGGTCTAGCTCCGCCCTTTCGACCCAGGCCAGAGGCTCAACCTTGTTCCCGCTCAGGTCAGCCTTGGCTAGGTTGCCGTTGGGATCGACGTACCACCCGGTCTGTGCGGTCAGATAGACGTTGTGCCCGTGGAAGTCCTCCGGCTTCAGAAGCTCCGCAAGATCACCACTGGTCAGCGTGAGTTCAATCGTCTTGCTGCCTGCAATATCCGCGTCAAGGTTGGAAAGATCCACCGACTTGCCGGTGTTCAGGTTTACAATCGACAGCTTCTTTGGATCCACGGTCCCATCCGTGTTCAGGTACTGGCCGGAGACGATCAACTTCTTGCTCTTGCCATCCACCAGCACCCCGGTGATGGAGGCCGAGTTATACCCAACGAACTTGATTTCCCGCTCCGAAGAGGAGTTGCTGGTACCTACCGCGTTCACGACCTGGACCCGGAACTTGTGGGTGCCGGAGGTTGGAAGCACCGACCGAGGGACGTCAACGTACGGGGCAGCGGTGTTGATGTCAATCACCGGCGAGGTCCAGATGAGAGAACTGCCCCGGAACACCTTGACCGCCACCAGGTCGTCCGGCTGGCGTACCAGGTAGATCCGCATCGCGGTGTCGGTGGGCTGGATGACATTTCTATCAGAGGCTTCCTCGTCGCCCTTGACCCCGACGGCGTAATCGATAACTGGCGTGATCAGGTTCTTGCTGCTGCTGTCCTGAACCGCGATCCGGACCTCACCGTCGTCCGACCACTTGCCTGTAGCATCCACGAAAGTGGCCTTGTACACGTCGGTGCCAGCCTTGGTCGTGGCCCGGATGGTGAACTCCACCACTCCGTCGGTCATCGTGGCGGTCATGTTCTTGGGGGGCTCAGTGGAAGAGCCCTGCACGCGCTGCAGTGTGACGGTACCCTTGGTCCCGCGGACGATGTTGCCGTATTCATCAACGGCCTCGACCCGAAGTTTGACAGTCTCAGAGGTAGAGTTCCGGACCACGCCACCGACTTCAGACCATTCCTTGCTCACAGGGCTCAGCACCATAAGCCGGATCCCGACAGGTTCGCCCTGGTAGTATCCGGTACCGGCGGTCATCTTCAAGCCCGTGGAGCTGCTGGCTCGGCCCTCATCGCCGTCGTCATCTGGAATGTTATTGCCACCGGAGGCAGGAACCGGGGTGATCGTGACTGAGCCGGACCTGTAATAAGTGACGTAGACGAAGGCAGTGCCGTTCTCAGTGCGGACCGTGGTCGTGGTGGGGTTGATGCCGGATGCGCGCCCAAACTGCAGTTCCAGGAGGGGCTTACCGTCTGCATCCACGGGAATGCCGTCTATCTGCGGCTCGTTATTGGAGGTGGTGATCTTCAGGCGAAAGGCGTAATCTGCGGCCACAGGGTTGCCGTTCCGGTCCAGTACCTGGATCAGGAAGAGGCCCCTCTT
Source organism: Bacillota bacterium (assembly GCA_021890795.1). GTDB lineage: Bacteria > Bacillota > Sulfobacillia > Symbiobacteriales > ZC4RG38 > ZC4RG38. The sequence goes on along the minus strand of JAKKUO010000037.1, from coordinate 10,347 downwards.
ACCGACCTCCACGATGCCCGGCGGACCGACCCGGATCTCCGTCGCTTGGCCGCTGCCGGCGCTGTCGGCGTTCACCCGCACCGAGACGGACTCGACGGTGTAGTCGTGGTCCGAGACCACCCAGCCCCGGACCACCACAGTCCGGCTGTCCCAGCCCACGGTCAGTTCCGCGGCGTAACCGCTGCTGCTCTTGCCCCGGGGGATGACGATCTCCTCGGTGTCCAGGTCGGCGTCGCCGGAGACGCTGAGCCGAATCTCAACGTCCTTGCCGGTGCTGTTGGTGACGGGCTTGTCGTTGGCATCCACCAGGGTGGCCCGGACCAGGGTGGAGTCGCCGGGATCGACAGTGCTCTTGAGGACCTCCAGCCGGACGGCGACGGAGGTGCGGACGGTCACGGTCTGCACCGCGGACGCAAGCCCCGCCGCGCTGGCGGTGAGGGTGACGGTGCCCGGCTCCTTGGCCTCCACTTCAAACTGGGCGACGCCGCCCTTCGTCGCGGCGGTGGTCGGGGTGATGGCCACACTCTTTTCGTCCGCGGCCAGGGTGACGGACCGGCCAAAGTCCTTCTCAACCAGGTTGCCGTTCGCATCCAGGACCTCGACCTGGACGGTGTACTTCCGGCCCTGGACCAGGGTGTCCGGAGCAGAGATCCGGAGCGCCCGGGCTTCGGGGGCCAGGCCCACTACCTCCACTGCCAGGGTGGCAGTCAGGTTGTGGTAGGTGGCCTTCAGGGTCACCTGGCCGGGGTTCTGGCCCGCGGTGAGGGTCAGGGTCGCGGGGTCCAGGGTCGCGGCGCTGCCCGTGAGGGTCACCTGAACTCCGGGCACCGGGACCTCCTTGCCCGCGGCGTCGTAGCCCTTCACCTTGTACTCGGCCTTGGTGCCGGCCTGAACCTCCGTCGGGCCGGAGATCTCGATCCGGGCGACCGGCAGGACCCGCTCCACCGTCACCTGCCGGACGGCGACGTTCCCCGCGCGGTCGAACGCCTGAACTTCGATGGTGTTGCTCCCGAGCTCGAGAGGAACCTCCGCGGTGAACTGACCCTGGGTGCCAAGCTTCACCGCCCGGCCAGCCACCGTCACCCGGCTGGCCCCGGTGGCGGTGCCGGAGATGGTCACCTTCTCCGCCTGGGTGCTCGCCGGGACGTCGGACACCGCCAGGGCCGGGGGCTCGGGGTCAATGTTCTGGAGCACGGTCTTGCCCGTGGCCGGGTCCTTCACCCGGGAGATGGCCAGGTAGAACGAAGAGAAGACGTCCAGCCGGTTGGCCGGGGCGTTGGCCTTCGCGAAGATTGGGACGTCGGGAGGGGCGATGCCCACCGCAACCGCCTGGTTCAGGACCCCGTCCGGCCAGCCCCCGGAGGTGGGGCTCTGCTTCACCAGCCGGAGGAGCATCGCCATGGCTTCTGCGTACGTCACGTTCTGGTCCGGCAGGAACCGGCCGTCGGGGTAGCCTGCCACTAGCCCCAGGTTCTTGGCCACGGCAAGGTAGCCCGAGGCCCAGTGGCCCTTCACATCCCGGAAGGGCTCGGCGCCGGCCAGGAAGAGGGCCTGCTGCTCGTAGCCCATGGCCCGGACCAGGATGGTGGCCATCTCAGCCCGGGTGATGGGGTCCGCAAGGCGCAGGCTGCCGCTCTGGTCCCCCCGGACCAGGCCGTACTCCACCAGGGTTTCCAGCGCTTCCACGAGATCGAACTGGTCGCCCGCCGGCTCCGCCGCCACTGCCGGCCCGGCGGGTAAGAGGGCGGTCAGCACCAGCGCGACGGCTGCCAGCAGGGCGTAGGCCCTTTTCAGCAGCCTGGGCAGAGGCTTGCGCATCTCCGGTGACCTCCTCCTTTCTGACTGTCCAGGCGCGCATGCCATCTTTATAGGAAGGCTTCACGGAGTAAGACGGAATCTCCTCCAGGGGAGTTCCCACCCTCTGCCGCCCCTGCCAGGCTCGTCCGCGGGACCCAATCCCTCACTCCCGCCCTTTTTGCTTTCTATCTAAGGGTTGTATAGTCTTTACTTTCCAGCTATGTTTACGGATAATAGGTACTACGAAGGGCAATTTGCCAGCCGCGGGCCGAGGACCACGCAAAGGAGGCGAGGGCGGGATGCGGCGCTCACTGCGGAAGATCGATACCCGGGAGGTTTCCCAATACGACGAGAGCGAGCAGCTCTTTACGGTCACCTCGCTGGAGGAGGCCCGGGAACGGCTCCGGGCCCAGGGGCTGGACCCGGCCAACTACTGCTTTTTCACCTGGATGCGGGAAGGGGTCCGGTACTACCGGGTCTGGGAGGACAAGAAATTAAAGGAAGGGATCGTCAAGCCCGTGCCCCTGGGCCAGGTGGCTGCCCGGCTGAAGCGGGCCGACGCGGAGAAGCTCTACACCGTGGCCAAGCGGTACCAGCCCGGCCAGGCCGACCTCCGGTTCCAGGTGGGGGATGGGAGCATCAAGGTGCTGCGGGCCTCCACCGGGGAGGTGCTGGCCCACCTCAGCCTGCCCATCGTGGGCGGAGACCTGATCTTCGCCGAGGAAGATGTGGATCCGGCGAAGGCCTGGAAGCCGCAGCAGATCGCTCACTTCTTGAACGTCATCCTGGTGCGGGGCCAGCCGGCGGACCGGGCCTTCCAGGAGGCGGATGCCCTTCAGGTCTAAGGTCCCCGGCGACGGCGCGCCGAGGGCCATCTCCCTGTCAGGAGGAATCATCCGATGAGCCCCTGGGGCATGCGTTGGCGGAAGTGGACGGTAGCCGGCGTCCTGGCCCTTTTGGTGCTGGGCCTGACGGCTCCCCTGGCGGCCGGGGCCACTGGGACGTCCTATCCGGCACTGCTAGAGCGGATCATCCGGTTGGTGGAGGCCTTTTACTACAAACCGGTGGACCCGGAGGACCTGTGGCGGGGGGCCATCGACGGGGCGCTGGAGGCCCTGGGGGACCCCTATACCGCCTATCTCTCCCCTGAGGACCTGGACTCATTCACCGATGATATCGAGGGCCACTTCGTGGGGGTCGGGATCCGGATCGAGCAGGTGGGCTCCTACATCGTGGTCCAGGCGCCCATCAAGGGCAGCCCGGCGGAGGCGGCCGGTCTCCAGCCGGGAGACCGGGTCCTGGAGGTGGATGGCCGGAGCCTGGTGGGCGAGCCTACCGAGACCGCGGTACGGCTCATCCGGGGCGAGCCGGGGACGCCGGTCACCCTGCGGATTGAGCGGCCCTCGGAGGGGCGGGTCTTCGAGGTTACCCTGATCCGGGCCGAGGTCCAGATCCCCATCGTGGAGGCGGAGTACCTCGGCGACGGCATCGGCTACATCCAGGTGCACACCTTCAGCTCGGACCTTGCCCACCGGTTCGGCCAGGCGGCAGCCGGCCTCCGGGACCAGGGGATGCGGGGGCTGATCCTGGACCTGCGGAACAACCCCGGAGGTTACCTGGACGCGGCGGTGGACCTGGCGGGCTTCTTTGTCCCGCCGGGTGAGCCGGTGGTGCTGGAGGTGGAGGGGGACGGCAAGCCCCGGCCCCGGAAGGCCGCCGGCCGGCCCCTGGGGCTGCCGACCGTGGTGCTGGTCAACGCCGGCACCGCCTCCGCCAGTGAGGTGGTGGCCGGGGCGCTCCAGGACTACGGCCTGGCCACCCTGGTAGGCACCCGGACCTTCGGGAAGGGCACGGTTCAGACCTTGATCCACCTGCCGGACCAGGGGGCGCTGAAGGTCACCACCGCGGAGTACCTCACCCCCAAGGGCCGGCGGGTCCACGAGGTGGGGCTGGAGCCCGACGTGAAGGTGGAGGCGCTCCCCATCAGCCCCGACCGGTTCCAGCCCATCGAGCTTGAGCAGGCTTACGCTCCCGGCGAGGTGGGCCTCGCGATCCAGGCGGTGCAGCAGCGGCTGAACGACCTGGGCTACAACGCCGGGCCCGAAAACGGTTTCTTCAGCCAGCGGCTGAAGGCGGCCATCGAAGCCTTCCAGCGGGATCACGGCCTGCGGGTGAGCGGCCTCATTGACAGGGACCTGGTGAAGACCCTCAACCAGGCTGTTGCCGAGCACCTGGCTCAGCTCCGGCAGCGGGACGTGCAGAAGGAGAAGGCTGTGGAAGTGCTCCGGGGGATCCTGGCCAGCCGTTAGAAGGCGGGGGCGGGCCATGGGCAGGTGGCGGAGGCGGAGCCTGGCGCGGCTCCTGGCCCTGGCGGCCCTGGTCCTGGTCGGTTTGCCGGGGGGTTGGGCCCTGGCGGTAGAGGCAGGGCCCGGGGGAGCGGCTGGAGTGGTCCCCGGCGCCGGGGATCCGGGGGCGGCTGAGGCGGGGCCGTCGGACCCGGGGAGATTGCAGCAGCTACTGCAGCAACTGACCGACGAGGAGCAGCAGGCCCTGGCCGGCCTCCTGCGGCTGGAGCAGGAACTGGCTGCGGCCCGTGCGGCCATCGCTGAGGCCGAGACGGCCCTCGAAGCCCTCCGCCGGCAGCAGGCGCAGCTTCAGGACCGGGTGGCGGACCTCCGGGAGGAGTACCGGCAGCTTCAGGCCCGGCTCGCCCGGCGGCTGCGGCTCTTGTACGAGGAAGGGACCAGCGGCTATTTGGAGGCCTTGCTGGGGGCGGAGAGCCTTTCGGACCTCATCTTTCGCCTTGAGGTGATCGCCCGGGTCGCCAGCGCCGATGCCCGGCTGGTGGCAGAGGCCCGCACCGCCCGGGAGGAGCTGATCCAGCAGGAGGCGGCCCTGGCGGAGCAGGCCGGGGAGCTGGACCGGCTCCTGGCCCAGCGCCGGGAGCACCAGGAGCGGCTCCAGGCCCTGGTGGCCCAGCGGGCCCAGGAACTGGAGGCCCTCCGGTCCCGCCGGGCCGGGGTGGAAGCTGCCCTGGCCCTGGTGCAGGCAGCCTGGCAGGAGCGGGCCCTCCCGGTCCTGCAGGAGCTGGCCGCGGCCTTCGGCGCCCTCCCGGCGAGCCTCCCTTCCCTCCAGCCCGATGCGGTTCGGTATCGGCTCTACCCCCCGGGCGCCACCGTCACCCTGAGCGAGGAGGTGCTCAACCGGTTCCTCCAGTCCCTGCCGCCCCTCAGCGGGGTGCAGGTGGACCTGGTCCCCGATGCGGCCAACGTGACGGCCCTCATCGCCGGGACGCTCCTGGAGGTGGAGGGCCGCTTTGTCCCGGTGCTGCCGTCCACCCTGCGGTATGAGCCCCTGGCCGTCCGCCTCGACGGGTTGCCCCTCCCCCCGGAGCTGGTGGCCGGGGCCCTGGCCACCGGGAGCCTGGACCTGGACCTGGGGGAGATCATCCGGCCGGGAAAGCTCCAGCGGGTCCGGATGGACGAGGACCTGCTGGTGCTGGAAGTGGGGCTATAACGGCGGCCGCCGGCCCGGTCTCCCCGGAGGGGAGCCGGACCGGCGGCCGGTGGTTTGCGCGCTGTATCCGGATCACGAACCCTTGAGGGCCTGGAGCCGGGACTGGGCGGCGCCGTTGCCGGGGCTGACCTCCAGCACCTTCTCGTAGGTCGCGATGGCCTTCTCCTTTTGCCCCAACTGCTCGTAGTACCGGGCCAGGGGCAGCAGCACCGAAGGAGACGGCCGCGACCCTGCGACCTCCTCCAGGATGGCTGCCGCCTCGGCGGTCTTCCCCTGCTTGGCCAGGAGATCCGCCAGGGCCAGCCGGGGCGAGAGGTAGTCAGGCTTCAGTTCCAGGGCCTTCCGGAAGGCAGCCTCGGCTTCCTGGACCTTCCCCTGGGCGGCCAGGCTCTTGCCCATCGCGTAGTAAGCCTCGAAGGAATTGGGGTCCACCTTCAGGGCCTCTTCATACGCCTTCTGGGCCGCCTCGTGGTTGCCGGCCTTGGCCTCCTGGTTCCCTTTCAGCACCTGCTCCTGGGCCGCCTCCCGGGGGGTCTTGGCTTCCTCAGCGTTGTTGGCACGGTTGCAGCCCAGCAGCATCAGGCCCACCAGGGCCACGACGGCCAGCCGCTGAGCGGTGCGGTCTTTCCAGCCGAACATCCCCAAACCTCCCGGCTTACGAGAGACTCCCTGACACTCCCGTCATTATCGCGGGGGGCAGGGGTCATGTCAACGGTAACGGCCGGCAGGGCCGGGCGGCTCCGGCGGCGAAAGAACAGACGGCGTGCACCTGACCACCCAGCGCCGGGCCGATGGACCCGGCGAAAAGAGGGGAACGATGGCGTTGACCCGGTCGGCTTCCAAGGCGTCCAAGTCGAAGGTCTCCACAGAATCCGCGGCATCCCAGACAGCCAGGGCGTCCGCGTCGCCCCGGCAAGCGCAGTCCTCCGGTCCCCCGGCGGTGCCCGGGGCCCGGTGGTTGCCGTCCTCCCCTTCTTTCTGGCACGGGGTGAGCCTTGCTGTCTTTACCCTGGTGACCACCTGGGCCCTGTACGCCCGGGGCCTCCTGGCCGACGCTCACCAGTTCTATGGAGTGGCGGTCTTCGGGGCGGCGGCTTATCTGCTCCTCACCTGGCGCTGGCCCCGGCTCCCCCGGGACGACTGGCGGACCTGGGCCCTGCTGGCCTTTCTGGGCGGGCACATCCTGCCCCTGCTGTGGGCGGCCCACCGGAGCCACGGGGTCCTGGGGGCCCTCCTCTCCGTGGCCCTGTGGGGGGTCTATCTCCTGGGCTATCGACTGGCGGACTGGCCCGGGGCCAAGTTCTGGCTGAGCACGGCCCTGAGTGGCCTGGCCGCGGCGGTCTCCTTCTTTGGCATCCTGGTGCTGGCAGGCAAGGCGGAGTTCCCGGCGGCCTACATGACCGGGATGGTCCGCCTGGGGTCTACCCTGCAGTATCCCAACGTCTTTGCGGCCCTCGCCGGCGCGGGCATCCTGGCCGGCCTGGCCCTGCCCCGGCCGGAGGGGATGGTGGGCTGGCGGCAGCCCTTCCTCTTTCTCAACGCCCTGGGCCTGTTCCTGAGTGGCTCCCGGGCGGGCCTGGCGGTGACCGCGGTGGCCCTGGCGGGCTTTGCCCTGGCCACGGTGCGCCGGCACCCCCGGCTGCCCCTGGTGGCGGCGGTTCACCTGGGGGCAGCGACCCTCGTCTTTGCCCGGATCCGGGGAGTGCTCCAGGAGCCGCCGGAGCCCCGGGTGCTGACCCTGGCCCTTGCCGGGCTGGCGGCAGCCACCGCAGTGGGCCTGGCGCTGGACTGGGGACTGAGGCGGCTGCCCCGGTGGGTGGCCTGGGGGCTATTGGGGGTCGGCGCGGTCGGGGTGGTGGCTCTGGTCCCGAGTACCCTTTACCGGCTGCTTCCGTCGCTGGCCCGGCTCGGAACCGACGCCAGCTCCCTCGGCCGGTTTGCCAACCTGGTGGACGCGGCCCGGGCCTTCCTCCGCTACCCCTTCGGCCTCGGGTACATGGGCTGGGGCTCGGTCTACCGGTCCCTCCAGCAGTACGGGTACTCCATCAACATCGCCCACAGCCACCCGGCGGAGGTGGCCGTGGCCGCGGGCATTCTGGGCCTCCTGGGTCTCGGGGGCATCTGGGCGGGGGTGGCCTGGTCCTACTGGCGCCTCAGCCGTGCCCAGGAGAGCCGCCCGGCGGAAGGGACCGGCGTGGCGGCCGGGGAGGCAGCTGGGGGCCATCCGCCCCACGCCCTCTTCTGGGCCCTGGTCCTCCTGGGGCTCCATAGCCTGGTGGACGCAGACTTCCACTTCCTCGGGGTCTTCTTCCCGGTGGCCCTGGCCTGGGGGTTCATGCACGGCCTGGCTCCTGGCCGGGGCGGGGTCCGGCTGGTGACCCCCTCCCGGTTCGGCCGCCAGGCCCTGGTGGCCCTGTCTCTGGTCCTCGGGGTCAGCAGCCTTACCCTGGGACTGGGGGCCAACCGGGCGGACCAGGCGGAGGGTCTGCTGGGGCAACAGGCGTACCAACAAGCCATTCGTCGGGCGGCCCTGGCCCAGCGGCTCAACCCCTTCGACCCCGACGGCTTCGCCGTGGAGGCTGCGGCCCTGCAGGCCCTGGTGAAGGCGGGCGAGGTGGAGGAGGACGAAGCCCTGGAGAGGATATCGCGTCTATTGCAGAAGGCCGTGGCGCTGGACCGGTTCTCCAGCATCTACTGGGGGAACCTGGGCGCCTTCCTGGCCTCCCAGGGCGTCCTGGACCAGGCGGAGGAGTACCTGCGGAAGGCGGTCCGGCTGGCCCCCTGGGATGTCCGGGCCTGGGAGGAGTGGCTGGACTTTCATGTCCAGGCGGCCCGGGCCTACCGGGACGCCGGCCGGAGCCAGGAGATGCAGGTCCACCTGGAGAAGGCCCGGCAGGTGCTCAGGGAACTGGAGGAGCAGAAGGGCCGGGAGCCCGCCCACACCCCGGAGGTATTCCAGATGAATATCAAAACCGAGCGCCTCGAGCGGCTGCGGCAGGAGCTGGCGGACCTTTCCCAGTCGTAGGGTGTGGAGCCCTCTCCCGGCCGTAGGGTGCGCGGCCCTCGCGAAGCCGCGGCCGGCCCCGGACAGGCAGGAGCCAGGTCCGACAGGAGCTGGCCTGCGCTGACTGGGAGCCGGCCCGGGCCGGGTGAAACGCTCCGAGATCCCGGCGGCGTCTTACCGTTGGCACGCGGACAAAGGGGGACAGGGATGCGGCGGCGACGCTGGTTTGCCATCGCCGGCCTCCTGGCCGGCGTCTTCCTGTTGGTGGGTGCCGTCCTGCCCGCCTTTCCGGACCTCGCGGGCCACGTCTACGAACTGCCCATCCGGCTCCTCGCCCGCCGGGGCGTGGTCCAGGGCTTTCCCGACGGCAGCTTCCGGCCCTTCCAGTTCCTGACCCGGGGGGAGCTGGCCAAGCTCCTGGCCGTGGCCCTGGGGGACGCGGGGGAGGCCGCCCGGCTTGCCGCCGCGCTGCCCCGGTTCTCCGACCTGGCTGGCCACTGGAGCCGGGGCTACGTGGAGATGGCCGCGGAGCTGGGGCTGGTCCAGGGGTACCCCGACGGGACCTTCAAGCCGGATCAGCCGGTGACCCGGGCGGAGCTGGTGGTGCTCGCCGCCCGGGCCGCGGGCCTGGCGGAGAAGGCCGGGCAGGCGCCGCCGGATGCCCCCGTGCCATACCGGGATGCGGGGGAGATTCCGCCCTGGGCCCGTCCCTACGTCTGGGCCGCGGCGGAGGAGGGCCTCCTGGACGGGCTCTTCCCCGGGCGGTTGCTCCCGAACCGGGGAGCCACCCGGGCGGAGGCCGCGGCCCTGGTGGCCCGGCTGGCGGCGCGCCAGGGGCGGTTCTACGACCTCTCCGGCACGGTGGTGGCCTGGGACCCGGAGGAGCGGCTGCTGACGGTGGAGACCGGAGCCGGGGAGCGCAAGACCCTCCGGCTGGCGCCGGACGCCCTGGTGGTCCGGGGCGGGGCCCCCAGCGAGGAGATCCGCCCCCTGGACCAGGTCTGGGCCGGCCTGGGCCCCCGGGGCGAGGTGGAATTCCTGGACGTGCGGTTCCAGGACCTGCTGGGCGAGAGCCCCCGGGTAGAGGGGAACCAGATCACCCTTGTGGAGAAGGGGAAAGAGGCGGTCCACACCATTTCCCTCACCCCGGCCACCCGGATCTTTGTCAACGGCCGGCCGGCCACGGTCCAGGACCTGCACGGCGCCCAGTGGGTCTATGTGGTCCGGGACCTCAGCACCGGCGCGGCCCGGATCCTGGACGCGGTCCGGTACACCCACTACGGGATGGTGATCTGGACCGACCCGAAGGAAGGGTGGCTGGGGTTCCAGGCCGAGGACGGCGAGGACGGGCGGTACCTGGAATTGCGGCTGGCCCCGGACGCGGTCCTGTTCTACCAGGGCCGCCGGATCACGCTCGCGGAACTGCGGCCGGGGATGCGGGCGGTGATCGAGGTGGACGGCGAGACGGTCCAGTACCTGCAGGTGGATGACGAAAACCTTTGATGAGTGAATTGTTCCGGACGGGTAAGGTCTGTCCAGGCGGAAAGGGGGTGTACCTGTGCCCCGGCGACGGACTCGGCTGAGGGTCCTGGCAGCCCTGGCCCTGGCGCTGCTCTTGGCCTCCAGCTGTGTCTGGCCCGGGGCCCGGGGACCGGCAGGGGCTGGGGCCCGGGGTCCGGCGGGGACCGGCGCCTGGGAACCAGCAGGCGCCGGGATCCAGGCGCAGGCGGGGACTGGGGTCCGGGGGCCGGCGGGGGCCGGCGCCCAGTCTCCCGGCGAACCGACCCCGGTGGCGGCTGCCCCGGCGCCCGGGAGCGGTGCCCCGGCGGGCGCGGCGGCCGGCCAGGAGCCTGACCGGGAGCCCCCGCCGGTGCTCAGCGCGGTGCCCCCGGAGGTGGCGGCCGCGGCCCGGGAGGCCCAGGAACAGGGGGGCCTGGTGAAGGTGGATGCCCTCCTGGCCCCCGGGGAGGATCCCGAGGCCGTCGCCCGGCAGGTGGAGGCCGCCGGGGGGCAGGTGCTCTACCGGAGCG
>JAKKUO010000036.1 GCA_021890795.1 Bacillota bacterium | reverse complement strand
GGGGAGGACCTCCCTCCGGTTGAGAGACGGCTCCCGGTTCCCGGCCGGCCTTCCCTCGGTGTCGAGCGCCCGGCCGGTGACCCTGGGCTATCCAACCTCCGCTAGATTCGTTCTCGTCGGGAAGGTCCCCTGCCGCCGGCGGGAAGGCTACGCGCAGGTGCCAGCCGTGCCGTCGCAGGGGCGCCAAAGGGAGGCCGTCCCAGGGAGGCTGAAGGGTGCAGCCGGCTCCGATGGCGGGGCGACGAACCAAAGGAGGTCCGGCGGAGGCTGCCGCCTCAGAGCAGCCCCCGCCGGACCCCCTCCATCACCGCCTCGACCCGGCCCTTGACCTTCATCTTCCGGAAGAGTTCCAGCACCCGCTCCTTCACGGCGCTCTCGCTCAGGTAGAGCTCGGCGGCCAGCTCCCGGTTGGTCAGCCCCCGGGCGATGAGCCGGAGGAGGTGGAGGTCCTCGGCGGTTAGCTCCATCCCGTGCTCCCGCTGCTGCATCCAGTCCACCAGCAAGGAGGCTGCCTTGGGCGCCAGCACCGCCTCGCCCTGCACCACCCGGCGGATGCTCTGGACCAGGTCCAGGTCGTTGACGTCCTTGAGCAGGTACCCCCGGGCCCCGGCCTGGACGCACTCCCGAACCAGGGTCTCGTTGAGGAAGCTTGTGAGCATCACCACCGCGACCCCCGGGGCCACCTCCCGGATCCGCCGGCAGAGTTCGATGCCGCCCATCCCCTCCAGGCGGATGTCCACCAGCGCCACGTCCGGCGGCGTGCGGGTGACGATGGCAAGGGCGGCCTCGGCTGAGGCCGCCTCCCCGATCACCTCCAGGTCGGGCTCCCGCTCCAGGATAGCCCGGAGGCCCCGGCGGACGATCTGGTGGTCATCGACGATCAGCACCCGGATGCGCTGCATGGAGCGTCCCCGCCTCTGCTACCCCGTCTGTCTCCGGCGATAACCGGCTCGCTTCCGGCCCAGCTCCGTCTGCCTCCGACCTGGATTGGTCCGCCTCCGGCCGGGCATCGGCCCCGGCGCCGGCCCCTGCACCCGCCTGGACCCCGGCCGGCGATCCGGCTGCCATGGCTCCGGCTTCCTGGCCCTGGGGCGCCCCGGCTTCCTTCAAGGGTGCCCAGATCCGGACGACGCAGCCCCCGTCCTCGCCGTTGCTGATCTCCAGGGTGCCGCCCAGCCGGGCCAGCATCCGGCGGATGGCCACCAGGCCGAAGCGGCGCACATCCGGTGCGCCGTCCAGAGCCCCCGGGGCCAGGCCCACGCCGTTGTCCTGCACGATCAGCCGGACGCAGTCCGGCTCCACCGCAAGGTTGACCACCACCATGTCCGCCTTGGCGTGCTTGTGGACGTTGATCAGCGCCTCCCGAAGGGCCCGGCAGAAGACCTCGTGGTAGCTCCGGGGCACCCGGTGGACGTCGCCGGTCACCACCAACCCGACCTGGATGCGGTACTCCTGGCGGAACTCCTCTACCAGGGCGGCGCAGCGGCGGTACAGGTTGGCGTCCCCGGGGAGGCTGCCCTGCTCGTAGAGCTCCGAGATGGCCCGCCGCACCCGGGCCGTGCCCCGGGCCACCAGGGCCCGGAGGTAGGCCAGCCGCTCCCGGCCCTCCTCCGATACAAACTCCTCCAGCCGCTCCAGCTCCATGCCGATGGAGAAGAAGATCTGGGCCAGGCTGTCGTGGAGATCCATGGCGAGCCGCTCCCGCTCCCGGAGGGTCGCCAGCTCCTCTACCTTCCGGTAGAGGCGCGCGTTGTGGGCGGCCACCGCCGCGTGGGTGGCGAAGGCCATCAGGAGTTCCTCGTCCTCTTCCGTGAACTTCCGCCCGCCGGGGAAGTTGGCCACAAAGAGGGTCCCGAGCACCTTGCCGTGGATCTTGAGGGGTACGCCCAGGAAGGGGCCGATGGGCGGGTGGCCGTTGGGCGTTCCCACCGCGCCGGGGTAATCCGGCAAGTGGTCGACCCGGAGGGGTTTGCCTGTCCGGATGGGGAGGTTGTACAGCCCCTCGCCGGTGGGAAAGTGCCGGGGTGGGATCGACCAGCCCGAAACCCAGAGGCCGCTGAACTGGGTGGGGTCATCCTCGGACAGGAGAAGCAGACCGCTGAGCCGGGCCCGGCAGAAAGCCCGGGCGGTGTCCACCACGGTCTGCAGGAGCGGCCCGAGCTCCAGCTGCGAGTTAAGGAGGGAACTGAGTTCCAGCAGGCTGGACAGGCGCTCGACCCGGCTCTTCGGGTCCACACGCCTCACCCCCTGGCGGTTTCGCCGGTGCTGCGCCAAACCTCTCCCACCCATGCAGAAGTGTCTATCAACATGATAGATTAGGTCGTTTGCGGCGACAAGACGCCGGGGAAGGGGGCCCCGGCTGCTACCGCCGCGCGTCGGCCGCCGTCTCCACGTGAATGGGCCCCGACCGGTCCTTGAGGCGGCCTCCGGGCCGGCCGTACCGGAGGGCGATGATCTCCGCGGCGATGGAGATGGCGGTCTCCTCCGGGGTGCGGCCGCCGATGTCCAGGCCGATGGGGCTGGCGATCCGCTCCAGTTCCTCCGGGGTGGCGCCGGCGGCCAGCAGCTCCCGGTACCGGCGCTCGTGGGTGTTCCGGCTCCCCATAGCGCCGATGTAGGCCGCAGGGGTCTTGAGGGCCGCCAGGAGCACAGGGACGTCGAACTTGCTGTCGTGGGTGAGGACGCAGATCACGTCCCGGGGCCCCACCTGAGCCTCCTGCAGGTACTCGTGGGGCCACCGGACCACGATCTCGTCGGCTTCGGGGAACCGGGCCCGGGTGGCGAAGACGGGCCGGGCATCGCAGAGGATCACCCGGTAGCCCAGGAACTTGCCGATCCGGACCACCGCCCCGGCGTAGTCGATGGCGCCGAAGACGAACATCCGGGGCGGCGGGGCGAAGGACTCGATGAAGGCCGTCACCGCAACCCCCCGGCTCTCCCCGGCCGCACCGAACTGCCGCACCCCGGTCTGGCCCATCTGAAGCATGCCCCGGGCCTCGACGGTGAGCCGCTCGTCCAGGGCCGGGGTCCCGGTGGTGCCGTAGACCTCCGTCGCCGTTACCAGGAGCTTCGACCCCAGCCCCGGGCCGGCGGTGACGGTGACCAGGGCCGCAGGCTCCTCGGCCCGGATCGCCCGGGCCAGCCGGGGGAGGAGGTCCGGGGCCCAGTCCGCCCGTTCCAGAAAGACCCGGATGGTGCCGCCGCAGGTCAGGCCCACCGCCATCGCGTCCTCGTCGGAGATGCCGAAGGTCAGGAGCCGGGGCTGGCCACCCTCCTGGCAGCCGCCCAGGATAGCCACCGCCTCGTCGTAGAGGGCTGCCTCCACGCAGCCGCCGGAGACCGAGCCCAGTACCTCGCCCCGGTCGTTTACCGCCATCACCGCGCCGGGCTGCCGGGGGGCGGACTTGAAAACCTCTACAAGGGTCGCAACGGCGATCCGGCGGCCGGCAGCCAGCCAGGCCTCGAGTTCGTTCAGGATCTCCCGCATCGCCTCACCCCATTTCCGCCAGCCGGGCCAGGACCTCCGCCAGGCTGGCGAGGTTGTGGCCTCCGAGCAGTTCGTCCACATAGGGCAGGGCCTCGGCCATGGCCTGGGCCAGGGGCCGGTAGTCGGGAGAGCGCTTGAGGGGATTGACCCAGACGACCCGCCAGGCCAGCCGGCGGAGAGCCGCCATGGCTTCGCCCACCAGCCCCGGCTCCCCCTGGTCCAGCCCGTCGGAGAGGATGACCAGCAGGGCCCCGTGGGCCATTCCCCGGCGGCCGTACTCCCGGTGAAAGGTGCGGAGGGCCTGGCCCAGGCGGGTGCCCCCCTCCCAGTCCTGGACTGCGGGGAGGAGGGGGTCGAGCCGCCCCGGCGCCGACCGGCGGAGGAGGGGGGTGACCCGGGTCAGCCGGGTGCCGAACAGAAAGACCTCCGCCCCAGGCCGGTGCCGGGCCACCGCCTGGAGCACCAGGAGGGCATCCCGGAGGTACGGCCCCATGGAGCCGGAGATGTCGCAGAGGAAGACCCACCGGCGCCAGCGGCGCCGGCGGCGGCGCCGGGCCAGAAGAACCGGATCGCCGCCGGTGCGGGCGGCGAGGGCCAGGGTCCGGCGGAGGTCCAGTCGGGGCCCCCGCCGGGCCGATCCCCACCGCCGGGAGCGCACCTCCGGCTCCCAGCGCCGGCAGAGGGCCAGGATGGCCTGGAGGGCGGCCCGGTCCAGGGGCGGGCCGAGGCCCCGGGCCTCCCGGCGCAGGATCTCCACCGGGCTGTACTGGCCGGGGGTGGGCGTCATGTCCTCCGGCGGCGGGGGACCATCAGGGCGGGCGTCCCGGAGGGAAGACCAGCGCCGGAGCCACTGGGCGGCGTCCGCCCGGAAATCCGGTTCCGGTGTGGAGGCCCCCGGCGGCAGGGGGAGGGGAGCGGTCTCGCCTTCCGCCCCGTTCTCGCGCTCCCGGCGCCGCTCCGGCGACCGGTCCGGCGCGGTGGCAGGGTCCGGGCCGGCCCAGGGCGCGTCCTCCGGCCGGAGGGCCGGGTGGTCCAGGGTGAGCCAGAACCGCCGGAACCACTCGTCGTAGAGGGGGAGGTGCTCCCGGCGGGTGACCAGGGTGACCCGGCCGGACCAGTAGAGGTCCGCCGGGTGCTCGCACCGGAGGAGGTGGAGGGCCCGGAGCCACCGGGCCACCTGCTCGGGGGAGACCGGCACCCCCCGGCTGCGGAGGAGCCGGCCGAAGCGGACGCAGCTTTCCCCGATAGCGTGGAGGTCGGCCCGTTTCCACCCGTCAGCCCGCCAGGCCGGGCAGGGCGGTGCTGCGGACCCGCTCCAGGTCCTCACGGCTCTTCACCACCACCCCGAGGGTTGCCGCTGCCACCCCGGGGGTAAGCCGGTCTGCGCCCAGGGCCTGGACCGCCCGGGCCCAGGCCAGGGTCTCCGCGATCCCGGGGGGCTTCTGCAGGTCCAGGGTCCGGAGCCAGCGTACCGCCTCCACCACCGCCCGGGCGAGGTCGGGGGGCACCTCCGGCGCCCGGAGCCGGAGGATGGCCAGTTCCTGCTCCAGGCTGGGGTACTCCACCCAGTGGTAGAGGCACCGGCGCTTCAGGGCGTCGTGGAGTTCCCGGGTGCGGTTGGAGGTGAGGATCACGATGGGGGGCACCCCGGCCCGGACGGTGCCCAGCTCCGGGATGGTGATGGCGAAATCGGACAGGAACTCGAGGAGGAAGGCTTCGAAGGCCTCGTCGGCCCGGTCCACCTCGTCGATGAGCAGCACCGCGGGCCGCTCCTCGCTCAGCTGTAGGGCCCGGAGCAGGGGGCCGGGGCAGAGGAACTGCCGGGAGAAGAGGCTCACCTCCGATCCGCCCGCCGGTTCCCGGCTCTCCGCCTGGCGCAGGGCCAGGAGCTGGCCCAGGTAGTTCCAGTCGTAGAGCGCCTCCCGGCTGTCCAGCCCCTCGTAGCACTGGAGCCGGACCAGGGGGACCTCCAGGGCCGTGGCCAGGGCCCGGGCCAGTTCCGTCTTGCCGGCGCCGGGCTCGCCCTCCAGGAGGAGGGGCTGGGGCAGCCGGGCGGCGAGGAAGAGGGCGGTGGCCAGGCCGTCGTCCGCCAGGTACCGGCACCGGGCCAGCCGCTGCTGAAGCTCCTGGACAGTGCTCACCACGGGGTTCATGGCGTCGCCTCGGCGAGGTACCGCTCGGGGTTCTTCAGGAAATGGTGCCGGCAGTGGGGGCAGCAGAAGTAGTAGGTTTGGCCGCCGTACTCCGCGGTGTGCCGGGCGCTGGCGATCTCCACTTCCATGCCGCAGACCGGGTCCCGGGCCAGGGCCGGGGTGGCCGGTGTCGCGCTGCTCGCACCCGGCGCGCCGCTCTCCCCTGGGCCCGCCCCGGGCCCCCCGGCACCGGCCTCTCCCGGGCCAGCCCCAGGCGCCCCGGCAACGGCTTCGGCTGCCCCGGCGCCGGCGGCCAGGTTCCCGGCGGCCACGGCCTGACGGTAGACGGCGACGATCTCCGCCAGCACCGACAGGGCGATCTCCTCCTGGGTGCGGGCCTTGATGTCCAGACCCGCGGGGTTCCGGATCCGGGCCAGCTCCTCCTCTGCGAGGCCGTGGGCCCGGAGCACCTCCATCACCGCCTGGGCCCGGCGGCGGCTGGCCACCAGGGCCACATAGGGGGAGCGGGTCTGGAGCGCCCGGAGGAGGGCCTCCTCGTCGTAGTGGCCCGCGGAGGCGACGACGAAGAAGGTGGTGTCCGGGAACTCCGCGGTGGCGAACTCCGCGAGAGGCATCCGCCGGGCCCACTCGACGGGTAGGTCGAGTTCGTCGACCTTCTCTGCCACCAGGGTGACGTCAAAGCCCACCACCGGCCCCAGGAGCCCGAGGGCCCGGACCACCGGCGTGGCGCCCACCGCTACCAGCCGGGGCCGGCCGAGGTGGGGCTCGATGTAGATCTCCACCTCGCCGGCGCTGGGGCAGGTCATGGGCACGGTGGTCACCCCGGGGTCCGGGGCCTCCGCCCCGGCAGCCGGAGTCGCCTCCGTGGTCAGCCGGAGCAGCCGGGGCTGCCCGGACCGGATGGCTTCCACCGCTGCCCGGCGGACCACGGGCTGGGAGCAGCTGCCGCCGATCCAGCCCACCAGCTCTCCGTCGGCGGTGATGATCGCCTTGTCCCCCACCTGGGCGGAGACCGGCGGCCGGCGCCGCACCACGGTGGCGATGGCGTAAGGGCGCCCGGCCCGCTCCAGCTCTTCCGCCAGGCGCCGGAGCCGGTCCGGGCCGAAGACCGGGTGGTAATCCTGCACCGCCGCATCACTCCTCCTCGGCTCCGCGGGGCCATTCAGGGTCGTGCGGGGTCCCCTGGGCTGCGACGGCCCTCTACACCGCCACGGACTCCAGCCGGCTGCGGATGTTGGCGAAGAGCTGCTCCACCGTCTTGCGGGCCTGGCCCTCCAGGAGCCGGCCGCCCACCGAGGCCAGGGGGCCGCTGACGCTGGCATCGGCCTGCCAGTGCAGGTTGGTCCCCTCCGGGGTCTCCTCCAGCCGCACCTCGCTCATCATGCTCAGGCCGCTGCCCATGCCGCTGCCCCGCACGTGGATGGTGGCGGCGTCGCCGCTAGGCTGCAGTTCGATGTCCAGCTTGAAGCGCCCCCGCACCGGGCCCACCCCGATCTTGACGATCGCGGTGGCATGGGTCGGGTCGGCGACGGTCAGCTCCTGCAGGTCCGGCAGGCACTGGCCCACCTGGTTGGGGTCGAGGATGAACTGGCGCACCTGCTCCTTGGGCGCACGGATCGCTTCGGTACCGCTGAACTGGACCTTCATAGGCAATGACCTCCCTGGCGTGTTGACCTGGGTGGCGAGGGGACCGGGATGGGGTCCCCGGGGGCGATGGGTCCCGATGGGGGACGGAGGGGGCACGGCGGGGATGCCGCCGGGCCCCCTGGCTCTGTGGTGGGCCGGGCGTCGGCCTGCCAGGGGCCGGCCTGCACGGGCGGCTGCCGGCTGGGTGACCAGCCGGCAGCCGCCCACCCCCAGGCTACTCGTCGATCCCGGCGCTGCGCAGGATCCGCCAGACCTTCTCCCGGGTGATGGGCATGTCGATGTGGCGGACCCCCAGGTGGGAGAGGGCGTCGACCACGGCGTTGACAAAGGCCGCCGGCGAGCCGACGTTGGGCGACTCGCCCACGCCCTTGGCCCCCAGGGGATGGTGGGGCGAGGGGGTGACGGTGTGGGCCGTCTCCCACCGGGGCGTCTCCACCGCGGTGGGCAGCATGTACTCGGTGAAGTTGGTGACCAGGTTGTTGCCGTTCTCGTCGAAGACGATGTCCTGCATGAAGGCGATGGCGAAGCCCTCGGTCAGGCCGCCGTGGACCTGGCCCTGGACGATCATCGGGTTGATGATGGTGCCGCAATCGTCCACCGCCAGGAACCGGCGGACCTTCACCTCGCCGGTGCCCTTGTCGATGTCGACCACCGCGATGTAGCAGCCGTAGGGGAAGGTGAGGTTCGGCGGGTCGTAGTAGTAGGTGGCCTCCAGGCCGGGCTCCATGCCGGGGGGCGGGTTGGTGTAGGCGGCGAAGGCGATCTGCTGCATGGTGACGCTCTGGTGCGGTGCGCCCTTGACTTGGAACCGGCCGTCTGCCCACTCCAGGTCGTGCTCGCCGCACTCCAGCAGGTAGGCCGCGATCTTCCGGGCCTTCTCCCGGATCCGCCGGGCGCACATGGCTGCCGCGGCGCCGGAGGTGGGGGTGCTGCGGCTGGCGTAGGTGCCCAGGCCGTAGGGCGCGGTGTCGGTGTCGCCCTCCTCCACCAGGACGTCGTCGGGGCTCAGCCCCAGCTCCTCGGCCACGATCTGGGCGTAGGTGGTCTCATGCCCCTGGCCCTGGTGCCGGGTGCCCAGGCGGACGATGGCCTTGCCCGTGGGATGGACCCGGATCTCGGCGCTGTCGAACATCTTGATGCCGAGGATGTCGAAGTGCTTGCTCGGGCCGGCACCGACCACCTCCGTGAAGAAGGAGATGCCGATGCCCATCAGCTCCCCCCGGGCCCGCTTCTCCGCCTGCTCCTTCCGCAGCTCCTTGTAGCCGATGAGGTTCAGCGCGTAGTCCAGGGTGTGGTGGTAGTTGCCGCTGTCGTAGACCCAGCCGGTGGGGGACTTCCACGGGAACTTGTCCGCGGGGATCAGGTTCTTCCGGCGCAGCTCCGCCGGGTCCATCTTCAGTTCATGGGCGAGGATATCCATGGCCCGCTCGATGAGGTAGGAGGCCTCGGTCACCCGGAAGGAGCACCGGTGGGCCACGCCGCCGGGGGCCTTGTTGGTGTAGACCGCGTCCACCACCACGTGCGCGGCCTCGAAGGTGTAGGAGCCGGTGCAGATGTTGAAGAGACCCGCCGGCCACTTGGAGGGCACCGCCTGGGCGTCAAAGGCCCCGTGGTCGGCCACGGTGTGGACCCGGAGGGCCTTCACCTGGCCCTCCCGGGTGGCGGCGATCTCCACGGTCATGTGGTAGTCCCGGGCAAAGTGGGTCGAGGCCAGGTTCTCCGTCCGGGTCTCCACCCACTTCACCGGCCGGCCGGTGAGCATCGAGCCGACGATCGCGACCACGTAGCCGGGGTAGACCGGGACCTTGTTGCCAAAGCCCCCGCCTACGTCCGGGGAGATGACCCGGATCTGGTGTTCCGGCAGCTTGGTCACCATCGCCAGCACGGTCCGGTAGGCGTGGGGGGCCTGGGAGGTGACGTAGAGGGTGAGGTGGTTCTGGGTCTTGTTGTAGTCAGCGATGCAGCCGCAGGGCTCCAGGGGGGAGGGGTGGACCCGGGGGAACCGGATCTTTTCCTTAATAACTACCTCTGCCTCGGCAAAGGCCTTGTCCGTGGCGGCCTTGTCCCCGGACTCCCAGCGCCAGATGTGGTTGCTCTTCTCCTTCCGGTCCTCCCGGAGGATGGGGGCATCGGGCTCCAGGGCCTTAAAGGGGTCGACCACCACCGGCAGGGGGTCGTACTCCACCTCCACCGCGGCGGCGCCGTCGTAGGCCGCCTCCCGGCTGGTGGCGATGACCGCCGCCACCTCCTGGTACTGGAAGAGGACCTTGCCGACGGCCAGGACCATCTGCTGGTCCCCGTTCAGGGTGGGCATCCACGCCAGGCCGAGCTTTTCCAGGTCCTCGCCGGTGATCACCGCCAGGACCCCGGGCACGGCCAGGGCGGGTTCCTTGTTAATGGAAACGATCCGGGCGTGGGCATAGGGGCTGCGGACGATGGCCATGTAGGCCATGTTGGGCAGCTTGATGTCGTCGAGGTACCGCCCCTGGCCGGTGAGGAACCGGGGGTCCTCCTTCCGCTTGATGGGCTGGCCCAGCACCCGGTGCGGGCTTTCGGTCAGGGTCGCGGACATCTGCCTGGCCTCCCTTCACCTTCCGCTCTGCCGTGCTACTGCGCCGGGGAGCCCCTGCCCACCGGGGAGCCGCTGGCCACCCCGGCGCCTCCCCGCATCATCTCCGCGGCCCGGAGGATGGACTTGACGATGTTCTGGTAGCCGGTGCAGCGGCAGAGGTTGCCGGAGATGGCCCGGCGGACCTCGTCCTCGGTGGGATTGGGGTTCCGCTCCAGCAGCGCGACGCCGGCCATCAGCATGCCGGGGGTGCAGTAGCCGCACTGCAGGCCGTGGCACTCCCAGAAGGCCTTCTGGATCGGGTGGAACTCGCCGTTCTGTGCCAGGCCCTCCACGGTGCGGATCTCAGAGCCGTCGGCCTGGACGGCGAACATGGTGCAGGACTTGATGGGCTTGCCGTTCAGGATGACCGTGCAGGCCCCGCAGGAGGTGGTGTCGCAGCCGATGTGGGTGCCGGTGAGCCCGGCGACCTCCCGGATGAAGTGGACCAGCAGCAGCCGCGGCTCCACTTCCGCCTCGTACCGCTGGCCGTTGATGGTGACGGCGATCCGGTGTCCCATGGGATGCCCTCCCCCGTCGCTAGGCTTTCAGCGCCCTAGGCTTTCAGAGCCCGGGCCGCTGCGCTGCGCAGGGCCCGGATGGTCAGCACCCGGACCATGTCCCGCTTGTACTCCGCCGAGCCCCGGGTGTCGGAGGTCGGCTGCGCGGCTTCTGCCGCCAGGGCGGCTGCCTTGCGGATGGTGGCCTCATCCAGGGGCTGGCCCACCAGGGCTTCCTCCGCCGCGGCCGCCCGGAGGGTGATGGGCCCCACCGCGCAGAGCCCGATCCCCGCCTGCTGGCAACGCCCGGCCTCATCCAGGGTGACCTGCACCGCCACCGCGGCGGTGGCGAAGTCGCCCACCTTCCGCTCGATCTTCTGGTAGTCGCCGCCGGACCGGGGCCCCGGGATGGGTACCCGGACCTCCACCACCAGTTCGTCGGGCTCCAGGGCGGTGGTGAAGGTGTCCACCAGGAAGTCGTCGATGCCGATCACCCGCTCGCCGTCCGGGCCGGCCACCACCACCTGGGCCCGGGCGGCCATCATCGCCGCAGCCCAGTCGCCGGCGGGGTCGGCGTGGACAAGGGAGCCGGCCACGGTGCCCAGGTTCCGGACCAGGGGGTCTGCGACCACCCGGGCGGTGGCGGCCAGGAGGGGGTACCGCTCTTGAATCAGGGGAGAGTGCTCCATGGTGGCGTGCCGGACGAGCGCGCCGATGCGCAGGTAGCCGTCCTCCTCCCGGAGGTAGTCCAGCCCGGGGATCCGCCCGATGTCCACCAGAACCTTGGGCTGGGCCATGCGGAAGCGCATCATCGGAATGAGGCTCTGCCCGCCGGCGATCACCTTGGCGTCGTAGCTGTGCTGGCGGAGCAGCGCCACTGCTTCCGCGACCGAGCGGGGTGCCACGTACTCAAACGCCGCTGGAATCATCCTGACGCCCCTCCTGTTCCTGAACTCGGTGGCCTGGCGCGCCGGACCCGGGGCGCCCTGGCCCGTGGACAGCCGTTCCATCCGACGCCTTTGAATGGCAATTCGATTATACGAGACAGTATCGATGCCGTTCGGTCGGGATTGCACCCACCAAACGGTCATTCCGCGCCGACCCATCGGTCGTGAAAAGGGCGCGAAAAGACCCCGGCTTGCCGCCGGGGTCTGCGGTGTCTCCGCCGAGGTCTGCCGGCCTGGCGGAGGTCCACCAGCGCCTGGTCGGGGCCCGCCGTCCTGGCGAAGGTCCACCACCGCCTGGCGAGAGCCCGTCGGCCTAGCCGAGGTCCGCCGGCCCGTCCACGTCCCGGAACCAGGCCTCTTCGGAAAAGGGGACCTGGACCATCGCCTCCCGGTAGCGCTGGACCACCGACCGGCCCCCCTCGTCCCCCCGGACCTGGAGGAGGAGGGGGAGGAGGGACCGGTCGAAGAGCACCGGGTTCCGCCGGACACCGCCCACCACCGGGGCGACCACCGGGGCCCGGGTCCGGGCCCAGGCCCGGACCAGTTCCGTCACCACCACCGGGGGGAGGAAGGGCATGTCCCCGAGGCAGACCACCACCGCGCCGGGGGTCTCCAGGGCCCGGATGCCGGCCCGGAGGCTGCTGGCCATCCCTTCCGGCCACTCCGGGTTCGGCACCACCCGCACCGGGTACCGGGCCAGGAGGGAGGCGAGCTCCTGGTGGTAGGCGCCGGTCACCACCGCCACTTCCTTCAGGCCGGCCCGGAGGGGCGCCCGGAGGGAGGCCTCCAGCACCGTGGAACCGGCCCAGGGGTACAGGAGCTTGTTCCCGCCGAACCGCCGGCCGGCGCCGCCGGCCAGGACCAGGGCCGCAGCCTCCCCGAGCACCCCCTGAACCGGGGTGGAGGCCCGGGGGTCGGCCAGAACCACCCGGCCCACCCGGGCGCCGCCGGGGAGCTCCCGGCCGAGGAGGGCCCGGGCCGCCGCCGGGGCTGTCTCTGCTCCCGAGCCCCCGGCCAGGGTGAGGACCGGGACCACCCGGGCGCCGGGGGGAAAGGCCCGAAGGCCTTGCAGGAGGTCTCCCGGGCACCCCTCGGGAGCCGGCTGCCCGACTACGGGGACCACCAGGTCCGGGACCGGCGTCGCCCCCTGGCCGGCTTCTTCCACCACCAGGACCACCCGGTCCCCTCGCTGCTCCGGGGGCGCCACCTGGGCCGGGGGCCTCCCCGCCGGCCCGCCGGCCCAGACCGGCGGCCGCCCTTCTGCCGCCAGCTCCTCCGCCACCCGCCGGGCCAGCGCCGCCTCCTCCCCGCCCCCGGTGAAGACCACCACATCCCCCGGGCAGATGCCCAGGGCGCGCCAGAGCCGGTCTTCTGCCACCGTTGGGTCGCTCCCTTGCTGTGGGTGTTCTGTGCTGAGGCACATACCTTCCCTTCGCAGCGGCAGCGGGGAATCCTCTTGCAAATGCGACGACCCGGCTGCCTCTCCGGCCGGGCCGCCGGGGCCCCAGCGCGAAGGGGCCTGCGCGGAAAAAGGGCCCGCACCGGACCTTTCGTCCAGTGCGGGCCCTGCTGCGGGCCTCTGGCACAAGGCGCTGGTCGATTCTGGCGACTGCGGGCGGCTGTCTCACGCCGGCGGCTGGGGGCGCATGCCTCACGCCGGCGGCTACGGGCGGCCGCCTGACGCCGCCGGTGCCGACACCGGTGCCGACGCCGGCTCCCGCCTCACTCCGCCGCCTGCGGGGGCCTGGGCTTGAACATCGCGTCCGGCTTCACCCACTGGGATTGGCCGGCGTAGTACTGGTCGCCGCCGTAGACGTCGTGGATGCAGATGGTCGGCAGGTCCCGGACGGTCAGTTTCCGGATCGCCTCGGGACCCAGGTCCGGGTAGGCGATCACATCCGCGGCTTCCACCGCCCGGGCCAGGAGCGCCCCGGCGCCGCCGGTGGCCGCCAGGTACAGGGCCCCGCACTCCACCAGGGCGGCCTTCACCTCGTCGCCCCGGTAGCCCTTGCCGATGACCGCCTTCACCCCCTGCCGGAGCAGGGTCGGGGTGTACTTGTCCATCCGGTAGCTGGTGGTGGGGCCGGCGGATCCGATCACCTGCCCCGGCCGGGGCGGGGTGGGCCCCACGTAGTAGATGACCGCGCCCCGGGGATCGAAGGGCAGGCCGCGGCCGGCGGCCAGGTCCTCCAGCATCCGCTTGTGGGCGGCGTCCCGGGCGGTGTAGACCGTGCCGGTGATGTAGACCTCGTCCCCGGCCCGGATCCGGCGAACCTGCTCCTCGGTGAGGGGCGTGGTCACGTGCACCCTTGCCATCAGAGGACGACCTCCTTGTGCCGGTGGGCGTGGCACTCGATGTTGACCGCCACCGGCAGCGCGGTGATGTGGCAGCCCATCACCTCGATGTGGACCGCCAGCGCGGTCACCGTTCCGCCGAGGCCCATGGGCCCGACGCCGAGCTTGTTGATCGCCTCCAGCAGCTCCTCCTCCCGGGCCGCCCACTCCGGGTCGGGGTGGGGCTGGCCTACCGGTCGGAGGAGGGCCAGCTTGGCCAGCAGGGCGCACTTGTCGAAGTTGCCGCCGATGCCTACGCCCACGATGACCGGCGGGCAGGCGTTGGGGCCGGCCTGGGCGACGGTCTCCACGATGAACCGCTTGGCACCCTCCCACCCCGCGGAGGGGGGCAGCATCTGCAGCCGGCTCATGTTCTCCGAGCCGCCGCCCTTGCAGGCCACCCGGATCCGCAGCCGGTCCCCCGGGACCACGTTCGTGTAGATCATCGCCGGGGTGTTGTCCCCGGTGTTCTTCCGGCGGATCGGGTCGTCGAGCATCGACTTGCGCAAGTAGCCTTCCTGGTATCCCTGCGCGACCCCTCGGTTGACCGCCTCGGTCAGGTCACCGCCCACCAGGTGGAGGTCCTGGCCGATCTCGAGGAAGACCAGGGCCACCCCGGTGTCCTGGCACATGGGCACCCGCTCGGCCTCGGCGATGGTGGCGTTCTCCACCAGCTGGGCCAGCACCGCCTTGCCCACCGGTGACTCCTCCCGGCTCCGGGCCCGGGCGATGGCCCAGGCCACGTCGGGCTCGAGGACGCAGTTCGCCTCCCGGACCAGCCGGGCGACCGCCGCGGCCACCTCGTCCACGTGGAGCTGACGCACCGACCTCACTTCCCTTCCCCAGGCCCGGGCTCAGGCCCGGGCCAGTTTCGCTTCCAGTACCGGGATCGCGTCGACCACGTGCCGCCGGATCCCCAGCTCCTCGGGGGAGAAGCCGAGGGCGAGGCCCACCAGCTGCGGCAGGTGGAGGATGGGGATGCGGATGCTTTCGGCAAACTGCTGCTGGGCGTCGGGCTGGTACATGTCGAGCTGCATGTGGCAGAGGGGGCAGGGGGTGACGATGACGTCGGCCCCAGCCTCCCGGGCCGAGCGGCAACTCACGCCGGTCTTCCGGAGCACCTCCCGCTCCGCGGGGAAGACGGCGTGGAAGCCGCAGCAGCTGAGGCGCTCACCGTAGGGGACGTTCTCAGCCCCCAGGGCCTCGACCACCATCTCCATCGACCGGGGGTTCCAGGGGTTCTCAAAGCCCATCACCTGCGGGGGCCGGAGGATGTGGCAGCCGTAAAAGCAGGCCACCTTCAGCCCCGTCAGGGGGCGCTTCACCTGCTTCCGGAGGTTCTCCAGGCCGTAGTCCCGGACCAGTACCCACAGGAAGTGGGTGATGTCGCTGGTACCCCGGTACTGGAGGTCCGCGGCCCGCAGGGCTTCGTTCACCCGGGCCCTGGCCGCCTCGTCCTCGTCGATCCGCTGCTTGGCGGACCGGAGCATCAGGGTGCAGGTGTTGCAGAGGGTGAGGATGGGAGCCCCCAGGGCCTCGCCCAGGGCGATGTTCCGGGCATTAAGGGCCAGGGCCAGCTCCTCGTCCACGTCCTGGATGTGGCTCGCCCCGCAGCAGCTCCAGCCCTCCAGCTCCACCAACTCGATGCCCAGGGCCCCGGCGACCTTCTGGGTGGCGATCATCACCTCCCGGGCAGCGGACTCCAGGGTGCACCCCGGGAAGAAGCCGTACCGCAGCCTCACTGCCGCTTCCCCTCCTTCTCCTTGACGTGGGCGTAGATCTTCCGGATGCCCTCGATACCCCGCACCGGCCGGGGCCGCTGCAGGGGGTTCACCTTGCCGGTGCGGATCAGCCGCATCGCGAAGGGAAGCCGGCGGGTGACGGTGCGGAGGAGCCCTTCGGTCTTGATCGGCAGGGTGACCTCGTCCAACCGGCCCGTGTTCCGGACGTCGTCGTGGAAGGCGAGGGCGTGCCGGGCACCGGGATTGTCGGTTTCGCCCATCCGGATGGTCTGCTGCCGGAGGTAGGCGATCTCCTGATCCAGCCGGATCTCCTTCGGGCAGTGGGTGACGCACTGGTAGCAGTGGAGGCACTTCCACAGGTCGCTCTCCAGGGCAGGGCGGATGTGCTCCTCCGGCGCGGCGTCCCGGGAGTCCACCGCAAACCGGTAAGCCCGGTTGAGAATGAAGGGGTCGAGGAACCGGGGGTTCTCCGCGAGCTGCTCACACTCGGAGCTGCAGATGCCGCACTGGATGCAGTCCGTCGGGGAGGCGATCCGCCGGTACTCCTGGGGCGACTGGGCAAAGCCGGTGGCGGCGCTGCCCGCCTGGGTGGGGATGAGCCAGGGCTTCACGGTCTTCAGCCGCTCGGTCTTGGGCCGCCAGTCCACCACCAAGTCCCGAATCACCGGGAAGTTGCTCAGGGGGGTGACCTCCAGGACGTCGGTCTGGAAGACCTTCAGCAGCTCGTCCAGGGACGTCTTGCAGGCCAGGACCGAGTGGCCGTTCACCCGGACCGCGCAGCTGCCGCAGATGGCATGCCGGCACGCGGCGGTGAAGGTGAGGGTGGGGTCCTGTTCCTCCCGGATCTTGATGAGGGCCCAGAGGACGGTCCGGCCGCTCTCGTACGGGATCACGTACTCCTGGAACCAGGACCGGGAGCCGTCATATCGCTGGATGCGGAACGTGATCGTGCGCATCAGTACTTTCGCTCCTCCGGCGGGTACTTGGTGATGCGGACGGGCAGGTAGTCGAGGCGGTACCGGTCTCCTTCCTTGTAGACCAGGGTGTGCTTGAGGAACTCCCCGTCGTTGCGGTGGGGGTAGTCCTCCCGGGCGTGGGAGCCCCGGCTCTCCTTCCGGGCGATGGCGCCCAGGGTGACGGCCTTGGCCAGCTTGAGGAGGTTGCCGACCTCCACGTAGTGGACGAAGGCCTGGTTGTACCGGACGGAGCTGTCGCCGATGTAGGCGTCCTGGTACATCTCCCAGAGCTCGTCCAGGGTGTGCAGGGCCTTTACCATGTCCTTCTCGGTGCGGAAGATGCCCACGTTGTACCACATGGTCTCCGCCATCCGGTCCCGGATCTGGAAGAGGTTGTGGCCAGTGGTCTTCTTCCGCATGGTTTCAAAGACCCGGGCCCACCGCTGGGCCTCGGCCACCACCCGCTTCTCGTTCCCGAAGTCCCGGTGCCGGGCGGTCTCCTGGGCCCCCAGGCCGGCGTACTTGCCGAAGAAGACCACTTCCGCCAGAGAGTTGCCGCCGAGCCGGTTGGCCCCGTGGACGGAGATGCAGGAGCACTCGCCCGCGGCGTGGACCCCCTCCACCGGGGTGGCGCAGGTGCGGTAGTCCTGGACGTGGATGCCCCCCATGGTGTAGTGCGCGCTGGGCCGGATCCCGACGGGCTTCTCGATGACGTCGACCCCTTCGAAGGTCAGGGCCAGGTCCCGGACCTGGGGCAGCCGCTCCAGGATCTTCTCCCGGCCCAGGTGCCGGAGGTCCAGGAGGACGTGGGCCTGGAGCCCCTCGCCAAAGCCCCGGCCCTCCCGGATCTCGGTCTCGATGGCCCGGGAGACCAGGTCCCGGGGGCCGAGTTCCATCTTCTCCGGCGCATACCGGGCCATGAACCGCTCGCCGTGCTTGTTGAGCAGGTACCCGCCCTCGCCCCGGCAGGCCTCGGAGACCAGGATGCCGGTGCGGGCCAGGCCCGTGGGGTGGAACTGGACGAACTCCGGATCCTTCAGGGGAATGCCGGCCTCAAAGCACACGGCGGTGCCGTCGCCGGTCATGTTGAAGGCGTTGGTGGTCCGGGTCCAGTAAATCCGGCCGAAGCCCCCGGTGGCGATCACCACCGCCCGGGCGAGGATGGGGTGGATCTCGCCGGTGCGGATGTCCAGGGCCACGATGCCGTCGAGCTTGCCGTCACTGACCACGACGGAGAGGAGCATCCAGTCCTCGAAGAACTCCACCCCGTTCTTGAGGCACTGCTCGAAGAGGGTGTGCAGGATGACGTGGCCCGTCTTGTCCGCCGAGTAGCAGGTCCGGGGGCTGGAGGCGCCGCCAAAGGGCCGCTGGGCGACCCGCCCGTGTTCGTCCCGGGAGAAGGGGACGCCGTAGTAGTCCAGCTCCCGAATGATGTCCGGCATGCCCGCGGTGAAGAACTCCACCGCGTCCTGGTCGGCGAGGAAGTCACTGCCCTTGACGGTGTCCCGGAAATGCTTCTCCACCGAGTCCGTCGGGTCCCGGAACCCCATCGCCGCGTTGATGCCTCCCTGGGCGGCACCGGTGTGGGAGCGGGTCGGGTAGACCTTGCTCAGCATCGCCACCCGCAGGTGCCGGTCCCGGCTGGCCGCGAGGGCCGCGCTCATACCGGCGCCGCCGGCGCCGACCACCACGATGTCGTATTGCAGCACGGGGATCCCCTCCGGTTTGTGAACTCTTTCACAATCTGGCGCCAAAGAAAAGGCGCCGGAGCGGGAATTGCAGGCGGCTCCCAGATTCCCAGATATCCGGCTCCATTCAAACCGATGGCCGCTGGTCGGCACAAGGACCTTTGCCCAAGATAACACCTCTTTGCTCCCTTGGGGCGACGGATGCCGTTGCAAAGGTGCAGGAAGGTCTAGACCGGAGCCGGTGGGAGGTCTCCGATGGCCAACCGATAGCGGGAGAGAGGCGGTTGTGCTAGTTTGTGAACGTAATCACAATCTCTCCGCCAGTGAAGGAGGTTTCCCATGGCCAAGCAGCAAGCCGTCGCCGCTGGCAACCAGGCCCGGCCGGCTGCCGCCGATCGCGGCAAGCTGATCCGGGCGCTCATCGTGTTGGCGGTGGGTGGGATCATCTGGTTCCTGCCGCCCATCGGGGGCCTGGAGCCCGCGGCCATGCACCTCACCGCCATCTTCGTCGCCACCATCCTCGGCCTCATCCTGCAGCCCCTGCCCCAGGGGGCGGTCGTTCTGCTGGGGGTGGCCATCACCGCCATCACCGGCACCCTCAGCATCGGCGACACCATGAAGGGCTTTTCGGACGCCACGGTATGGCTCATCGTCTCCGCCTTCCTCTTCGCCCGGGGCTTCATTAAGACCGGCCTTGGGCGGCGTATCGCCTACCTGCTGGTCAGGCGGTTCGGCAAGTCGACCCTCGGCCTGGGCTATGCCCTGGCCTTCGCCGACGTCGCCCTGGCTCCGGCTACCCCGTCCAACACCGCCCGGGGTGGCGGCATCCTCTTCCCGGTGATCCGCTCCCTGGCCTCCTCCCTGGGATCGGAGCCGGGGCCCACGGCCCGCCGGATTGGCGCCTACCTGATGTTCAACGGCTTTGTGATCTGCCAGGTGACGTCGGCCCTGTTCCTGACCGGTGTGGCGCCCAACTCCCTGATCGTCAAGCTGGCGAAGGAGAACTTCGACTACACCATCACGTGGATGGGCTGGTTCTGGGCGGCCCTGGTCCCGGGGCTGGTGTCGGTTCTGGCCATGCCCTACCTGGTCTTCAAGCTCTTTGACCCTGAGCTGAAGCGCTCCCCCGAAGCCCCGGAGATGGCCCGGAAGGAACTGGAGAAGATGGGGCCGATGACCCTGGGCGAGAAGGGGATGCTGGCGGTCTTCCTCCTCACCCTGTTGCTCTGGGCGACGGGCCAGTGGACCAACATCAACGCCACCGCGGTGGCTCTGGGCGGCGTCGCCACCCTGCTGGTGCTGGGCGTGATCGAGTGGCAGGATGTCCTCTCGGAGAAGGGCGCCTGGGACGCCCTGGCCTGGTTCGGCGGTCTGGTGGGGCTGGCCAGCGGCCTGAGCAAGCTGAAGGTCATCGATGTGCTGGCTACCTGGCTCAAGGGCAGCCTGGGCGGCGTCAGCTCCTGGACCCTGGGCTTCCTGCTGGTGGTGCTGGCCTACGTCTTTGTGCACTACTTCATTGCCTCGATGACCGCCCATGCCACCGCCTTCTACGTGCCTCTGGCCCTGGTAGCCATCAGCCTGGGGGCACCGGCGCCCCTGGTGCTGCTCGTCCTGGGCTTCATGAACAGCCTCAACGCCACCACCACCCACTACGGCTCCGGTCCGGCGCCGGTCTTCTTCGGCTCCGGCTACATCGACCAGGCCACCTGGTGGCGCTGTGGCCTCATCGTCTGCCTGGCCAACCTGGCGATCTGGCTGACCGTCGGCAGCGTCTGGTGGAAGGTGATCGGGCTCTGGTAGGGGGGCCCGGGCGGTCCGGCAAGGTTTGCCGGCCCATGGTTCCCGGCCCAATAGGAGGTTGACGGCGCGATGAAGGCGGAGCGCCCGAGGGGGCGCTCCGCCTCTTGTCCGCCTCTTGCAATCTTTGCTCCTGGCCTGGTCCGCGGGACTACACCCGGGCCTCGGCCGGGCTCCTGCCCCCTGGACCCCGGTCCTGGAACCCGGGCAGAAAGCGGCTGACGAACTTCCAGATCCGCCGGGACTCCCGGGTGAGGATCGGTCCGAGGATGGCAAGGGTGATCACGTACAGGGCGGCGAAGGGCTGGAGGCTGGGGAGGAGGCCGCCGGCCTTGCCGAGGTTGGCCAGGACGATGGAGAACTCGCCCCGGGCGGTGATGGTCAGCCCGATGTTGGCCGACGCCTGGGGGGAGAAGCCGGTGGTCCGCCCCACCAGCAGGCCGGTGAGGAAGTTGCCGACGATGGTCAGCACCACCGCGCCCAGAGCGGGCAAGACGGCGCCGCCCAGGGTCCGGGGGTCAATGCTCAGGCCAAAGCTGAAGAAGAAGACTGCACCGAACAGGTCCCGGAAGGGCAGGATCAGGTGTTCAATCCGCTCCCGGTGCTCGGTCTCCGCCAGGACCAGACCGACCAGGAGGGCGCCGATGGCCTCTGCCACGTGGATGGTGGCGCCAAAGCCGGCGGTGAGGAAGAGGGCGGCAAACAGGACCAGCAGGAAGGTCTCGTTGGAAGCGATGTTCAGGGCCCTGTTCAGGAGGGGCACCAGCTTGCGGCCGAAGAGGAGCACGCCGAGGACGAAACCGAGGGCGATGCCGCCCGACCGCACGACCTCGCCGAAGGAGGTCGCCCCGGTGAGGATCAGCCCGGAGAGCAGGGACATGTAGACGGCCAGGAAGAAGTCGTCGAACATGATCATCCCGAGGATCATCTCGGTCTCGGGATTGGCCGTCCGCTTCAGGTCCACCAGGGTCTTCGCCACGATGGCCGTGGAGGTGATGGTCATGACCCCGGCGATGACCAGGGCCTCCCTGACGGGCCAGCCCGTGAGGAAACCGAAGAGCAGGCTGAGGGTGTAGTTGATGGACAGGTAGATGGTGCCGCCGATGGCGATCTTCCGGCCGGCCTTCAGGAGGCGGCCCACGGAGAACTCCAGGCCGAGGTAGAAGAGCAGAAAGAGCACACCCAGCCGGCCCAGCAGGTCAATCAGGGGACCGCTTTCGATGAAGCTGAAGTCGAGGATGCCCCACCGGGGCGCGTGGGGCCCGACGGCCATTCCGGCCAGGATCAGGAAGGGCGCGACCGAGAACCGGATGCGGGTCGCCAGGACGGCGGTGGCGGCCATCAGGGCCAGGGCGAGCCCAACATCAAATATGGCGTGCTCCATGGGCTACCTCCCCTGCTGCAGGATGAGTTGCTTGAAGGCCTTCACCTGCCGCCGTTCCCCGGCGACGACCAGGGTGGCCTCCGCATGGATCACCTGCTCCGGGCCGGGGTTAATGGTTTTTCGATGGTCCTTCTCAATGATCGCGATGATGGTGGCGCCGGTCTGCTCCCGCACCCGCAGTTCGCCGATGGTCTTCCCCACACAGGGGGCGTTCCGGTCCACCCGGTACCACTCGATGGTCAGCTCGTCCAGGGCCACATCGACGGTATCCAGGGCCTTCGGCTGGTAGGCCATGCCGCCGATGATGCCGGCCACCTGGCGGGCTTCGTCGTCTTCCAGGGTGACCATGGAGATGCTCTCGTCCGGGTCATCGGGGCGGAAGTGGTACAGTTCCCGCTTCCCGTCGTCGTGGACGACGATCACCAGTTTGTCGCCGCTGCGGGTCTCAACCTGGAACTTGCGCCCGACGCCGGGCAGGTCCGACTCCCGAATGGTGGACACGACCGCACGTCCTCCCCGTTCTCCAGTCCTGGTGCTCGGACCACTCCGGCAGGTGGGCCGGTGGGTGGGCTGCCCGCCGGAAACCGCCTGCGAAGTGGTGCCTGTCGCTCCCGTGTATTGTAACGTAGCGCTGACTCTTGTGTCCAGGGACCGAGGGGCGCCTCGGTCCTACCAGATGAGCGGTGAGGCGACGAGCACCCACACCACCCAGGCCGCCACCAGGGGGAGGAACCGGACCAGGGCGGCTGCAAACCGCCCCGGCCAGTCCCGGTCCGTGGCCCGGCGCTGGCTGTACAGGATGCCGGCGAGGAGGGCCAGGGTCACGATGTTCCAGCCGGCCACCGCATGCCGGTTCGGGGTGAGGCCGAAGTTCCAGACCCGGCTGAGGGCAGCGGCCAGGGCGTAGGCGTTGAGGAGGAGGGTCAGGGCCGCGGTGAGCACCACCCCCCGCCGGAGCCAGGGGGAGCCGGGGGCGGCCTCCCCCGCCGCGGGCACGGCCAGGGCCATCAGCCCCAGGATGGTGACGATGGTGAGGTTATAGACAATAAGTAGGCTCCGGTCTTCAAATCCCCGCCAGAAGTGCTGCGGGAGGAACCCGATGAGGTAGACGGCCAGGACGCCGGCCACCGCCGGCAGCGACAGCCGGGCGAAGAGCCGCAGGAGGCGCAGGGGGCCCTGGGTGAGGTCCTGGTGCGCGGGGAGGGCCCGGGCGTCGTAGACGCTGGCTACCGCCAGGACGGGGACGGTGCCCCAGACAAGGGCGGCTCCCCGCTGTACGACCTCCGGAGGAATCTCCACCGCCAACACCTGGAAGATGCCGGTGGTCAGAACCCCGAGGAAGGTGGCGGCCAGGACGTAGACCCCGGCGGTCAGGAGCACCTCCGCGTACTTCAGGAGAAGGGGGAACCACTGGGCTCCCGGCCGGTCCGCGGGCGCGGTGACGCCCAACCCCAGGGCCAGCAACGTCGCCAGGGGCAGGTGGAGGGCGGTGAGAACCGCCACGTCGTCCGTGCGGTTCCAGGCGAACCCGCCGGCCAGGGCCACCAGGGCCACCAGGACGGCTGCGGTCAGGAGCCAGCGCCGCTCCTGGATCCCGGGCTGACCGGCCAGGGCCAGGTAGGCCAGGATCGCCAGGCCGGTCGCCGGCGGCCAGCCGATCCAGAACAGCGGTCGGGCGGCGTCTGGGGAAGGCACCGGGGGCCTGTCTCCCGCCATCAGGGTCCAGAGAAGCCCGAGCCCCAGGCTGATGGCCAGGGCGATCCCCCAGGGCCGGGGTGGCTCCGCCGGCTGGTTTTCCAGGCGGGCCGTCTCAGCCGGTGCAGGCAGGGGGAGCAGGTCCAGCCGGTATCCCCACGCGACCAGCACCGGCGTGCGCCGGCCGCCCTGCAGCGCCGCGGCCACCGCCCGGCGGAAGGCGGCTTCCTCCCCGGACGCCACGGCCTGCCGGTAGATCCGCTCCAGCTTCGCCGCATCCTCTGCGGCTGCCTGCACCAGGGCCGGGTAGCGGTCGGACCGATCCTCTGCCACGGTCGGCACCTCCTCGGCTTGGGACCACTTTCTTGCATTACGACACAATACAACCGGGGCTCAATTGCACGTACGAGCAACTAAAGGATACCCGAGGCGCGCCTCGCCCGTCAAGGGAGGCGCCGGGCGCCGCAGGGCGAAGGGCTGATGACCGTGAGGAGCTTCCCGGCACAGCCAGGAAGCTCCTCCGGCGTTCACGAGGGTCTGCGATGGGCCAGGGTCCGGCGAGGCCGATACTGTCCGTCCGGCGACCAGGCGAGGGTCATGCCTGCATCTTCGGCACAGCGGCGGAAGGGGCCCGCGAAGGTCCACAGTTGCTGAGTCTGAAAATCGTAGATCGAAAACTCACCCCGCGGATTGGGGGCCCACAACGCGAGATAGCGCCGGTTTGGGGAGAGAACGGCTGTCCAGGTAAGACCTACTTCGGTTTGGGCCGTCCACCACGACTCCTCGTCACCCTGACGGACCCACACCTTGTCGCCAACCAGGAAGGGTGTCCCATCGGGCAACCAGCCGCCCAGTGCATAGCCTCCCTTTGCGTCCCGTGGCCCTGGTATCCTTTCAGGCGAACGCTGACCGGGTTGGGCAAGATAGATGTCCGTTCTCGGGCCCCAGATCGTTTGGATAGAAGATCACGGCTGTATTCTGAGGATGAACGGAGACCCGGAGGGCTGGCGCTTCCTCTGGGGCGGGGAAGGAAACCTGCGGTTGGGTTGTTCCACGGGCAAGTTTCTCAGCACTGTAGATCCGCAGGGATCTGGCACGGTCTTGGTCATCGTTTTCAAGCTCTTCCTGTTTCCCCTGGTCCGTGGGTCCCACCGCGGGCACAGAGGCAGTGGGATTTTCCATTTCACTGAGACCGTAGTCCTGGCCGGGGCTCGGGTGCTTCGCGACCGTAACTGCACCCCGCCCCTACCATCAGAACGAGCGTGATACCAATACAACGGAACCATTTCATCCTTTGCTTGCTACCCCTTCCCACATGGTCACAGCCCCCGCCCGTCATTGCGAAGCCGTCCCTCAGGCGGCGGTGCTGCTGAAGCGTTCGCTCTGAAAGCGCCGTGCATTTCATTGTATCAAAATGTGTTGCAACGGTTGGATGGCTCCGGGTCCGTGGCTGCGGGGTGGCGGTCAGCCCAGCCAAGGGGCCCGGCCAAGGGCTTTTTCGCATGGAGCCGGAGGCGCTGGCCGCCGGGGAAGGCCGGCGGGAACCTACCGTCTCCTGGCGCCGTCAGATCTCCAAACCTTCCAAACCAAGGGGGATGCCCCATGCCCACAAGGCGGTGGTTCGGGGCGATCGCGCTCGCTCTCTGCCTCGGGCTTGTCGCTGGATGCATCGGCAGGCCGCCGGCCCCGGGACCGATCAATGGCCAGAACCCGGGGTCCCGGAAGCAAGACCCGCAACCTGCTGAAGAGGAACCCGGTGGCCAGGGTTCGCCGCGCTCGGCCGAGCCCGGGCACTGGTTTGCGGTGGAGGACGTCCGGGTGGGGGATACCGTCGGCGGCCTGCGGGTGGTCCGGATGGAGGGCGCGTACCTGGACGAAGACCGCACCCTCTTTTCCGGAATCATCGAGTTCTCCGGCGAGGTCACCCTTTCCGGGACCTATATCCACTACCCGCCGGAGGAGGAGTTCGTCGGCGGCCAGGTCTGCTTTGACCAGCTGGACGAGGCCTCCCTGGCCCGGCTGCCGCGGGCCAGGGGCGATGAGCGGTACCTGTGGTTCTGCTTCACGAACCGGGAAGAGGCCCGGCAGGCCCTGGCGCCGGCCGGGGTCGGGGAGGCCACGGTGGTGATCGATGGGTACACCATCAACCTTCAGCACACCGAGACCTGGAATACCGCCCGGCTGGTCCGGGTCGAGGCGGTCCGGAACCCCCGGCCCTGGACCAAACCGGTGAAGGTCTACCCGGAGGGGACGGAGGAGACCCGGACCTTCCGGCTGGTCTACCTGCCCATCCTCCCTTTCACCACCTACGTGCCGGCGGACTGGCAGCACGAGCCGATGCAGAACGAAGAGGAAGGAACGGTGGGGATCCGCCTGATCGCGCCGAACGACATCGGCTTTGTCGACGTTGTCTTCTTCCCGCCGGGTACGGACCGGGAGCGGGTGGATCGGGCGGTGGCGGAGCGGCTGGCGACCTATCCGTGGCGGCAGCCCACGGATTCCGATGGGACGGAATTCCGGGCCGCCGATCGCACCGCCAGCGACCCTGGCCAGTGGAAGGCCGCGGAGTTGCAGTTGGGCCAGCGGGGGGACCGGTACTACTACCTTCTGATCCACCTGGGCCGCCTGGAGGCTGGAGACGGCTGGGGGCCGGTGGTCGAGGCAATCCTGGATGAATGGCGCTGGCGGGATACCGGCGAACCGCTGCGCCCCTCCCCCTGAGCCCGAGGGGGGAGCCCGGACAACCTGCCCGAGGGCTATTCCCATCCTGCCGCCCGTATACATGCACCGCGGTGGCGAAGGGCAGAGCAGCGGGAGGTCGGCGGGCGGATGAAGCGTCTGGGCACCCTCTTGACGGCGGCGGTGGCCACGGCCCTCACCCTCAGCCTGGTCCTCTACCCGGAGGAAGGGCTGGCCGCGGCCCGGGACGGGATGAAGATCTTCTTCGACATCGTCTTTCCCTCGCTGCTGCCCTTCTTCATTCTCTCGGAACTCCTGCTGGGGCTCGGGGTGGTCCACTTTCTCGGCGTCCTCTTTGAGCCCCTGATGCGCCCCCTCT
This sequence comes from Bacillota bacterium, assembly GCA_021890795.1. Lineage (GTDB taxonomy): Bacteria > Bacillota > Sulfobacillia > Symbiobacteriales > ZC4RG38 > ZC4RG38. The sequence goes on along the minus strand of JAKKUO010000036.1, from coordinate 121 downwards.
TCAACGTCCCCGGCGAGGGGGCCTTTGCCCTCTCCATGGGGCTGGCGGCGGGATACCCGATGGACGCGGTGATCACGGCCAAGTTCCGCCGCCAGGGGCTCTGCACCCGGGTGGAGGGGGA
>JAKKUO010000035.1 GCA_021890795.1 Bacillota bacterium | reverse complement strand
AGGACACCGCCCTCTCACGGCGGAAACCCGGGTTCGAATCCCGGTGGGGTCACCACCTCCCCTCTTGAAATCCAAGCTGGTCCGCGCTATCATCATCAGTGCCGGAACGACGTGCGGATGTGGCGGAACTGGCAGACGCGCTAGATTCAGGGTCTAGTGGCCGTTGAGGCCGTGGGGGTTCAAATCCCTCCATCCGCACCAGCACGTGCGCCCTTAGCTCAGCGGATAGAGCGTTGGCCTCCGGAGCCAAAGGCCGCAGGTTCGAATCCTGCAGGGCGCACCAGATCGGGCTGTGGCGCAGCTTGGTAGCGCACTACCTTGGGGTGGTAGGGGTCGTGGGTTCAAATCCCGCCAGCCCGACCAAAGCTCGGGGTCCGGCCCTGCCGGGCCCCATTTTACCGGGCGGTTGACCGCCCACCCGGGGCGTGGCGCAGCTTGGTAGCGCGCTTGGTTCGGGACCAAGAGGTCGCTGGTTCAAATCCAGTCGCCCCGACCAGAGAGCACGAGCCGCCTGCTCTCCTGGCCGACAGAAGGCCGGGAAGCAGGCGGCTCATCGTTTTCCGCTCAGCCGTCGGTCTCCGCCGCCGGATCGGGGAACTCCGGGGAGGACTCCAGGCTGTCTGACCGGTCCCGGTCCGTGGCCCAGGCGGGGTCCCGGAGCAGGGCCGAGGCGTCGGTGTGGGGCGGAGCCGGTTCCGGGTCCGCCTCCACTTCCACCAGGACGGCCTCCACGAGGACGTGGAGGATGACCGGCGTCAGCGTGATGCGCCGCGGGCCGTGGGGCTCGACCAGGTCGCGCCGAAAGGGGCCAGGCGGGGGGTGGGCCCCGGGAGACATCCGGCGGGGGTAACCCCCGATGGGTACAGGGATGGAGATACCGGCCTGGAGCGGCGCCCAGGCCGGTGGCAGGAAGGCATCGGGAGCACCGGCCCACTCCGGGGCCGGCTCCGGGTGCCAGAGCGGTTCCGGGGCCCAGGGCTCCGGAAACAGGGGAGCAGGCATCCACTCCTGCACAGAGGTCACCTGCCTCGGCCAGTCTGCTGCATCTTATGTGGCCGGGGCAGGGGAGGCTACCCCCTCTCCCGGGCTTGGCTTCAGGGCCGGGATCCAAGGTTCGGCCCCAAGGCTCGGCGACCACGGCGCAACTCAGGGGTGGGCTTCAGGATTCGGCTGCAGAGCCGGTGCCGGGCTGTCCCAGTTGGCCCCGGAGGGTGGCTGCCAGCCCCGGCGGCGCGGGCAGGAACTTGCCCTCCGCCTCGGCCAGGAGCCGGCCGGAGGCGTCCAGGACCTGCCCCTGGGCCCGGTAGAGCCGGCCAGGCCGCTCCGCGACCACCCGGGCGGTAACCACCAGGTCGGCCCCCACCGGCACTGGAGCCCGAAACCGGACCTGGAGGTCTGCGGTCAGGGTGATGGCCTCCCGGGTGGCGTAGACCGCCCACCACATGGCATCGTCCAGGAGGGCGGTGATGGCGCCGCCGTGGAGGAGCCCGGCGAAACCCTGGAAGTGGGCCGGGGGCCGGAGCCGGGCCCGAACCCCCTGGTCGTCCCGTTCGAATCGGACCTGCATCCCTGCTGGGTTGTGCTGGCCGCAGACGAGGCAGTGGGCGGAGGGGGGCAGCGTGCTCACCGGCTCATCACCCTTTCCATCACCCTTTCCCATTCCGTTCAGGGCCGTCAAAGGTGGTCCCGGACTCTCAGCCTGCCTTCCCCATACTCCGCGGGGGCACAAGAGTCCTGCCCCTGCCAGAAAACTCTTCTCCCGGCTGGCAGCGCACCGGCAGAGAGGGGAATTCCAGGCGCGCAGCGGGCCGCCCGGGGACTCCCGGGCGGCCCTGGCGTGACTCCTACACGTTGAACCGGAAGTAGACCACGTCGCCATCCTGCATCACGTAGTCCTTGCCCTCGAGGCGGACCAGCCCCTTCTCCCGGGCGGCGGCCATGGAGCCGGCGGCCATCAGGTCGTCAAAGCTCACCACCTCGGCCCGGATGAAGCCCCGCTCCATGTCCGAGTGGATCTCCCCCGCCGCCTGGGGGGCCCGGGTGCCCTTGCGGATGGTCCAGGCCCGGACCTCGTTCTCGCCGGCGGTCAGGAACGTGATCAGCCCCAGGAGCCGGTAGCCGGTCCGGATCACCCGGTCCAGGCCGCTCTCCTTGAGCCCCAGCTCCCGGAGGAACTCGGCCCGCTCCTCGGGCTCCAGCTCCGCCAGCTCCGCCTCGATCTTGGCGCAGATGGGCACCACCTCAGCCCCTTCGGCCCGGGCCACCTCCGCCACCTTCTGGTAGTGAGGGTTGGCCTCGGGGTTGGCCACGTCGGCCTCGCCTACGTTGGCGACGTACATCACCGGCTTCATGGTGAGCAGGTGCATGTGGTGGACCGCCCGCTGTTCCTCCTCGCTCTCCAGGGGAACGGTGCGGGCGGGCTTTTCCGCCTCAAGAGCGGCCTTCAGCCGCTCCGCCACCCCGGCGATCACCTGGGCCTCCTTGTTTCCGGTCCGGGCGGCCTTGGCGTACTTCTCCAGCTGCCGCTCTACCGTCTCCAGGTCGGCGAGGATCAGCTCCAGGTTGATGGTGGCGATGTCCCGGAGGGGGTCGACGCTGCCCTCCACGTGGGTGATGTCCGGGTCCTCAAAGCACCGGACCACGTGGGCGATCGCGTCCACCTCCCGGATGTGGTGGAGGAACTTGTTCCCCAGCCCCTCGCCCTTCGAGGCCCCCCGGACCAGGCCGGCGATGTCCACGAAGGTGACGGTGGCCGGCACCACCCGCTGGGGGTTGTACATCCGGGCCAGGGCGTCGAGCCGGGGATCCGGCACGTGCACCACGCCCACGTTCGGGTCGATGGTGCAGAAGGGGTAGTTGGCCGCTTCCGCCCCGGCCCGGGTGATGGCGTTGAAGAGGGTCGACTTGCCCACGTTTGGCAGCCCGACGATGCCCACACTCAGCCCCATGTTCCGTTCCTCCCTGGACAGGAGCCGGCCCCTGCTGGCTGCGCAGGCGGCCGTCCCCTGGGTCCTCCGGCAATCCCACAAAGATTAAGGTTAACAGAGTTCGGCCCGGTGCGCAAACCCGCACCGGGCCGGCGGGGCCTCAACCCTCCCGGGCCGCCAGGATCGCCTCGAAGAGGTCGGCCGCGCCGTCCTGGGCGTGGTCCCGGGCCACGGCATCGGCCACCTCCAGCAGGAGGGGGTCGGCGTTGGCCACGGCCACCCCCACCCCGGCCCACTGGACCAGCTCGATGTCGTTCCGGGCGTCGCCGATGGCGGCCACCTCCTGGGGGTCGACCCCCAGCCGCTCGGTGATGACCTGGGCGCCCCAGGCCTTGGTAACCCCCAGGGGGGCGACCTCCAGGTAGGCCGGGTGGTAGATGATGTGGGCCCGATCCCCCCACCGGGCCCGGACTTCGTCGTAGAGGTGGGCCGCGGCGAGGGCCATGACCTTGTAAGCCGGCTGGGCCTCCTGGCCGGGGGGCAGGAGGGGCGGCGCGTACCCCCGGGCGGCGTCCGCCGCCGCGACTTCCGGGGTGCGGCGGGTGACAAAATAGGCGGTGGGGGTCACGAGGTACGCCGGCACTTCCCGCTCGGCAAAGAAGGCGAGCATCTCCGCCACCAGGGGCGCGGGCAGGGTCCGGCCGGCGAGAAGCTGGTCCCCGTCGAAGACCGCCGCACCGTTGGCGCAGACCAGGAACCGCCCCCCCAGTTCCCGGACGATGGGCCGGCTGGCCTGGGGCGCCCGGCCGGTGCAGACGACGAAGGTGACCCCGAGGTCCATCAGCCGCCGGATGGCCGCCCGGCTCCGCTCCCCGATCCGGTGATCCGGGCCGAGGAGGGTCTCATCCAGGTCGCTGAAGATAAGCCGGATCCGGGCCAGCCGCTCCCGGTCCAGCTCACCCGGGGCGGGCGGACGTCGCGCGGGCATGGTCCGTTCCTCCCTGTGTCGGTTGCAATGGCGAATGCTGTACACCTGACCCTACCATGTTTTCCAGCGGAGATGCAAGCTGCCGCCCAGGCCCGGATTCCGGAGCCCGAGAGCGGCCGGGAGAACGGAGGAGTTTCGGCTTCGGGAGCGAAGTAAAGGCAGGTCAGCGTTTACCGAGGAGGCTTTCGCGTTGAAAAAGACCGGTTATGTATGGATCGTCCTTACGTTTGCTTTTGCCGCCCTCGCAGGGATCCTGGGGGCGCAGGTCTACAGCCTCTCCCAGCGGGACATGGCCCGGGCGCCGGTGGCCACGGTCAACGGCGAGGTAATCACCAAGCAGGAGCTCTACGATGCCCTGGTGGCCCAGGGTGGCCCCCAGACCCTGGAGCGGCTCATCCAGGACCGGCTGGTGCGGCAGGAGGCCCGCAAGGCCGGGGTGACCGTCACCGCCGGGGAGGTTCAGGCGGAGATCGACAAGATCAAGGAGCAGATGGGCGGCGAAGCCCAGTTTCAGCTCGCCCTGAGCCAGTACGGCATGACTCTTGAGGATCTGAAGCAACGGGTGGAGACCAACCTGTACATCAAGAAGATCCTCGAGCCTCAGGTCCGGCAGGAGCTGACGGAGGAGAAGCTCCGGCAGTACTTTGAGGAGCACAAGGCGGATTACGAGTTCCGGGCCCGGCACATCCTGGTGGAAACCGAAGAGGAAGCCAACCAGATCGTCGACCAGCTCAAGGCCGGCGCGGACTTCGCCGCCCTGGCGAAGGAGAAGTCCAAGGATACCGCCAGCGCGGCCAGGGGTGGGGACCTGGGGTTCTTCGGCCGGGGGCAGATGGTGCCGGAGTTTGAGCAGGCGGTCCTCACCGCGCCGGTGGGGGGCGACCCCCAGGTGGTGAAGAGCGCCTACGGCTACCACGTGGTCCAAGTGTTGATGCGCAGCCCCACCTTTGAAGAGGTCCGGGACGAGGTGGAGAGCCAGGCGCTGGAGGACGAGCTCAGCGCCCGGTCCGTCACCTGGATGGAGGAGCTGAAGGAGAAGGCCCAGATCACCAACACCCTGGCGGGGACCGAGACCTAGCCGGGGAGTCCGAGACCTTGGTGCTGAACGGGAGGCGACGCCGGTGGGCGTCGCCTCTTGCGCAGGTGCGCCCGGGGCTGCACCGGCGGCGCACCGGCCCGGGCTGCGCCGGCGGCTCGCCGGCCCCGCCCGGGGCCTTTCCCGTCTCGCCCGGCAAGGGGACGGCGCTGTGATAGAATGGGAGTGACAGGCAGCAACCACGAGGAGGCAGGCGCGATGGCACTGCAGCTTTCCCGGTCTGAGGCCCTCTTCGCCGCCAGCCGGGAAGTGATCCCGGGGGGCGTCAACAGCCCGGTGCGGGCCTTCCGGAGCGTGGGGGGCACGCCGCCCTTCATCGCCCGGGGCGAGGGCCCGTACCTGTACGATGTGGACGGCAACCGGTACATCGATTACTGCCTGTCCTGGGGGCCCCTGATCCTCGGCCACGCCCACCCGGAGGTGGTGGCCGCGGTGCAGGAGGCGGCGGCCCGGGGGACAAGCTTCGGCGCGCCCACGGAGCTGGAGCTGGAGATGGCCCGGACCCTCATCCAGTTCTATCCGGGCCTGGAGATGGTGCGGATGGTCAACTCGGGCACCGAGGCGACCATGAGCGCCATCCGGGTCGCCCGGGCGGCGACGGGCCGGCCCCTGGTGGTGAAGTTCATCGGCTGCTACCACGGCCATCACGACAGCATGCTGGTGAGCGCCGGCTCGGGGTCCATCGACCTGGGGGTGCCAGACAGCCCCGGCGTCCCCGCGGCCGCGGCCCGGACGACCCTCGCTTTGCCCTATAACAACCTGGAGGCGGTCCGGGAGGCCTTTGCCCGGCACGGGGAGTCCATCGCCGCGGTGATCGTCGAGCCGGTGGCGGGGAACATGGGACTGGTGCTGCCCAAGCCGGGGTTCCTGGAGGGGCTCCGGGAGATCACCCGGCAGTACGGGGCGCTTCTCATCTTCGACGAGGTGCTGACAGGGTTCCGGCTCCCCGGTGGCAGCGCCGCGGCCTGCTTCGGCATCGACCCGGACCTGGTCACCCTGGGGAAGGTCCTGGGAGGCGGTCTGCCGGTGGGGGCCTACGGCGGCAAGCGGCGGTATATGGAGCTGGTCGCCCCCGCCGGGCCGGTCTACCAGGCCGGCACCCTCTCGGGCAACCCCCTGGCGATGGCGGCGGGGCTGGCCCAGCTCCGGGTGCTGCAGCGGCCCGAGACCTACCCCACCCTGGAGGCCCGGACCCGGCGGCTGGTCCAGGGGCTGAACGAGGTGCTGGAGCGCCGGGGGCTGCCCTACCGGGCCCGGTGCCTGGGCTCCCTGTGGGGGCTCTTCTTCACCACGGAGGAAGTGGTGGACTACGACACCGCCCGCACCGCGGACACCCGGCTCTACGCCAAGTTCTTCCACGGCATGCTCCGGCGGGGGGTGTACCTGGCGCCCTCCCAGTTTGAGACCGGCTTCATGAGCCTGGCCCACACGGAGGCGGAGATCGACGCCACCGTGGCTGCCGCGGAGGCAGCCCTGGCCGAACTATGACCGAGGAGCGGCTGGGCGATCCCGGCGAGGAGCACCGCAAGGAGCAAGCCGGCGGAGAGGCGGCGGAGCCGCCCGGCCCGGTGCGGCCCCCGGCGGCCGGAACGGCGGCCCGGTGGCGGTTTCTGGTGCTGGGGGGCCTGGTGGCGCCCGGAGCCATGGTGCTCGTGGGCGCGGCCCTGGCCTGGGGGCTCCGGCGGGAGGACCTGCTGGCTGCCCTCAGCCTCCGGCAGCCCTGGCCGGAGGTCCTGGCCTGGGCCGCCCTGGGCGCTGCCCTCTCCCTCGGCAGTGTTGCCGGCCTGGCCCAGGTCTGGCGCCGGTTCGGCAGGGCTCTGGAACGGACGGGGCTGGAGACCGGGGAAGAGGCCCTCCGGTTTGCCGGCTGGCCGGTGCTGGCCGTGGTGGTGGCCGTTTCCGGGCTGGGGGAGGAGGTGTTCTTCCGGGGCGGGCTCCAGCCCACCCTGGGGCTTCCCCTCACCAGCCTGGCCTTCGGCCTTGCCCACGGCGGGTGGCGCATCCGGGAGATGTGGGCCTACGTCCTGGCCGCGGCCCTGGCCGGGGCGATCTTCGGCGCGGTCTACGCCCGGACCGGGCTCCTGTGGGCGTCGGTGCTGGCCCACGCCGGCCACAACCTGGCGACGACCCTATACCTCCTGTATCGGCGCCGGCGGGGGCGGTAGCCGGCGGGAGGAGCGCCGGCTGGGCCGGCAGCAGCGGGGGTAATAAGCGGCGCCGGCGACTCCGGCGGCCCCGACGGCGGCCGGGTATGCGGCATGGGGGGTGGCGGCGTGTACGTCCTCGGCACCGGGGTGGACATCGTGGAGGTCGCCCGGCTTAAGCGTGCGGCGGAGCGGACGCCCCGGCTTCTGGAGCGGCTCTTCACCCCGGCGGAGCTGGCCTATGCGGACTCCGCCCCCAGGAGCCGCTGGCGGCGGCTGGCGGCCCGGTTTGCGGCCAAGGAGGCCCTTCTCAAGGCCCTGGGCACCGGCCTCCGCCAGGTGCGCTGGCGGGAGGCGGAGGTGGCCCGGGACCCCCTCGGCCGTCCCTTCTTCCGGCTGGAGGGCGCCCTGGCGGACCTGGCCGCCCGGCTGGGGGTGGAGGCGATCCACCTGAGCCTCTCCCATTCGGAGAACTACGCGGTTGCCCAGGTGATCGCCCTGGGCCGGCGACCGCCCGGAGCCGGGCCCGGGAGCGGCCCGGGCCTGGGGCGGCCGGAGACCCTGGGCGAGGGAGGTGAGGAGCCGTGCGGGACGCGGGCCAAGGAAACGTGACACAGACCGGGCTCACCGCTGCCGGAGGGGTACTCGCTGCGGGAGGGGTGCCCTCCGCTGCCCAGCCCGTCCTCACCGCGGCCCAGATGCGGGCGGCGGAGGCCACGGCCATCGACGGGATGGGCATCCCCGCGCTGCTCCTCATGGAGAACGCCGGGCGGGCGGTGGCCCTCCTGGCCTGGCACCTTCTGACCGGGGCGGAAGGCGGCGCCGGAGCCCTGGCGGGGCCGGTGCTCCGCCGGCTCCGGCCCTGGGGCGGCTGGCAGGGGGGCGCTGCCCGTACCGGCAGCCAGGCCTATACCGGCGGCCAGACTGGCCCCACGGCGGGCGGCCGCTCCGTGACGCCGCCCCTGGTGCCGCCGGGCCGGCGGCCCCGGGTGGTGGCCGCGGCGGGCAAGGGCAATAACGGCGGCGACGCCCTGGCGGCAGCCCGGCACCTGGCCGCCTGGGGCTGCGACGTGACGGTCATCCTCTGGGCCCGTCCAGAGGAGCTGCCCCCGGACGCCCGGCTCAACCTCACCGCGGTGGAGCGGCTGGGGCTCCGGGTGCTGCGGCCTGTGGCGGAGGGGGCGGCCCCGGCGGAGGCAGCCGGGGACCGGGCGACCGCCCCGGCGACCCCGGCGGAGGTAGCCGCGGCCCTGGCCCAGGCGGACCTGATCCTCGACGGCCTCCTGGGCACCGGCGTCCGGGGGGCGCCCCGGGAGCCCCTCGCCGGGGCCATCCAGGCCCTGGCCGCATCCGGCCGGCCGATCCTGGCCATCGACCTCCCCTCGGGGGTGAACACCGACACCGGCGCCGCCCCGGGGCCGGCAGTCCCCGCCACCTGGACCCTGGCCCTGGGGGCACCCAAGCCCGCCCACTTCCTCTACCCCGGGGCCGGGTACTGCGGGGAGCTGTGGCTGGCGGAGATCGGCATCCCCGGTGCCGCCATTGCCGCCGCGGCCCCGGAGGCCCTGCGGCTCGTCACCCCGGCAGAGGCCGGAGCCCTCCTGCCGGTCCCCCCGGAGGACGCCCACAAAGGCAGCCGGGGCCGGGTGCTGGTGGTAGGCGGCAGCCGGTCGATGCCCGGCGCGCCGGCCCTCGCGGGGCTGGCGGCCCTCCGGGCCGGGGCCGGGCTCGTCCACGTGGCGGTGCCGGAGCCTGCCGGGGACCTGGTGGCGATGCGGGGGCCGGAGCTCATCACCCTCCGGCTCCCGGCGGCGCCGGACGGGGGTTTCGGCGCCGAGGCCCTGGCTCCGGCCCTTGCGGCGGCCCGGGGGATGCAGGCGGTGGCCATCGGCCCCGGCCTGGGCACCGGAGCGGCGGCCCGGGGGATGGTCCGGGAGCTGGTGGCGAGCCTCCCGGTGCCGGCGGTGCTGGACGCGGACGGCATCCGGGCCTTTGCCGGCGAGCCCGAGGCCCTCCGCGGGTGCCCGGTCCCCCTGGTCCTCACCCCCCATCCCGGAGAGCTTGCCGCCCTCCTGGGCACCGACACCGCCCAGGTCCAGGCGGACCGGCTCGGGGCCGTGGCCCAGGCGGTGGAGCGGACCGGGCAGACGGTGGTGCTCAAGGGCCCCCACACCCTGGTGGGGGCGCCGGACGGCCGGGTCTTCGTCAACCTGAGCGGCAGCCGGGCCCTGGCCACCGCCGGGTCCGGGGATGTGCTGACGGGGATGGTGGCGGCGCTCCTCGCCCAGGGGCTCGGGCCGGTGGAGGCCGCGGTGGCGGCGGTGGCCTGGCACGGCCTCGCCGGGGAGCGGCTGGGGGAGCGCCTCGGCCCCGACGGGGTCCTGGCAGGGGACCTGCTCACGGAACTGCCGGCGGTGCGGCGGGAGATGCGGCGGCTGGCGACGGCCTGAGCGGCTTCTCTGCCCCCGGGCCTGGCCTGCCCCCGGGCCCGGCGGCGGCAGGGGACTCACAGCAGAGGGGGGAGCGGCCACGGCGAGGCCAGCGGGACTCCGTACCTACGCGACCATCGACCTGGGAGCCATCGCCCACAACGTCCGGGAACTGAAGCGCCTCCTCCGGCCGGGCACGGCGCTCATGGCCGTGGTCAAGGCCGACGGCTACGGCCACGGCGCGGTGCCGGTGGCCCAGGCGGCCCTGGCCGCCGGGGCGGAGTGGTTGGGGGTCGCCACGGTGGAGGAGGGGATCCAGCTCCGGCAGGCGGGGATCGCTGCGCCGATCCTGGTCCTGGGACCCATCGCCCCGGAGCAGGCGGCCCAGGCGGTGGGCCACCACCTCCGGGTGGCCTGCTTTGACCTGGAGGTGCCCCGGGCCCTCTCCGCCGCGGCCCAGACCACCGGCCGCACGGCCCGGGTGCACCTCAAGGTGGACACCGGCATGGGCCGGCTCGGGGTTCGGCCGGAGGAGGTCGCGGCGCTGGCCCGGGCCGTGGCCGACCTGCCCGGGGTGGAGGTGGAGGGGATCTTCACCCACTTCGCGTCCGCGGACGAGCCGGACCCCGCCCCCACCCGGGAGCAGATCGCACGGTTTGAGGCGGCCCTGGAGGCGGTGGCGGCGGCGGGGGTCCACCCCCGGGTCCGGCACGCCTGCAACAGCGCCGGCCTCATGCGCTTCCCCGAGGCCCACTACGACCTGGTCCGGGCGGGGATCGCCCTTTACGGGCTGCCGCCGGACCCCGGAATCCCCTGGCCGGTCCAGCTCCGCCCGGCCCTCTCCCTTTATAGCCGGGTGGCGATGGTCAAGACGATGCGGCCCGGGGAGACCCTCTCCTACGGCCGGACCTGGCAGGCCCGGGGCGGGGAGCGGGTGGCCACGGTGCCCGTGGGCTACGCAGACGGCTACCGGCGACTATTCAGCAACCGGTTCTACGCCCTCATCGGCGGCCGGCGCTGCCCGGTGGTGGGCCGGGTCTGCATGGACCAGACCCTCTTTCTCCTGCCCCCGGACCTGGAGGTCCGCCCCGGGGACGAGGTGGTGCTCCTCGGCCGCCAGGGAGACGAGACCATCACCGCGGACGACTGGGCCCGGGCCCTGGACACCATCAGCTACGAGGTGCTCTGCCTCATCGGCCCCCGGGTGACCCGGGTCTACGTGGGCGGGGTGTGACCGGCCGGCGGGTGGCCTTCCCGGTGGAGCCAGTCCCGGAGCCGGCGCATCAGCCGCTGGGGGAAGTAGCGGCTCGCCCACTCCAGGGCCGACCGCACCACCTCCAGGATGTCCCTCTCCCCGGGCCAGTGCTCCCGGACCACCGCCGGCGGGCTGAGGGCCACCAGCCCCTCCAGGGCGAGGATGACCAGGGCGAGGTCGTCCAGAATCCCCACCAGGGGCAGGACGTCGGGCAGCACGTCCAGGGGCAGGGCGATGTAGGCCAGCACTGCGCCGGCGAGGAGCTTCGCCCGGCCCGAGACCCGGGGGTCGGTGGCCAGCCGGGCCAGGAGCACGACGAAGTCCGGCAGGAGCAGAAGCCACGGCACCGCGGGCTGAAGCCACTGGGGGAGGGCCCGGTCCAGGTACTGCTCGATCCGGGCCCGGAGGCCCCGGTAGGTGCCCTGGTGCTCCGGCGGCACCGTCCGCTCCGGGGGCACCGTTCGCTCTGGGGGCACGGCCGGCTGCGCCGGCACTGCCGGCTCCGGCGGAACGGCAGCCTCCGGCAGTCCCAGGGCGTCCAGGGCGCCCAGGGGTCCGTCGCTCAGGTCCGGGCCGTCCGGCTCACCGGCGGCTTCTTCCCCGCTGCTGGCTTGGGCCTCCCCTGTCGGAGTAGCCCCGGCCTCACCTGGGGTGGTGAGGGCCGGCCTGCCTTCTTCTTTACCTGCCAGGCGGGCGGCCAGGGCTTCGGGCACCTCCAGGTCCCGGAGGGTGAGGTGCAGATACCCGCCTTCCACCCGGGCGTCCTGGAGGGTCATCGCTACCGGCTGCCCGGCCAGGAGCGCCGGGAGGTCCAGGTGGAGGTGGCCGCCGGTGTACCGCACCCCGGCGGGGAGCAGCCGGCCGCCGAAGTGCGCGAGGGCCTGGTCCAGGAGCATGTCCGGGAGTGGCCCACCGGCGAGGCCCACCGCCAGCACCAGGGCCTGGGGCTCCACCTGGGCGATGCGGGCCACCAGAGGCACCGGCGGCAGCCCGTCGACCTGCACCTGGGCCCGGATCCGCTCCCCATCGAGGGAGATGGCCGTTACTTTGCCCGGGGCATCGGCCGGAAGGATCGCATCGAGGAGTGCCTGGAGGTCCTGGCCGGTCAGCCGCACCTCCAGCTCGGCGACGTGCATGGGGGTCCCTCCCTGCGGAGTCTCCCCATAGCCTGCCCGGAGCAGGGCCGGGCGATAGCAGTACAATGGGCAAGAACCCCATCCCCATCTCCCCGAAGGAGGCACCTCCATGCGCCCGCTCATCGGCCTGACCAGCAGCACCCACACCCATCCGGAGACGGGTCACGAGTGGGTGGGACAGCACCGGGATTACCTGGCCGCGGTCGAGAAGCAAGGCGGCCTGCCCGTGCTCCTGCCCCTGGTTCGGACCCCGGAGGAGGCGGCGGAACTCCTCCGGCGGCTGGACGGGCTGTTACTCACCGGCGGGGGCGATCCGGACCCCCACCTGTGGGGGGAGGACCCCCACCCGGCCCTCGGGGAGGTGGAGCCGGAGCGGGACCGGGCGGAGGTGCTCCTGGCCCGGCAGGCCCTGGCCCTGGGGATGCCGATCCTGGCCATCTGCCGGGGGATGCAGATCCTGGCGGTGGCCGCCGGAGGCAGCCTCTGGCAGGACATCCCCAGCCAGGTGCCCGGGGCGATCCAGCACCGGCAGCGGGCCCCCCGGTGGTACCCGGGCCACCGGATCCAGGTGGCGCCGGGCAGCCGTCTGGCGGCCCTCCTGGGGGAGGGGGAGCACCGGGTGAACAGCTTTCATCACCAGGCGGTCCGGGACCTGCCCCCCGGCTTCCGGGTGACCGCCATCGCCCCGGACGGGGTGGTGGAGGCCTTCGAGGCCACCGGCTCCCGCTTTGTCATGGCGGTGCAGTGGCACCCCGAGTCCTTCGCCGGCCGGGGGGGCGAGTTCGATGCCCTCTTCCGGGCGCACGTCGAGGCGGCCCGGGCCTACCGGGAGGGGCGGGGGGCCTGACCAGGGCGAGTTGCCCCGGCCTGACGGGAGCGGCTGCCCGGGGCGTGAGGCACCTTCCTCAGCAGGAGGACACGACATGTCGGAAGTACTGGTAGAAGTCACCCGGGGCCCCCTGGTGGAGCTCGTCTACCGGGGAGACATCGCAGTGGTGGATGCCACGGGCCGGCTTCTCTACGCGGCCGGCGACCCCGTGGCCCGCCGGACCTGGTGGCGGTCGGCGGCCAAGCCGTATCAAGCCGTGCCCCTCGTCTACACCGGCGCGGCGGACCGGTACGGCCTGGAGCCGGCGGACCTGGCCCTGGCCTGCGCCTCCCACAACGGCGAGCCGGAGCACACCCGCCGGGCGGAGGCGATCCTCGCCCGGATCGGCCTGGGCCCGGAAGCCCTCCGGTGCGGCGCCCACGAGCCCTTTGACCGGGAGAGCGCCCGGAACCTCATCCGGTCCGGAGCCGGGGCCACGCCCCTTCACAACAACTGCTCGGGCAAGCACGCCGGCATGCTGGCCCTGGCCCGGCACCTGGGGTACGACCCTGCCGGGTACCTGGACCCCGGCCACCCGGTGCAGCAGGTGATCCTGGAGAACGTGGCCGCGGTGACCGGGCTGCCGGGGAGCAGCATCGCCCTGGCCGTGGACGGCTGCGGCGTCCCCACCTTTGGCCTCACCCTCTATCACATGGCTTTGGCCTTCGCCCGGCTGGCGGACCCCGCGGCCATCCCCCCGGAGCCCGGGGTGGAGGTGGCCCTGCCGCCGGGGTACCGGCCCCCGGGGCCGGAGGAGCGCCGGGCCGCGGCGGCCCGGGTGCGGGCGGCCATGACCGCCCACCCGTACTTGGTCGCCGGCCGGCGGCGGTTTGACACCGCCCTTATGGAGGCGGCGGGCGGCCGGATCGTTTCCAAGATCGGCGCGGCGGGGGTCTGGTGCGCGGGGGTGGTGCCTGAGGCGGTGCAGGAGATCCCGGCCCTCCGGGAGGCCCGGGGCGGCGTGGGCATCGCGCTCAAGATTGAGGACCAGACCCTGGACGGCGGCCCTCGGGAGACGGCGGCCACAGCCCTCCTGGCCGAGCTCGGGATCCTGGGGGCGACGGAGCTGGAGCGGCTCCACTACTACTACCGCCGGCCGGTGCGAAACGTGGCGGGAGTCCCGGTGGGAGAGCAGCGGGCGGTCTTCCGGCTGCGGAAGGTGACGTGAGAGGTGGACGAACCGTCGATGGTGGACGGACCGTCCAATCCCCGGGTGGATATACTGAACTGAAAACCCTACTCAGCGGACGCAGCGCCGGCGTACCGGCTGCCAGGGAGGTGCGTGCCCGGTGAACCGACCCCCACTCCTCATCCGCCGGGGGGATGTCTACTACGCCGATCTCAGCCCCGTCATCGGGTCGGAGCAGGGCGGCGTACGGCCGGTGCTGGTGCTGCAGAACGACATCGGCAACCGGTATAGCCCGACGGTCATCGTCTCGGCCATTACTTCGCAGACCGAGAAGGCAAAGCTCCCCATCCATGTCGAACTGGATGGGGAGCGTTACGGGTTGGAGCGGGATTCGGTGATCCTCCTGGAGCAGATCCGGACCATCGACAAGCGCCGGCTCCGGGAGAAGGTGACCCATCTGGATGATGAGATTATGCAGCGGGTGAATGAGGCGCTCATGATCAGCCTAGGGTTGAAGGAGCTGTGAACGGACTGGCGACGTTGCAAAGAACCTGCTCTTAGAGCGTGAACAGGTTGCGTAGGGAAATGGGGGGTCTGTTAGGCTGGGAGGAGGTGTTGCAACGCGTCGTTCGTTAGCCATAGAAACTTGTATGGCCCAGCGCCAGCATCAGATATCGTAGGAGGTAAGAGTATTTAGACAAATGCTTCGGTATTGGATCTTATTGATCAAGATGCTAGTCCGGCCGCTTTTGTTGTGTATTGTTGGTATCCTAGTGGTTTCCCCACAGATTGAAAGTTGTGGGCGTTCGGGTCTTGGGGCGGAGGCGTTTCGCCGACAACGCCAAGGCCTTGTTTTTTTCACACGGTTGCCCACGGCCAGCGATTGTACAGCCTGAGGTAGCGCCAAATCAACCTGAGGTTGAGCCCTGGACTACTGCGGGTCGGTGTGGCGTGAGGTTCCTGCGCTTAAGCAACTGGTTGTAGTTGGTACGGTTCACTTGAGGAGTGACTGGGGTGCAACCACTCATTTCCGTCGTAATGGCGGTCTATAACGGAGGAACGTTACTGAGGGAAACGATAGAAAGCATCCTCAATCAGACGTTTTGCGATTTTGAATTTATAATCGTTGACGATGGTTCCACAGATGAGACTGTTGAAATTATACGATCATATGCGGATCCCCGGATTCGTTTAATTCAACCTGGGCGACTAGCAAATCAAAGCAAATGTCTCGATATAGGGATTAAGCAGGCACGGGCCTCGTGGATCGCGCGTATTGACGCGGATGACCCTGCTCATCCCCAGCGCCTAGAGCTAATGTGGCAGGTGATCAGTAAGGCAGAGGGCTATGGTGTTGTCGCCAGTGACGTGAAGATCATATACGGTCAGACGAGGGCACAATGGCAACCTGTTGGGACAGAAGTTCCTGTCCTCAGAGATGTCACAAGGAGATTGTTGTGGCACAATCCGATTGCTCACAGTTCAGTATTCATCCGCCGTTCGGCCTACGAGCAAGCTGGGGGTTTCGACCCCGCACTAGACTTAATGAATGACTACTGGATGTGGGCAAAAATCAGTAAAGCCGGTTGGAGGTTGGGATACGTACCGCTGAAATTGCAGGGGAAGCGAATTCATCTTGGTCAACACTACGAGAACAAGAGACGTCTCCGATATCTATTGGCTTCTGCAGAAGTACAGCTATGGGTCGCCAAAGAATTATTTGGCCTACCCTCTGCCCTTATGTGGCCCGTAGCTCTGGCGCGAATCGCCTATGGTCTTCTTCCGCAGACGTTACGTGCTCGGATTAGGAGTTACGTTTAACACAACGTTGGGTTTACAGGCAGATTGTTCGCCCAACTCCTTGGCAATTAGGACGGAAGATCCCCCGAATTCGAAGGGATGACTGTCAAGTGACTCTCATTCGAGTAGGAGAGACCCTACCGGATAACACATGGACACGGGCCATGATTGCCCGTTCAGCTGCCGGGGCTATGATTTGCTCTGCCTTTGTTCAAACTCTGGTACCGAATGCGTGGTCTGAGGGCTCACAGTGGCTATATGTAGATCTCTTGCTCGCTCTAATTCTTTCTCTTACAGGAACGGAACAGGAGGTTGCCTTTCTTGTCGGTCTGCTGTTACCCTTTGTAGCTGTCGAACCAGCTCCATATGATGTCTTGGTTGGTGTCTTGTTAGTAGTCCGATGGACAAGCCCCACCCTTATCGCTTGGTTGCGTAAGCCCTCTCCAGTAATGCTGCGGCTTGAAGATTGGTTCTTAGTCGCCTTCGTAGTTGGAAGTATCATCTCAACTTATGTGAATCGCGGAAACTATTTCTTTGTCGCGGTCACCATGTACCTTCTGTCGTCCTATGTTGCATTCAGGTGTTTAGGGCCGAGTGTTGGAAAAGCCCTTGTGGCGGGCTATGTGAGCGGAGCTCTCTTTGAGTATCTCTCAGTGTCCGTGTGGCGTCTCTTGAATGAACCTTTTCTGTCCAAAGTCATGTTCGGTTGGAGGGTCAAGGGTACATTCAAGGATCCCAACGTATATGGGGCCTTCTTCATTCCTCTGCTACTAGGAAGCGTAGATGCTTTGATCTGTGGCAATTGGGCAAACAAGGCTACCCGTCGAAGCGTCATATTGTTTGTCCTCGCTACTATTAGTGCTCATGCAATTTTGACGTCCTATTCCCGCGGGGCCGTAGTTGCTACTGCCGTGGGCGTCCTAATATTGGTCTTCATGAGGTTGCGAAATGGACCTTCCGTCTTATACAAGACTATTACCCTATCGGTCGTAATACCCATTATTGCATTTTCGTTGGAGACTGCTGTTATCTCAGCACAAAACTTCCTTTACGAGAAGAACTCAGACGTTGCAACGCAGGTCCAAGACCGAGTGGGTCTTAAACCGTATGACAACAGACGCTTTGGGGTACAATTGGCTGCGCTGGCGCTGGCCCCAAGCCATCCACTGGGAATTGGGCCTGGCCGCATTCTTGATCGTTTCAACTACGACGCTCATAGTCTATTTATTCGAGTGCTTGTTGAAAATGGCTGGATAGCGTTCGTTGGGATGTTGGGGTGGATCGGACAAGTCCTGTTTCGACTTCTCGTGGAACCGAATGAAGGTACAATAGGTGTTCACAGTCCCGCGTTGGTGGCAGCGATTAGTGCGTTTTGTGTTGACTCGTTGGTGATCAGCACATTACACTGGCGCCACTTCTGGCTCTTGTTTGCCGCAGCCACGGTTGCGGTGGGATTGGTTCGAGGTGCTAATGGCATGCGCGCTGAACACTGTTCAGGAGGTGACAAGGTTTAGTGAAAATTCTATATATGATCACGAAACCGGAAATCGGCGGCGCACAACTTCATGTCTTAGAACTGCTCCGTTACTTTCGACGGCATTTCGAAGTTTACCTTGCAGTAGGACATGAAGGCTTCCTAACGAGAGAAGCCCGCAATATCGGAATTCCCGTTCACATTCTACCGAATCTCATCCCACCTATTCATCCAGTTAAAGACTTGCGGGCTATTGCTGAAGCAACAAAACTGCTACGAAGGATTCGGCCGCATTTGGTTCATGCCCATTCATCGAAGGCTGGTCAAATAGGGCGTATTGCTGCACGGCTTGTAGGTATACCGTGTGTCTTTACAGCACACGGCTGGGCTTTTGCGGAAGGGACCTCGTGGAGAAGAAAGGCCATTGCAATTCCAAGCGAGTGGCTGACCGCGGGGTGGACAAGCGCGATTATCACGGTTTCGGAAAGCGACCGACGCCTGGCCGAGCGGTACGGTATCACCCGAAAGAGCAAAGTATTCACCATTCATAACGGGGTCCCGGACGTGCCGCAGCGTGCAGCACCCGAAACGGTCGGTGAGCCAATAATAACGATGGTAGCTCGTTTTGACAAGCCAAAGGACCACTGCACATTGCTTCGTTCCCTCTCTAAGATTGAGGTGCCCTTTCGGCTCTGGCTGGTTGGGGATGGACCCGCTCGACCTAGGGTTGAAAACATGGTCCGGGCGTTAGGGTTACATAACCATACTCAGTTCCTAGGGATGAGCATCTGTGTCGCTGACATCCTTTCTAAGTCACACATATTCGTGCTGATTTCCAATTGGGAGGGATTTCCTTTAGCAATACTTGAAGCAATGCGAGCGGGTCTGCCGGTCATAGCTTCAGATGTTGGAGGAGTTAGAGAGGCTGTCGTGGATGGGGAGACGGGATACCTCGTGCCACCAGGTGATACCAGTGTGCTGCGGGACCGCCTAACACGGCTGCTGCAGGACCCAGAGCTGCGTCGGCGAATGGGCACTGCGGGCCGGCTTAGGTATGAGGCTTACTTCACTCTCGATCAAATGCTCAAGAGGACGCATCTAGTGTACGAGATGGTGCTCAGTAGATAGATGTCTAGAGCACTATTTCCCGTTCCGAACCAGGAGGGAAATGGATCGCTGCAATAGAAGCGGATCGCATTACTGTCCCTGGTAGGGTGGGAAATACCGACACAACCGCTAGCCGTCCGGGGGCGTCTTCATTAATTAACAACGTTATTAACAACGTTACCTATGCGGTAGGGTTCACGTCAGGTATCCTAGCACGGTTGAAGAAGCGTGATACACCGCGCGGGGTGATACCTAGTGGGACATAGCCGTCTTGCGTTGTGGATCGTTGCAGGCGATTTGTTGCTTACTGCGGGCGCCTACACTCTGGCGTTCCTGCTTCGTTTTGGGGGGTTCCCGGAAGCCAACTGGCATGCGTTTCTTGAAATCCTTCCGTTCATCTTGCTGGCTACACCCGTCTGGTTGAGCCTATATAATGCATACACGGATCTACATCGCCCTCTTATGGAGGTGGCAGGGGCGTGCGTTGTTAGCGCGGGGCTTGTGGCGGTTGTCGTCGGCGTGTTGGTATATCTGAACGTTGGCGCTCGAGCATTTCCCAGAAGCATCTGGATTATAGGGCCAATTATACACGCGTTTTCTTTGTGTGTATGGCGGTCTTGGTTTGTACGTCATGCCCAGCGTGACTACTTTCGGCGTCCGGCGATTCTAGTATCAAGTCGCCCTCGAGAGTGGTCACCCGCTTTGCCCGAGTACATCCGGGTGGTCAAGTGTATAACGCCGTCCGAGCTGATCGAGAGTGGGACGGTCTCACCTGGCGCACTTGTGTTTGTAGATAGTGATGTTTCCGGGCTTGAGCGGCAGAAGATTCTCGAGTGGTCGGTCCGGCACGGGGTTGAGGTGTATCTATATCCAAGTGTTTACGATGTTCTGTTAGCGGGTGCCCACCTGACCAAGTTGGGAGACCGCCCACTGCTGTCTGTCCGGCCACCTGCTGTGCAACTGGAGTATCAACTTCTCAAACGGCTCTTCGATGTGTCCGTGGCTCTGGTTTTGTTGGTTATATTTGCACCGTTGTTCCTTATAATTCCGATCGCTATCCGGCTTGATTCCGCTGGGCCCATCTTCTACCGGCAGGAAAGGGTGGGCCAAGGTGGTCGCCGGTTTACCATCCTGAAGTTCCGCACGATGGTCAAGGATGCGGAACGCTTTACTGGTCCTGTGTGGGCCTGTCAAAACGATCCGCGGGTAACGAGAGTCGGTCGTATTCTCCGAGCCACTCGCCTCGACGAACTGCCCCAACTACTTAACATTCTGAAAGGTGATATGAGCCTTGTGGGTCCCAGACCCGAACGCCCTGTGTTTGTTGAAGAGTTTGCCAAGCAGAATCCCCACTTCCGCCTCCGTGAACTTGTAAAACCTGGGTTAACGGGTTTGGCACAGGTGATGGGGCGGTATAATACTTCGCCCGAGGACAAGCTTCGGTACGACCTGCTTTATATCGGCAAGTATTCGCCGTGGTTGGATTTCCGGATCCTTCTTTGGACCATTCAAGTGGTTCTTTTCCCCCAACTTTGGACCAATAGTCCACCGCCAGGGGTTAGGCAGTGGCGACACGCCAGGGAATTGCGCGGGTAGTGCAAGGAGGAATAACTATGACCACGGGCCAGGTCCTGGCTACCAGCGGGGTCGGCTTTGTTGGGTAGGCCCTTCATCCTTCACAAGCTCAGCGGCGGCCGAACCCTTGTAGCGGACATTCGGGATGCAGGTGCACCGTATCGTCGCGCTCCATTTAGCCGCTCCGATCTTGGTTAGCGTTCAGAACGGGAGTCGGCCTGCGACGCAGAGATCAATATTGTTAACTAATTTGGCTCTCGGATGCCTTCGTGCAGCGTGGAGCAGGTGCCCTTTGGTTTCTCCGGGGGGACCCGAACCCCAACGACGAAGCGGGGATCGGAGACAGTTTCAGGCATACCACGGCGTGGTTTGTTGAGAACCAGCCAAGCGCCATCCGGAGACTAGTAACCGAGGTACACGAGCGCTGCCGGTGGCTTCTGTACCGCCCATTCCGCTGTCACCAGGGAAAGACATGTTGTCTTGAGCCTGCGACGAGTCCTCTGGTTGTAGCCGTTACCCGGACCTATCTACGGTGCACGGGCTTACGAACAGTTGGCAAAGGTTGACGTCGAGTGCGTCTCTACCGCCACGGACAACCGTCTTGCCTTTGTTACCGCGCAGGGGCCTCCTAGGTTTAGGCCTCCACACGGGGTCGATGATGTTTCCTGTGCAAAATTCGCCTACCAAGATGCGCCTCTGCCGCGAGCGGAAGTCGGCCGCTACGAAAGCCGTCTGAGGCCGTACCCTAGACGGAAGGACGGTGGCGGTACAGAGGCCGCCGCTTTAGCACCCCCTGCACCACTGCCATCCCCCAAGAGAGTTCTGGAGTGCGGAGGAGCCCGTGCACGAGGAGCCACGCGCCTCCGCCTGCGAGGGCGCCCAGGGTCAGCTTGACCAGGGCGGCTTCGACACTGCGGCTTGTCGCCCACGCCGCCAGGGATGCAGCCGCTGTGGCTGCCAGGTTTGGGGGCACGGCCGCGGCGGCAGCGCGCATGGGGGTGGGTCCCAGGTGACGGGTAACGGCCCAGGCCAGCACTAACATCGCACTCATCTGCGCCAAGGCCCACGCGAGGGCGAGCCCTCTGTGGGCCAGAAAGGGTGCCAACGTGACGGCCAGGGTGACGTAGGCAACGGTCGCCACACTGGTGCCGAGGAGAGGCAGTTTGGTCAGTTGCAGAGCATTGGCCACGTTCGTGAGAAGGGGCACGATGGACAGGGGCAATACAGCCGGGGCGTAGGCGGTCATGGCCTGAGCTGTCAGTTGGGTGGCCTGCGAGTCAAAGCGCCCACGTTGAAAAGCAGTAGCCACTGCAGGCTCGGAGAGAACTACCAGTAGACCGACACCGGGCAGGAACACGAAG
This sequence comes from Bacillota bacterium, assembly GCA_021890795.1. GTDB lineage: Bacteria > Bacillota > Sulfobacillia > Symbiobacteriales > ZC4RG38 > ZC4RG38. Next base: position 4,848 of record JAKKUO010000035.1, on the reverse strand, counting down.
AGCAATAGCCGGAGGGTACGCGCCAATTCGGCTGTAAGGGTATCGCGGTCCCCAGCGGCAGCAAAGTGCGCAAACCGGGCGAACATGACTTGGGCCAAGCCCTGAATGATCACGCCCACGGGAAGCTGTACGAGTTTCAGCGCGTAATTCAGCGATGCGATGGTTCCCTCCCGCATGTGGGAGGCCAGGAATTTATCCACAAAGCTCGTGGTTTGGCCTAGGGCGGAGGAGGCCATCAAGGGCAAGGCCAAGGCTGCAGCTCGGCTAACCGCTGCCCAGTCGGGGCGGTCTGTACGCCACGGGATGCGGAGCCGGAGGGCAGCCAGGACCAACAGGGTTACTTGGGCAGTGTATCCCGCCACCAAGGCCCATGCGATGGTGTGCGCCGTCGTCCCCTGGCGCAGGACCAGACAAGAGATTACCACTGCCACGTTGGGGCCGAGGGCGGCTGCCGCAGGGATCCAGAAGCGGCTGTGGGTGTGCAATAGCATTGTGTGTAACGACGCTAGGCCCAAGAGGAGCGGTGCCGGGGCGAGGATGCGGGCCAGGGTGACGGCCTGGGCCCGGGCGTGATCTGGCAGCCCTGGGGCGAGGGTAGCCATCACTGCAGGGGCCTGCCAGTATAGCAAGATAGTTTCGGCAAGGTAGCCTGCCCCCAGGGCTAGAGTCGCGGCGCGGTACAGCCGGGCGAGTTCGTTGTCTTCACGGTTTTTCGCCGCGGTTAGAAGCGGCAGGAGGGCCGTGGCCATGGCAGTGCCCACGATGGCGTCTAGGGCTGTCGGTACCAGCTGCGCTGCCACGAAGGCGTCTGCCGCGTAGGTGGCTCCCAGCGTGCTGGCGAGAATCTGCTCCCGAACGAAGCCCAAGAGACGGGACAGGAGGGTAATGCCAGAAAGCACAAACACAGTGGTAGCCAAACGCCGCTGCTCACTCGTCAACTAAGACACCCTCATTTGCACATTGAGCAAGTCCGTCAACGGGTTCTTGACCCCGTGGTTGTTTTCCTGCTAGGACCAACCTGTGTTTGACCAGGACAAAGTAGCCAAGTGATCGCCTATGGCTGAGTCATCCCGGGGGGAGCCTGTCAGCAAAGTTTCCTGTTGGTGTTGCAGTTAAGGGGGTAAAACATCGGCCGCCGAGAACCACCTCCTGCCCTTACAGGTCCTCGCCGAAACGGTAGCTCGTGCCGCTCATGTCAGGATGGGGCACCGGCACGTCAGCCGGTCCACCAGGGGGGCGGTTATCTTTTTGTTGCCGAAGTCGGCAACAGCGGTATGGGCAATAGCACTCTGGCCACCGCCCTGCGCACCGAGCCTTACCCGCGAGGGCACCGGGTGCGTTTCTGGCCGGTGGCCCAACCGGCGGCGCAACTGCTGGAGGCTCAGCACCAACGCCGTGTGACCCGAGTGGATGGTATCAAACACAACTGGGACTGCATTGAGTACTCGCGGTGGGGGCACAGGGGCCATGGGTGAGCGTCCGGTTACGGAGCTGGTCCTGGCTGCCGTCGACATGGCGGTCTGGAACCGGCGCCCGCATCCTGGGGTCATCCACCATTCGGACCATGGCACGCAATACACCTCGTTGGTCTTTACCCGCCGCCTTCGGGAGGCCGGGATCGTCGGTTCGATGGGTTCTGTCGGCGATGCGCTGGACAACGCGGTGGCGGAGAGCTTCTTTGCTACGTTGCAGACGGAACTGCTGGACCGGGGATCTTGGGCTACGCGTCAACGGCTCCGGTCGGCTATCTTTGACTACATCGAGGCCTTCTACAACCGCCGGCGCCGGCATTCAGCCCTGGGATACCTCAGTCCAGTAGAATTTGAAACTCAATGGCGAGACCAACACGGAGAACACGCTGCGGACTAAACTGTCACGTATTCAAGCGTCCACGAAACCGGGGGAACTTCAAACTACCTAATTAGCAGTTTTGTAAGACCACGGCACTGAACCTCCAACCGGTTCTCCGCATGAACCTGGCAGGTTACGGCCTTCACCTGCGCTAACGAAATCGTTTACTCTGCTATTGCATGAGTATATCAGCGTACGTGAGTATTTGGGACGGTGCCCGGTGCAGTCCGCCACGTCCGCAGAAATCCGCCGTGTTGCGGTCTGGTGTTGATTCGATCATGGGTGGATGGGGCCAGCGGGCGGCCTAGCTGGTCAACTTTGTTCTTGCTGAATATTTGCCTGATGTGTTATCTTCTTAGCATCTGCCGCTATGAATGGTTGGATAACAAACTTTAGCCCAACAACGCTGTCACCTGTCAGGAGGTGTCCCGGTTGCAACCCGTCCGCAAGGCTGTCATCCCCGCCGCCGGCCTGGGAACCCGGTTCCTCCCCGCCACCAAGGCCCAGCCCAAGGAGATGCTGCCCATCGTGGACAAGCCCATCATCCAGTACGTGGTGGAGGAGGCCGTGGCCGCCGGCATCGAGGACATCCTCATCATTACCGGCCGGGGGAAGCGGGCCATCGAGGACCACTTCGACCGGTCGGTGGAGCTGGAGCAGTTCCTGGCCCGGGGGGCCAAGGAAGACCTCCTCGAGGTGATCCGCTCCATCGCCAATATGGTGAACGTCCACTTTATCCGGCAGAAGGAGCCCCTGGGGCTGGGGCACGCGATCCTTCAGGCCCGGCAGCACGTGGGGAACGAGCCCTTTGCCGTTCTCCTGGGCGACGAGATCTTCGCCGGTCCCCGCCCCTGCCTGGGGGAGCTCATCGACCAGTACGAGGCCACCGGCGGGGGCAGCGTGGTGGCCGTCCGGCCGGTCCCCCGGGAGGAGGTGCGGCGGTACGGGGTGATCGACCCGGGGGAGGGGGAGGAGGGGCCCCTCTACCGGGTCCGGCGGCTGGTGGAGAAGCCCGAGCCCGAGGCGGCGCCCTCTCACCTCGCGGTGGTAGGCCGGTACATCATCCACCCGGACATCTTCGGGATCCTGGCGGACCTGCCTCCGGGCAAGAACGGGGAGATCCAGCTCACCGACGCCCTGGACATCCTCAGCCGTCACCGCCCCGTCTACGCTTACGAGGTCCAGTCCCGGCGTTACGACGTGGGCAACAAGCTCGGCTATATCCAGGCCACCGTGGAGTTTGCCCTGGAGCGGCCAGACCTGGGGCCTGCCCTGCGGGAGTACCTCCGGGCGCTGGTGGACCGGGTGCCGAGTTAAAGGTCTTGTGGCTGGAATCATCCTGGCGAATCGAAGCACCCCCGCATTCCGTGCGCTTATTGTGGAGGAGTGGCGATGGCAGGTCGAGTTCTGGTTACAGGCGGCGCCGGATTTGTCGGCAGCCATGTGGTCGATGCCTTGCTTACGGCCGGGTACAGTCCCTTTGTCCTGGACAACCTGAGCACCGGCCGCCGGGAAAACCTCCCCCCGGACGTGCCCCTGTACGTGGCGGACATTCGGGACGGAGCGGAGGTCGACCGGGTCGTGGCCGAGGTGCGGCCCCGGTACGTGTTCCACCTGGCGGCCCAGATCTCCGTGAGCCGCTCAGTCCGGGAGCCCGACTACGATGCGGACGTCAACATCCTCGGTTTCCTCCGGGTGCTGGAGGCCTGCGTCCGTCACGGGGTGGAGCGGGTGGTCTTCGCTTCCTCCGGGGGCACCCTCTACGGCGAGGTGACCCACCCGGCCACCGAGGACAGCCCCCTCCGTCCCATCTCTCCCTATGGCCTGTCCAAGCTGGCCGGGGAGCAGTACCTGGCCTTTTACGCGCGGACCCATGGGCTGAAGGCCATCTCCCTGCGCTATGCAAACGTGTATGGTCCCCGCCAGGACCCCCACGGCGAGGCCGGGGTGGTGGCCATCTTCACCCGCCGGCTGCTGGCGGGTCAGCCGCCCATCATCAACGGCGACGGCCGTTACGTCCGGGACTATGTGTACGTGGAGGATGTGGCCCGGGCTCACCTCCAGGCCCTGGCCGTGGACCTGCCCGAGCCCTTTGCCGCCTTTAACGTGGGCACCGGCGTTGGGACGGACGTCAACCGGCTGGAGCAGCTCCTGCGGGAGGCGGTCCTCACCGTGGCCGGGGACGCCCTGCCGGCTCCGCCGCCCCCGCCCCAGTACGGCCCGCCTCGGCCGGGCGACCTGCGCTCCAGCATCCTCTCGCCGGACCGGGCCCGCCAGGTGCTGGGCTTTGAGCCCCAGGTGAGCCTTCCCGAGGGCCTCCGCCGCACCGTCCGGTGGTTTGCCGAACACCGGTAGAGGCACCGGGGCCGGAAGGAGCCGATGCCATGCCCAGGCCCATCCGCTGGCTGGCCGTTGCCCTCTGGTGCGGCCTCATCTATTGGTTTTCCGCCGCCCCGCCCTTTACCGGCGCCGGAACCCGGGGGCTCCTGGCCCGGTGGCTCCCGTGGCTTTCGCCCCCGGCCCTGGAGGTTCTCAACTTTCTCCTCCGGAAGGCGGCGCACCTGACGGCTTTCGGCATCCTCGCCCTCCTCAGCCGGTGGGCCTTCGCTCCCCATCCCCGGAGCGGGTGGGGAGCCTGGGCCTTTGCCACTCTCTACGCCGTCACCGATGAGTGGCACCAGACCTACGTTCCCGGCCGTTCCGGACAGGCCGGGGACGTGGTGCTGGATTCGCTGGGGGCGGCCATCGCCCTGGGGGTCTGGGCTGGGTGGCAGCGGCGGCGGGGTTCGAACGGCGCCCCGTCGTAGCAGGGAACCGTAGGCACTTCAACGAACGAATCATCAAGGAAATGACCCACCCAGCGGGGAGGCACCGGCGTGAGCGTCGTCCGCGATGTCATGATTCAGGTCGAGTCGGTACGGGCCAGCACCCCTGTCCTCATCGCCCTGCGGCTCATGCGGGAGCGGAACCTTTCCTTTCTCCCGGTGCACCGGGAGG